>NZ_MEDS01000007.1 GCF_001724135.1 Comamonas sp. SCN 65-56 | reverse complement strand
TACATGTCAAAGGTGGGTAAGGTTTTTCGCGTTGCATCGAATTAAACCACATCATCCACCGCTTGTGCGGGTCCCCGTCAATTCCTTTGAGTTTTAACCTTGCGGCCGTACTCCCCAGGCGGTCAACTTCACGCGTTAGCTTCGTTACTGAGAAAGTTAATTCCCAACAACCAGTTGACATCGTTTAGGGCGTGGACTACCAGGGTATCTAATCCTGTTTGCTCCCCACGCTTTCGTGCATGAGCGTCAGTACAGGTCCAGGGGATTGCCTTCGCCATCGGTGTTCCTCCGCATATCTACGCATTTCACTGCTACACGCGGAATTCCATCCCCCTCTACCGTACTCTAGCTATACAGTCACAAATGCAGTTCCCAGGTTGAGCCCGGGGATTTCACATCTGTCTTATATAACCGCCTGCGCACGCTTTACGCCCAGTAATTCCGATTAACGCTTGCACCCTACGTATTACCGCGGCTGCTGGCACGTAGTTAGCCGGTGCTTATTCTTACGGTACCGTCATCACCCCCCTTTATTAGAAGGGGGCTTTTCGTTCCGTACAAAAGCAGTTTACAACCCGAAGGCCTTCATCCTGCACGCGGCATGGCTGGATCAGGCTTGCGCCCATTGTCCAAAATTCCCCACTGCTGCCTCCCGTAGGAGTTCGGGCCGTGTCTCAGTCCCGATGTGGCTGATCATCCTCTCAGACCAGCTACAGATCGCAGGCTTGGTAGGCCTTTACCCCACCAACTACCTAATCTGACATCGGCCGCTCCAGTAGCGCAAGGCCCTTGCGGGTCCCCTGCTTTCATCCTCGGATCTCATGCGGTATTAATCCGGCTTTCGCCGAGCTATCCCGCACTACCGGGCACGTTCCGATGCTTTACTCACCCGTTCGCCACTCGCCGCCATCCCGAAGGACGCGCTGCCGTTCGACTTGCATGTGTAAGGCATGCCGCCAGCGTTCAATCTGAGCCAGGATNTCGAGCCTATCCCGAAGGACGGGCCCAGCAGGCACTCACCAGGAGTGCCACCAAACGCCCACGCTTATCGGCTGTGATTTGTTAACGATCCCTCTTTCCCCTTCCCATCCAAGCCCGGCAGCCAAAACCACCAGATCACCCCTTCAGGAAAGTACGCTGCGATCAGCGAAGCCTTGCATTGTACACGAAATTTTCATTCGTTTGCCAGAGCCGCAAATTTTCTCAAAAAATTCGGTCTGTCTTCGCCAACGTCACACCTTCCAGCGCTCCAGAAGCTTGTCTGGCGACAGTGCGTCATAGGTCTCGAAGGGCTGATGGATCCACGGGTCCGTCGGCAGGAAGTCAACATAGTAATCTGGCACGAAGGTAGACACCCCCTTCACCCACAAGGTTGCCGAACGCAATTCGGTGATGGGGGCGTACCTTGCCTTGAGCAGAGACACAACCGCATTGAGCGTGTGGCCCGTATCGGCCAAATCGTCCACCAACAGCACACGCCCTGCAATTTCACCGTTGGGGGTCGTGATGTAGCGTGCAATATCCAGATGCCCTTGCACCGTACCGGCATCAGCGCGATAAGAGCTCGTGGACATGATCGCCAGCGGCTTGTCGAAAATACGGCTCAGGATGTCGCCCGGCCGCATGCCGCCGCGCGCCAGACAAAGGATGGTGTCGAACTGCCAATCCGAGTGATGCACCTTGAGTGCAAGTTTTTCGATCAGGGCGTGGTACTCGTCATAGCTTACGTACAAGTGCTTGCCGTCTTCTGTCAGCATCGTTGGGTCCAGGCGTTGATTGATGAAAGGAACAAGGAACAGTGCACGCGCCGATTGGATGCTACCCGGCGAACGGCTGCTGCCGCACGATGGTATGGGCCCTGTCCGGACTGGTGGAAACAATCGCTATTGGCACACCCGTCACCTGCTCGATGCGCTCCAGATAGCGACGGGCGTTGGCAGGCAAATCTCCGTACCGAGTCGCACCGAAGGTCGTCTCGGACCACCCAGGCATCACTTCATAGATGGGCGTGCAACGGGCGATTTCATCCGCACCCATCGGCAACAGATCTATCCGCTCACCATCAAGCTCATAGCCGACGCACAGGGAAAGCTCTTGCAACCCGTCAAGCACATCCAACTTCGTAACACACAGCCCCGACAGGCCATTGACCTGCGCACTACGCTTGAGCAAAGCCGCATCGAACCAGCCGCAACGGCGGCTGCGCCCCGTGGTTACCCCCTTTTCGGCGCCCACGGTGCTCATGTGGTACCCGGGCGTCCCTGGCATCTCCCAGTCGAGTTCGGTCGGAAATGGTCCACCGCCCACGCGCGTACAATAAGCCTTGGCTATGCCGAGAACGTAATGCAGCATGCCCGGCCCCACTCCCGAGCCAGCTGCCGCATTTCCGGCAACGCAGTTGCTCGACGTCACGTAAGGGTAGGTTCCGTGATCAATGTCCAGCAGGGTTCCCTGGGCACCCTCAAATAGCAGACTGGCTCCTTCTGTGTGCAGCTGATTGAGCTCCCGGGATACGTCGGCCATCATCGGCTTGAGCAGTTCAGCATGGCGCATGGCCTCGGCATACACAGGCTCAAACTGCACCGCACCATCACGCATGTAGGGATTGAGCGCATCACCAAAACCGAAATCCCGCGAGCCAAGAAAAGTAACCAGCGTGTGGTTGTGCAACTCCAACAACGCACGCAGCTTGGTGGCAAAGCGCTCGGGATGCTTGAGGTCCTGCACTCGCAGCGCACGCCGGGCAATCTTGTCTTCGTAAGCCGGGCCAATCCCGCGACCTGTCGTGCCGATTTTCTCAATCCCGCCACGCTCCAGCGCCGCCTCGCGAGCGACATCCAGCGCCGCATGAAAGGGAAGGATCAGCGGGCATGCCTCACTCACGCGCAAGCGGGAGCGCACCTGTACCCCCGCAGCTTCCAGCCCTTCAATTTCCTCAAACAGCTTGGCTGCAGACAATACGACGCCGTTGCCGATATAGCACTTGACGCCGGGGTGCATGATCCCGCTGGGAATCAAGTGCAAAGCCGTCTTCACCCCATTGATCACCAGCGTATGGCCGGCGTTGTGCCCGCCCTGGAAACGGACGACGCCCTGCGCCGACTCAGTCAACCAATCAACCAGCTTGCCCTTGCCCTCATCGCCCCACTGCGCCCCTACCACAACGCAATTGCGTCCCTTGCTTGCTCTCATCGCCACCATCCCAATCAATGAATTTCCAATCGGTTACAGGGCCTGAACGACCCACTGCCCGCCCACGTTCACCAACTCCCGATCGCAATCGAACTCATCTATCTGGCTGGGACTATCGGGCAATGCGCACACCACCGTTTCACCTTGCTTGCGCAAAGAAGCCACTGCGCCTGAAGCTGCTTCATCCACCGGCCACGGTGCGCGTATCGCGGCACGCAGTGGTGGCGCCGGGATGGCACCGACCAGTTGCTTGACATCCAGACTGAATCCGACGGCAGGGCGATTGCGTCCAAACACCGCACCCACTTCGTCATAGCGCCCGCCACGGGCCAAAGCATCTGAAACGCCTGTGGCATATATGGCAAAACGAATGCCGCTGTAGTAAGAATAACCACGAAGATCGGCCAAATCGAAGGTCACGCGTGCGCGCCGGACCACAGCCGCCACATTACGCAGATTTTGTAGCGCAGAACCAACCCCTGGAATGCCGTGGAGTGCTTTTTCAGCCTCATCCAGAACATCCCTATCTCCATACAACTGCAGCAGCGCCGACAAGCCCTCGCGCGATGCCTTCGGAAAATCTCTGGTCAAACGTGCCAACTCACTCGCATCCTTGGCAGCCAGTGCCGCATGCACTTGCCCCAAGACCTGCGCGCCAACCGGCACCCCTGCCAGCAAACTTCTGACGATCCGGACATCCGCCAAGTCAATGCTCAGCTCATGCACATCGGCCCCGCGCAGACATTCCAGCGCCAGCAACACGGACTCGATCTCAGCCTCTATGCCCGGATGGCCATAAATCTCCGCACCAAACTGCAATGGCTCCCTGGTGGCGTGCGGCCGGTCAGGCCTGGTGCGCATGACTGGTCCGCAATAGCACAGGCGAGTAATTCCGGGACGATTGAGCAAGTGGGCATCAATGCGGGCAACCTGCTGCGTCATGTCCGCCCTCAGCCCCAAGGACCTGCCGGAAAGCTGATCCACGAACTTGAAAGTCTGCAGATCAAGGGCCTCACCCGCGCCTGTCAACAGTGAATCAAGGTGTTCGAACACGGGTGGAATCACCAGTTCATAGCCGTAGCTTCGAGCAGCATCCAGCAGGCCGCGGCGCAGCTCTTCAATGCGCCTGGCCTCGGATGGCAGGACATCAGCGATGTAATCCGGGAGTACCCAGGCGGACATGCGAAACACCGAGCTTGTTAAAAAAGCGATTCTACCGAGCGTGCAGAGCAGGCTCGAGGGTTCAGTCCAGCCACAACAGCAACAGCCCGCCCAAGCAGATACACACCAGACCACAGAAGCGGATCTGGCCATCGCGCATCTGGATCATCTGGGCAAAGGCACGGCGCCAAACTCCTGGCGCGGCGAACGGAAGCAGGCCTTCGAGCACTAGCACCAAGGCCAGCGCCGCCCAGAGAGCGTCTGGCATCTCAGTTACGCGGCGCCGCAGCGGGCGTGGGTGCACGCCATGCCTTGAAAAATTCGGTACCTGCGGGATCCAGCAGCATGAAATCACCCTTGCCCTTGAAACTGTCGCGGTAAGCCTCCAGGCTGCGGTAGAACTGCGCAAACTGCGGGTCACGGCCAAACGCATCGGCATAGATTCGCGTCGCCTGGGCATCACCCTCGCCCTTGACCTTCTGCGCATCACGGTAGGCATTGGCCAGAATCACCTCGCGCTGCCGGTCGGCTTCGGCGCGAATTTTTTCGCCTTCTGCGACACCGGTTGAGCGCAATTCGTTGGCCACGCGCTTGCGCTCAGCCTCCATACGTCGATAGACGGATTCAGTGATGGAGTCCACATAGTCGACGCGCGTAATCCGCACGTCCACCACATCCATGCCCCAGGGCTTGCCACCGCGAACCGCTTCCAACACTTCGCGCTTGACGTCGGCCATCAGTGCATCACGCTTGTCCGACAGCAGTTCCCGCACGGTTCGGCGGTTCACTTCTTCCTGGAAAGCATTGCGCACCACGCGATTGAGTTGCAAAGCCCCCGCACCCTCGTCCAACCCGACATTGCGGATGTACTCCGAAGGGTCAGTGATGCGCCAGCGGACATACCAGTCGATCACCACCCGCTGCTTTTCCGCGGTCAACATCGATTCGGTTTCCGACCCATCGAGGGTAAGCAGGCGCTTGTCGATATAACGCACATTCTGCAGCGGTGGCGGCAGCTTGAAATACAGGCCTGGCTCAGTGATAACGTCCTTGATCTGCCCCAACGCGTAGACCACACCAAATTGCCGCTGGTCGACGACAAACAGAGTCGAGCTCGCCAGTACCAGCACCAGGAGCAGAGTGGAAACAAAAAATCCAATGCGATTCACTCGCGCTCACGCGAGCGAGCCGTATCCCGAGACCGTGCGTCGCCCACTACGGATGGCGCAGTAGTGGATGCCGGCACCGACGGGGCATGCGCTGCCGGCGCTGTGCCCGCGGACGCTGCAGCAGGCGTGAAATTGCCGTTGATCAGCTTGTCCAGCGGCAAATACAACAGATTGGAGCCCTGGCGCGACTCGACCAATACCTTGGTCACATTGCCCAGCACTTGCTGCATGGTCTCCAGGTACATCCGATCGCGGGTGACCTGCGGCGCCTTCTGGTACTCGCTGACAACCGAATCAAAGCGTTGTCCGTCACCCTGGGCCTGCGCAACGATGCGCGCCTTGTAACCAGCCGCTTCCTCCTGCAGACGCGAAGCCGCTCCGGAAGCGCGCGGCACGACGTCATTGGCATAGGCTTGTGCTTCATTTTTGGTGCGTTCACGCTCCTGCCCCGCTTTCAGCACATCGTCAAACGCCGCCTGCACCTGCTCCGGCGGGCGCACGCCTCCCTGCTGCAGATTGATACCTACGACTTCCACGCCAACCTTGTAACGATCAAGAATGGTCTGCATCAAAGTGCGCACGCGAGGCGCAATCTGATCGCGCTCGTCGGCGAGGGCCGAATCCATCTTCATCCTGCCGACCACCTCGCGCACCGCGCTTTCCGCGGCCTGCACCACGGCATCGGCCGGGTTGCGACTTTCAAACAGCCAGGCGCGCGCATCGTTGAGCCGATACTGGACGGCGAATTTGATTTCGACGATGTTTTCATCTTCGGTCAGCATGGCAGATTCACGCAAACCAGTTGCCTTGATGATCGAATCACGACCAATATCCACCGAGCGAATCTGGGTAACGAAAACCAGTTCATGGCGCTCGATGGGATAGGGCAGACGCCAATTGAAGCCGGCGCCTACCGTACTCTTGTACTTGCCGAACTGGGTAATCACCGCCTGCTGACCTTCCTGCACGATGAAAAACCCCGTGGAGAGCCAGACCAGTACGGCAATCGCAGCGATGATCCACAATCCCTTGCCGGCATTGCGCATGTCCGGCTGAAACCCTCCGCCACCCGGAGGCGAGGGAAAGCCCCGGCGGCCACCTCGTCCGCCGCTGCCAAACAAGCCATTGAGCTTGCGTTGCAGATCGCGCCACAGCTCGTCCAAGTCCGGCGGCGCCGAACCACCCGACTGCGGACTGCGTGCGGGCCTTTCAGGCGGCGTCTCATTCGGGGGACGTTCAGAATCCGGGCGCGGCTCGTCCTGTCCCTTGTCTTCGCCACGGCCCCAACGTGGGTCGTTCAGGTTGTACATCCATCCGAACACCCTTCGGATGACCCTTTCATGGAGATACATGCGTGCGTTCTCGGCTCAATGGTGGTTGATATTGTCGTGTCAATGGATGCTGCTATCGTCCGGTTGTTCAGTGTCCATGCAACCTTCAAGCTCCACGGCGTGCCGGGTTGCCTTTTGCGATAGCAACTCCCGCAATGCAGCAAGGCCTTCACCCGTCCGGGCACTGACAAACACACGATCCAATGTGCGCCCCTGCAATGCATACGCGTCCTGCCACACGACCGGACGCTCCTGATCGGCGAGCGCATCGACCTTGTTGAAAACCAGCACTTGCGACACATCTGCCGCACCAATCTCTTCCAGTACCTGCTGGACCTGAGCCATCTGCTCTGAATGACCAGGATTTGCCGTGTCAACCACATGCAGCAGCAGATGCGCTTCCGCTGCCTCTTGCAAAGTGGCCTTGAACGCGCTGATCAGGCCATGCGGCAGATCGCGAATGAAGCCGACGGTATCGGACAGCGAAATGGCGCCCGCTTGTTCACCCAGATACAAACGTCGCGTGGCGGTGTCCAGCGTGGCAAACAATTGGTCAGCCGCATAGGCCTGCGCCTTCACCAAGGCATTGAACAGGGTTGATTTGCCCGCATTGGTGTAGCCCACCAGGGAGACACAAAACGTATCGCGTCGCTGGCGCTGGCGCCGCTGGGTCGCCCGCTGACGCTGCACCTTGACAAGCCGATCCCGGGTGCGCTTGATGGTGTCACCAATCATGCGCCTGTCCAGTTCGATCTGCCGCTCGCCCGGGCCACCACGTGCACCAATGCCGCCGCGTTGGCGCTCCAGGTGCGTCCAGCGGCGCACAAGACGGGTGCTCAGGTACTGCAGGCGCGCCAACTCCACCTGGAGCTTGCCTTCGTAACTGCGTGCACGCTGCGCAAAAATCTCCAGAATGAGCATGGTCCGGTCATACACCGGCAGACCCAGTGCCCGCTCCAGGTTGCGCTGCTGCGCAGGGCTCAACGTCTGATCGAAAATGATCTCCAGCGCTCCGCTGTCCTTCGCCAGAGCACCAATTTCTTCCGCCTTGCCGCTACCGACAAAAAGTGCTGCATCCGGCGCCTTGCGCCTGCACGTCAGTTGAGCTACAGGCGCCAGCCCGGCACTGCGCGCCAGCAACGCAAGTTCTTCGAGTTCGCCATCAAACCCGCCCGCGCCGAAATCCACTCCCGCCAGCAGTACTGGCGCAGCGTCCTGAACTGAAGAAATCGCCGAATTCATCGCTGCACGCCCGCACGCGCCGGCAATGCAGCGTCAAGCTGCACCGCGGCGTTTATTGATCGCCTCCATCGGCAGATTCAGCGGCGGCAAAATTGACGGCGCGCCCCGGCACGATGGTCGAGATGGCGTGCTTGTAGACCATTTGGGTCACGGTATTGCGCAGCAGCACGACATACTGATCAAAAGATTCGATCTGGCCCTGCAGCTTGATGCCGTTCACAAGATAAATGGACACCGGTACATGCTCGCGGCGCAGCGCGTTCAGAAACGGGTCTTGGAGAAGTTGGCCTTTGTTGCTCACGATATGCTCCGTGTTCAAACTGTTGTTGTGGGGCGTCACCTTACCACAGCCGCCCCGTCACCTGTATTTGAGATGAGAAATCAGGTTTTCAAGTACCGCTTTTGTCGGCATAGGGATTTTTCGAGGTTCTTAGCTCCAGCCGCAGGGGCGTGCCCACGAGGTCGAATTCCTTGCGAAAGCGCCCCTCGAGAAAGCGTTTGTACCCATCCGTCAGCTGCTCCAATGCATTGCCGTGGATCACGATGACTGGCGGGTTCATCCCACCCTGGTGAGCATAGCGCGGCTTGGGGCGCGAGGAACCCGAGCGTTTGGGCGTCTGGAATTGCACCGATTCCAGTAGCACCCGGGTCAGTACCGGCGTGGGCATCTTGCGATTGGCGGCCAAATGGGCCTGACGGATCGACCCCCATAGCGCGCCGATACCTTGACGCCTGGATGCAGAGATGAAATGCATTGCGGCGAACTTGAGAAATGCCAACCGGTTTTCGATCGAGCGCTGCACCTGCTGGCGCTGGTACTCGTCGACGGCATCCCATTTGTTGACCGCAATTACCACTGCCCGACCGCTCTCAAGAATGTAGCCGGCAATGTGCGCGTCCTGATCCGTCACCCCCTGGGTCGCATCAAGCAGGAGCAGCACCACATGCGCCGATTCGATCGCACGCAAGGTCTTGATGACGGAAAATTTTTCTATGGTTTCAAACACCTTGCCGCGCTTGCGCAGTCCGGCGGTATCTATCAATTCGAATTTTTGCCCTCGCTGCTCGAACGGTACCGTGATGGCATCGCGCGTCGTGCCCGGCATGTCAAATGCCACCAAGCGCTCTTCGCCGAGCCAGGCATTGATGAGCGTTGACTTGCCGACGTTGGGTCGGCCCGCCACCGCCAGACGGATGGCATCGCTTTGCGGCGCTTCGCCATCGTCGGCATCCTCCCCCAGGCTCAGCGGCTCCAGGGCAAGGTCCACCAAACTGCGAATGCCCTGTCCGTGCGCGGCAGATACCGGATGCACATGGCCCAGACCGAGCTCATAGAACTCACCCAGCAGAGCGCTGTCCTGCATGCCCTCGGCCTTGTTGCCAGCGACGATGCAAGGCTTGCCCAAGCGCCTGAGGTAGCGCGCGATGTCATGGTCTTGCGCCGAGAGGCCGCCGCGCACATCCACGACAAACACCACCACATCGGCCTCGGCGATTGCCTGGCGCGTTTGTTTGGCCATTTCCTGATAGATGCCGGTGCCTGCATCGGGCTCGAAGCCGCCGGTATCCACAACGATGTACTCGTGCGGGCCCTGCCTGCCGTTGCCGTAATGGCGGTCGCGAGTCAGACCCGCAGCATCCGCGACGATGGCGTCACGCGAGCGGGTCAGCCGATTGAACAGCGTGGACTTGCCGACATTGGTTCGCCCCACGAGGGCGATCACTGGTTTCACAAGGCATCCCCGAGTCAGTCAGGGCGAAAACCGTAGACGCCGCCCTGACGCGTGACGACGACCAGTGTCTTTCCCGCCGTCACGGGCGTTGCCGCAACGCCGGAGCTGTCGGTGCTCAATCGATTGAGTGGCGAACCATCTTCACGTGACAGCAGATGCACCTGCCCCGTTTCGTCACCGATGACGACCGAGCGCCCCAGCACCAGCGGTGCGGTGAGCGAGCGATAGCGCAACTGTTCGTGCGTCCACAAGGGTGCACCATCGGTGCGTTTCCACGCTTGGACCGTGCCATTGCTCTCGCTGCCGTAGAGCGCCTCGGCATCACCATCAATCCCCTGCGCGCCATGCGCCGGCCGCGTCCAGAGCAAAGCTCCGCGCGAAGCATCAACACATCCGACCGCGGCCTGGAAGGCGCGCGCACACACCACATTGCCCTCGCGGCTTACACCGCCGAGGAGCTCGACCAGGCGCTCCACATCGTTGGAGCCGCGCGGCGCAGCCAGAGGCGCCTCCCAGCGTATGGCACCAGTATCAGGGTCAAACCCGACCATGCGCCCCGAAAGACCCGCTACCAAGGTATCGCCCACGGCCGTCAGCAAGCCACTTGCCTGCAGCACCAAGGCCTCGCCCTGGCGTTGCTGGTTCCAGAGTCGGTAGCCGGTCTCGCCATCAAAGGCCATGACGGAGCGATCCCCCGTCACGACGAAGACCCGACCGCCGGCAACCAGAGGCGCCGTGAACGCCTGGGCAGGAAGCTGCTTCTGCCATTTCTCCACACCGTTTTCGATGACGATAAGCTGCCGCTCCTTGGACACCACGGCCGTGCGGCGCCCATCGGTGCCCACCCCCGCTGCAAGCCTGGCATTGAGCTGAACGCGCCACAGGCTGCTGCCGGTACGGGCGTCCAGCCCCGTCACCGTCCCACCCTCGGACGCGAGAACCACGGTATCCCCATGAACGGCTGGCACCAACACCATTCCCGCCACGGAGCCGATCGAGACGTGCCACGCCTGGTGTACCGGAAGCAGCGCCACGGGCGGCCCCAGATCCGCCGGCTTGGGTTTGGAAGAGCCGCAGCCCGCCAACGCCAACGCCAGCATCACGGCAGCGGCCAGCGCACTGGTCAGGCGGCGCACCGCGCTCATGCACCCTCCTTCGCCGGCACACCCGCACCCAGCGCATCAAGCTTGGCTTGCACCACCTGGCGATAGGCCAGCTGCTCGTTGAGCCCATCGTAGGCGCGGCGGTACTCTGCAATGGCATCCTGCTTCTTGCCCTGCAGATCCAGCACATCGCCCTTGCGATCCGCAACGATGGCCGCGAATTCGGGCGGGAACGATACCGACAGCTGCGCCAACGCATCGTCGTAGGATTTTTCCTGGATCAGCACGCCAGCCAGGCGCAGGCGCGCCAAGGCGCTGTAGCCAGCCTCGCTGGAGTTGTCGATAACCCAGCGCAGCGACGCCTGCGATTCCTTCCAGCGCCCGGCATTGGCAAATTCTTTCCCCGCCAGCAGGCCGGCCACGCCCGCTTGCACCGTGCGCGGATAGTCCTTGGAAAGGTCAGCAAAAATCTGCTGCACCCGTTCCAGATCGTTCGACTGGGCCGCCACCTGCACTGCGTCCAACATGGCAACCGCCTGCTGGGCTTGCCGTGCCTGCCAGTAACGATAGCCATTCCAGGCGGCCAGCGCGCCCATGATGACAATCACGCTCCAGGTGATCAGGTTGCCCCAGGTGCCCCAGAAATGCTTGAACTGCGCAATCTGTTCCTGTTCTTCAAGGTCGAAATGACGAGCCATGTGTGAGTCCTTCGTTCAGCGCGCGGATTGTAGGCTGGCGGCCCAGCGTGCGACCTCGGTCAGCGGTTGCCGCACCTGCTCTCCCGCATCACGCAACGGCTTGACGGACACCATGCCTGCCTGCAGCTCATCCACTCCGAAAACGAGAGCGTAGCGCGCGCCGCTGCCATCCGCCTTCTTGAATTGCGCCTTCATGCTGCCCATGCCCTGCACAGTGCCTGCAGCGCTGTGCATTTGCACAGCAACGCCCTGGGCACGCAATTGCTGCAGCGTGGCCATTGCCACCGGCAGCGCACTAGCATCCGGCACCACGGCATAGGCATCCGGCGCGATGGCCGGCACGGCCAGTTCCTGCTCCTTGAGCAGCTCGAGCACGCGCTCCACGCCCAGCGCCCAGCCGACCGCGGGCGCTGCCTTGCCACCCATCTGCTCGATCAGGTAGTCGTAACGGCCGCCACCGCAAATCGTGCCTTGCGACCCGAGCTGGTCGGTGACGAACTCAAAAACCGTGAGGTTGTAGTAATCCATGCCGCGCACCAGCCGCGGGTTGATGCGCCATGCAACACCCGCGGCATCGAGGATGCGCTGCACCGCCTGCAGATGCGCACGCGAGGCATCGCCGAGGTAGTCCATCAACTGGGGCGCAGCCTCCACCATGGCCTGCATCGCCGGGTTCTTGGTATCCAGGATGCGCAGCGGGTTGGTGTGCAGGCGCCGCCGTGCATCCTCATCCAACAGATCGGCATGCCGCTCGAAATACGCAATCAGCGCCGCGCGATGCGCCTTGCGCTCCTCGGGCTGGCCCAGGCTGTTGAGCTCCAGCCGCACATGGGCAAGACCCAGCTCGGCCCACAACGCGTGGGCGAGCAAAATCACCTCGGCGTCCATCTCGGCACCGGCAAAGCCCAGTGCTTCCACGCCAATCTGGTGAAACTGCCGATAACGGCCGCGCTGCGGGCGCTCATGGCGGAACATCGGCCCCAGGTAATACAGGCGCTTGCCGCCATCATGCAGCAGGGAATGCTCCACCGCCGCCCGCACCACGCCTGCCGTGGCCTCAGGGCGCAAAGTGAGCTGTTCGCCATTGAGCCTGTCTTCGAAGGAATACATCTCCTTCTCGACGATATCGGTCACTTCACCAAGCCCGCGCACGAAAAGCGCCGTCGGCTCGACGATGGGCGTGCGGATCGCGCGGTAGGCATAGCGCTGCATGAGGGAGCGCACCACGGCCTCCAGCCACTCCCAACGGGCGGAATCGGGCGGCAGGATGTCGTTCATGCCTTTGATGGCAGCCAGTCTTTGCATGTACTTCAAAAATTCAAATCAAAAATGCCTCTAGCGCATGCTGTACATGCGTGTAAAGCTCTTATTTTCATAGTAATTTACGAGATCGCCGCAGCGCCAGCCTTGAGCCCGAAACGCTGCTTCACGTAGCCTTCGACCAGCTCCTGGAATTCACTGGCGATGCGCTCGCCGCGCAGGGTCGCGGCCTTCTGTCCGTCGACATACACCGGCGCCACCGGGGCCTCGCCCGTACCCGGCAGGCTGATGCCGATATCCGCATGCTTGCTCTCGCCCGGGCCATTGACAATGCAGCCCATCACTGCCACGCGCAGCTGCTCCACGCCGGGGTATTGCGAGCGCCAGACGGGCATCTGCGCGCGCAGGTAGTCGTCAATCTGCTTGGCAAGCTCCTGGAACGTGGTGCTGGTGGTACGCCCGCAACCGGGGCAGGCGGTGACACTGGGCGCAAACGCCCGCAGACCCAGTGATTGCAGGATTTCGGTCGCCACCAGGACCTCTTGCGTGCGCGGCTCACCCGGCTTGGGCGTCAGCGAGACGCGGATGGTGTCGCCGATACCCTCCTGCAACAGCTGCGCCATCGCCGCTGTCGAGGCCACGATGCCCTTCGCACCCATGCCCGCTTCCGTCAGACCCAGATGCAATGCGTAATCACAGCGTTGCGCCAGTCCCCGATAGACGGCGATCAAGTCCTGCACGCCGCTGACCTTGCACGAGAGGATGATCTGCTCGCCCCGCATGCCCAGCTCCTCCGCTCGCCTGGCCGATGAAATCGCCGAGCGCACCAGGGCTTCATACATCACCTGGCGCGCATCCCAGGGCTCGGGGCGCATCCCGTTTTCATCCATCAGCCCGGTCAGCAGCTCCTGATCGAGGCTGCCCCAATTGACGCCGATACGCACCGGCTTGTCCCAGCGCAACGCCGCCTCGATCATTTGCGCAAACTGCTTGTCGTGCTTGTCGCCCTTGCCCACATTGCCGGGGTTGATGCGGTATTTGGAAAGCGTGCGGGCGCACTCCGGGAAATCCGTCAGCAGACGGTGGCCGTTGTAATGGAAATCGCCGACCAGCGGCACCGATTCACCCATCTGGTCCAGCCGCTCGCGAATCAGCGGCACAGCCGCAGCGGCCTCGGGTGTGTTCACCGTGATGCGCACCAACTCGGATCCTGCCTGCGCCAGCTGCCGCACCTGGACGACCGTGGCCTTGACATCCGTCGTATCCGTATTGGTCATGGACTGCACGCGCACCGGCGCATCGCCCCCCACCGTAACCACTGCATCACCCCACGCTACACGCGCCTGGCGCGAGCGGCGCTGTGCCGGTGCCACCAGCGCAATCGGTGCATTCCCATCAACCATCAACATTCATTTCACCTCGAACCGCGCAACATTACTGCGTGCGATGCCCATCAAATCCATAGCTTGCCCGCGCACCACGACATCGGCGGCATCCGC
This sequence comes from Comamonas sp. SCN 65-56, assembly GCF_001724135.1. Classification (GTDB taxonomy): domain Bacteria; phylum Pseudomonadota; class Gammaproteobacteria; order Burkholderiales; family Burkholderiaceae_C; genus Comamonas_C. The sequence goes on along the minus strand of NZ_MEDS01000007.1, from coordinate 111,491 downwards.
ACGTCCGACGACCACCGACCACGGGCCGGCGCCTTGGGCAGCGAACTTGTCGCCTTTCTGCAAGGTTTTTTCCACCATGACGGCGCCCGAGGCATCGCGCACCTGCACCCAGGTCTGGTCGCGCGCCTGAATGACCAGCGGTGCGTCCGGCGCGACATTGGCTGGCGCATCCACCTGCGTTGCCGCCGGCTGCGCTTGCGCAATGTCCTGCGAAGCGGCGACTGGAGCCGATGCGGCAGCTTCCGCCGCTGGCGCCTCGTTTTCTTCAGGCGCTGGAGCTGGGACGGACACTGCGTTCGCAGGCGCCTGCAACGGCTCTGCCGAATCTGGCTCAGGCTGTGGCACCTGCGCGCCATCGCGTGGCAAGAACGCCAATACCAGTGCAGCCGCCAGCAGAACGATCACCGTGAACGCCATCGCGCGAGACATTGGCAGGCTGCTGGCACCGCCCCCTGCGGCAGTACCCTCCTTGAAGCGAGCATTCAGATCGGGCCGGCTCTCGAGCGCTGCCGGCGGAAGCTGCGGCAACAGGGCCAAAACCGGCGCCGGATCGCTCTTGAGTACCCTGCAGACACTGGACGCCAGCGCACGCAGGAACACCGTATCCGGAAACGCATCGTAGCGATCGGCCTCCAGTGCTTCCAGTCTGTGCATCGGCACCTTCAGCGTTGCAGCAACCGCCGCGAGGTGCATGCCCGCCTGTACACGCCGAGCCGCAATCAGCCTGCCAGCCGTCGTGGCATTCGGTGCCGTCCCGCTGGCTGCCGCCGACTCTTGCGAAGCAATATTGGCAGCGTCACTCATCAAACGCCCCTCGGCTCAAGGCCAAGGCTTCTTTGGATTCGGGGTAGCGCCGGTGCAATTGCTCACCCAGCTGACTCATCGCCTGGCCATCCTTGAGCGCACGCTCCACCTTGATGCCCAGCCACAGCGAAGCCGCATCGGAGAACTCGCCATTGTTGACACGCCGGATGTAGAACTGCGCCCGCTGGGCATCGCCCTGGGCAAAGATCACCGACGCCAAGTGGTAGCCGACCGCAGGGTTGCGCGCATCGAACTCATAGGCGTGCAGCAATGTCTGCTCCGCCAATTTCAAGTGCCCTGCGCGTTCATAGCAGATGCCCTGCGCCGTTTGCGTCTTGGTTCTCGATGCATAGCCGGGAACGGCGAGCGCTTGCTTGAACAAGACGTCGGCCTCGTCCCAGTGCTGCTGCTGGCATTGCAGCCAGCCAAAGTTGTGCAGGATGTCCGCGTCGTTGGGCTTGAGCTCGCGCGCGCGCTGCAAGCTGGCCTGCGCCTTGGTCCAGTCCTGCATGGCCATATAAACCAGGCCGCGCATGTGGTAGGCATCGGCATAGCCGGGGTCTGCCGCCAACGCCTGGCGTGTCTCTTCCAGCGCCACATCCGTCTTGCCCAGTTGCAGATAGTTCGCCGCCAGCTCCAAACGGATATGCGCCCGCTTGCGCGCGTCCGGGTTCTCCGTGCCCACTGCGGCATGGCCATCGTCCGGCGGCGGCTGGTGCGCGCAGCCTTGCAAAACCAGCAGTGCCGTGCCCAGCAGCATGGCTGCCAACCACCTGGGCGACCGACCTCTGAACCAACGGTTCCACACCATGCTCGCCCCTTTCGTCACGACATGCCCATTCATCATGTGGCCTGTGGCGCACTCACGCGCAGCTTGGCCATGCGTTCATTCACACGCGTGCGATCCTGCACTTCTCCGGCCAGCTGACCACAGGCGGCATCGATGTCATCGCCGCGCGTCTTGCGCACGGTGGTGACGATACCTGCATCCAGCAGCACCTTGGCAAATGCAGCGATGGCCGCATCGGGCGATCGCCGCAGGCCGGACTGCGGGAACGGATTGAACGGGATCAGGTTGAGCTTGCAGGACAGCCCTGCCCAGCGCTTGTCATGGATCAGTTCGATCAATTGCCGCGCATGCTCCGGCTGGTCGTTGACGCCATCGAGCATGCAGTATTCGAAGGTGATGAAATCACGCGGGGCCGCATCCAGATACCGCCGGGCAGCGCCCATCAGCTCTGCCAGCGGGTATTTGCGGTTGAGCGGCACCAGGGTGTCACGCAACGCATCACCCGGAGCGTGGAGCGAGATCGCCAACGCCACCGGGCAGTCTGCCGCCAGCCGGTCAATCATCGGCACGACACCCGATGTGGACACCGTCACTCGCCGGCGCGACAGACCATAGGCATGATCATCGAGCATGGTGCGCAGTGCCGGCACCAGCGCCGGGTAGTTGTGCATGGGCTCGCCCATGCCCATGAACACCACGTTCGTAATCACCCGCTCCTGCGACCCCAGGCGCTTGCGCAACGCGTGCTCGGCCCACCAGAGTTGCCCGACGATCTCGCCAGCCGTCAAATGCCGGCTGAAGCCCTGGTGGCCGGTGGAGCAAAAACGACAGCCAACCGCGCAGCCCGCCTGGCTCGAGACACACAGCGTGCCCCTGTCATCCTCGGGAATGAAGACGGTCTCGATCGCGTTGCTGCGGCCAACGTCAAACAGCCATTTGACGGTTCCGTCGGCAGAGACATGCTCTTTTGCCACCGGCGGCGCAACGATATAGGCGCAATCCTTGAGCTTTTCACGCAAGGACTTCGCCAGATCGGTCATCTGGTCGAAATCCTGCACACCACGCTGGTGGATCCAGCGAAACAATTGCGTTGCACGAAACGGTTTTTCCCCCAACCCGCCGCAAAACGCCACGAGCGCATCTCTGTCGAGGTCGAGGAGATTGGTCAGCATGGTCTCACCCGCGCCGCCCCTCTGAGCGCAGAGGCAGCGGCGCAGCGCTCAGCGCGCGTAAACGGCCCAGCCGGGGAAGAAAAATGCCACTTCCACAGCGGCGGTCTCGGCGGCATCGGAGCCATGCACTGCATTGGCATCGATGCTGTCGGCGAAATCAGCGCGAATCGTGCCGGCCGCGGCCTTCTTGGGATCGGTCGCACCCATGAGCTCGCGGTTCTTGAGGACGGCATTTTCGCCTTCAAGCACCTGCACCATGACCGGGCCTGAAATCATGAAATCCACCAGATCCTTGAAAAACGGGCGCTCTTTGTGTACCGCATAAAACTGCTCGGCCTGGGCGCGCGAGAGGTGAATCATGCGCGCGGCAGCCACCTTCAGGCCTGCCGCTTCAAAGCGGGCGTAAATCTGGCCAATCACGTTCTTGGCAACGGCATCCGGTTTGATGATGGAGAGGGTGCGTTCAATGGCCATGGTTGTATGTTCCTGAGTGCAATGAAAGTGTGGTTTCGCGCAGTACGCAAAGCCGTTGATTTTACGATGTTCCTTCAGAAGCGCCGACCGGAGCGGCGCGGCCCGGGGTTTTGTCGTTCGCGGCGCTGGCGCGCAAAGCTGTCGGCACCGATGTAGCCCACGGACGTTTTCATCGGATCCGGCTGCGCAGTACCGCTGTCGCGGCCAGGCCCCTGGGCTTTTTTGCCCGATCCTCTGCGGCCATTGGCTTGCCCGCCACCGGACTTGCGCTCACCGCGCGCGGCAGCAACCTGCGGCATGCCCGCGGCCTGTGTCAACGCCCGGATGTCGCGCTCATCCAGCTCCATCCAGGTGCCGCGCTTGAGTCCGCGCGGCAGCACCATCGCTCCGTAGCGGATGCGGATCAAGCGGCTTACGGCATGGCCGACGGCTTCAATCATGCGTCGAACCTCCCGATTGCGCCCTTCCGCGATCGTGACGCGGTACCAGCAGTTCGCGCCTTCGCCTCCGCCATCCTCAATGGCGCCAAACGCCGCCACCCCATCGTCGAGCGTGACGCCATCGAGCAACTGCTGCTTCTCCTCGTTGCTCAGGGCGCCAAGCACGCGGACCGCATATTCGCGCTCCATGCCGAATCGCGGGTGCATCAGGCGGTTGGCCAGATCGCCAGAGCTGGTGAACAGCAGCAAGCCTTCGGTATTCAAGTCCAGCCGTCCCACGGATTGCCACTTGCCCTGCGGCAGCCGGGGCAGCTTGCGGAACACCGTCGGCCGGTTCTCCGGATCGTCCATCGTCACCACTTCGCCGGCGGGCTTGTGGTAGGCCAGCACGCGCGCAGCGGGCGGCTCGATGCGAAAGCGGATGGGCTTGCCATTGACCTTGACCTGATCACCGAACTGCACCCGCTGCCCAATGTGCGCAGGCTCGTTGTTGACCGAGATGCGCCCTTCCAGGATGAGCTGCTCCATCTCCAGGCGCGAACCCATCCCGGCCTGTGCCAGCACCTTGTGCAGCTTGGGGGTCTCTGGCAGTGGTTGCAGCACGCGCTTGGGCGGCGCCAGTTCGGCATTGTTCTCGTCCTCATCGAGCTGGCCGGCGACGACATCGGCGAACGCATAGACCTGCTCGCGCGGCGGCGGCTCGGCCCGCGGGCGCGGCGAGCCGTCCTCCGAAAGCCTGCGCATGCCGCGCCTGCGCGGTCCGCGACTCCTTGGCTCGGCGTCCGGCTGCGGTGTCTGCTTGGCGTCAGTGGCTGGCGCTGCCGGTTCGGCCGGCATTTCAATCGGTTCTTCGTTCATCATCACTTCCCACGGGTTCGTACCCCGTTTCAACGCCGTTCACTTCCTGCACTGGCAGCGGCAAAGTCACCTGGGGCATCGGCCTGTGCGAATCCTCACCCTGGCCGAGCGCGCGCTCCTGCAATGGCGGCAGGTCTGTCAGCGAAGCCAGCCCCAGATCATCAAGAAACTGCCGCGTGGTCGCAAACAGGGTCGGGCGGCCCACGGTTTCCCGGTGCCCCACCGCCTCAATCCAGCCCCGGTCTTCGAGCTGTTTCAAAATCTGGCTGTTGATGGTGACGCCGCGTATGTCCTCGATATCACCGCGCGTCACTGGCTGACGATGCGCGATGATGGCCAGCGTCTCCAGTGTCGCCCGGCTGTAGCGCACTGGTTTCTCCGGCACCAGCCGATCCAGGTAGGGCCGCATCTGCGGGCGACTCTGAAAACGCCAACCGGAAGCCACTTGTACCAATTCCACACCACGCTGGCTCCATGCGTCCTGCAGCTGCAAAAGCAACAGCTTCACGGTATCAGCACCCAGCGCATCATCGAACAGCGCACGCAGCTCGCGCAACGTGAGCGGCTGCGCCGCGCAGATCAACGCAGTCTCCAGTACCTTTCTGGCGTCTACCGTATTCATGGCCTGGCATGTGCGACCGACCGCCGCGTTGGCGACGAGACCCGTCAAACCGTTGCAATTGGATGGGACTTGGCTTCATTCAGAAGCACCATGAGGCGCTGACAGCGGCATACCGCTGCGCCTTCATGCCACTGCCGCCTGAAGAAACGGCGGCAGCACTCTATGCCTCATTGTAGTGCATGCCCCAATGGTCAAGCGCGTCAGACATATCCTGCGGCAGCGGGGATTGCCACGCCATCCCCTCACCCGTGGCAGGATGGACCAGCGCCAGCGAATAGGCATGCAAGGCCTGCCTCTCCAACCCGCCAGCCGAGGCGCCACCGTACAGCCCATCACTGACCAGAGGGTGGCCAATGAAGGCAAGGTGCACCCGAATCTGGTGCGTGCGGCCCGTGTGCAGGGTGCAGCGCAGCAGCGTGGTGCGCCCGTCGCTGGCCAGCGCCTGCACATCCGTGCGCGCGCTCTTGCCCGCATGCAGAGCAAGGTCGACCACCGCCATGCGCAACCGGTTGCGCGGATCGCGCCCAATGGCGGCCTCAATACAGCGCGTTGCGCCCGGCTCCCAGCGCCCCCAGGCAAGGGCCAGGTATTTGCGCCCCACCTCGCGCGCTGCGATCGCGCGCGTCAAGGCATCCATCGCCATGCGGGTGCGGGCCACAACCATGAGCCCGCTGGTGTTCTTGTCCAGCCGGTGCACGATACCGGCACGCGGCAATTGCGCCGCCACAGCGTCGCGCCCGAGCAAACCATTGAGCAAGGTACCGCTCCAGTGCCCGGCAGCAGGATGCACCACCAGCCCGACAGGCTTGTTCACCACCAGAATATGTGCGTCCTCGTAAACGATATCGAGCGCCATCGTTTCCGGGCGAAACGCCTGGCTTTGCTCGGTGGGGCGCATCTGCACCAGCAGCACATCGCCAATGCCGACCTTGTGCGCAGCCTTGACGTTCAGCGCACCGTTGAGCGTTATGGCACCCTGCTCCAGCAGTTGCTGCAGGTAGCTTCGAGAGAACTCCGGCACCAGATGCGCCAGCGCCTTGTCCAGACGCCAGCCGTGCACCTCAGCGGACACCGTGGCGCGGCGCTGCTCCCATTCAGCCTGATCTTCCAGCGGCTGAAATTCGCCCGAATCCTCTGCTGGCAAGGCTGCTGGCTTCACCGCGCAGGCAGGTATTTCAAGGGATCCACCGGTTTGCCTTCGCGGCGGATCTCGAAATGCAGCTTTACGCGATCGGCATCCGAGCTGCCCATTTCGGCAATTTTCTGGCCACGCTGCACCGTCTGATCCTCCTTGACCAGCAGCTTCTGGTTGTGCGCATAGGCCGTCAGAAACGTCTTGTTGTGCTGCAGGATGATGAGATTGCCATAGCCGCGCAGGCCGGCACCGGCATAGACCACCCTCCCATCAGCCGCAGCCAGCACCGGATCGCCCGCCTTGCCCCCGATATCCACTCCCTTGTTGCGCGCCTCGTCAAAACCGGTCAGTACCGTCCCCGACGCAGGCCAGGCAAACGCAATGGCCCCACTGGGCGCGGTCGGCACCGCCGCAGCGGCAGCAGGAGGATTGGGCGCAGCAGCCACGACAGTCGGCGCAGGCGCAGGACCGGCGGTGCCATTGCTGGCCACCGGGCGCGTCACCACCCCCTTGTCAGCAGCCACTGCAGCTGCCGCCGTCGCACTGTCGGGCGGCACCACGCGCAACACCTGCCCGACTTCGATGACGTTGGGGTTGTCCAGCTGGTTCCACCGGGCGATGTCCTTCCAGGCTTGCCCATGGTCGAGTCCGATGCGGATCAACGTGTCCCCGGGCTTGACGGTGTAATAGCCCGGCTTGCCGGCGTTCTCCGCCCCCGGCAACGGCGCAGTGGCTGGTGCTGCCGTGGCCGCTGTCTGGGACGGATCGGCGGCACCCGTCGCAGCGGTGCCGCGGCTTTCGACCGGCGCCTGGTTGACAGAGGTGCCGCACCCCGGCAACACCAGCGCCACCCCCAGCACTACCGCCCACAACCCCACCGCTATCGCTTGCCTCATACCCGAACCTGCGTTTCGTTGATTACGCCACGCCCGATTTTAGAGGGACGAAGTGCACCGCCTCGAGAACGTTTTGCACAAAGCCCTGCGCCGTTCGGTCGACCACCATCAGCGCCTGAGCACCTCCGGCACCGACGACGGGCGCAACCAATCGCCCGCCGACGGCGAGCTGCTCGCACCAGGCAGCGGGCAGCTGTGCACCGCCCGCTGCCGCGATGATGCCGGCATACGGCGCACCCGGCGCATAGCCCAACATGCCATCGCCCAGGATCAAATGCACATTGGCCAGGCGCAGCGGGCGCAGGCGATCCCGGGCACGCTCATGCATCGCGCGCAGGCGCTCCACCGTATACACCTCACGCACGAGCTGGGCCAGCACTGCCGCCTGGTAGCCACAACCAGTGCCGATTTCCAGCACGCGTGCCAATTTCCCCGGGGTTTGCATGCCCGGCGCGCCCAGCACCAAATCCACCATGCGCGCCACCACCGCCGGCTTGGATATCGTCTGGCCCCAGCCGATCGGCAGGCTGGTCTCTTCATAGGCCTGCGCCGCCAGAGCCGTCTCGACAAACAGGTGCCGTGGCACGCTGCCCATCGCCTGAAGCACCTCGACGCGCCGGATACCTGCATCCGCCAGGCGCCGCACCATGCGCTGGCGCACAGCGTCGGAATCCATGCCCAGGCCTTGCGCCGTGGCCGCTGGCCGGGCAGCCGCACGCGCAGCGCCCGATGCATTGCCGGCGGGTTTGGCCCCGCCGCCCAGCCGGACAGGAAAGCCGGGCTTGCGCGAAGTAGTCATATCTGTCCGTCTGCTGCAGCCAGGCGCGCCATCGTCTGCGCCCAGTAACTCAAATGCTGGTGGTCCGTCATATCCACCTGCAGCGGCGTGATTGATACATGGCCCTGCGCCGTGGCATGGAAATCCGTCCCTTCGCTGGCGTCCTTCGCCTGGCCCGCCGCACCGATCCAGTACATGGTCTCGCCGCGCGGATTCTCCTGCCGTATTGCACCCTGCGCCGCATGGCGGCGCCCGAGGCGGCACAGCTTGGGCGACCGCAGCGCCGCCAGCGGCAGATTGGGAATGTTCACATTCAAGATCCACGGCAGGCTGCCGACCAGATTCTGCTGCTGCATCTGCGCCACCAGGTTGCGCACAGTCTGCGCAGCGGCATCCAGCTCGAGCCAGCCTTTGTCCACCTGCGACACCGCAAGCGCAGGAATACCGAACAAGTAGCCCTCCATGGCCGCGCCCACGGTGCCTGAATACAGCGTGTCGTCTCCCATGTTGGCACCGTTGTTGATACCCGAGATCACCAGATCGGGACGCTGCTCCAGCAAGCCCGTCAGCGCAATGTGCACGCAGTCGGCGGGCGTTCCATTGACATAGCGAAAGCCGTTGTGCGCGGTATGCACGTACAGCGGCGCATTGAGCGTGAGTGCATTGGATTTGGCACTGTTGTTGTGCTCTGGCGCAATCACCTGCACATCGGCGATGGGCGCCAGCACTGCGTGCAGCGCCGCCAAGCCTGGTGCCTGGTAGCCGTCGTCATTGCTCAGAAGAATGCGCATCACGATCTGTAAAAAAGTGCAGCATTGTAGGGTGCCGGTCCCACGATCACCGATGGTCGCAAGAGGGACAAAGCTGTGCCCGGCGCAGCCCCTATGATGATCCGCTTTCCACCGTTGAGGAAGCACACGATGCATGCCTGGCTTTGCAGCAATCCCGTCGGCGTCGAGGCGCTCACATGGACCGAACTGCCGACACCCGAACCGCAATCCGGCGAGGTGCTGATCGAGATCCGCGCGGCCAGTCTGAATTTCCCCGATCTGCTCATCGTGCAGAACAAATACCAATTCAAGCCACCGCTGCCCTTTGTGCCCGGTTCGGAATACTCTGGCATCGTGCGCGCGATCGGAGCAGGGGTGAAGCATCTGCAGGTCGGACAAAGCGTGGCCTGCCTTTCCGGCACCGGCGGCTTTGCCACGCACGCGCTCGCGCCTGCCCAGCTGTGCATGCCGCTGCCCAAAGGCTTTCCGCATGCGGATGCGGCGGCATTCATGATGATTTACGCGACCTCGCACCACGCGCTGATCGATCGCGCTGCGCTGCGCTCTGGCGAGACGGTGCTGGTACTCGGCGCGGCCGGCGGCGTAGGCACGGCCGCCATCCAGATCGCCAAGGCTGCGGGCGCTCGTGTCATCGCTGCGGCATCCACGGATGAAAAATGCGCCGTTTGCCGCGCACAGGGCGCGGACGCGACGATCAATTACGTGGCGCAAAACCTGCGCGACGCCATCAAGGCGCTGACGGAAGGCCGTGGCCCGAACGTGATCTACGACCCAGTGGGCGGGGACTTCACCGAGGCGGCTTTTCGCTCCATTGCCTGGCGCGGGCGCCACCTGATCGTGGGCTTTGCCGCCGGACCCGTCCCCAGCCTGCCGATGAACCTGACACTGCTCAAGGGCGCTTCCATCGTGGGCGTTTTCTGGGGTGATTACGCCAAGCGCGAGCCTCAGGCCAATGCAGCCACGCTGAAAGAACTGACCGAGTGGTACGCCAGCGGCAAGATCAAGCCGGTCATTGACCGCCAGCTTCCGATGCAGGAGCTGCCGGCGGCGTACGCGCGGATGGCGGCACGCGACATCCAGGGCAAGCTGGTGCTGGTGAATACTCCCTGAAGAGGCACGGCGTGCCACGAACCAGTGACAATTACGCCTTGCTGCAACGCTTTGCCCCGCTTGCCATGACCACCAAGTCCGTTTCGGAATTTGCCCGCGAAACCCTCAAGCAGCTTGCCATCCGCAAGCTGCAGCCCACGCCGGACAATTACCAGGCCATCTATGACGAGATCTCGGGGCAGATCAGCCAACCCGCCTTTCCGGACATGCGCCTGCGCCAGATCGCGCGCATCCTACCCGCGCAAACGGCTGGCCAAAAGCGCCTGCTGGACCAGTTCAGCGCTGCGATCGAAAGCCAGGACTGGACCGCGCTGCAAAACACGCTGGTCGGTTACGCCACGCTCGGATTGAAGCCTGTTTCTGCCGAAATGGCGGACAGTGTGCCCATGCCGCGTACGCTGAATACCGTTTTCGCGGAACACCTGGCGCGGCTGGTAGACAACATTCTTCCAGCCGTCGGAGAGGATGACGACCGCATGCAGGCGCTCGGTCAAGAGCTGATCGCCTGGCTGCGCCAGCCCATGCCGGCACTGGCCGAAACGGAAAAGCTCCTGTCCAATTTCAGCTACCGGCTATCGTTTGCCGCCGAAGACCAGGCCGCAATACGCAGCGGGCTGCTGATGCTGCTGCAGCTGGTGTTTGAGAACATCGCCGTGCTCAGCGCGGACGACGCATGGCTGCAGGGTCAGGCACAGGCCCTGCGTGACGCCGCCACACCCCCACTCACGCTGCGGCGCCTGGACGATGTGCAGCGTCGGCTCAAGGATGTGGTGTTCAAGCAGGCCGAAGCCAAGGAACGTGCGGTCGCGGCCCAGCAGCAGATGCGCGAGCTGCTGGCCACCTTCATCGATCGCCTGGCGCAGATGGACGAAAACAGTGCCGCATTCCATGAGCAACTCTCGGGCTGCGCCGAGCGCATCGGGCACGCCAGCAGCCTGCAGGAGCTGCAACCGGTATTGCAGGAAGTCATGGCGGCCACGCAGGCGATGTCGCAAAAGAGCAGCGCCATGCGCACCGAGCTGCACAGCCTGCGTGAACGTGCCGACACCGCTCATGGCGAAATCGAGCGCTTGCGCAAGGAACTGGAACTCACCAGCGCCCAGGCACGCCACGATCCCCTGACGGGGTCACTCAATCGCAAGGGTCTGGACGAGGCCCTGGAGCGGGAAATCTCGTTGTCGCTGCGCAGCGACGCCCCGCTGTGCGTGGCATTGCTGGACCTGGACAATTTCAAGGTGCTGAACGACAGGCTGGGCCATGCCACCGGCGACGCCGCCCTGGTGCACCTGGCCGCAACGGCGCGCGCCGCCATGCGTCCGCAGGACCAGCTGGCGCGCTACGGCGGCGAGGAATTCGTCATCGTGCTGCCCAATACGGCCCTGGAGCAAGGCGTGGACGCCATCAAGCGCCTGCAGCGCGAGCTCACCACGCACTATTTCATCAGCAACAACGAGCATGTGCTCATCACCTTCAGCGCGGGGGTGGCACAGCTTGCATCCAATGAAACCAGCGAGCAGGCGCTCAAACGTGCCGACCAGGCCATGTACCTGGCCAAGCGGGCCGGCAAGAACCGGGTGGTCGCGGGGTGATGCGGCCGCCGCGCCACCAGCGCGGCAGGCAGGACTACCAACCGCCGGTGATGTATTGCTCCATTTGTGCTATCACGAACTGCTGCTGCGAGATCACCTGCTTGACCAGGTCGCCTATGGATACCAGACCGACCAGTCGCTCGCCATCAACCACTGGCAGATGGCGCAGGCGGTGCTCCGTCATCAGGGCCATGCACTCTTCCGTCGTCTGCTCCGGATGCACGAAGCGCACCGCCCGCGTCATGATTTCGCTCACCGGCGTATCGCCCGAGCTGCGCCCCTCCAGCGCCACCTTGCGGGCATAGTCGCGCTCGGTGAAAATGCCGGCGATTTTTTCGCCATCCAGCACCATCAGCGCCCCAACTTCCTTGTCCGCCATCATGCGCAGCGCATGCAACACAGAATCGGTCGGCGCGACGCGATACACCTCAGAGCCGATCTTGGAGCGGAGAATTTCTGCAACCGTCGCCATAGCAAACCTCTCTTTCGGGCAATGTGAGGCACAACACCGGTGCCATATGAGCACATGCGATGGTAGCTCGCAATCAGGCCTTGCCCCAATTCCTCATGGCCAACAAGCCCTGCGACAGCTGAAAAATCCGCTTTCTGCTAGGCTGCTGCGCCGCAGCCCATGCGTCGCATGGACCACTGTTCATTCGCAAGGAAACCCCATGAAGCTCTACTACTCGGCGGGCGCCTGTTCGCTCGCGCCTCACATCGTTCTGGAAGAAAGCGGTCTGCCGTACGAAGCCATTTCCGCCCCGACCAAGACCAAGGCGCTGCCTGACGGCTCGGATTACCGCAAGGTCAATCCGCTCGGCTACGTGCCCTATCTGACATTGGACGATGGCAGCGGCATCCGTGAATGCGCCGTCATCGTGCAATACATCGCCGATCAGGCGCCAGAGAAAAATCTGGCGCCCGCCAATGGCACGCGCGCCCGCTATGCGCTGATGAGCTGGCTGAACTTCATCGCCACCGAGGTGCACAAGAGCTTTGCACCCCTGTTCCAGCCTGGCATGCCCGACGCCGCCAAAGAGCTCTCCAAGGAAAAAATTGCTGCCCGGCTGAAGTGGGTGGATGGCGAACTGGCAGGAAAAAATTACCTCATGGGCCCGGATTTTTCCGTGGCCGACGCCTACCTGTTCACGGTCACCAACTGGGCCAAGCCGATGAACATCGACCTCTCGCTCTATCCCAATGTGGTGGCATGGCGCGAGCGCATGGCCGCCCGTCCGGCGGTGCAGCGCGCGATGAAGGCCGAAGGGTTGATCTGAGAAGACCCACGTGAGTCAACCCCAGGTCCGCGCCAGTGCCGCCGCGGCCTGGCGCAAATGGGGCAAATGCTGCAGCGCCTGCGCCAGCGACATGCGGGCCACGGGCGCCTGCAGCGCCACCGCGCAGCGCACGGCCTTCTGCGCCGGTATGCGCACCGGCACCGCCACGCACACCAGCCCCTGGACAAACTCTTGCGCATCAACGGCGTAGTCCTGGCGCGCAATGCCGAGCAGTTCCGCGTCCAGTGCCTTGCGTTCGGTCAGCGTGGTCGGCGTATATCCCGTCAATGGCAAGGTTTGCAACAGGCGCTCCCGCTTCGCTGGCGCAAGCGATGCAAGAAACAGCTTGCCGCTGGCCGAGCAATGCAAGGGCACACGCGTGCCGGGGCGCAGTTCCATCTGCAGCGGAAAGGCCGACTCCACCCGATCGAGGTAGTGCACCTGGGCACCCGAAAGCGCGGTCAGATTGCAACTCTCGCCCACCTGCGCCACCAATTGACGCAGCACGGCATGGCGCACGCCTTGCGGAATGCTGGCGGCCTGCACACTGTCGGCAAAGCGCAGCAGGCGCGGCGCCAGCGCAAAACGGTGGCTGTCCGGCTCGCGACGCAGCAGATCGGCGGCTTCCAGCTGCACCAGCAGCCGGTGGACCGATGGCCTGGGCCAGGCGAGCAGCGCCACCAACTCAGCGCTCGTCAGTGGGCGTGCTTCGCGCGCCATGACCTCCAACAGTTCAAACTGCCGCAGCGCGGGCTTGCTGGCGGTAAATTCGTCTGTCATTTTGAATAAATCTCATTTTTTGAGACGTTTCAATACAAATTTCAGAGACAAATTTTATACGCATCTACATTCGGAGCCACTCACCCACCTGCCTGCGCCATGACTCTTCGCTTTCACCACGCCATCATCACCGGCGCCTGCGGCGGCCTCGGGCAAGCGCTGGCGCGCACCCTGCTGGCACAGGGCTGCACGGTGGCGCTGGTGGGGTTGCAGCGCGAGGTGCTGCAATCCCTGTCTGACTTGGCGCCGGAGCGCACGACCGTCCATACGCCCGATGTCAGCGACTCCGCCGCCATGCAGGCCATGGCGCGCGACGCGATGGCGCGCCACGGCCTGCCCGACCTGGTGATCGCCAACGCCGGCGTGGCCGGAGGGTTCGATACCGCGCGCGCCGAAGACCTGGCGGTGCTGCGGCGCATGCTGGAGATCAACCTGCTGGGCGTGGCCACCACCTTCCAGCCCTTCGTCGCCGCCGCGCGCGCCCGGCCCGGGCCGCCGCTGGCGCTCGTCGGCGTCGCCAGCATCGCCGGCTGGCGCGGCCTGCCGGGCAATGGCGCCTACTGCGCCAGCAAGGCCGGCTTGATCGCCTACCTGCAAAGCCTGCGCGCCGAGCTGCGCGGCACAGGGGCGACGGTGCACACCGTCAGCCCCGGCTACCTGCGCACGCAGCTCACGGTCGGCAACCGCTTCGCGATGCCGGGGCTGCTCGAACCCGATGCCGCCGCGCGCCTGCTGCTGGCGGGCGTGGCCGCCGGGCGCGAGCACATCGTGCTGCCGCGGCGCACCGGCTGGCTGGCGCGGGCGCTCGGCCTGCTGCCCGCGCGCTGGCACGACGCCCTCTTGCTGCGCCAGCCGCGCAAGCCGCGCGCGGGCGAAGCGGGCGCGACGCCGATCCCCGGACTCACCAAAACCGAAGAGACACATCGACCATGAACACGCAAGAACAGATCGCGCTGATCGGCGCCGGTCCCTCGGGCCTGGCGGGCGCACGCGCCATGCAAAAGGCGGGCGTCGCCTTCCAGGGGTTCGAGGCCTGGAGCGACGTCGGGGGCCTGTGGAACATCGAGAACCCGCGCTCGACGGTGTACGAGTCAGCGCACCTGATCTCCAGCAAGACGACGACCGAGTTCAGCGAATTCCCCATGCCCGCGGGCACGCCCGACTACCCCGGCCATGCCGCGTTGCTGCAGTACTTTCGCGCTTATGCCGAGCATTTCGGGCTGAAGAAGCACTTTCGCTTCGGCACGCGCGTGCTCAAGGTTGAGCCCGTGAGCGACGCGCCCGACACGCTGTGGCGCGTGACGGTGCAGGCCGCGGGCGGCGCCGAGGAAACAGCCGAGTACAAGGGCGTGGTCATCGCCAACGGTACGTTGGCCGAGCCCAACCTGCCGAAATTCGACGGCCAGTTCGACGGCGAGCTGCTGCACACCAGCGCCTACAAGTCGCCGACGCAATTCACGGGCAAGCGCGTGCTGATCGTCGGCGCGGGCAACTCGGGCTGCGACATCGCGGTCGATGCGGTGCACTACGCGCAAAGCATCGACCTGTCGGTGCGCCGCGGCTACTACTTCGTGCCCAAGTACGTGTTCGGCGTGCCGGCCGACATCGTCGGCGGCAAGCTGCGCCTGCCGCCCTGGCTCAAGCAGAAGATCGACAGCACCATCCTGAAGTGGTTCACCGGCGACCCGGTGCGTTTTGGCTTTCCCAAGCCGGAATACAAGATGTACGAGTCGCACCCGGTGGTGAACTCGCTCATCCTCTACCACCTGGGCCACGGCGACGCGCGCATCCGCGCCGACGTGGCACGGCTCGATGGCCGAACCGTGCATTTCAAGGACGGCAGCAGCGGTGAGTACGACATGGTGCTGTGCGCCACCGGCTACCAGCTGCACTACCCTTTCATCGACGACGCGCTGCTGAACTGGCAGGGCATGGCGCCGCGGCTGTACCTGAACATCTTCTCGCCGCGCTACTCGCGCCTGGCGGTGCTGGGCATGGTCGAGGCCAGCGGCCTGGGCTGGCAGGGCCGCTACGAGCAGGCGGAGCTGATGGCGCGCTACTTCAAGGCGCTGCAAGACGGCAGCGCCGCAGGCCAGGCGCTGACCCAGGCCAAGGCCGGGCCGACGCCCGACCTGTCCGGCGGCTACCACTTCCTGAAACTGCCGCGCATGGCCTACTACGTCAACAAGGACGTGTACCGCACCGCGGTGCGCCAGGCCGCGCAGGCGTTCGTGTGATCGTTTTGAAAGGCCCGCCATGCTGCCCATCGACGAGATTCGGCTGAACTTCAACCCGGCATCGCTCGTGCTGCTGAACTGGGTGCTGGGCTTTTTGATGTTCGGCATCGCGCTCGATACGCGCGTCGAGGACTTTCGCCGCGTGCTCAAGATGCCGCTGGCCTTTGGCGTCGGCATCGCGGCGCAGTTCCTGGTGCTGCCGGCCATCACCTTCGCGCTGTCGCTGCTGCTGCGCGTCGAGCCCAGCATCGCGCTCGGCATGATCCTCGTGGCCTGCTGCCCGCCGGGCAACGTCAGCAACATCCTGACGCACCAGGCCAAGGGCAATGTGGCGCTGAGCGTGTCGATGACCGCCGTCTCCAACGCGCTGTCCATCGTGCTGATGCCGGTCAACTTCGCTTTCTGGGCGCACCTGCATCCAACGGCTGCGCCGCTGTTTCAGCGCATCGCGCTCAGCCCCTGGGAGATGATGGGCCACATCATCGCCATCATCGGCGTGCCCTTTGTCATCGGCATCTTCATCGCGCACCGCTGGCCGCGCATCACGGCGCGCGTCAAGCGGCCGGTGGGCATCGTCAGTTTTCTCGCGCTGATCGGCTTCATCATCGGGGCGATCGTCGGCAACTGGCGCTTTTTCATCGACTACACCGGCGAGGTGCTGCTGGCCGTGGCGCTGCACGACGCGCTGGCGCTGGCCACCGGCTACGGCTGTGCGCGGCTGTTTCGCGTGCCCGACTACGACCGGCGCGCCATCACCTTCGAGGTCGGCATCAGGAACGCGGGCCTGGGCCTGGTGCTGGTCTTCAGCTTCTTCGGCGGCCTTGGCGGCATGGCGGTGGTCGCCGGCGTCTGGGGCTTCTGGGACATCATCGCCGGCCTGGTGCTGGCGAGCCTCTGGGCGCGCCGCAGCACGCCCGTCGCCGCCACGCAAGGCCACGCATGAACACCTCCCACACCCCGGCCGCGCGGCGCGTGCTCGTCACCGGCGCCGACGGCTTCGTCGGCCGCGGCATCATCGCGGCGCTGGGCGCCCAGCTTGCACAGGGGATGATCGACGCGGTGCTGGCCTGTGACGTGCGCGCCGTGCCGGCCGAGCGGCAACTCGCCGGCGTGCAGTACGCCGTGCTCGACGTGCGCGCCGCAGACCTAGCCGCACAGTTTGCGCGCTTCGCGCCCGACACCGTCGTGCACCTGGCCTCCATCGTCACGCCGGGCAAGGGCATGACGCGCGAATTCGAATACGCAGTGGACGTTGGCGGCACGCGCAACGTGCTCGCGGCGTGTCTTGCCAGCGGCGTGCGCCACATCGTCGTCTCGTCCAGCGGCGCAGCCTACGGCTACCACGTGGATAACGCGCCCTGGCTGACCGAGGACATGCCGCTGCGCGGCAACGAAGTCTTTGCCTACGCACACCACAAGCGCCTGGTCGAAGAAATGCTGGCCGAGCACCGGCGCAGCCACCCCGAGCTGGCGCAGACCGTGCTGCGGATCGGCACCATCCTCGGCGAGCGGGTGGACAACCAGATCACCGCGCTGTTCGAAAAGCCGCGCCTCATCGCGATCAAGGGAAGCGACAGCCCTTTTGTCTTCATCTGGGACGAGGACGTGCGCGGCGCCATGCTGCACGCGCTCTCGGGCCGGGCGCGGCCCGGTTGCTACAACCTGGCGGGCGACGGGGCGCTCACCATCCACCAGATCGCCGCGCGGCTGGGCAAGCGCACGACCGACTTCCCCGCCGGGCTGCTGAAGGCGCTGCTCACGATCGGCGCCAAACTCGGCATCAGCCGCTACGGCCCGGAGCAGCTCGACTTTCTGCGCTACCGGCCGGTGCTGCTCAACACCGCGCTGAAAGAGGTGTTTGGCTACGTACCGGCCAAGACCAGCGCGCAGGCGTTCGACGCCTTCATCGCCGCGCGCGCCGCGCAGGGCCGGCCGGTGACGGCATGAGCGCACGCGCGTCGTTCTCGCGCGGCGACTGGGCGCGGGCGCTCGCCGTCGTCGTCATCTGGGGGCTGAACTTCGTCGTGATGAAGCTCGGGCTGCGCGACGTCAGCCCGATGCTGCTGGGCGCGCTGCGCTACTGCGCCGCGTCGCTGCCCTTCCTGCTCTTTGTGCGCCCGCCGACGCTGCCCTGGCGCTTCGTCGTCGGCTACGGCCTGGCGCAAGGCGTGGGGCAGTTCGGCCTGCTGTTCCTCGGCCTGCGCCTGGGCATGACGGCGAGCATGGCCTCGGTGGTGATGCAGATGCAGGTCTTTTTCACGCTGGCGGCCGCGCCCTGGCTCAAGGAACGCGTGCGCCCGGCGCAGTGGCTGGGGCTGGCGGTGGCGATGGCCGGGCTGCTGGCGATCGCCAGCGCGCACGGCGACGCGCCAGGGCAGATGACACTGGCCGGCTTCGTGTTGACCACCGGCGCGTCGGCGATGTGGGCGGCTTCAAATATCGTAGCTAGACGCGCAAGTCAGGTATGCGTTTACCAGCCTTTTCCCTTTATTGTCTGGAGCGGCGTGGTGGCGATAGTCCCGTTCTTCGCGCTTTCGGCCTGGCTGGATGGGCCAGAGCGGATGGCGCGGGAACTGGCCGACATGGGCTGGCTGGCGATCGGCGCGGTGCTGTACCTGGCGCTGCTCTCCACGCTCGCCGCCTACAGCCTGTGGACGCGGCTCTTGCAGCGCCACCCGGCGGGCGAGGTGGCGCCATTCTCGCTGCTGGTGCCCATCGTCGGGCTGTGGGCGGGCGTGGCGCTGCTGGGCGAGCAGCCCACGCGCTGGCAGTGGCTGGGCACGGCGGTGGTGCTGACGGGGCTGGTGGTCAATCAGTGGCACGAGGGCAGCCGCCTGGGGACTGCTGCGCGCGCGTGACCAGCGCCCCGGCGCGTAAAGAAACATGAAGAGCCCGCTGCGCACCGTATCCAAGGGCGCGGCATGTGCGACAGTCGCACCATTCGTTGCGACAATGCGCGTGCTCTCTCACCACGACCTCCCGGATTCCATGACCCTCGCGCCACGCTGCTGCCGCGGCTTTCTTGCGCTTCATCCTGCGCCCGCCGTTCACGCCCTGCCCCGCCTGTCACCCACGCTCACCCTGTGCGGCGTGGCGCTGGCATTGGCACTTACCGGTTGCGGCGAGAAAAAGATCGCTGCGGCAGGCGGCGGCGGGCCCGCCGAAGTCGGCGTGATGACGCTGCAAACCGAGCCGCACACCTTCACCACCGAGCTGCCCGGGCGCACCAGCGCCTTCCTCATCGCCGAAGTGCGCCCGCAGGTCGGCGGCATCCTGCAAAAGCGTCTGTTCACCGAAGGCGCCATGGTCAAGGCCGGACAGGCGCTGTACCAGATCGACCCGGCCAGTCTTGAAGTTCAGCTGGCCACCGCGCAGGCGCAGCTGGCGAAAGCGCAGACCAATCAGCGGGCCGCGCAAGTGAATGCCGCGCGCAATGCCGAGTTGATCCAGTCGAAAGCCATCAGCCAGCAGCAGTACGACGACAGCCAGACCGCGCTCGCGCAGTCGCAAGCGGACATTGCCGCCGCCAGGGCAGCGGTGCGCGCGGCCACGCTCAACCTCGACTACACCCGCATCAAGGCGCCGATCACCGGGCGCACGAGTGCATCCACCGTCACCCCCGGCGCGCTGCTCACCGCCAACCAGGCCCAGCTGCTTACCACCATCACGCAAACCGACCCGCTGTACGTGGACATCACGCAATCGACCACCGAGGTGCTGCGGCTGAAGAAGCAGCTGGCCGATGGCCAGCTGACGCAGGATGAGAAAGGCGCGGCGCGCATCACGCTGGTGCTGGACGACGGCAGCCCGTACGCGCACCCCGGCACGCTGCAATTCAGCGGCGTGCAAGTGAACCCCGCCACCGGCGCCATCACGCTGCGCGCCACGGTGCCCAACCCCGAGGGCTTGCTGATGCCCGGCATGTATGTGCGCGCCCGGCTGCAGGAGGGCGTGAGCGAGAACGCCCTGCTGGTGCCGCAGCAGGCCGTGACGCGCGACCCGGCCGGTGTCGCGCGCGTGCTGGTGGTGAAGGACGACGACACGCTGGAGAGCCGCCGCATCGCCACCGGCGCGGCGGTCGGCAACCGCTGGGAGGTGCATGCGGGCCTGAAGGCGGGTGAGCGCATCCTGATCGACGGCTCGCTGCGCGCCAAGGCGGGCGACAAGGTCAAGCCCGTGGCGGTGCAGCCGCCGGCACAGCAGAGCAACACGGACGACACCCGCAACGCGAAGGGCTGAGCGATGGCGCAGTTCTTCATCAACCGCCCGGTTTTTGCCTGGGTGATCGCCATCATGATCATGCTGGCGGGGGCGTTTTCCGTCGTCACGCTGCCGCTGGAGATGTACCCCGAGATCGCGCCGCCGCGCGTGACCATCAACACCACCTACACCGGCGCGTCGGCCGAGACGGTGGAAAACTCGGTCACGCAGGTGATAGAGCAGCAGCTCAAGGGCCTGGACAACCTGCTCTACATGCAGTCCACCAGCGACTCGGCCGGGCGCTCGCGCACCACACTCACCTTTGCGCCCGGCGCGAATATCGACGTCGCCCAGGTGCAGGCGCAAAACAAGATGCAGGGCGCGATGAATCGCCTGCCCGATCAGGTCAAGAGCCGCGGCGTGTTCATCAACAAGGGCGGGCAGGATTTCCTCGTCACCTACGTCTTCACCTCGCCCGACCCGAACGTGTCGCAGGTGACCATCGGCGACTACCTCAGCTCCAACGTGGTCGACGTGCTGGCGCGCATCGACGGCGTGGGCGACATCTTCGTCTTCGGCACGCCCTACGCCATGCGCATCTGGATGAACCCGGCGCTGATGGAGAAGTACGCGCTGATGCCGTCGGATCTGGTCAACGCGCTGAACGCGCAGAACGCGCAGGTCTCGGCCGGGCAGCTCGGCGCACTGCCGGCGGTGAAGGACCAGATGCTCAACGCCACGATCACCGCGCGCACCAAGCTGCAAACGGTGGAGCAGTTCAAGGACATCGTGCTCAAGGCCCTGCCCGACGGCTCGCTGGTCACCATGGACGACATCGGCCGTGTCGAACTGGCGCCCGACCTCTACACCGTGCGCTCCACGCTGGGCGACAAACCAGGTGCAGGCCTGGGCATCATCCTGGCCGATGGCGCGAATGCCACCAAGGTGGCCGACGACGTGGCGAAGAAGCTGGCGCAGCTGGCACCCTACTTTCCCGATGGCATCACCGCCTTCGTCAGCTCGGACTCCACGCCCTTCGTGCGCGCCTCGATCAAGGAGGTGCTCAAGACGCTGGCAGAAGCCATGGTGCTGGTGGCCCTCGTCATGTTCGTCTTCCTGCAGAACTGGCGCGCCACCTTCATCCCCATGATCTCGGTGCCGGTGGTGCTGCTGGGCACGCTGGGCGTGCTCAATGTCATGGGCTACTCGATCAACATGCTGACGATGTTCGCCATGGTGCTGGCCATCGGGCTGCTGGTGGACGATGCCATCGTGGTGATCGAGAACGTCGAACGCGTGATGCACGAACAGGGGCTTTCGCCCAAGGAAGCGACGCGCGAATCCATGCGCGAGATCACGCCGGCGCTGGTCGGCATCGGCCTCACGCTGTCGGCGGTGTTCGTGCCGATGGCGTTCTTTCCCGGCTCGGTCGGCGTGATCTACCGCCAGTTTTCCATCACCATCGTCGCGGCGATGGCGCTCTCGGTCTTCATAGCGCTCACACTCACGCCCGCGCTGTGCGCCAGCCTGCTCAAGCCCACGGCGCACGCGCAGCCGGGGCATGCGCCGCGGCCCGGCCTGCGTGGGCTGGCCGACCGGTTCTTCCAGTGGTTCAACCGCCACTTTGACAGCAGTGCCAACCGCTACCAGAGCAGCGTTGGCCGGCTGCTTGCGCGCGCGCTGCGCATGATGGTGCTGTTTGCAGTCGTGCTCGCCGCCGTGGCCTGGATGTTCCACCGCCTACCCACGTCCTTCCTGCCCAATGAGGACCAGGGCTTCATCCGCGTGAACGTCACCCTGCCTTCAGGAGCCACCGACGCCCGGCTGCAGGATGTGATGGAAGACATCCGCCTGTACTTCAAGGACATGCCGGAAATCCGCAGCACCAGCGCGATCTACGGTTTCAATGGCAACCAGAACTCGGGCAGCATGTTCGTGCGTCTGACCAGCTGGGACGAGCGCCCGCTGCCCGAGCAATCGGCCGAGGCGATTGCACGCAAGGCCAACCAGGCGCTGCGCCGCATCCGCGATGCGCGCATCTTCGCCGTGCTGCCGCCGCCGGTGCGCGGGCTGGGTTCGAGCGCCGGCATCAACTTCATCCTGAAAGATCTCAACGGCCTGGGCCACGAGGCATTGATGAAGGCCAAGGATGACATGATCGCCGCCGCGCAGCATGAGCCCGCGCTCGCTGCCATGCGCACCACGGGCTTTGACGACACCTCGGAGCTGGAGGTGGTGGTCGACGACCGCAAGGCCGCGGCCTTCGGCATTGCCACGGCCGACATCAACAGCACGCTCTCCAGCGCGCTGGGCGGCAGCTACGTCAACGACTTCATCAACCAGGGCCGCGTCAAGCGTGTCTACATCCAGGGCGACGCACCCGACCGTATGCTGCCGCAGGACATCGCCAAATGGTCGGTGCGCAACAAGAACGGCGAGATGGTGCGCTTCGGGAGTTTTTCGAGCACCCGCTGGACCGCCGGCTCGCCGCAGCTCATGCGCTACAACGGCAGCCCGGCGATGGAGATGGAGGCCAACACCGCCCCGGGCGCAAGTTCGGGCGACTCGATGGCGGCGGTCGAGCGCATCATGGGCACCATGCCCCCCGGCATCGGCATCGAATGGACCGGCGCCTCGCTGCAGGAGCGCCAGTCCGGCTCGCAGGCGCCGCTGCTCTACGCCGTTTCCATCCTCTTCGTCTTCCTGTGCCTGGCGGCGCTGTACGAGAGCTGGAGCGTGCCCGCCTCGGTCATGCTGGCGGTGCCGCTGGGTGTGATTGGCGCGCTCATTGCCACCTACGGGCGCGGCTTGGCGAACGACGTGTACTTTCAGGTGGGGCTGCTCACCACCGTGGGTCTTGCGTCCAAGAACGCCATCCTGATCGTCGAGTTTGCGATGCAGTTGCAAGAGCGCGGCATGAGCCTGATCGAAGCCACGGTGCACGCCGCGCGCCAGCGCCTGCGCCCCATATTGATGACCTCGCTCGCGTTCGGCTTTGGCGTGATGCCGCTGGCGCTGGGCACCGGCGCGGGCGCGGCCGGGCGCAACGCGATCGGCACCGCGGTGCTCGGCGGCATGGTGTTCTCCACCTTGCTGGGCATCTTCTTCGTGCCGGTGTTTTTCCTCGTGATCCGCAAGCTCTTCGTGCGCGGGCGTGGGCGCGAGGCCGATGGCAACACTCCACTTTGACGCGGTGATCCTCGGCGCGGGCGCGGCCGGGCTCTTGTGCGCGGCGCTGGCGGGCCAGCGCGGGCGCCGGGTGCTGCTCATCGACCACGCGGCCCGAGTGGCAGAGAAGATCCGCATCTCCGGCGGCGGGCGCTGCAACTTCACCAACCGCGAGCTAGACCCGCGCGCGCCGCACCGCCACTATCTGGGTGCCAACCCGCGCTTCGCCCGTTCAGCCCTCTCGCGCTACACCCCCGAAAATTTCATCGCCCTCGTCAAGCGCCACGGCATCGCGTTTCACGAAAAGCACAAGGGCCAGCTGTTTTGCGATGGCGCGAGCGGCCAGATCATCGACATGCTGCTTGCCGAATGCGCCGATGGCTGCGTCGAGCGTTGGCAGCCGTGCAGCGTGAATTCCATAGACTTTTTCAGCTCCAACGCCCAAAAGGAAAGCGCTGGCAGCTATCA
Organism: Comamonas sp. SCN 65-56; assembly: GCF_001724135.1. GTDB lineage: Bacteria > Pseudomonadota > Gammaproteobacteria > Burkholderiales > Burkholderiaceae_C > Comamonas_C. The sequence goes on along the minus strand of NZ_MEDS01000007.1, from coordinate 87,902 downwards.
AAACAGTGGCTATCGGCTCCACACCACGCGCGGGCCTGTCACCGCCACGCGCCTGGTTGTCGCCACCGGCGGCCTGTCCATCCCGAAGATCGGCGCGAGCGACTTCGGTTATCGCATCGCGCGCCAGTTCGGCATTCCCCTGGTTGCCCAGCGCCCGGGCCTCGTGCCGCTCACCTTCGACGGTGCAGCCTGGGCCGCGTTCGCGCCGCTATCCGGTCTGTCGCTGCCGGTGCAGATACGCAGCGGCAACGCTAAAGAGCGCATGGCGTTTGATGAAGACCTGCTGTTCACCCACCGCGGCCTCTCAGGCCCGGCGGTGTTGCAGATTTCAAGCTACTGGCAGCCGGTCGAACCACTCGCGATCAACCTCGCGCCGGGCGTCGATCTGCCCGCCGAACTGGCACACGCCAAGGCGCATGAGCGCAAGCAGATCGTCGGCATCCTCGCGCAGTGGCTGCCCACGCGGCTGGCCGACGCCTGGGCCCGCCAGAGGCCCGAATGGCAACGCCCGGTGAACGAGGCGAGCGACAAGGCGCTGGCCCAACTGGCCGAACAACTGGGCGCCTGGCGCATCAGCCCCAGCGGCACCGAAGGCTACAAAAAGGCCGAAGTCACGCTGGGCGGCGTCGACACCCGCGCGCTCTCGCAACAAACGCTGGAAGCCACCACCCAGCCCGGCCTGCACTTCATCGGCGAGGTGGTCGACATCACCGGCTGGCTGGGCGGCTACAACTTTCAGTGGGCCTGGGCCAGCGCGGCGGCCTGTGCGCAGGCGCTCTAGCCTGGCCATGCGCTTTCAATTCAAGAGCGATCAGCGCCCATCCAGCATGCGCTGCAGCCGCTTTTCATACCATTTTCAGCACAAGATGCCTGCAAAATAGGCCGACAGTTCCGCACGGCCATCGAGCGGCAGCACATGGCCGATGTACTGGTCCGGGCGCACCACCACCATGCATCCGCGCTCACGGTCGATGCCGCGCATGTCGAAGATGTCGCCTGCGCCCTTGTGGTCGACGCAAAAAATCTTTTCATGGTCTTGCAGGCCCAGCCTGCCGGTGCACGGCCGAAGCAGCGACGGCATGTGCTCACAGGCGAGCTGGTCGAAGGTCTGCTGAAACACCGCGCGCACATCGATCACCGCGTCGATGTCCTCGCCCGCGCGCGTGTGGCGCAGCACCGGCGATGCCGGATCACGCTCCAGCCAATCGGCCAGCTGGCGCATGGGCGAACCCGGGCCCGCGCCGTCGCCCTTGCCGGCAAAGGCGTAGATGCGCCAGCGGCCGTCGGCCTGCGCCACGTGGCCCAGCTGCATCGGTTTGGCATCTGCCAGACGCACCACCGGCGCCGAGTGAAAGCGCCGCCCGATCACCTCGCCCCGGGCCAGTGCTTGGTGCGTGGGCGCAGCGAACAGATACGACGGGTCGTACTTCACTGCCGTGCCGCCGGTGAATTCAAGGTTGGCCTTGAACTGGCGGATGATGCGCGGCTCCTCGGTGCCGTCGCGCTCGGCCTGGGTGGTAGGCGCGGACATGGTGCGCGCCCAGGCGTGGTCGGTATCGATCAGCCGCTTGGCCTCTGCCATGCGCTCCCTGGAATAGCTGCGCAGCAGGCTTGCGGGCGCGCGCCCCTGCAGCACATGGGCCAGCTTCCAGCCGAGATTGAAGGTGTCCTGCATCGAGACGTTCATCCCCTGCCCGGCCTTGGGCGAATGCGTGTGGCAGGCATCCCCGGCGGTGAACACGCGCGGGTTGCGCTCGCTGCCGGCAGGCACGTCGTCGAACTTGTCGGTGATGCTGTGGCCGATCTCGTAGATCGACCACCAGACCACCTCCTTCACGTCCAGCACATAGGGGCGCAGGATGCGGTTGGCCGCCGCGATCATGTCGTGTTGATTGAGCTTGCGACTCGCCGCCTTCTCGTCCGGCCTGAGCTTGTCCAGCTCCACATACATGCGAAAGATGTAGCCTCCCTCGCGCGGCAGGATCAGCACGTTGCCTTCACTGGCCGAGGAGACCAGGCATTTCTGGCGCACGTCGGGGAAGTCGGTGTTGGCCAGGATATCCATCACGCCCCAGGCCTGGTGCGCCGCGTCGCCGTGCAGCGTGCCGCCGATCGCCTTGCGCACCGCCGAATGCGCGCCATCGCAGCCCACCACGTAATTGGCGCGCACGGTTTTGGTTGCCCACCAGTGGATGCCGCTGGCGTCCTTGAGGGTCACCGTCACCGGGTGATCGTCGGTCGTCTCGTCGATCGCCACGCCGACCACCTCCCAGCCGTAGTCGGGCTCCAGCCGCGACGGGGCATTGCGCATGACTTCAAGGAACAGCTCATGCAGCCGCGCCTGGTTGATCAGGATGTGCGGCATCTCCGAGCTGTCGTCGGCCACATCCTGCACCCGGCCGACGCGGTGGATGTGCTCGGGCCGCTGCGGGTCGGGCATCCAGAACGCGGTCTGGTTGACCCAATAGGTCTCGCGCTTGACCTTTTCGGCAAAACCAAAGGCCTGGAACATCTCCATGGTGCGCGTGTTGATGCCGTCGGCCTTGCCCTTGATGATGTTGGCCGGCATGCGCTCGACGATCAGCGTGTCGATCTCCGGGAACTGCGCCAGCTGCGCCGCCAGGCACAAACCCGCCGGCCCCGTGCCGGCGATCAGCACATCGACTTTTTCCGGCAAAGGCTCGTTCGGCCCGCGGCTGCGGCGGTTGGGCGCGGCCTGCTTGACATCGGGATTGCCACCCCGAAAACCATCCTTGTAATACTGCATGCGGAAATCTCCTGGTGTTTGGCGCGCACCGTTCAATGCCGCCGTGATACCCGCAAATAATATCTATACTTACTATTTGCCGTCAAGTCAGTATGTATGCTTATCGACAATATTTTTCTGGAGCGATGCGTGGCTCGCCCCGAATTGGAAGGAGCGCCGTGATGGAATCCCTCGACATGGCCGGTCACCTGATACGCCGCCTGCACCAGCGGTCCACGCAGGCTTTCGCGCTGCGCACCCAGGCCGCCGGCTTTGACCTGACTTCCGTCCAGTTCGCCGCACTCGATGCCATTCAGGCGCATCCGGCATCCGACCAGGCGAGCATCGCAGAATTGATCGCCTACGACCGCGCCACCATAGGCGGTGTCATCGAGCGGCTGGAGCAAAAGGGCTGGGTGCGCCGCGTCGTCAGCGCCAAGGACCGTCGGGCGCGCGAGCTGTCGCTGACCGAAGAAGGCGCGCGCATCCACGGCGAACTGCTGCCCATCGTCAGACAGGTGCAGGACGACATCCTGCAACCCCTGTCCGAGGCAGGCCGCGCGGATTTTCTCGACCTCATGCGCCAGACGACCCAGTGAGCGCGCCACGGCACATGGGCCGGTCGCGCATCCGAACCGGACTTGACCCAACCGACTCGGGCAAGCTACAAAAAGCTACAGCGCAAGTGCAAACACCAGCGTAAATTGCGTCTCCCGGCAACGAGAGGGGATGAAGCATGCTTTGCATTTCCCGGCTCCATGCAGTGAGGCGAATCACCCCGTGGCTGCTGGGTGCGCTGCTTGCCATGCTGGCGCCGCACCACGCCCTGGCCCAGGAGAGCATCACCAGCCTGGCCAATGGCCCGGGCAACGGGATCTACACCTTCGCCAGCTCCAGCCCCAAGACCCTGTCAGACCTGCTCAAGGGCGCCGGTGACGCCACCCATTCCAGCGGCCACCTGTTGCTGCCGCCGGGGGACGCCAAGGTGCCGGCCGTGGTGCTGGTGCATGGCTCGGGCGGCATCTACGACGCCGAGTTGAACTTCTGGGCCAAACGCTTCAATGACGCCGGCATGGCTGCCTTCGTGCTCGACATGTTCGGCCCGCGCGGCGTCAAGAGCACGGCGGATGACCAGTCGGCCGTTCCCTTCTCAGCCGACGTGGCCGACACCTTCGCGGCGCTCAAGCTGCTGGCCACGCATCCACGCATCGACCCCAGCCGCATTGCGCTGATGGGCTTTTCTCGCGGCGGCACTGCCACCCTGCGCGCCAACGTGGCGCGCATCATCGCTTCGCAGAAACTGCCCGACGGGTTGCACTACGCCGCCTTCATCCCGACCTACGCCGGAGGCTGCGCCGGTGTGTTCCGGCTGGCCGTCAAGCCGGGGGTATTCACGCCAGCCCCGATGCTGTTCATTCACGGCGATGCCGACGACTACACCCCCATCAGTGCCTGCCTGGACTACGCCGACAAGATCGGCAAGGCGGGCACGCCGGTACGGTTCGTCACCATCGCCGGCGCACGGCACAAGTTCGATTCCGACGACCAGCAACTCCACCAGTTGGGCAGCGTGGCGCGCACCAGGCCCGACTGCCCGCTCGAAGTCGACATCGACACCTTGTACGCCTACGACGCCAGCGCCGGCACGCGCCTGCAGGGCAAGGCCTATGGTGATGCGCTCAAGGCCTGCCATGCCACCGGCGCCAGCGTCGAGGGCAACACCAAGGCGCGCGACCAGGCGGCCGACGCGGCGCTTGGCTTTCTGAAAGAAATTTTCAAGATTCAGTAGGTCGATCGCCAAACGGCAGCCTCTGCCCATGCCCCTGCCAAGCCGCGTTCGTTATAATCGCCGGTTTCATGGCATCAGCCCCGTCGGCCATACTAGTTAACAGACGGGGACATCGCCGCACACGATTGGCCGGGCCCGATCTTCCCGATCAACCCTCTGGCGGTACATATCTGGAAATTTTTGGCTGATGACAACCATCCGTGTAAAAGAAAACGAACCCTTTGACGTGGCGCTGCGCCGCTTCAAGCGCACCATCGAAAAGCTCGGTCTGCTGACCGAACTGCGCGCGCGCGAGTTCTACGAAAAGCCCACCGCCGAACGCAAGCGCAAGAAGGCCGCCGCCGTCAAGCGCCACTACAAGCGCGTGCGCAGCATGCAGCTGCCCAAGAAGCTGTACTGATCCAGTCGGCTTGGCCACATCAACCCGCGCCAGGGACGCCAGGCGCGGGTTTTGTTTTTTCAGGAGCAAAAAATGACCCTCAAGGAACAGATCACCGAAGACATGAAGAGCGCGATGCGCGCCCACGAAACCGAGCGCCTGGGCACCATCCGCCTGCTGCTCGCGGCGATGAAACAGAAGGAAGTGGACGAGCGCGTGGTGCTGGACGACACCGCCGTCGTCGCGATCGTCGACAAGCTGATCAAGCAGCGCAAGGACAGCATCACCGCCTACGAAGCCGCACACCGGCAAGACCTCGCGGACAAGGAAAAGGCCGAGATGCTGGTGCTTGAGGCCTACCTGCCCGCGCGCCTGTCCGAGGCCGAAGTCATCGCCGCCGTCAAGGCTCTGGTGGCCGAGCTGGGCGCGAGCAGCCCTGCCGACATGGGCAAGGTCATGGGCGCGGCCAAGAAGCAGCTCGCGGGCAAGGCGGACATGGGCATGGTATCCAGCGCCGTCAAGGCCGCACTGTCTCATTGATCAACTATTGGAAGAATAGCTGCTCGCGTTTGTCCACACTGCGTTGGAGGCCGTTTTTATGCCAAAACCATTTCAGATCGCCGTGATCGCCGGTGACGGCATCGGCCGCGAGGTGATGCCCGAGGGCCTGCGCGCGGTGCAGGCCGCCGCGCAGCGCTTCGGCATCGAATTGGCGCTGTACGCCTTCGACTGGGCGCATTGCGACTATTACGCCCGGCACGGCGAGATGATGCCCACCGACTGGAAGACGCAGCTCGCCGGCATGGACGCGATCTACTTCGGCGCCGTCGGCTGGCCTGCGACCGTGCCCGACCACATCTCGCTCTGGGGCAGCTTGCTCAAATTCCGCCGCGAGTTCGACCAGTACATCAACCTGCGCCCGGTGCGCCTGTTCGAGGGCGTGCCCTGCCCGCTCGCGGGCAAAAAGCCCGGCGACATCGACTACCTCGTCGTGCGCGAGAACACCGAGGGCGAATACACGGCACTCGGCGGCGTGATGTTCGAGGGCACCGAGCGCGAGATCGTGGTGCAGGAATCGGTCTATTCCCGCCTGGGCGCCGAGCGGCTGCTGAAATACGCGTTCGAACTCGCGCAAAGCCGCACGAAAAAGCATTTGTCGCTGGCCACCAAGAGCAACGGCATCGCCATCAGCATGCCCTGGTGGGACCGGCAGGCCGAGGCCATGGCGGCGCAGTATCCGCAGGTGGCCTGGGACAAGCACCACATCGACATCCTCGCCGCGCGCTTCGTCTTGCGGCCCGAACGCTTCGACGTGGTGGCCGCGACCAACCTGTTCGGCGACATCCTCTCCGACCTCGGCCCCGCCACGACCGGCACCATCGGCCTCGCGCCTTCGGCCAATCTCAATCCCGAACGCACGTTTCCCAGCCTGTTCGAGCCGGTGCACGGCTCGGCGCCCGACATCTGCGGCAAGGGCATCGCCAATCCGATCGCGATGATCTGGTCGGGTGCGCTGATGCTGGATTTCCTCACCCGGGGCCAGGGCGCGGGCCGGGCGGCACACGACGCCATCGTGGCCGCCATCGAAACCGTGCTGCAGGGCGGCCCGCGCACACCCGATCTGGGGGGCAGCGCCCGCACGACCGAGGTGGGCGAAGCGATCGCGCGGCAGCTTGCGGTACGCTGATACAGCGTGGCCCGTGCGCGTAACCGACGTGACAACACGTAGAGCGGGCGGCACCCCTGCTTGCTGCCTCAAGGACGAGTGCACGGGGGGCTGCGCGAAGCAGGCTGCCATTTGCCGAGCGTCGTCAGGCTTCGTCTTGTGACATTGCAAGTGGGCAATGCGACGATGATGAGGTTTTGGTTCCGTCCATAGAAACGATGATGATCTCGCACAAGCAACGTCCCGCCCGCGCCCTGACTGCCGCTGCCCTGCTGGCGGCCGCCCTTGTCAGTGCCGGCTGCTCCACACCTCCCACCAACGCCCAGATCGGCACCGCCGTCGGTGCGGTTGTCGGCGGCGCCACGGGCAACGTGCTGTTTGGCGGCCCCGTGGGCACGATAGGAGGCGCCGCGGCAGGGGCACTGATCGGCAACGAGGTCGGCAAGAACCAGCGCAAGCGCTGATGCGTCGGCGCGCCGGTGTTCAACTGCCGGCGACGGTCATTCGCTCGATCAGAATCGATCCCACGGTCTTGGCGCCGTAGCCATAGGCATCGGCGCCTACCGCCGCGATCGCCTTGAACATCGCCTTGAGATTGCCGGCGATGGTGATCTCCTGCACCGGGTAGGCGATCTCGCCGTTTTCCACCCAGAAACCGCCGGCGCCGCGCGAATAGTCGCCCGTGACATAGTTCACCCCCTGGCCCATGAGATCGGTCACGAACAGGCCCGTGCCCAGTTTTTTGAGCATGGCGTTCAGATCGTCCCCGGGGCGTGTGCGGTGGGAGAGCAGCGTGAGGTTGTGCGAGCCGCCTGCGTTTCCCGTCGTGCGCATGCCGAGCTTGCGCGCCGAATAGCTCGAAAGGAAATAGCCCGCCACGCGCCCGCCCTCCACCACCTTGCGCGGGGCCACGCGCACGCCTTCGTCGTCAAACGGCGAGCTGCCCTTGCCTTGCAGGACAAACGGATCTTCGGCAATGTCGATGTGCCTGGGAAAGACCTGCGTGCCCAGCGAATCGACGAGAAAACTGCTTTTGCGATACAGCGCGCCGCCGCTCACGGCCTGCACGAAACTGCCGAGCAGGCCCGCCGCGAGCGGCGACTCGAAGAGCACCGGGCACTCGGTCGTCGCGATCTTGCGCGCGCCCAGGCGCGAGAGCGCACGTTCGGCCGCATAGCGCCCCACGGCCTCGGGGGTGGCCAGATGCGCTGCGTCGCGCTCCGAGCTGTACCAGGAATCGCGCTGCATTTGCCCGTTTCTGCCCGGCAGCGAAGCGATCGGCGCCACCGACAGGCTGTGGCGGGAGCTCGCATAGCCGCCGCGAAAGCCGTGCGTGTGCGCGCTGAAAAAATGGCTTTGCTGCGCGGGCCTGCTCGCATTCCAGTGCCATGCGCGCCGCCTCTTCGCTGGTGACGGCCCAAGGGTGAAACAAATCCAGATCCCGGTGTGAAGCCTCTGGCGCGATATCCGTCGCATCGGGCAGCCCGGCCACCGGGTCTTCGGCGGTAAACCGCGCGATGTCGTAGGCCGCTTGCACCGTCTGGCGCACCGCCTGGGCGGAAAAATCGGACGTACTGGCGTTGCCGCGGCGCTGGCCGATGTAGACCGTCACACCCAGCGATTTGTCACGGTTGCGCTCCACGCTTTCCAGCTGCCCGCGGCGCACGCCCACCGACAGGCCGCAGGCCTCGGACGCGTCGGCGCCAGCATCGGTTGCACCGAGCTTGCGGGCATGCGCCAGGGCCTGATCCACCAGGTCTTCAAAGAAAGGGCGCGAATAGCTGAAACCCGCTTCGGGCGTCGCGTTGGCAGTGGTTTTCATGGCGGCGGCTATGATACCCGGCGCCCATCCGCGGGCCGCCTTTACACGCAAATTTCCCACCACCGCAATGCCACGCAAACCCACCCGAGGCTACTACGTCAAAGGCCAGTTCATCGCCGAAGGCAGCGAGCTCGACGAACAATTCAAGGCCGAGTTGCGCGGCACGGCCGGCCAGAGCAAAACCGACCTGAAACGCGAGAGCACCGAGCTGCAAGAACTGGGGGCAGCGCTGCTCACCCTGGGCGCGAATCGCCTGGATGGCCTGCAGCTGCCTGAAAAACTGCTCGAAGCCCTGGCAGAAGCCAGGCGCATCACCGCGCATGAGGGGCGGCGCAGGCAAATGCAGCTGGTAGGCAAACTGATGCGCAAGCTGGACGAAGACACCCTGACCAGGGTGCGCGAAAGCATTGCCAGTGATGGCGCGGGCCATCAGCAGCAAGTGCTGGCGCTGCACCAGGCCGAGCAATGGCGCGAGCGCCTGCTGGCCGGCGATGAGGCACTGGGCGCCTGGCTGGACGAGTATCCGGGCAGCGACATCCAGCGCCTGCGCACGCTGATCCGCCAGGCACGCAAGGACAACCCGCCGCTCACCGCCAACGAGGTGTCGCAGGGCGCCGCACCACGCAGGAGCCGCGCCTACCGCGAACTGTTCCAGGTATTGCGCGCGCAGGTACTTGGCACATCCGAGGATACGAATGACCACCATGAATGACACCAGCCTGCCCGCACCCGAAGCCGTCACGATAGGCCTGGTCTCGATCAGCGACCGCGCCAGCAGCGGCGTCTACGAGGACAAGGGACTCCCGGCGCTCAAGGACTGGCTCACGCGCGCGCTGCTCAATCCCATTACCTTCGAGCAACGCCTGATCCCGGATGAGCAGGCAGGCATCAGCACAACGTTGGTCGAATTGGCGCAACGCGGCTGCTCGCTCATTCTGACCACCGGCGGCACAGGCCCGGCACCCCGCGACGTCACACCCGAGACCACACTGGCCGTGGCCGACAAGGTGATGCCCGGTTTTGGTGAGCAGATGCGGCGCATCAGCGCGCACTTCGTGCCGACTGCCATCCTCTCGCGCCAGGTGGCGGTGATCCGTGGGCAAAGCCTCATCATCAACCTGCCCGGCCAGCCCAAGGCGATCGCGGAAACTCTGGAGGGGTTGAAGAACGCCGATGGCAGCGCGCTCGTGCCCGGCATTTTTGCCGCCGTGCCCTACTGCATCGACCTGATTGGCGGGCCCTACCTCGAAACCGTCGATTCCGTCTGCAAAGCCTTCAGGCCCAAGAGCGCCATCCGGCACCAGCGCTGAGCCAGCTCAAGCACTGACGGAAAACACCCGCTCGACTTTGAGCACCACATTCATGCGCCGCAGGCTGCGCAGGATGGATTCGACATGCGCCAGATTGCGCACCGCCACGGTAAAGCGCAGATCGGCCGTGGTGCCGGTGGCGTCGTCCATGTCCATGTGCACGATGTCGGCCTCGCAGCTCGCCAGCTCGGTGGCCACGCGCGCCAGCACGCCCTTGTGGTTGTTCACCGTCACCGTGATCGCTACCTCGAAAGCGCGTGTCGGCTCATCGGCCCAATCCACACTCAGAAAACGCTCGCCATCCTTGCGCTGCAGCTCCCGCGCCACGTCGCACTGCGCATGGTGCACTATCAGGCCTTCGCCGCGCTCCAGGTAGCCAACCACGGGATCGCCCGGCACCGGATGGCAGCATTTGGCGTATTGCACGGTGGCGCGCTCGCTGCCATCGAGCAGCACGCCACCTTGCGAGAGACTGTCTTCGGCGTTGTAGCGCTCGCGCGTGAGCAGCAGCACATCCGGGCGCAGGCCGCCTTCGGAGAGCAGCGCGACGATGCGCCGTGCCACGATACGCGCCACGCGCTTGCCCAAGCCAATGTCGGTCAGCAGTTCATCGCGCGTGCGGTGGCCGGTAAAGCGCAGCAGCTTGTCCCACAGCGCTGCATGCTCCTGCTCGCTCGGCAGCTGTTGCACACCCTCGGCGCGCAGCGCCTGCGCCAGCAACTTCTCGCCCAGCCCCACGGATTCTTTTTGCGCCAGTGTCTTGAGGTAGAGCCGGATCTTGGAGCGCGCACGGCCGGATTTCACAAAGCCCAGCCATGCGGGATTGGGCTCGGCCTCGGGCGCCGTCATGACTTCAACGACATCGCCGGTCTTGAGCACGGTGCGCAGCGGCACCTGCTCATGGTTCACCCGCGCCGCCACCGTACGATCGCCCACATCGCTGTGAATGGCATAGGCAAAATCCACCACCGTCGTTCCGCTGGGCAGTGCCATGATCTGCCCGCGCGGCGTGAAGACATAGACCGCATCCGGGAACAGATCCACCTTGACGTGCTCCCAGAATTCGGTCGCGTCGTGCGTCTCGTTCTGGATGTCCAGCAGCGACTGCAGCCAGCGTGTGCCCAGCTTTTGTGCTTCAGCCCCGCCCTTGTGCTGCGCCTTGTAGAGCCAGTGCGCCGCCACCCCGGCCTCGGCGACGATGTGCATCTCCTCGGTTCGCACCTGGAATTCGATGTTCAGGCTGGCGGGCCCCACCAGCGTGGTGTGCAGCGACTGGTAGCCATTGGCCTTGGCGATCGCAATGTGGTCGGTGAATTTGCCCGGAACCGGTTTGTAGAGCTGGTGCAGCACGCCGATGGCGGTGTAGCAATCGGTAATGGACGGCACGACCACGCGAAAGCCGGACAGATCCACCACCTGGGCAAAACTCAGGTGCCGTCCCTGCATGCGCTGGTAGATGCCGTACAAAGTCTTCTCGCGGCTGGACAGGCGCACCGGCATGCCCTGGCGGGCAAAGGCCGCCTCAACCTCGGCCTGCACCTTCTGCACCACCTCCCGGCGGCGCCCGCGCGAGCGCGCCACCGCCTTGGCCAGCGTCTCATAGCGCCAGGGGTGCAGGTGGCGAAACGACAGATCCTGCAGCTCCCGATAGGTCTGGTTCAGGCCCAGTCGGTGCGCAATCGGTGCGTAAATCTCCAGCGTTTCCGAAGCGATGCGGTGCCATTTGCTGCGCGGCGCACTGCCCAGGGTGCGCATGTTGTGCGTACGGTCGGCCAGCTTGATGAGGATCACGCGCACATCGCGCGCCATCGCCAGCAGCATCTTGCGAAACGATTCCGCCTGACCTTCTTCGCGGGTGTTGAACTGCAGCTTGTCGAGCTTGGTCAGTCCATCGACCAGATCGGCCACCGGTGCGCCGAACCGCTCGATCAGATCGGTCTTGCTGACACCGCAGTCTTCGAGCGCATCGTGCAGCAGCGCGGCAATCAGCGCCTCGGCGTCCAGCTTCCAGTCCGCACACAGGCTGGCGACCGCAATCGGATGGGTGATATAGGGCTCACCGCTGTTGCGCAACTGCCCCAGGTGCGCCTGATCGGCGTAGTGATAGGCTTGGCGCACTCGTTCGCTGGCCGCCTCATCCAGATAGTGAAGCTTTTGCTCCAGCGCGGCAAACTGCGCCGCCGCGGCGTCCAGGGCTGGACCGGCAGCCGCAGCCGCGCGCGCCGGTGCATCCTGCACGGCGACATCGTCAGCCAACTGCAATTTCGAGCCTTCACCCATCCCCCGACTGTAGCGGTACCCAGCTTTCCAGTCTTTGCAGGCAACAAAAAAGCACCGACTTGCGGTGCTTTTTGTGTCAAATGCGTGACGTAATGTCAGCCCGGGACTTTTTTCAGCATCTCCAGACCCACCTTTCCCGCGGCGATCTCGCGCAGCGCGGTGACGCCAGGCTTGTTGCGGCTTTCGATCTTGGGCGCATGCCCCTGGCTGAGCATACGGGCACGGTAAGTGGCAGCTAGCACAAGCTGGAAGCGGTTGGGAATGTGCTCGAGGCAGTCTTCCACGGTAATGCGGGCCATGATGTGAAATTCTCCGGTGGGATTCTTAAGCGAGGCGCAGCGACTTGAAAGTATCGGCGCGGGCTCTGCGCTGCGCAGCCACCTTCAGGCGCTGGGCATGAACGATGGTTTTCAAGTCGAAAAGTGCGCGCTCAAAGACCTCATTGATTATAACGAAGTCGAATTTTTCCACCTGATCCATCTCCTGCGCGGCATTGGCCAGGCGCTTGTCGATGATCTCGGCGCTATCCTCACCCCGGCGCAGCAGCCGGGCACGCAACTCGTCCCAGCTCGGCGGCAACACGAACACCAGCACCGCATTGGCAAACGCGCGCTTGATCTGCTCGGCGCCCTGATAATCGATTTCCAGAATCACGTCGCCGCCCTGGGCAATGCGCTCCTCGATGGCGCGCCGCGAGGTACCATAGCGATTGCCGTGCACGTTGGCCCATTCGACAAAGGCATCGGCGGCCACCATCGCATCAAACGCTTGCACGGTGGTGAAGTGGTACTCGCGCCCATCCATCTCCTGCCCGCGCGGCTCGCGGGTGGTGTGCGAAATTGATGGACGCACCTGCGCATCGAGCTCCATCAGCGCGTTGACCAGGCTCGACTTGCCTGCACCGCTGGGCGCCGAGACTACATATAAATTTCCTGGGTAATCCATAGTGGGTAATCGCTAACAGCTATTGTTTTGACTACTCTATATTCTGCACCTGCTCACGCATCTGCTCGATCAGCACCTTCATGTCGACGCTGATGCGCGTGAGTTCGATGCTGGCGGATTTGGAACCCAGGGTGTTGGCCTCGCGGTGCAACTCCTGGATGAGAAAGTCCAGTCGCTTGCCAACCTCACCGCCCTGTTGCAGCAAACGCTCGATTTCATCCAGATGCGACTGCAGGCGAGTGACCTCTTCGGCCACGTCGATGCGCAAGGCAAAGGCGGTCGCCTCGGCCAGCGCTCGCTCCTGCGCCGTCTCGGGCACGGGGCTGCCCTCGGCCGCCTGCAGCGCCTGCTGCCAGCGATCAAGAAATTTCTGGCGTTGCTGCTGCACCAGCTGCGGCACCAGCGGCCCGGCCTGCAGCGCCAGCGCACGCAACTGCTGCACGCGCTCGAGCAGCATCTGCACCAGGCGCTCGCCCTCGCGTTCGCGCGCTGCGCAAAGCCCTTGCAAGGCCTGCCGCGCCAGCTCCAGCAGCACATCGCCCCACTCGGCCTGGGGCGCGCCCAGCGTCGCGCCCAGGCGGAGGATGTCCGCAACGGACAGGGGCCGTGCCTCCGGCAGCCAGGCGCGCACGCCATCCTGCAGCGCCGCCATGCGTTGCAGCGTGGCCGCATCCGGCGCGTGCAGCGCGCCTGCATCCGGCCCGACCACAAACGCACGCAACTCCACCTTGCCGCGCTTGAGCTGGCGCGACACCAGCGCGCGCAGCGCCGATTCATGCTGGCGCAGTTCATCGGCCAGACGCAGGCTCACATCAAGAAAGCGGCTGTTGACCGAACGCACCTCCACTCCGAGCCTGGCGCCATCGTCCCTGCCCTGCGTTTTGGCGGCGCCCTGCTGGACGCTGGCGTAGCCGGTCATGCTATAAACTGCCATGAAGCTTTCCGTGATTGATGCGCTGCGATGCCAGGATTATCCTGTGTCGATCACATGACCGTATTGATCCAGCGCCATGTCATCGCCCAAGGCCAAGCCTGCACCGCTGCCTGAAGACACATCCATAGGCGGATATCGCATCATGCGGCGCCTCGCCGCCGGGGGGTTCGGCGTCGTCTATCTGGCGTTGGACCGCGATGGTCAGCAGGTGGCCATCAAGGAATACCTGCCCGCATCGCTGGCGACGCGCGCGCAGGGTGAGCTGCAGCCGCAGGTGGCACCGGAAAAGCTCTCGCTCTACCGCCTCGGGCTCAAGAGCTTCTTCGAAGAGGGGCGCGCGCTGGCGCAGATTGCGCACTCGTCCGTGGTGACGGTGCTCAATTTTTTCCGCGAGAACGACACCGTCTACATGGTGATGAACTACCTGGAGGGCGCTTCGCTGCAGGAGTTCATCGTCACCGCCAGAAGCCTGAAGCAGGACAAGGTGTTTCGCGAATCCACGATCCGCTCTCTGTTCGACGAAATTCTGCGCGGTCTGCGGGTGGTGCATCAGCACAAGATGCTGCACCTGGACATCAAGCCGGCCAATGTCTTCGTTACCGACGACAACCGCGCGGTGATGATCGATTTCGGCGCGGCGCGCGAGGTGCTGTCCAAGGAAGGCAACTTCACCCGCCCGATGTATACGCCGGGCTTCGCCGCGCCGGAGATGTACCGGCGCGATTCGGCACTCGGCCCCTGGACGGACATCTACGCTATCGGCGCCTGCATGTTCGCCTGCATGCACGGCTATCCGCCGACCGAGGCGCCACAGCGCCAGACCAAGGACAAGATGGCGCTGTCGCTGCAGAAACTGCGCGGTGTCTATTCGGACAACCTGATCGAGCTGGTGGAATGGTGCATGGCGCTGAACCCGCTGGACCGCCCGCAATCGGTGTTCGCGCTGCAAAAAGAGCTTTCACGCGAAGGCGAACGCCGCTACACCCGCCTGTCGATGGCGGAAAAAATGCGCTTGCAACTCGACACCTTCGTCAGCGACGCGAAGAAAACCATCATCAAGCCGACAGTGCCGGCTGCCACAGGAATGCGGCCCAAATGAAATTCTCGGTCTTTCAGCTCAGCCGCCAGGGCGGACGCGCCAACAACGAAGATCGCATGGGCTACGCCTACACGCGCGAAGCCTGTCTGTTCGTGCTGGCAGACGGCATGGGCGGCCATCCGCAAGGCGAAGTCGCGGCGCAGATCGCGATCCAGACCGTGGCCCTGCGCTTTCAGCGCGAAGCCAAGCCGGCGCTGGAGGATGTGGCGCTGTTTCTCTCCGCCAGCGTGATCGCCGCGCACGATGCCATTCTTGCCTATGCCAAGTCACGCTCCATGCCCGACGCGCCGCGCACCACGCTGGTGGTGGCCCTGGTGCAGGATGGCCAGGTGCGCTGGGCCCACTGCGGCGATTCGCGCGCCTATCTGGTACGCGGCGGCGCGCTGCTGGCACGCACGCGCGACCACTCCTACCGCGAGCTGCAGGGCGCCCTCGGCGCCGAGCCGGTCAACCGCAACGTGCTCTTCACCTGTCTGGGCTCGCCCGTGCGCCCGTTGTACGACGTCTCCAATGCCGTGCTGCTGGATGCGGGCGATCGCCTGCTGCTGTGTTCGGATGGGCTGTGGGATGCCGTGAGCGATGAAGCCATCGTGCAGATCCTCTCGCGCCAGCGCGTCGCCGATGCCGTGCCCATGCTGGTGGATCTGGCCCTGCGCAACGCCGGCAGTGCCAGCGACAACGTCACCGCGCTTGCGCTGCAATGGGATACGCCCATCATCCCCGACGCGGACAAGGACGATGGCATAGACACCGGCACCGAAGACGGGTTTGCCTCTACCATCCAGACCGACGATTTCGATCCGGCAGACGAAGTGCTGGACGACAAGGCGATCGAGCGTTCCATCGCCGAAATCAACGAAACCATCCGGCGCACCGCCGCGCGCAAGGCGCAAGGCTGACATCGCCCCCGTTCCGCGACCGCCCGAGGCGGTCCCATCCAGCAGAGAAGACCCATGACCTCTTATTGCCGCAGCGGCAACCGCGCCGCCGACCAGCTACGCCCCGTGCGCATCACGCGCCACTACACCATGCACGCGGAAGGCGCGGTGCTGATCGAGTTCGGCGCCACGCACGTCCTGTGCACCGCCTCAGTCGAGGAAAAAGTGCCGCCGCACAAGCGCGGCAGCGGCGAAGGTTGGGTCACGGCCGAATACGGCATGCTGCCGCGCGCCACCAACACGCGCGGAGCGCGCGAAGCCGCCAAGGGCAAGCAGAGCGGGCGCACGCAAGAAATCCAGCGCCTGATAGGCCGCAGCCTGCGCGCCGTCTTTGACTTGAAGAAGCTCGGCGAGCGCACCATCACGCTCGACTGCGACGTGCTGCAGGCCGATGGCGGCACGCGCACCGCCGCCATCACCGGCGCCTGGGTGGCGGCGCACGATGCAGTAGCCACGCTGCTGGCCAGCGGCGCGCTCAGCGAAAGCCCGCTCACCGGCGCCGTCGCCGCGGTTTCGGTCGGCATCGTGCAGGGCACGCCGCTGCTCGATCTGGAATACGTCGAGGACTCGGCCTGCGACACCGACATGAACATCGTGATGACCGGCGCCGGGCAGTACGTGGAGCTGCAAGGTACGGCCGAAGGCGCCACGTTCTCGCGCAGCGAGCTCGACCGGCTGCTGCAGCTCGGCGAGATCGGCATCGTGCAATTGCTGGCGCTGCAGCAGCAATCACTCTCAAACTAAGAGCGTTCAACGCTTTACCACAGGGCGCTACAGCCCGTTTTTTCATGAAACTCGTTCTTGCATCTCACAACCAGGGCAAGCTCGCCGAGCTGCAGACCCTGCTGATGCCGCTGGGCGTGGAACTGTTCACCCAGGGCGCTCTGGGGGTGGCCGAAGCCGAAGAGCCTTTTCATACCTTCGTCGAGAACGCACTGGTGAAAGCGCGCCATGCCAGCCGCGCCACCGGGCTGCCCGCCCTGGCCGACGACGCCGGCCTGTGCGTGCAGGCCTTTGGCGGCGAGCCAGGCGTGCAGACCGCCACCTTTGCCACGCGCTTTGGCTACGCGAAGGGCGATGCCAACAACGTGCGCGCGCTGCTTGAGCAGATGGCGAACATCGACGACCGGCGCGCCAGCATGGTCAGCACCCTCGTGGCCCTGCGCAACCCCGAAGACCCCGAGCCGCTGATCGCCGTCGGGCGCGTGCACGGCGAAATCACGCGCGCGCCACGGGGCAGCGGCGGCTTCGGCTTTGACCCGGTGATGGCTCTGCCACCATTGGGGAAGACCTTTGCCGAGCTGCCGACGGACGTCAAGAACACCCATAGCCACCGCGGTCGTGCGGCACAGCAGATGCTTGCGCTCATGCGGGAATGCTGGTTCTGAGCCGGACACAGCTCAGGTTTCAAGTCATTTTTGGCTCTGGCGCATGCTGGGCAAGCGCTGACAGCTATTGTTTCAGGAATAAACGCCCATGAACCACGACACCACTGCACTGCAGGACGTGCAGCGCTACATCGGCCCCGGGCCACTGCGCCTGCCCAGCCTGCCGCCGCTCTCCCTCTACGTGCACATCCCCTGGTGCCTGAAGAAGTGCCCTTACTGCGACTTCAATTCGCATGCCCTCAAGCACGGCGAAGGCGCGCCCGAGGCACGCTACATCGCCGCACTCACCGCCGATCTGGAAGCCGTGCTGCCGCTGGTCTGGGGCCGCACGGTCAGCAGCATCTTCATCGGCGGCGGCACGCCCAGCCTGTTTTCACCCGAGGCAATCGACCGCCTGATCGCGATGATCCGCGCGCGACTGATGCTCGAAGCCGGTTGCGAAATCACGCTCGAAGCCAACCCGGGCACCTTCGAGAAAGACCGCTTCAGGGCCTTTCGCGCCGCCGGTGTGACGCGCCTGTCGATCGGCGTGCAAAGCTTCAACGACGCCCATCTGAAGGCCATCGGCCGCGTGCACGACGCGGCGCAGGCCCGCGCCGCCGCCGAGGAAGTGGCCAGCAATTTCGAGACCTTCAACCTCGATCTGATGTACGCCCTGCCCGGCCAGAGCCTCACGCAACTGGAAGAAGACCTGCGCACGGCGCTCGGCTTCAAGCCGCCGCACCTCTCGATCTATCACCTGACGATAGAGCCCAACACGCTGTTCGCCAAATACCCGCCGCGCCTGCCCGATGGCGATGTCGCCTATGCCATGCTGGACCGCATCACGGCATTGACCCAAGCGGCCGGCCTTGCGCGATACGAAGTCTCCGCCTTCGCCCAGGCGGCGCACCGCTGCACCCACAACACCAACTACTGGCAGTTTGGCGACTACATCGGCATAGGCGCGGGCGCGCACGGCAAGTTGAGTTTTGCCCATCGCGTGATGCGCCAGGTGCGCTATCGCGACCCGAAACAGTACATGGAGCATGCACTGTCCGGCAACGCCATTGCGCAGGAGCACGAAGTCTCCAAACAGGACCTGGCGTTTGAATTCATGCTCAATGCGCTGCGGCTGAAGGACGGCTTTCTGGTGCGCGATTTCTGCACCCGCACCGGACAGCCCGTCACCGCCATCACGCAGGGCCTGAAGGCCGCCGAAGCGAGGGGCTTGCTCAAGACCAATCTGGTGCACATCCAGCCGACCGAACGCGGCTTTGATTTCTTGAGCGACCTGCAAGAGTTGTTCTTGCCCGGCTGATCCGGCAACGGCGCAATGCCCCAGGCGCACAGCGGCGCGCTGGAGCCCCGCGAACCGATCGCGCCATCTTCAGCCGCAGCGCACTGCCAGGATCACACCCTTGGCATCCACATCGAGGTTGAGCCGCTCAGCGTCAAACTCTTTGGTCGTCACCTGCCCGGGGTAAAGCACCCGCGCCTTGCGGGCACCGGACGCCACGCGCGCCCGCTCCACGGTTTGCGCATCGGCGCTCTTGCCGCGCAGCGCCTGCGCCGCCGCCGCAGCGCAAACACCGCCCGCAGGCGCATCGGCGCGGCCCAGGGGAGCGGGTTGCGGCGAAGGTGCCCACGGGGCGGAAGAGCAGGCCACCAACGCCGCAGCAGCCAACGCCACCAGAACAGGCCGGAAAAATTCGATCAATGACATTGAAGCCTTCTTCTCACTTCACAGCCGGCACGGCATCCAGGCCCAGCGACCTGACCTTGGCCGCCGCTTCGTTGGCCTGCGCCGCCGAGGTGAACGGGCCGACGCGCACACGCTGCAGGCGCTTGTTGTCGGGGCGCTCCAGGGTATCGACGGCAGAAGGCAAACCTGCCTTGCGCAACTGATCATTGGCACGGCGGGCGTTGGCCGGATCGGCAAAAATACCCACGTTGATGTAGAGCTTGCGTCCGCTGGCAGCAGTGACGGTGGCGGAACGGGCAGGCTCCTTCCCGGCCGCGGCAGTCTTGGGCTTTTCAGCCACCGCCGCGCGCGCCGGCGACCGGGCAGCCGCATCTTTGCTTGCAGCCGCCGCTGCAGCCTTCGCCGCTGCAGTTGCCGATTCGGCAGCGGTGGCAGCCCCATCCGGCTTGGCCAGCGCCGCCAGCACGGCCTCCGTATCGTCCTGAACCGCTTGCGCCTGCGCCTCGTCCTGCTCCGGCAGCTCGGCAACCACAGGTGCGGGCTCCGGCTTGGGCGGCGGCTCTTGTGCATGCGGCGCCGCATCCACCAGCGAGCCCACCGGCCCGGACACGGACTCGCTGCTGCGCAACGGCGCATTCCCATCCAAGGCATCGCCACGCCAGGCCAAGGCTGCCAGCACCAGAGCGGCAACGCATGCGAGGGCCACCAGCGTCACCAGCCACAGCCTGGCCTTGCCCGGTGCCGCCTTGCCCAGCATCTCGATGGCCTGCTGGATGGTGGGCGCTGCAGCCACCGCCGACTGAATGCGTCGCTGCACTTGGCTATGCACCAGCGTATCGGCCCTCAGCCCCAGACCCACGGCGCCCGCAAACAGCATCGCCAGCGTCAATCCGCCAGCAACGGCACTTGGCAACAAGGCCTGGCTGCTGGCAAACGCCAACGCTGCAACCACTGCCACCAGAACCAAACCATAGATGAGCAAGCAACGCCACAGGCCGCGAAACGCCAGCCACGCCGGTCCGCCCAAGGCCGCTGCCCAGTTCCACGACAGGACCGACCGCCCCGTCGCATCCAGACGATCAAACGCTTTGAGGTAGTGTTCCGTACCCACTGGCCCCAGCGCAGCCCTGGCAAGCTGCACCGCCAGCTCTCCAGCGCCAGCCTGGCTCTGCTGAGCAGGGGTTTCTTCAGCGGTCGCAGCGGCGGTGTCCTGCATGGAGAGGGATGGGTGGTAGGCCGTGTTGGACTTGAACCAACGACCAAAGGATTATGAGTCCTCTGCTCTAACCAACTGAGCTAACGGCCCGCATGCTCGCCCGCCTGCCGCGGACCGCGCGCATTGTAGAGGCTATGCGCGGTGGCTCAGGGCGTTGGAGACCAGTTTGGACGTGATGTCGACGATCTGGATCATGCGATCGTAGGGCATGCGCGTGGGGCCGATTACACCCAGCGTGCCGACCACTTTGCCATCCACCTCATACGGCGCGCTCACCACTGAAAGCTCTTCAAACGGCACCACATGGCTCTCGCCGCCGATGAAGATGCGCACGCCCTCAGCACGGCTGGAGATGTCGAGCAGCCGCAGAATCTGCGTCTTTTGCTCAAACAGCGTGAACGCGCGGCGCAGGTTGTCCATGTCACTGGAAAAATCGCTCACTGCCAGCAGGTTGCGCTCGCCCGAGATCACCACTTCGTCCTGCGACGCACTCAGCGCTTCGCTGCTGGCGCTCACCGCCGCCTGCATCAGCTGGGCAATCTCGCCACGCAGATTATCGACCTCGGTCTTGAGCCGCTCGCGTACCTGCTCCATGGCCAGACCGCTGTAGTTGGCATTGAGAAAGTTGGCCGCCTCCACCAACTGCGATTGGGTGTAGTCGGATTCGGTGAAGATCACGCGGTTTTGCACGTCGCCATCGGGCGAAACGATGATCACCAGCACGCGTTTTTCGGACAGGCGCAGAAACTCGATGTGCCGAAAGACCGAGGCTCGGCGCGGCGCCATCACCACACCCACGAATTGCGACAGGCTGGAGAGCATCTGAGCCGCGTGCGTTATCACCTTCTGCGGCTGCTCGGGCTTGATCTGCAGCTCGGGCAAACCCTTTTGCTGCACCGTGAGCATGGTGTCCACGAACAACCTGTAGCCCTTGGCGGTGGGCACGCGCCCGGCCGATGTGTGCGGGCTGACGATGAGGCCCAGCTCCTCCAGATCAGACATGACATTGCGCACCGTTGCAGGCGAAAGCTCCAGCCCCGACGCGCGCGAGAGCGTGCGCGAGCCCACGGGCTGCCCATCGGCGATGTAGCGCTCCACCAGCGCCTTGAGCAGAAGTCTTGCGCGCTCGTCCAGCATGAAAACATTCTAGGACAACGCGTAACATTGCCAGCGCTGCCATCACCTTGATGGCAGCCGCCTTGATGATGTAATCACGCCATGTCGTCCATCTTCCGTCGGGTTGCGGTCATCGGAAAGTACCAGGCCTCGCGCGCGCGCGCTGCGCCGGCGAACCTGTGCCAGTCCATCCGCGCCATTGCGGCCTTCGTCCAGGCGCAGGGCTGCGAAGTGACGGTGGAAAGCGAGACGGCGGCGCACACCCACCTGCGCGGCTACGCCACGCGCGATCTGGATGCGATCGGGCGGCACTGCGACCTGGGGCTGGTCATGGGCGGCGACGGCACCATGCTGGGTGTCGGCCGGCGCCTGGCGAGCCACGGCACACCGCTGGTGGGCATCAACATGGGGCGGTTGGGTTTCATCACCGACATCGCGCTGCAGGACTACGAAGCAATCCTGGCCCCGATGCTCGCAGGCGAGTACGAAGAGGACGTGCGCCCGCTGATGCACGGCCGCGTACTTCGGGGGCGCGATTGCGTCTATGAGGCACTGGCGCTCAATGATGTGGTGGTCAACCGTGGCTCGACCTCGGGCATGGTGGAGTTGCGTGTGGAAGTCGACGGCAGCTTCGTCGCCAACCAGCGGGCCGACGGCCTGATCGTCGCCTCGCCGACCGGCTCCACCGCATACGCGCTCTCCGCCGGCGGGCCCATGCTGCACCCGTCCATCCCCGGCTGGGTGCTGGTGCCGATTGCGCCACACACGCTGACCAACCGCCCGATCGTGCTGTCCGATGCCAGCGAGGTGGTGATCGAGCTGGTGAACGGGCGCGATGCCAGTGCCAATTTCGACATGCAATCACTGGCCACGCTCAAGCTCAGCGACCGCGTCGTCGTGCACCGCTCACCCTACAGCGCGTGCTTTCTGCACCCGGTGGGCTGGAGCTATTTCGCCACGCTGCGCAACAAATTGAGCTGGAATGAAGGAGGCGCCTGAACATGGCACTGCGTCGCATTGCCCTGCACGACTTCGTCATCGTCACCACACTTGAACTGGAGGTCAACGACGGCTTCACGGTACTGACCGGCGAGACCGGCGCCGGCAAATCCATCCTGATCGATGCCCTGCAGCTCGTGCTCGGCGCACGCGCGGACACCGGCGTGATCCGCGAGGGCGCGGACCGCACCGACCTGAGCGCCGAATTCGATGCACCCGCTGGCGCGCCCGCCGCCTGGCTGGAAGAAGCAGGCTTTCCGACCGAGGAAAGCCTGCTGCTGCGCCGCACGATAGACCTGCAGGGAAAAAGCCGCGCCTGGATCAATGGCGTGCCCGCCACAGCCACGCAGATGCGGGCGCTGGGCGAGATGCTGATCGATATCCACGGCCAGCATGCGTGGCAAAGCCTGACGCGCGCCGAGGCCGTGCGCGGCCTGCTGGACGCTTACGCGGGCGTTGACAGTGCCCCCTTGGCACTGCTGCACAAGGCCTGGCGCGGCGCGCAAGCGCAGTTGCAACAGGCACGGGCAGCGCAAGGCACGTTGCAGCAGGAGCGCGAGCGCCTGCAGTGGCAAATCGATGAAGTCGGCAAACTCGCGCCGGTTGACGGCGAATGGGACGAGCTCAACCAGGAGCACCGGCGCCTGGCCGCCAGCGAAGCATTGCTTGCCGCCGCGCAGGTGGCTCTTGAGGCCTTGCACGGCGGCGATGATGAAGGTGGCGCCCTGCGCAGCCTGACCCATGCGCAGCAGGCAGTGCTGCATCACGCGCAGGTGGAGCCGGCGTTTGCCAGCCTGTGCACCACGCTCGCCTCCAGCATCGCCGAGGCGCAGGATGCGGCACACCAGCTGCAGGGCTACCTGCGCCATGCCGACCCTGATCCCGCACGCATACGGCAGCTCGATGAGCGCCTGTCCCTGTGGCTGCAACTGGCGCGCCGCTACCGGCGTGCACCCGAGGAGCTCCCAGGTGTGTTGGCAGACTGGAAGCTGTCGTTGCAACAGCTCGATGCTGCAGTGGATCTGACAGCACTGGAGGCCGCGGAGCACACGCATCAGAGCGCCTATGACAAGGCTGCGCGCACGCTGTCTCGCGCCCGGGCCAAGGCCGCGCCCTTGCTGGCGTCGGCCATCACGCAGGCCATGCAAGGGCTGGGCATGGCGGGCGGGCGGTTTGAAGTGACCCTCTCGGCCACCGAACCCGGGGCGCATGGCATGGATCAGGTGCAGTTTCTGGTGGCCAGTCACCCAGGCATGACGCCCCGGCCGATAGGCAAGGTCGCCTCGGGGGGTGAGCTCTCGCGCATCGCGCTGGCGATTGCCGTCACCACCAGCCGGCTGGGCGAGGTGCCGACGCTCATTTTTGACGAGGTCGATTCCGGCGTCGGCGGCGCCGTGGCGCAAACGGTGGGGCGCCTGATGCGCCAGCTCGGCCGCGACCGGCAGGTGCTTGCCGTCACCCACCTGCCCCAGGTAGCCGCATGTGGTGATCAGCATTGGGTGGTCGCCAAGCACAGCACCCATGCGCAAACCACCAGCAGCGTGGCGCCGGTGCAAGGCCCGCAGCGCACGCAGGAAATCGCCCGCATGCTGGGGGGAGAGCAGCTCTCACCCGCCACCCTCGCCCACGCCACGGAGATGCTGGGCACCACCGTGGAGCCCTGACGCCATGGCGCTGGAAATCGTACTTATCACCGGCATGTCCGGCTCAGGCAAATCGCTGGCACTGCACGCGCTGGAGGATGCCGGCTACTACTGCGTCGACAACCTTCCGCCCGAACTGCTGCTGCCATTTGCCCAGCTTGAACACCAGCAGCATGCCAATCGCGTGGCCCTTGCGATGGACGTGCGCAGCGCCACCGCGCTGCCGCTGGTGCCCGCGCAACTGGAGCAGCTGCGCAAGAGCGGCGTGAAGATTCAGTCGCTGTTCCTTGAAGCCAGCACCGACACCCTGGTGCGCCGTTTTTCCGAGACACGCCGACGCCATCCACTCTCCAAGGAAGAGCTGCAGGACGGGCGCCAAGCCCTGGTGCAAAGCATCCGGCTGGAACGCGAACTGCTGGCCGACCTGCGCGAGCAATCGCTGGTGATAGACACCAGCACGCTGCGCAATGCGGATCTGCTGGCCTATGTCAAAAAAATCATGGCCGTGCCGCCGGGGCGGCTGACGCTGGTGTTCCAGTCGTTCGCATTCAAACGCGGCGTGCCACTGGATGCCGACTACGTCTTTGATGTCCGCATGCTGCCCAACCCGCACTACGACCCGCAGCTGCGCCCGCTCACCGGGCGCGATGCACCCGTCATGGGTTTTCTGCTGCGCCAGCCCGAGGTCGGCTTGATGCAGGCGGACATCCAGCAGTTCATCGCACGCTGGCTCGCGCCCCTGGCGCACAACCACCGCAGTTATGTCAACGTGGCCATAGGCTGCACCGGCGGACAGCACCGTTCGGTCTATCTGGTCGAGCAATTGGCGGAGTATTTTTCAGCCGAATGGTCGACACTCAAACGCCACCGGGAATTGGATTGAATTGTGCCGCAGCGCAATATCGGCAAGCGTATTCAGCTATCAATTCAGTTAATTCTCAGTTGCTGCAGCAGCTTACGCAGAGGTGCCGGCAGCCCGAGTGCCTGCCACTGGTCGGAGCCAAACCAGGCGCCTTCGCCCTTTGGCGTTTCGGTGCGCAGCAGCAACGGATGCAGGCGCAGTTCGCGATGCGTCAGCACATGCGTAAAGCTGGGCCAGGTTTCGGCATGCGCTCCCTGCAACGCCATATCCAGCGCCTCGCGCTGCGTGTAGACAGGCGGGCAATGCAGGCCCGCCCAGATGCCGCGCGATGGACGTGGTGCCAGCCAGCAGCGTCCGCCGGCATCGATCTGCAACAGCAGCCACCAGTCTTCGCCGCGCCGCGCCACCTTGCGCGTGCGCACCGGGTAGCGCTCCGGGTTGCCCGCCAGGCGTGCAGCGCAAATGTCCATCAGAGGGCAGCGCTCGCACGCGGGGTTGCGCGCAAGGCATACCGTCGCACCCAAATCCATCAGCCCCTGGGTGTAGGCGGGCATATCCCGCTCACGCCCCGCGGGCGGCAACAGTTGCTCAGCCCACTCCCACAGCTGGCGCTCGTTGGCCGCCTTCGCCAGGTCGGCATCAAACCCCAGTACCCGCGTGAGCACGCGCCGCACATTGGCATCCAGAATGGGCGTGCGCTCGCCAAAGCAGAAGGCAGCGATGGCGCCGGCGGTGGAGCGTCCTATGCCCGGCAAGCCCGCCAGCGCCAGGGCACTTGCCGGAAACCGGCCCGCGTGCCGCGACACCACCTCCCGGGCGCAGCGGTGCAGATTGCGCGCCCGGCTGTAATAGCCCAAGCCACTCCACAGCGCCAGCACATCCGCAAGCGTGGCCGCCGCCAACGCCTGCACATCGGGAAAGCGGGCGAGAAATCGCGCGTAGTAGCCGAGCACCGTCACCACCTGCGTCTGCTGCAGCATGATCTCCGAGAGCCAGACGCGATAGGGATCATGCGTGCCCTGCCACGGCAGATGCCGACGCCCATGCGCCTGCTGCCAACGCGTCACGCGCTGGGCAAAACCGGGCGGCAGGTTCATGGGTGCTGGCAACGCGGGCAGAAAAACGTGCTGCGCTGGCCCTGTCGCAGCAGGCGAATCGTCGCGCCGCATACGCCGCAGGGCTGGCCAGCACGGCCATACACTTGGGCAGCCAGCTGAAAATGCCCCGCCTGCCCTTGCACGCCAGAAAAATCGCGCAAGGTGCTGCCGCCCAGCTCCACCGCCTCCCCCAGCACCTCGCGGATGGCTGCATGCAGGCGGCGCACCCGCGCCGGCCCCAAGCGCGCCGCCATCGCCGTGGGGCGAATGCGCGCCCGAAACAGCGCCTCGCTGGCGTAGATATTGCCCACGCCCACCACCAGATGGCCTGCGAGCAAGACCTGTTTGATCGCCTGGCGGCTGGTCTTGAGACCCGCCGCAAAGCCGACGACATCAAAATCGCCGGACAAGGGCTCAACGCCCAGATGCCCCAGCAACTTGCGCGCCAGCGGTGCGTCCTCACCCTGCACCCAGATCACCGCGCCAAAACGGCGCGGATCGTGCAGTCGCAGCACGCCGCGATCGGTTTGCAGCTCAAAGTGGTCGTGCACCCCCGGCGCTGGCAATGCTGGCGCAAAGCGCAGGCTGCCGGACATCCCCAAATGGATCAGCAACATGCCAGTACTCAGATCCACCAGCAGGTATTTGCCGCGCCGCCTGACCCGCAGCACCCGTTCACCCACCAGCACGGCCGACTCTACCCCCAGCGGCCAGCGCAGGGGTTTACCCATCGTCAGGGCGCCGATGCGTGCGCCCGCAATCGCATCGGCAAACCCGCGGCGGGTGACTTCAACTTCCGGGAGTTCAGGCATGGCAGAGCGCCGCAGGGCAAGAGTGGAAAGAACGCGTTACACGGCGTTGGCGCAGGCGCAAGCGGTGCAAACCTTCGATTATTATGGGCCGATGCTGCGCACATCTCGCCTCGCATCCCCCCTCTTGCTTGTCGCAGCGGCCGCGCTCGCGATGTTCACCGCACCTGCCTGGGCGACCGTTCCCGCCGATGCAGGCCCCGACGCCAGCAAGACGCTGCAGGCAGCCGAGAAGGCCGAAGCCGTCTCTGCCGCCGCCACCGCCGAACTCTTCTACGAAGTGCTGGTCGGCGAGCTCGCCGTGGGCGGCGGTGACCCCGGCCAGGGCTACGCCCTCATGCTGGACGCCGCACGGCGCAGCCACAGCAGCGAGCTCTACCGCCGCGCGACGGAGATCGCGTTGCAGTCGCGCTCTGCCCAATCGGCGCTGACGGCCGCGCAAGCCTGGCATCAGGCCGATCCCGAATCACGCGATGCCAACCGCTTCGTGCTGCGCATACTGGTGGCACTCAATCGCATCCAGGACAGCAGCGAGCCACTGGCACGCGAGCTGGCCAATGCCCCCGAAGGCAGCAAGATTGCCGTCATCAACGCCATACCCCTGCTCTACGCGCACGCCAGCGACAAGGAGTTGGCTGCGCGCGTGGTGGAAGCTGCCCTGACCGAACTGCAGGACCAGCCCGCGACAAGTGCCAACGCCTGGACCACGACCGGCCGCATGCGGCTGGCGGCGGGCGACAAGCCGGGCGCGCTCGTGGCGGCCCGGCTTGCACACAAGATGGACCCCGCAAACGACGCCATGGCGGCATTCGTGTTGCAGCTGCTCGATGAAAAAGTGACCGAGGCCGAGCCACTGCTCAAGCCCTATCTCGACGAACACCCGCTGGCGGAGGTCCGCCTGGGCTATGCCCGCTATCTCTCCGAGACCAGCCAGTACGACAAGGCGCTGGTACAGATGCGCACGGTGACGTCCGAGCAACCCGACAACGCCCAGGCGTGGCTGCTGCAAAGCACGCTGGAGCTGCAGGCGGGCAAGGTGGATGCCGCCGAGACGACGCTCAACCATTTTGCCGAGCTCTACCAGCAATTGCCGGCATCCGAGCAGGTGCAGGCGCAAACCCGGCAGATGTACCTGCTGCGCTCGGAGATCGCCCAGTCGCGTGGCGATCTGAAACAGGCCGAGCACTGGCTCAGTCTCACGGACGAAGACGGTACGCGCCTGAATGTGCAGACACGACGCGCCCTCCTCCTCGTGCGTCAGGGGCGCCTGGGTGAAGCACTGGCACTGGTGCGCAACATGCCGGCCGCAGACGACAAGCAGGCCGCCGACAAGCTGCAGAGCGAAGCCATCGTGCTGCGCGAGGCTGGGCAGATCGATCGCGCCTATGAGGCGCAATCCGGTGCGGTGAAATTGCAGCCAGACAATGACGACTATCTGTACGACAAAGCCATGCTGGCCGAGCGGCTTGGCCGGCTGGACGAAATGGAGCGCGAATTGCGCTCCATCCTCGCGCGCAACCCGAAGAACCCGCAGGCACTCAACGCCCTGGGGTTTTCACTGGCCGACCACAACCTGCGCCTGGAGGAAGCCAAATCGCTGATCGAACAGGCGCTCGCGCTCGCGCCGGGTGATCCATTCATCACCGACAGCCTGGGCTGGGTCGAATATCGCCTGGGCCATCCGAAGCGCGCGCTGGAACTGCTGCGTGAAGCCATGCGCAAGCAGCCCGATCCGGAAATTGCCGCCCACTTGGGCGAGGTCCTGTGGAAGCTGGGCGAGCACGCGAGTGCGCGCGATGCCTGGCGCGCCGGGCTGCGTCTGAAGCGCGACAACGCCACGCTCAACAGCACCCTCAAGCGCTTCGGGGTCCGTCTTTGACGGCTCCTGCACCAGCGCAGCGGCGCCGCTGGCTGCTCCTTGGCGCCAGTCTGCTGCTGGCGGCCTGCGCACAGCCTGCGCGCACACTGCCCCAAGGCGACGACACCTGGCGCGGGCGGCTGGCGTTGCAGGTGGAGGACAGCTCCGCGCAATCGTTCTCCGCCGCATTCGAGCTCCAGGGCGATGCCAGCCGCGGCGCGCTGACCTTGTTCAATCCGCTGGGCAACGTGCTGGCGCGCCTGACCTGGCAGCCCGGGCTTGCCATCCTGAACGACGGCAAGGCGGAGCACCGGTCGGCTTCACTCGCCGCGCTCACCCGCGAGCTCACCGGCAGCGAATTGCCGGTCGCGGCATGGTTTGAATGGTTGCACGGCCGCGAAACGCAAACCACCGGCTGGCACGTAGACCTGAGCGCTCTGGCCTCGGGGCGGATCGTTGCCATCCGCTTGCAGCCGCTGCCCCGGGCCGTGCTGCGCATCGTGCTCGAACCCTCACCCTAGAAACGGCAGTTGACCGCTTGTCATCATTGGACAACCCGCATGAATGCTGAATTTTTTGGCTTCGATCGCGTTCACCGCCTGAGTGAAAGCGCTACGCACCCGTCAGCACCACTGTTGCCGCGCCATGCGGCGTTGCTTCTCCTTGCAGGCAATAGCCTGCGTCGTCGTCGCGCCTTGCCTGGCACGCCACCAACGGCACTGGCGGGCGCATCCAACTGCCATTTCTAGGCTGACAAGCGTCGCGCCATGATCTCCCTGCACGATGTGCCGGCACCAGCCAAGCTCAATCTGTTCCTGCATGTCACCGGACGGCGTCCTGACGGCTACCACCTGCTGCAATCCGTCTTCATGCTGCTTGACTGGTGCGACACCCTGCATTTCGAGCGCCGTGGCGATGGACAGCTCAGCCGCGAAGACCTCGGCACCCCGTTGCCTGAAGACGATTTGTGCCTGCGCGCCGCCCGCGCGCTGCAATCCGCCACCGGCTGCGCGCTGGGCGCGCATATCGCCATTGAAAAGCGCCTGCCCGCCCAGGCCGGCCTGGGCGGTGGCTCTTCCGATGCAGCCAGCACGCTGCTGGCGCTCAACTGGCTGTGGGATCTGCGCCTGTCCCGGGCCGATTTGCACCGGCTGGCGGTGTCGCTGGGCGCCGATGTGCCGTTTTTCATCGGCGGGCGCAACGCCTGGGTCCAGGGCATAGGCGATGAGCTGCAGGCGCTGGCGCCCGAGACGCTGGCCGTGCCCTCGCCATTCATCATCGTCAAGCCGGAAGCGGGATTGGAAACCGCAGCGATTTTTTGCCACCCGGCGCTTCAGCGTGAAACACAAGCTGCTACAATCGCTGGCTTCGTTGGAGAGCAGGCACGCAAGCCGTTTGGTTTTGGCAGAAACGACTTGCAGCCGGTAGCGCAGCTGCTGTGCCCCGATATTGCAAAAGCCGTGCAATGGCTTGCAGTCAAGGGTTTGGCAGGGCGCATGACCGGCTCTGGCAGCGCAGTGTTTGCGCCAATGACACACACGATCGATGTTGCGGATGCACCGGCAAACTGGAGCATCAAAGTGTGTAAGAATCTCGGGCTTCATCCGCTGGTCGGCTGGGTTAGGGATGAATGATTGCAAGGCCGGGCGCAGCATGCGCGCGGCCTGTGTAGGGGAGTAGCCAAGCTGGTCAAGGCACCGGATTTTGATTCCGGCATGCGAGGGTTCGAATCCTTCCTCCCCTGCCAACCACCAAGCCCGTTGCACTGCCCGCCGCCAGACATTCGAGACGACCGTGCAAGCTTCTCACACCGATTTCATGGTTTTCACGGGCAATGCAAACCCGGGCCTTGCGACCGAGATCGCGAAAAACCTCGGCATCAACCTCGGTGCCATGCAGGTTGGGCGTTTCTCCGACGGCGAAGTCACCGTCGAGATCAAGCAAAACGTGCGCGCGCGCGACATCTTCGTCGTGCAGTCCACCTGCGCGCCCACCAACGACAATCTGATGGAGCTGCTCATCATGGTCGACGCGCTCAAGCGCGCCTCGGCCGAGCGCATCAGCGCCGTCATCCCCTATTTCGGCTACGCCCGCCAGGACCGCCGTCCGCGTTCCACGCGCGTCCCGATCTCGGCCAAGGTGGTTGCCAACATGCTGCAGGCCGTGGGCGTGAACCGCCTGCTCACGATGGACCTGCACGCCGACCAGATCCAGGGCTTCTTCGATATTCCGGTGGACAACATCTACGCCTCGCCGGTGCTGCTGCGCGACCTGAACGAGAAGAAGCACGACAACCTGATCGTCGTCAGCCCCGACGTGGGCGGCGTGGTGCGCGCGCGGGCGCTCGCCAAGCAGCTCGGCTGTGATCTGGCCATCATCGACAAGCGCCGCCCCAAGGCCAATGTCTCCGAGGTGATGAACGTGATCGGCGACATCGACGGACGCAACTGCGTGATCATGGATGACATGATCGACACCGCCGGCACGCTGGTCAAAGCCGCCAGCGCGCTCAAGGAGCGTGGCGCCAAGCAGGTCTATGCCTACTGCACGCACCCGATTTTTTCCGGCCCGGCGATCGAGCGCATTGCCCAGGGCGACGTACTCGACGAAGTCGTCGTCACCAACACCATTCCGCTGAGCGAAGCCGCCCGCGGTTGCACCAAGATTCGCCAACTCTCCGTTGCGCCGCTGTTTGCCGAAACCATACAGCGCATCGCCAGTGGAGCGTCGGTGATGAGTCTGTTCTCGGAGCTCAGCTAATCGCTCTCGAGGCAGCACGGATTGCGCGCACGGTGCACGCCATCCTTTTTTGAAACAGGCGGGCAGGCTGGTCGCGGCCGCCCAACTACTGGAGTCATCCCATGAAATTCGTCGCTTTTGAGCGCAACATGCAAGGCACGGGTGCGAGCCGCCGTCTGCGCGTTACCGGCCGTGCGCCCGGCATCGTCTACGGTGCGGGCGGTCAACCGCAGATGATCGAGCTCGATCACAACGCGCTGTGGCACGCCATGCAGAAGGAAACCTTTCACTCCTCCATCCTGGAGATGGAAGTTGCGGGCCAGACCAGCAAAGTGCTGCTGCGCGATGTGCAGTACCACCCCTACAAGCAGCAGATCCTGCATGTCGATTTTCAACGCGTCGACGACAAGACCCGCATCCACATGAAGGTGCCGCTGCACTTCGAAGGCCTGGAAACATCGCCTGCCGTGGTCACCGAAGGCTGCACCGTCACGCCGCTGCTGCACGAACTGGACGTGGTCTGCATGCCTTCGCAACTGCCGGAACACATCAGCGTCGACCTCAGCGGCCTGACATCCAAGTCGGTGCTCACGCTGCAGGCCGTCAAGCTGCCCGTGGGCATCAAGGCGGTGATCCACGGCTCCAACAAGAACCCGTCTCTGGTCTCGATCAAGCTGCCGGAAGTCATTCCTGATGAGGCATCGGCCGAAGGTGCCGAGACCCCCGCGGCCGCGCCCGCCAAGCCCGCCGGCAAGAAAAAGTGATGTGGTGATGCAGCGCGGCCGCGGCCGCGCGCTCCTGCATGGCCCACCCCTGCGGTGGGTTTTTTTGTGCCTGCACGCGACCCCTGCGCAGTGCGAGCGGCATCGGGATAATCACACGCCATGATCAAGTTGTTTGTCGGCCTGGGCAACCCCGGGCCCGAATACGAAGCCACGCGCCACAACGTCGGCTTCTGGTGGGTGGATCAGCTGGCCGACCAGCTCAAGCTGCATCTGGCGCCCGAACGCGGCTATTTCAGCCTCATGGCCCGCGCCAGCGTGCAGGGCAAGCCCGTCTGGCTGCTGGAGCCGCAAACCTTCATGAACGCTTCGGGCAAATCGGTGGCTGCGCTGGCCCGCTTCTACAAGATCGCGCCACAAGAAATTCTGGTGGTGCACGACGAACTTGATTTTTCCCCCGGCCAGATCCGGCTCAAACACGGTGGCAGTCACGGCGGACACAATGGCCTGCGCGACATCCATGCGCAGCTGGGCGCCAGCGACTACTGGCGGCTGCGCATAGGTATCGGCCATCCCGGCGCCAAGGCCGAGGTGATTCACTGGGTGCTCGGCCGTCCAGCGCCCGATGACAGGAAATTGATTCACATGGCGATGGACCACGCACTCACTGCCCTGCCCGAGCTTCTGGAAGGCGCGATGGACAAGGCCGTCCAGCGCATCAACACGCCGCCCCGATGACCGCCGTGCATGCACTCGGCGCAGCAGAACTGCTGACCGCCTACCGCAGCCGCAGCCTGTCGCCCGTGGAAGTGGCGCGTGCGCTGCTGGCGCACATCGAGCACTGGGAGCCACTGCTGCACGCCACCTGGCGGCTGCTTCCCGAGCGCACGCTGGAGCAGGCCCGGGCAAGCGAGTCGCGCTGGATGCGCGGCGCGCCCTGCGGGCCGCTGGACGGCGTTCCCGTTACCATCAAGGACAACATCGCCACCCTGGGCGATCCCACGCCACTGGGCACGGCAGCCACGGACCTCACGCCCTCACAGGTCAACGCACCCCCGGCGCAGCGCCTGCGCGAAGCGGGCGCCGTCTTGCTGTGCAAGACCACGATGCCCGACTACGGCATGCTGTCTTCGGGGCTTTCGAGCTTTCACGCGCTCGCGCGCAACCCCTGGAACTTGGCCAAGGGCCCGGGCGGCTCCAGTGCCGGCGCCGGCGCGGCAGCTGCCGCAGGTTACGGACCACTGCATCTGGGCACCGACATCGGCGGCTCGATCCGCCTGCCGGCTGCGTGGTGCGGCGTGTTCGGTTTCAAGCCGAGTCTCGGACGTGTGCCCATAGACCCGCCCTACACTGGCCGCGCCGCCGGGCCGATCACGCGCAGCGTGCAGGACGCGGCGCTGATGATGCAGGTTCTCGCGCAACCCGACGTGCGCGACAGCATGGCGCTGCCGCCGCAGAACATCGCATGGAAGCAGCACGCCGCCACGCCCGAATCGCTGCGCGGCCTGCGGCTGGGCTTGCTGCTGGACGCGGGTTGTGGCCTCGCCACCGCGCCCGAGGTGTGCACCGCCATCGAACGCGCCGCCACCGTGTTGGAGCAGGCCGGCGCCATCATCGTGCCGATGCAGCCGTTTCTCACCCGCGCGATGCTCGACGGCATGGACCACTTCTGGCGCATGCGCTCGCTCATGGATCTGCGCCAGCTGCAACCGGCACAGCAAGACAAGATCCTGCCCTTCATCCGCGCCTGGGCCGAAAGCGCCGCCGATTTCAGCGCCGAACATGTCTTCGAGGCGAGCCAACAGTTTCACGTCACCCGCGTGGCGACGGTGCTCGCCTGCTCACTGGTGGACTACGTGCTCTCACCCACCGCGCCGATCACCTCCTTCGATGCCGGGTTGCCATCGCCCACCAACGACCCGCTGCGCCCGCTGGAACACATCGCTTTCACCGTGCCCTTCAACATGTCCGAGCAGCCAGCCGCCTCCATCCACTGCAGCATGACGGGCGATGGCCTGCCGATCGGCCTGCAGATTGCCGGCCAGCGGTTTGACGATCTGGGCGTTCTGCAGGTGGCACGCGCCTTCGAGCAACTGCGCGCTCCGCTCCCGCAATGGCCATCGTTGCCCGCGCATGAAAGTTGACCAACCACAAACAAGCAAGGGTTTGGCTTTTCAAACGGACAGAAACGCGATTCAATCGCAAGCTTTCAAGGAAGCCCATGCGAAAAGAACCAAACACAGGCCGCTGCCATGCTTGAGCGGCTGTCACGCGGCATCACGCGCAGTTTCGAAATCCTCATCGTCGCGTGCCTTGCCATCATGGGCATTCTGGTGTTCGGCAACGTGGTGTTGCGCTACGCCTTCAATTCCGGCATCGCCATATCGGAAGAGCTTTCGCGCCTGCTCTTCGTCTGGCTGATCTTTCTAGGCGCGGTGCTGGCCTCGGCACAGCGCATCCACATCGGCTTCGACACGCTGCAGCGCCACGTCGGCCCGCGCACGCGCCGCGCGCTGGTGGTGTTCTCGGGCGTGCTGATATTGATCGGCTGCGTGATCTTCATCATCGGCGGCTGGCACCAGACGGTCATCAACCTGGGCAACACCTATCCGGTGCTTGGCATCTCCTACGCCTGGCTGTACGGCGTGGGGCTGGTGTTCGGAATCGCGCTGATCTTTCCTGTCACGCACAACATCCTGCAAGCGCTGCGCGGCAGCGAGCGGGATGTGACGCAAGACCTGGGCGATCGCATCGAAACCCTGTCCGAGCGCATGGGCGGCACGCAGTCTGACAACCCACAAGGACTGGACAAGCCATGAGCGCCGCCGTCTTTCTCATCAGCCTGCTGGGGCTGATCGCGCTGGGCGTACCGATCGCCTTCGCGCTGATGTTCTCGGGCATCGCGCTGATGCTGCTCACCGGGCAGTTCGATTCGCAGATTGTGGTGCAAAACGCGATCGCCGGGGCCGACAACTTCGTGCTGATGGCGGTGCCCTTCTTCATCCTCGCGGGCGAGCTGATGAACGCGGGCGGGCTGTCCAAGCGCATCGTCGACATGGCCAGCGCCTTTGTCGGCCACCTGCGCGGCGGCCTCGGTTACGTGGCCATCGGCGCCGGCATCATGCTCGCCAGCCTGTCAGGCTCGGCGGTGGCCGATACCGCCGCGCTTGCGGCCATCCTGGTGCCGATGATGCGGCGCGCCGGATACGACCCGGCACGCGCCTGCGGGCTGATGGCAGCCAGCGGCATCATCGCGCCGGTAATTCCGCCCTCGATCGGCTTCCTGATCTTCGGTGTCACGGCCAACGTCTCGATCACCCGGCTGTTTCTGGCCGGCATCGTGCCCGGCGTGCTGATGGGCGCAGTGCTGGTGGTCGCCTGGTGGTTTGTCGCGCGCAACCAAAAGGCGGCCGTCACGCCGCGCGTGGGCTGGGGGCGGCGCCTGCGCCTGCTGGGCCAGGGCGGCTGGGCCTTGATGATGCCGGTCATCATCATCGGCGGCCTGCGCTTCGGCATCTTCACGCCCACCGAATCCGCCGTGGTCGCCGCGGCCTATGCGCTCTTCGTCGGGGCGGTGGTGTATCGCGAGCTCAAGTGGCACAACATCTACGAAAGCCTGCTCTCCACCGCGCGCACCACCTCGGTGGTGCTGCTGCTGGCGGCGCTGGCCATGGTGGCCTCCTACATGATCACCATCACCGACATTTCAGGCCAGGTGGGTGGCTGGCTGCAGGGCTTGATCGACTCACCCATGCTGCTCATGGCCGCGATGATGCTGGTCATCTTCTTCGCCGGCATGGTGCTCGATTTCATCCCCATCGTGCTGATCTTCACCCCGGTGTTTCTGCCCATCATCAAGGCGGCGGACATTGATCCGGTGTACTTTGGTGTCGTCTTCATCATGAATTGCTCGATCGGCATGATCACGCCGCCCGTGGGCGTGGTGCTCAATGTCGTGAGCTCCATAGGCAAGGTGACGATGGACGACGCCGTGCGCGGCATCCTGCCTTTCCTGCTGGCGCTGGCCATCCTGCTGGTGCTGGTGATCGTGTTCCCGGCACTGGTGACGGTGCCTGCCCGCTGGTGGGCCTGAAGCGTCTTGCGCGGCACCACCCCACTTCATCCTTTTTTGACACCACCTCAGAGGAGATCTCCATGAAATTCAAGACCACCATGCTGATCGGCCTGCTGGCCGCAGGGCTTTCGGGCACCACGCTCGCCGCCATCACGGCCAAGTTCGCCGTCACGCTGCCCGAGAAATCGCACCAGGGCCAGGGCGTGGCCAAGTTCGTCGAACTGGTCAAGGCCAAGAGCAGCGGCGAGATCGACATCAAGCCCTACTACGGCGGCGCGCTGGGCGACGACGTGAAGGTCACCTCGGCGCTGCAGGGCGGCACGATCGAGTTCACCGTCCCGCAGACCTCCACGCTGACCGGCATGGTCAAGCCCTACGAAATCCTGGATTTCCCCTTCCTGTTCGCCAACACGCAGGAGGCTGAAAAGGTGCTTGATGGCCCCATCGGTCAAAAGCTCATGGACCTGCTGCCCGCGCAGGGCCTGGTGGGCCTGGCCTACTGGGAAAACGGTTTCTTCAACGCCACCAACAGCAAGCATCCGATTGCCAAGGTGGAAGACTTCAAGGGCCTGAAATTCCGCTCCATCCAGGCCAGGATCACGCAGGAGACGATCAAGGCGCTGGGTGCCAACCCGGTGCCGCTGGCAGTGCCCGAGCTCTACACCGCGCTGGAGACCAAGACCATAGACGGCCAGGGAACGCCCAACGCGGTGATTGCCGCGCTCAAGCTCTACGAGGTGCAGAAATATCTTTCCATCACCCAGCACACCTATGGTGCCTTCATCCCGCTTGCGTCCAAGAAGTTTTGGGACAAGCTCAGCCCGGCGCAGCAAAAGATCGTGAAGGATGCCGCCATCGAGGCGCGCAGCTACCAGCGCGAGGTGGCCCGCACCCAGGCGGCAGGAGCGCAAAAAATGATGGCTGACAAAGGCATACAGGTGAACGAGGTCAGCGCGCAGGAACGCGCACGCATGCGCGCCGCGGTGCAGCCGGTGTGGGACATGTTCACACCCGACGTGGGGGCCGATCTGGTCAAGGAAGTAGAGGCAGAAATCAAGAAATAACTTGGCTCCAGCCCGCATGAATCATGCGGGTCAAGCTATCAAAAAAAGGCGTTGCAAGGCACAAGCCCTGCAGCGCTTTTTCATTCAACCTGGAAACGGCCGTTGGATGCGCCCGCCAGTGCCGCTGATGGCGTGCCAGGCAAGACGCGACGACGACGCAGGCTACTGCCTGCAAGGAGAAGCAACGCCGCATGGCGCGGCAACAGTGGTGCTGGCGAGTGCATAGCGCTTTCACCCAAGCGGCCAACTGCCGTTTCCAGGTTCAAGCCCTGGTGCTTACTCTTTCCAGGAGTCGATGTAGTTCGGCACCTTGACGGCGGCGACGTCGTCCAGGATCAGCGGATAGCGCGAGTCGATCATCACCGCCACCTCGTCGGTGTACTTGCGCTCACCCTTGTTGTTGGCCGCTGCCGCAGCAAACGCCTTGGGGTGCGGGCCATGGTGAAAGCCCGAGGGGTGCAGCGTGAACATGCCGGGCTTGATGTTGTCGCGCGAGAAGAAGTTGCCCTGGTGGTAGAAGATGGACTCGTCGAACTCGTCGTTGTTGTGAAAGAACGGCACCTTGAGCGCACCGGGGTCGCTCTCGATCGGGCGCGGGGCGAAGGTGCAGACGATGATGGTGTTCGACAAAAAGGTGGCGTGCACCGTCGGCGGCAGGTGATAGCGGTCCGAGAGCAGCTCGCGGATGTCGCGCCAGTTGAGCTTGACCGGCACGCAGTCGCCGTGCCAGCCCACCGCGTCGAGGAAGTTGTAGGGAAAGGTGACCGTGGTCACCTGGCCGCTGCGCTTGGCGCGCACCCGGGTTTCCTGCGTGTCGCTGTACTGGGCCTTGAAGGCGTCGTCGATCTTGGGCGTATCCAGCGCCGCCAGATCGAACTGCGCGTGGTGGCCGAGGATGCCGCGCTCGGGCAGCATGAAGAAATCCTCGGTCGCCTCGATGGTGAGCACCTCGTTGCGCACCTTGGTTTCCAGCCGCCAGCTCGTGCCGCGCGGGATGTTGATGTAGTCGCCCTCGCGGTAGCTCATGTGGCCGTAGTCGCAATAGAAATCGCCTTCGCCCTTGTGGAAGAACAGGACCATGTCGCCGTCGCCGTTGCGCGCCAGATCCGGCATGGAGGCGCCGAACTTCCAGAAATGCACCTGCGTCTGCGCGTTGTGCATGAAGCGGCGCGCCTTCCACGGGCACGGCGCGCTGTCTTCGAGCTTGTTCAAGTCCAGCAGCGTGAGCTCCAGCGGCCCTTCCCACTTGCTCCAACCGGTCGGTTTGTGCTTGTGCAGGATGTGGCTGGCGGGACCGAAGAAGCCATTGCGGCCATGCTCGCGCTCATACAAGCCGTCGGGAATGTCGCAGTGCGCCTGACGACTGTGCACGCCCTCACGCAGGGGAAAACTGAGGTACTTCTTCATGCATTTGCTCCAATGTTACTTTTACGTTAACAACGTTATGATTAAAGAGACAGGCGAAATTTAAGGCATACTTCTTGACATGTCAAGCGTTGACCGCACCCGCAAGCGGGCCACCTCCGCCGCCGAAAGCCCGCCAGCAACCGCCGCTGGCCCCACAGGCATACAGTCCCTGGAAGTCGGCCTCGCGTTGTTTGAGCTGCTCGCCCGGCAGCCTCGGGGCTGCGGTTTGTCCGAGCTTGCGCGCCAGGCCGACATGCATCGGGCCAAGGCCTACCGTTACCTCGTCAGCCTGGTGCGCACCGGCTGGGTGCAACAGAGCACGCGCAGCGGCCTCTACGAGCTGGGGCCTGCGATGCGCAAGCTGGCGCTGGCCTGGATGAGCCATCAGGATTGGCTGGAACTGGCAGCCGCCGAGGCACGCGCCCTGGCACAATCGCTGGGCAATACCTGCCTGGTGGCCGTGCAAGCCGAGGCCGGGGTGACCGCGATACGCGTGTGCCAACCGGGGCAAGGGGTATCGGTGGGCGTGGCGCAGGGTGCGGTGTTTGACCTGTACACCTCGGCCACCGGCAGGGTGTTCGCCACCTGGTCCGACCCACCCTCGACAGCCATCCCCGCGCCACTTCGCGCCAGCATCCGTGAGCACGGCGTCGCCGTGGTCGAGGGCGAGCACGCGCCTGGCATCAACGCCATCGCAGCGCCGGTGTTCGACGTGCACGGCCATCTGCTGCTGGCTCTGACCATCGTGGGTCCGCAGGCTTCGCTGCAAGCCGATGCGCAGGGCGAGGCGGCGCGCGCCTTGCGGGACGCCTGCGGACGCATCTCGGCGGCGATGGGCTGGCAGCCGCCAACGGCGTGACGGCAAGGCACAATCACCAGCCCATGTCACCCAACACTTTGCTCGAGCTGTTCTTCGCCGCAGGGCTGCTGTACTTCGTCAACTACCGCCAGCAGCGCCAGCGCATCGCACTGCTGGCCCGGGCGCTGCAGCCCTACCAGATCGAGCGCCTGATGCAGACGCTGATCCAGGGCTATCTGCGGGCCATGGGCGAGGCTGGGGACGAGCGGCGCATGCAGGTGCTTGGCACGCTGCACGGCAGCGAGGAACAGCTGGGCGCGCAGATGCAGCGCCTGGCGACCGAGTTCCAGAAAACACCGGCGGCGCTCGCACGCACCAGCCGCCTGCCCATTTCGCTGCCCTGGGCCACGCAATGGCTGGCGTCCTCCAGCTTTGATTTGCGCCGCGCGTTCACCATCCATGCAGAAGGCATCGCCCGCGCCCTGGCCGATGTCACCGTCAGCCCGCGCGACCGAGCCTTCACCGTGACCGCCGAGCTGCTGCTGTTTCAACACAGCTGCCATTGGTTCTGCAAATCGCGCAGCGTGGCCTCCGCGCGGCTGATGGCGCGCCAGCACACGCCGTGGGCGCAGGTCATCGCATCGGTGACCCCGCCAACACGCAGTGCTTACCTTGCGCTGATCAACGGGCAGAGCGCTCCGGCGCGGTGACGATCCAGCCTTCCAGCGGATCGAAGCGCCCGGGCAGGCCGTAACGCAGATCGCCCCGGGCATGCGCGCGCTCGGCCCAGGCGGCCTGCAGCAGGCACAGCGCGGCGTCGAGGCAGTCGCCACTGGCATCCTGCACCAGCACCTCGCGCTGATCCGCATCGAGCACCAGGCGCAGGCCCAGACCAGGCGCGCCCTGCTGCAGCACCTCCAGCATCTGCCGCCGTGCCGCCGCGCGCTCGGGGGTCTGGCGCCGCGGCTCATCGCTCTTGTAGGTCGTGCGGCCAATGCATGCGCGCGCCAGCAGGCCCGGATAAGCCTCCAGCGCCACGCGGCGGCGGTCACCGTCGTGCAGCCCCGGCAGATGCACGCCCGCGGCGATCAGGGGTGCCACCCCGGCATGCAGCATGAACGCCACCGGTGGGTTGACCCATTTCATCGAGGGGCTGGAGCCCGCGGGGCCATCGGTGGCGCGGTGCGCGAACTTGCCACCCGTGGGACGAGCGGCGCAGAACGCGGCAAAGCACGCGCGTATTTCCGCGCGGGAGAGGCTGGCGTAATGCCGCATGCAGGCCCGCCAGTCCGTGGGCCAGCCCAGGGCTTGGACCAGCTCGCGCGGCAAGCCGAACGGCAGATCCAGCCCGGCGACCCAGTCGCCGGGCTCGGCAAGCCACCGGGCAAACGCATCCAGGCTTTCCAGGCGGCGCAGACCCTGCAGCCGCACCTGGTCGCCATCACGCTCACCGCAGGCCATCACGATGGGTTTGCGCCGCGCGGGGCGGCTGGTGAAATCCACGCCGACAAGCACGGGCGTGCCTGCCGACGATCTACTGCCTGCCGGGGATCAGTGACAGAAATTCGCGGCGCAGCGTGGCATCGGTCAGGAAGGCGCCGCGCATAATGGAGTTGACCATCTTGCTGTCCATCTCGCGCACGCCGCGCCAGGACATGCAGAAGTGGCTGGCTTCCATCACCACCGCCAGGCCGTCGGGCCGGGTTTTTTCCATGATGAGGTCGGCCAGCTGCACGATGGCTTCTTCCTGGATCTGGGGTCGCCCCATCACCCAGTCCACCAAGCGCGCGTATTTGGACAGGCCGATCACGTTGGTGTGCTCGTTGGGCATCACGCCGACCCAGATCTTGCCGATGACCGGACAAAAATGGTGGCTGCAGGCGCTGCGCACCGTGATCGGGCCGACGATCATCAGCTCGTTCAGCCGCGCTGCATTGGGGAATTCGGTCACCGGCGGCTGCGCCACATAGCGGCCGCGAAACACCTCATTCACATACATCTTGGCGATGCGGCGCGCGGTGTTGCGGGTGTTGTGGTCGTTGGCGGTATCGATGACCAGGCTGTCGAGCACCGTTTGCATCCTGGCCTCGACCTCGTCGAGCAGGCCGTCGACCTCTCCGGGCTGAAGAAACCCGGCGATGTTGTCGTTGGCCAGGAAGGGCTGACCGGCGGCCTTGAGGCGCTCGCGGATCTTGACCGAAACGGGCACACCTTCGAAGGGCACGGGGCTGGATGGTTCGCTCATGCGTCGATCGTACCAGTGAATTCAGAGACCAGAAATTTGAATGAAATCAGGCTCTAGCGCTTGCTCAGAAAGCGTCAAAAGCTATTGTTTCAGTAGTTTTTCCCCGTCACCCAGAGCGCCGCCCGCATCACCGCCCAGGCCACGCGATCGAGCAGCCGTTCGCGCCAGGGGCGGCTGGCGTAGGTACACGGGTCCAGCGCCCCGCTGCCCTGCGCGATGGCAGCCACCAGGCGCGTGCGCAGCTGCTGCGCAAAACCGGCATCGCGCACCATCACGTTGGCCTCGCGCGCCAGCAGCAGGCTCAGCGGATCGAGGTTGCTCGAACCCACCGTCGCCCAGGGGCGGGCGCCATGCGCATCGATGACCGCCACCTTGGCATGCAGAAAGCTCGAGGCGTATTCATGGATCTGCACCCCGGCCGCCAGCAGTGCGCCATAGACAGGACGTGCGGCGTGGTATTGCATGAAATACTCATAGCGACCCTGCACCAGCAGCTGTACGCGCACACCGCGCTGCGCCGCCAGGATCAGTGCGCGGCGCAGCTTGCCGCCGGGGATGAAGTAGGCATTGGCAATGATGATCTCCTCGCGCGCCTGGGCGATTGCGCGGCGGTAGGAGCGCTCGATGCGCGTGCGAAAGCGCAGGTTGTCGCGCAGCAGCAGCGCCGCACGCATGCCGCGCCCACCGTTTGCGCCGCGGCGCGGGCGATGGTGCAGCGCCTGCGCGGCGCGCCAATCGGCCAGCGCCTGGGTCAGATGGCGATGGCGCACGTCGTGCACTGCCAGCATGCGCAGCCACAGCCGCTCCATGATGACGCTGCCGAAATCCACCAGCGTGCCCTCCACCCGTACCGCGAAATCCAGCCGCGGCGCGGCCAGCCGCCCCCAGTTCGGATCTTCATGGTCGCCCAGCACGTTGATGCCACCGCAAAACAGCACGCCGCCATCGACCACGCAGAGCTTGCGGTGCAGTCGCCGCCAGCGCTGCGGCAAGAGCAGCCCCAGGCGCCCCAGCGGCGAATACACCTGCAGCTGCGCGCCGGCATCGGCCAGGCGCGAAGCCCAGGGCTCGGCCACCTGCCCGGTGCCTACGCCATCGACCACCAGATGCACGTGCACGCCGCGTTGCGCCGCGCGCTCCAGGGCCCGCGCCACCTCGGCACCGTCGCCTGTCACGTCAAAGATGTAGGTTTCGAACTGCACGTCCGAGCGCGCGCCGTCGATCTCGGCAATCAGTGCCGGAAACAGCTCTTGCGCGCCCTGCAGCAGCCGTATCTGGTGGTCCGAACCGGCATAGGGTGGCAAGGCCATGCGCGCCATCCTCCGCTCAGAGGCGGAACTCCGCGATCAGCGGCAGATGGTCGGACATGCGCCACCAGATGCGCCCGCGCGGCACCGTCAGCGAGAGCGGCAGCAGCCCGCGCGCATACACATGGTCCAGCCGCGCAATCGGCAGGCGCGACGGGTAGGTGTGCAGATTCGTCGCATCGGCAAACTCCAGCAGTCCGAAGCCCGCAAGCATCTGCGCCAGCTGGTTGCCCCAGTCGTTGAAATCGCCCGCCACCAC
This sequence comes from Comamonas sp. SCN 65-56, assembly GCF_001724135.1. Classification (GTDB taxonomy): domain Bacteria; phylum Pseudomonadota; class Gammaproteobacteria; order Burkholderiales; family Burkholderiaceae_C; genus Comamonas_C. Next base: position 44,705 of record NZ_MEDS01000007.1, on the reverse strand, counting down.
CAGCGGCGCATCGTCCGGCACCTTGCGCCGGATGTAGGCCTGCAATTGCGCCACCTGGCGGATGCGGCTGCCTGGCACCAGCCCCAGGTGGACCACAATGGCGTGCACCAGGCGGCCCGCCACCTTGAGCTGCACATGCAGCAGGCCGCGCTGCTCGAAACGGTGGTCGGACATGTCCTCATGGCTGCTGGCCAGCACCGGCCAGCGCGTGAGCAGCGCATTGCCATGCTCGCCATCGCGCGTGTAGGCATTGGTGCGGTAGACGGCTTCATAGCCTTCCGGCGCAAGGTACTGCGCCTGCGGCAGTTGCGGCCAGCGATCAAAGTAGGCTGCCTCGCGCCGATTGCTGGCCCGCACCTCCTGCAGGCAGACGATGTCGGCATCGAGCTGCTCTATCGCCAGCCCGAGGTTGTGGATCTCCAGGCGCCGCGCCGGGCCCAGACCTTGCACGCCCTTGTGAATGTTGTAGGTCGCCACGCGCAGGATGCCACCCGGCAGAGCGGGCAACTCTGACGGCGCAAATTCGATTTCAGCCAAGCGTTCAGCGGTCATGCAAGCGATTCAAAACGCGGCAGCCAGAGGATGGCTTCGGCGTTGGAAGGGGAGAAGCAGCGGTCGGCCGCCTCGCGCCACGGCAGCCACGCATATGCCGTGTGTTCGCGCGGATTCAAGGTCACCGGCGTCGCCACGGGGACGCGCAGGCCCAGCACATGCTCAGTGTTCATCATCACGCCCGGTGCGTAACGATGACGCCATTGGGGATAGATGCTGTAGACGTTCTCCAGGCCCCAATCGACAAGGCAGCAGCCCGGTGCCGCGCCATCGATGCCGGTCTCCTCCCGCACTTCGCGCAGCGCCGTCTCGCGCCAGCTCTCCTGCACGCTGTCCTTGCTGCCGGTGACCGATTGCCAGAACTCCTCGCGCGCATCGGCACGGCGGATCAGCAGCACCTGCAAATCCAGCGTATGGATGACGACGAGGACGGAAAGCGGAATCTTAGCCATGAACAGGCGCTATCGTAGGGTGCCGTTATATTGGGTGCCAGCAAGCACCGCACAAACCCTCATGGAAATCGCACTGATCTACGCACGCGCCGCCAACGGCGTCATCGGCCAGGGGGGCAGCATGCCCTGGCATCTGCCCGAGGATCTGGCGCATTTCAAGGCACTGACACAAGGCCAGCCGGTCATCATGGGGCGCAAGACCTGGGATTCGCTGCCGTCGCGCTTTCGCCCGCTGCCCGGGCGCCTGAACATCGTCATCACGCGCCAGGAAAATTGGAGCGAAAACGGCACTCAACGCGCTACCAGTCTGCGCGAAGCGCTATCAACGGCAGAGCAATCGGGCGCCTCCACCGCCTGGGTCATCGGCGGGGCGCAGATCTTTGCCGAGGCCCTGCCACTGGCCACACGCGCCGAGGTGACGGAGATCGCGCAGGAATTCGAGGGTGACACCTGGGCGCCCGCGCTTGGCAGCGAATGGCGGCTCACCGCGCACAGCGACCATGTCAGCGCCCAAGGCTTGGGCCTGCGCTTTGCACGCTACGAGCGGCTGGCGTAAGGTCTGTTTACTTCAAGGACTCGATGGCATGCGCGATTTTCTCGATCCCGACGGACGGCGCTGGCAGGCCGCGCCGCTGTACGCCTCCTATGGGCAGATGCTGCTGGTCTTCAGCGCAATGGAAGGGGGCGCCATCCTGCATCAGCCAATGGCTGCCGACACGCTGGCGCAAGCGGAAGACGAGCTTGCGCAACTGGACGATGGCGCGCTGCGCACCTTGCTGCAGCAAGCCCAGCCTTGGGACTACGACGCGAAAAAATTCTAGCGCCGCAGCACCGTCAGCACTACGCCGGCCAGTGAACTGAGCAACAGAAACAGCGCAAACCCCCGGTACAGCCACAGGCGCCTGCCACGAAGCGCGCCGCGTACCGAGTACACCAGCCAGAGCAAGGCCGCCGCATAGGCCAGCGTTGCGGCAAACACCAGTCCAGGCTGCTCACCCAGCCGCCCTTGGATCACTCCCAGATGCCCCAGGTTGAGCAACACCCACGGGCCCCAGGGTCCGCCGGTGGACGGCGCCCCGGGTGCCAGCAGCGTTTGCCCCGCGCCCAGCAGGTATTGGGCAACGCCCACCACCAGCACCAGATAGGCCACCAGCCACACCAGGCCTTGCGTGGGCCGGTGCGCAATGGCTGCCGCCAAGACACCGCCGCCGACAACGGCCGCCATGCCCGCGACGGAAAAAGGACTTACCCTGGCAGGCATCCCCGGCATCAGCAGCGCATCGCGTTGGCGGCGGAATTGCGAATGCTCTCGAGCACGCTCTCATCGAGCCCGACGTTGTTGTGCTCCAGCACGCGTTCGGCGCGGTAACTGGAGCGCACGAACGGCCCCGCCACCACCTCGACAAAGCCCTTGGCCAGCGCCATCTCGCGGTACTCGGCGAATTGATCGGGGGAAACATAGCGCTGCACCGGCAGATGGTGCTGCGTGGGCCGCATGTACTGGCCCATGGTGACCACATCGACATCGGCAGCGCGGATATCGTCCAGCGCTTCATCGATCTCCGCATCCGTCTCGCCCAGCCCCAGCATCAGGCTGGTCTTGGAGATGGTCTGCGGCGCATAGCCCTTGGCAAACTTGAGCACATCCAGCGTCTGCTCGTAGCCGGCCCGCGGATCGCGCACCGGGTGCGTCAGGCGCCGCACGGTTTCCAGGTTCTGCGCATAGGTCGCCAGGCCCGCATCGAGCACCTTGGCCACCAGCGCGTGCCGGCCTTGAAAATCGGGTGTCAGTGCTTCCACCGCCGTCTCCGGCATGCGTTGGTGAATTTCTCGGATGCAGGCGGCATAGTGCCCTGCGCCCAGGTCCTTGAGGTCGTCGCGGTCCACCGAGGTGAGCACCACGTATTTCAACCCCATCAGCGCCACGGCGTCGGCCACGTTAACCGGCTCCAGCGGATCGAGCCAGCCGTTGGGGTTGCCGGTGCTCACCGAGCAGAACTTGCAGGCGCGCGTGCACACCGAACCCATGAGCATCAGTGTGGCCGTGCCACGCCCCCAGCATTCGGCAATATTGGGGCACTTGGATTCGGCACAGACCGTGGAGAGCTTGTGCGAATCGACAATCTCCTTGATCTGCTGGTACTTGGCCCCGTTGGGCAGCTTGATGCGCAGCCAGTCGGGCTTGCGCTCGGCATTGGGGATGGTCGTCAGGCCGCTGGGCTTGACGCCGTCCTTGACGGCACGCGTGCCCTGGCGGCTGGTGAACTTGGTGCCGGAAGCCGGGCGTGCGGCGGGTGCTTGCATGGACAAAACCTGATGGGCAGGCGCAGCCTGCTGGCTGAAGGGACCTGCGATTTTACCGGCGCCCCTTCAACCCCCTGCACGGTAGTGCCGAAACGCCGCGCCGCAGCTCAGGGCTGCTCGTGGGTCAGCTGCCGGTTCACCTCCGTACCCGGGCTGGCCAGTTGCAGCGTGATCGCGCTGCAGAGCATGAACATGCACCAGAAGATCAGAAAGGTGACCGAATAGACGGTATTGCGCGACCAATCCACCTGCTCGCCCAGCAGCGCCAGTGACTCAGGGTCGAGCACCGCGAAAACCATCATCTCCAGCGCCGCGGCCACCATGAAGGCGGGCCACACGATCAGCATCCATTTCTTGCCTGCCATCCTGCCTCCTGTTTTTTGTGATGGCGAGAGGGGGATTCAGTCCCCTCCCGTACCCAGCGCCTTGGCGTTGCGGCTCGATGTCCGGTTGCGTGCCTGCATCGCGGGCTCCAGCGAGCCGCCCTGCTCTGCCTGCGATGGCGGCGCAGCCACGGGCGCATGGGGCTGCTGCGATGCGAGCCATACCGTCACCACGCCCCCTGCAAGCATTGCCAGCGTCAACCCGATGATGAGCCACAGATAGCCCGAACGCCACCACGGCATGGGGTGCTGCGCAAGCGATGGACCCGGGTGCTTGCTCATGGCCTCACCGCGGCACGATGAACGCGGATTTTTCCCGCACCGTGCCCACGCCCTCGGAGCTCACCACGAACGCAATCCGATGCGAGCCAGGCGACGCCTCGCCATGGGGCAGGCGCAGTTGCACCGGCACCGAAGCCGATTGCTCCGGCCCTATCGTCACGGCCGTGCGCGTACCCTCGGCCAATGCCAGGTGCGGCAAGCCCTCGACCGCCAGCACAAAGGTCTGCTCCTGCTCGGTCGCATTCATGACGTGGACGCGGTAGACGTTCTCGATCTCGCCGCCCTTGACCAGTCGCGCCATGGTTGCACGGTCGCGGATGATGTCCACCTTGAACGGCGTGCGCAGCCACAGGCTCGCAGCCAGCGCCACGCTGGCAAGCGCCAGCACCAGCGCATAGACGAGCACGCGTGGCCGTTTCACGCGCTGCACGATCTCGCGCTTGCCCCAGTCCTTCTCGATCGCGGTCTCGGTCGAATAGCGGATCAGGCCACGCGGATAGCCCATCATGTCCATCACATCGTCACAGGCGTCAATGCAGGCGGCGCAGCTGATGCACTCGTACTGCAAGCCATCGCGGATGTCGATGCCGGTGGGACAAACCTGCACGCACATGGTGCAGTCTATGCAGTCGCCCAGACCTTCAGCCTTGTAATCGGCCTTCTTGGAGCGCTTGCCGCGCGGCTCGCCGCGCTTGGCGACGTAGGTGACGATGAGCGTGTCGCGGTCGAACATCGCGCCCTGAAAGCGCGCATACGGGCACATGTATTTGCAGACCTGCTCGCGCATGAAACCGGCATTGCCCCAGGTGGCAAAGCCGTAGAACAGAATCCAGAACAGCGCCCACGACCCCACCGAGAACGCCAGTACCTGGAGCGCCAGTTCACGGATCGGCGTGAAGTAGCCCACGAAGGTAAAGCCCGTCCACAGGCCGATCGCCAGCCAGACCAGGTGCTTGCCGCCCTTGCGCCAGAACTTGGCCCACGACAGCGGCGCGCCATCCAGGCGCATGCGCTGCGCGCGGTTGCCTTCGAACTTTTCCTCCACCCACAGGAAGATCTCGGTATAGACCGTCTGCGGGCAGGCATAGCCACACCACTGGCGCCCCGCCACCGCCGTGAACAGAAACAGCAGTAACGCCGAAATGATGAGCAGCGCCGCGAGGTAGAACACATCCTGCGGGTAGAGCACCAGGCCGAAGATGTAGAAGCGCCGCGCCTCGATGTCGAACAGCATCGCCTGGCGCCCGCCCCACTGCAGCCACGGCATGCCGTAGAAGAAGAGCTGCGTCGCAAAGACGAAGAACCAGCGCCAGCGGGTATAGAAGCCCTTGGCGCTGCGCGGGTAGATCTTGGAGTACCCGCGCGCCGGCCCGGTGCTGCCAACGGTGGCCATGCGAATCACGCGCAACGCCGATGCGACCCGCACCAGCGTTCAGAAAGAGGCGATGGCAGACGCGTCACTGCGCGGCCGCTGGCTGGCCGCCGCCCAGCCCCCAGACATAGGCGGTGAGCACGCGCAACTGCTCGGGCGAGAACTTGTCCTTCCAGGCCGGCATCTGCGCCATCTTGCCGTGATCGATCATCTCGACCACATGGTCCACGTTGTCCGGACCGTGGGCAAAGATGCCATCGGTCAGGTCGGGGGCGCCAAGCGCGGGATTGCCCTTGCCCGCCTCGCCATGGCAGGCCGCGCAGACGACGAATTTTTCCTTGCCCTTGGCGGCCAAGGCCGCGTCGTGCTTGCCACCCGAGAGCGCGATCACGTAGTTGGCCAGCGCACGCACCTCGTCGGGCGTGCCCACCGCCGCAGCCATGGGCGGCATCACACCCATGCGGCCGTCGGCGATGGTCTGCAGAACGGCGTCCGGACTGCCGCCCCAGTTCCAATGGGCGTCCACCAGATTGGGAAAGCCCTTGCTGCCGCGCGCATCGCTGCCGTGGCACTGCGCGCAGTTGTTCATGAACAACCGATCGCCGATGGCGCGGGCATTGGCGTCCTTGGCCAGCTGCTCGATGCTCTGGTTGGCAAATGCCGCGTAGATCGGTGCGATCCGCGCTTCATATTGCTGCTGCTCCTGCGCATGTTGACCGTCCTGCGACCAGTCCAGTACCCCCTTGAAGGTGCCCAGCCCCGGGTACAGCAGCAGATACAGCAACGAGAAGATGCAGCTGATGCCGAACATCATCACCCACCAGCGCGGCAGCGGGTTGTTGCGCTCGGTCAGGTCGCCATCCCAGACATGGCCGGTGGACTGGTCGGGATTGACCTCGGCATTCATCCGAAACGTCCACCACAACAGCGCGGCGCAGGCCAGCACACCCAGCAGCGTGATGCCCGCCACGTACAGAGACCAGAAATTGCTCGTGAAGTCGCTCATGACTTGCCTTCCCCCGCAGCCACCACCTTGCGCGCGGCGCTCTCATCGTCCAGCAGCGGCAAGCGCGCCGCCTCGTCAAAGCCCGGTCGGTTGCGCCCCGACCAGGCCCAGAACGCGATCGCGACAAAGGTCACGAACGCGAGCACCGTATACAGGCTGTGCAGCCATTCCACATTCATGCGGTATCTCCTGCAACCGGTTATTTGCGATGGATGCCGAGCACCTGCAGGTAGGCGATCAAGGCCTCCAGCTCGGTCTTGCCCTCAACCTCGGCGGGCGCCTTGGCTATCTCTTCATCCGTGTAGGGCACGCCCAGCGTGCGCAGGCCGCGCATGTGCGCCTGGATGGTCGTGCTGTCGGCCGATGTCTTGGCCAGCCAGGGATAGGCCGGCATGTTGGATTCGGGCACCACCGCGCGCGGGTTGTTCAGGTGCACCGCATGCCAGTCGTCGCTGTAGCGGCCACCGACGCGCGCCAGATCGGGGCCGGTGCGCTTGCTGCCCCACAGATGCGGGTAGTCGTAGACGAATTCGCCCGCCACCGAGACCGGCCCGTAGCGCAGCGACTCATGCTGCAGCGAGCGGATCATCTGCGAGTGGCAGTTGTTGCAGCCCTCGCGGATGTAGATGTCGCGCCCCACCACCTGCATTGCGGTGTAGGGCTTGAGGCCTTCGATCGGCTGGGTGGTCGATTTCTGGAAAAACAGCGGAACGATTTCCACCAACCCGCCGATCGCGATGACCAGCAGCACCAGCACGATCATCAGGAAGTTGTTGGTTTCGATGCGGCCGTGGCCGCGGATGTCTTCTTGCGCCATGTCTTGGGTTCTCTTTCGTCAGGCAGGCTTCAGGCGGCAGCCACCAGCGGCGGCACGGCAACCACCGGGGCGCGCCCGGCATTCATGGTCTTGAGCGTGTTCCAGAGCATCACCACCATGCCGCTCAGATACAGCAGGCCACCGAGGAAGCGCACCGCGTAGAACGGATAAGTGGCCTTCACGCTCTCGACAAAGGCGTAGGTGAGCGTGCCGTCCTCGTTGACCGCGCGCCACATCAGGCCCTGCATCACGCCTGCGATCCACATCGAGGCCACATACAGCACGATGCCCAGCGTGGAAATCCAGAAATGCAGATCGATGGCGCGCGTGGAATACATGCTGGTGCGGCCGTACAGGCGCGGAATCAGCCAGTAGAGCGAGCCCATGGTGATGAAGCCGACCCAGCCCAGCGCGCCGGAATGCACGTGGCCCACGGTCCAGTCGGTGTAGTGGCTGAGCGCGTTCATGGTCTTGATCGAGAGCAGCGAGCCCTCGAAAGTGGACATGCCGTAAAACGACAGCGAAACGATCAGGAAGCGGATCACCGGATCGGTGCGCAGCTTGTGCCAGGCGCCCGAGAGCGTCATGATGCCGTTGATCATGCCGCCCCAACTCGGGGCCAGCAGGATGATGGAAAACACCATGCCCACCGACTGCGTCCAGTCCGGCAGCGCGGTGTAATGCAGATGGTGCGGCCCCGCCCACATGTAGGTGAAGATCAGCGCCCAGAAGTGCACGATGGACAGGCGGTAGCTGTAAATGGGCCGCTCGGCCGCCTTGGGGATGAAGTAGTACATCATCCCCAGGAACCCGGTGGTGAGCAGAAAGCCCACCGCGTTGTGGCCATACCACCACTGCACCATCGCGTCCTGCACGCCGGCGTAGGCCGAGTAGGACTTGAACGCACCCACCGGCAGCTCGATGTTGTTGCCGATGTGCAGCAGCGCAATGGCGATGATGAAAGCCCCGTAGAACCAGTTGGCCACATAGATGTGGCTCATCTTGCGCTTGGAGATCGTGCCGAAGAACACGACGGCGTAGGCCACCCAGACCGCGGTGATGAGCAGGTCGATCGGCCACTCCAGCTCGGCGTATTCCTTGGACGAAGTCAGGCCCATCGGCAGCGTGATCACGGCGCCCACCAGCGCCAGTTGCCAGCCCCAGAACACGAAACCCGAAAGGCCGTCGCCACCGAACAGCCGCGCCTGCGAGGTGCGCTGCACCACATAGAGCGAGGTGCCGATGAGGCCAGAGCACGCAAAGGCGAAGATCACGCCATTGGTGTGCAGCGGCCGCAGGCGGCCGTAACTGAGCCAGGAAATGCCCAGGTTGAGCTCGGGCCAGGTGAGTTGTGCGGCGGCGATCACGCCGACCAGCATGCCGATCACGCCCCAGACCACGGTCATGACCGCAAACTGGCGCACTACCTTGTCGTTATAGGTCGGCATCGAGTGACTCGTTGTAGACATCTAAGGGTTTCCTCTAATACAGACGCGGATTATCCATGGCACCAGAGTGGCCAATTTGACCTGGATCAATCTTGTTCAAAAATGCGCTCGCCTTCGCGTTCCAGGTCTTCAAACTGGCCGCGAAAGATCGCCCAGCCCAGCGCCCCGACGATCAAGAGCGCCAGCACCACCGACAGCGGAATCAGCAGGTAGAGGATGTCCATCAGGCGTTCTCCAATGCTTCGCCGCGGTTGAGCCTGAGCGCATTGGCCACCACCAGCAGCGAGCTGGCGGCCATGCCCAGCCCTGCCGCCCAGGCCGGCATGTAGCCCAATAGCGCCAGCGGCAGTGCGGCAAGGTTGTAGGCGAGCGCCCAGGCGAGGTTCTGGCGCACGACAACCATCGTGCGCCGCGCTTGCGCACGTGCCGCGGGGATCGCCATCAGGCGCGCGCCCAGCACGACGAAATCCGACCGTGCCTGCGCCAGCGGCACTGCCTTGCCAAAGGCGAACGAGACCTGCGCGGCCGCCAGCACCGGCCCATCGTTGAGGCCATCACCCACCATCGCGACATGCCGTCCCTGGCGCTGCAGAACGCGCACCTGCGCCAGCTTGTCGTCGGGCGAGCAATCGCCCACCGCCTGGTCTACCCCGGCGAGGGCGCCGACGCGCAAGGCTGACGCCGCCCGATCACCCGAGAGCAGTTGCACGCCCAGGCCCTGTGCCTGCAACGCCGCCACGGCGCGTGCGGCGTCCGGGCGCAGGTCTTCCTCGAACTGAAAGCTCGCCAGCCAGCCAGCGTCGTCGGCCAGATGACTGACCGGGCCCTGCGTCGCATCGGCCTGCTCGCCTTGCGGCGCCGCGCAAAACGCCGCGGAGCCCAGTCGGCAATGCCTTGACGCTCCCTCCAGTTCAACCCATCCCGCCACGCCCTGGCCCGCCACCTCGCTGACGCCCTGCGCCTGCAGCGCAGGCCCCTGCCCAACCGTGGCTGCCACGATCGCACGCGAGACCGGATGCAGGCTGTGGCGTGCCAGACTGGCGGCCAAGGCGAAGGCCTCTGCCCGCTCAATACCGTCACGCAGCCGCACACCGGCGAGCACGAAGGCATCGCTGGTCAATGTGCCGGTCTTGTCGAACACCACGCTGTCCACGCCCGCCAGCGCCTCTATCGCCTGCAACTGGCGCACCAGCACACCGCGCTTGGCGAGTGCCCCGGCGCTCGCGAGCATGGCCGCCGGCGTGGCCAGCGAGAGCGCGCAGGGGCAGGTGACCACCAGCACCGCCACCGCCACCATCAGCGCGCGCGCCGGGTCTTGCGGCCACCACCACAGCGCCGCCAGCCCGGCCACCAGCAACACGGCGATCAAAAATGGCTTGGCCAGGCGGTCCGCCAGGCGCGCCAGATCGGGCTTGCTGCTGGCCGCCTGTTCCATCAGGCCGACGATGCGCGCGTAACGTGTCTCACCACCCACGGCCTGCACGCGCATCTGCACCAACGCGCTCAGGTTGTGGCTGCCGGCAATCACCGCATCCCCCGGGCCACGCGCCAGCGGGCGCGACTCTCCCGTCAGCAAGGCCTCGTCAACCGTGGTGCTGCCCGCCAACACCATGCCATCGGCCGGGAATGCCGCGCCCGGCAGCACCCGCACCACATCGCCGACATGCAGGCGCCGCACCGCGACATGCTGCCAGCGCCCATCCGCCTCACGGCGCTCCACGCCATCGGGCAGGCGATGCATCAAGGCCTCCAGCGCGCCCGCCGAACGATCGCGCAGCCGCAGTTCCAGCCAGCGCCCGGCCAGCAGGAAGAAGACGAACATCGTGAGCGAATCAAAGTACACCTGATGACCGAACGGCCCCGCAGGTTCGAACGTCCCCAGGCTGCTGACCACGAAGGTGATCAGCATGCCCAGCGCCACCGGCAGATCCATGCAGATGCGCCGGCCGCGCAGATCGCGCCAGGCCGATGCGAAGAACGGGCGGCAGGAGAACAGCATCACCGGCAGCGACAGCACCCATTGCGCCCAGCGCAGCAACTGTTCGGTGTTGGCGCCAATCACCTCGGGACCGGCGATGTAGCCGGGCACCGCATACATCATCACCTGCATCATGCAGACCGCCGCCACACCCAGACGCCAGAGCATGCGGCGGCTGTCCTCCTGACGGCGTGCGCCGGCGCCGACGTCATGCACCGGCAGCGCACGGTAACCGCTGCCTGCCAGCGCCTGCATCCAGCGCGAGGGGCGGGTGCGCGCCTCGTCCCAGACGATGCGGCCGCGCTGCGCCGCCGCGCTGACATCCACGCGCACCACGCCTGGCACGCGCGCTATCAATTGTTCAAGCGTCACGGCGCAGGCGGCGCAGTGCATGCCCTGGAAAGCCACCATCGACTCCCACATGCCGGGCGCATCCACCGCGCCGGGGTGCGCCCAGGCGTGGCTGAACGCCAGCCACTCATCGCGCTCATCGAGCAGCGTGAGTTCGGGCGGCGCGGCTGCCTCGCCCGGTGCGGGAAGCGGCCATGGGGTGGGGGGCAGAGCGTCGGCTCCCTGCATGGTGGGTGGGGTGCCACGGATGGGTGGCAAAGCTAAAAGGCAGGCGCAGTCTAATGGAAAACCCTGATTTCAGACAGGGGAATGTCGCACCCTTGAGGCAAGTCAAATCCCGGCCTGCCATGGCTCGAAATTCGGGTATTCATAGAATCCCGTCATGCAACTTTCACTGGCGGCCACGGGCCTGCTCATGGGTCTGGTCGGCAGCCCGCACTGCATCGCCATGTGCGGCGCGGCCTGCGCAGGCATAGGCCAGAGCGCCGCGCCCCACAGCGGGCGCGCCATCGCGCTGTTTCAATTCGGGCGCCTCATGGGCTACATGCTGCTGGGGGCTCTGGCGGCTGCATCGATGCAGGGTCTGGGCTGGCTCACGGTGTATTCGGCAGCGCTCAGACCGGTCTGGAGCCTGCTGCATGTGGCCGCCGCCGTTGTCGGGCTGGTGCTGCTGATCCAGGGGCGGCAGCCGCTGTGGCTGGAGCTGGGGGCGCGCCGCGTCTGGGCACGGGTGCGAAGCGCCACCGGCTCCATGGGGCGAGCCGCCCCGCTGGGCGTGGGCACGGCCTGGGCATTGCTGCCCTGCGGCCTGTTGTATTCGGCCGTGATGGTCGCAGCGCTGGCCGATGGGATTGCCGGTGGCGCCGTGGTCATGGCCTTGTTCGCGCTGGGTTCCGGCGTCATGCTCTGGCTCGGGCCGTGGCTGCTGCTGCGCCTGGGCCGCCGGGGGCGCGACGGCTGGGGCATGCGCCTGGCCGGGCTGGCACTGCTGGCCTCGGCGCTCTGGGCCTTGTGGATGGGCCTGGTGCACGACCAGGCGCCCTGGTGCGTCATGCCGACGTAGCCCTGACGCGGACTGTCGTACCAGTCACAATCGGCGCCATGCAAATCGCCACCTGGAACGTGAATTCGCTTGCCGTGCGCCTGCCGCAGGTGCTCGCCTGGCTGCAGGCCAACCCCGTCGATGTCCTCGGCCTGCAGGAGCTCAAGCTCACCGATGACAAGTTTCCGCACGACGCTTTCGAGCTGGCGGGTTACCAAAGCGTGTGCCTGGGCCAGAAGACCTACAACGGCGTGGCACTGATCAGCCGCCATCCGATGCAAGACGTGGTGCGCAACATTCCTGGATTTGAAGATGAACAGGCGCGCGTGATCGCCGCCACCGTGCTGACACCGGCCGGGGAACTGCGTGTCATCGACGGCTATTTCGTCAACGGACAAGAGCCTGGCAGCGAGAAATTCGCCTACAAGCTGCGCTGGCTGGCGGCATTGACAGCGTTTGTGCGTGCGGAGCTGGCCGCGCACCCACGCCTCGTGCTGCTGGGGGATTTCAACGTCACGCCCGATGACCGCGACACCTGGGACCCCGATGGCTTGCGCGGCACCATCCACCACACGCCCGAAGAACGTGCGCATTTCCGGGAGCTGCTCTCACTCGGTCTGTCCGACAGCTTCCGCCTATTCGAGCAGCCCGAGAAGACGTTTTCGTGGTGGGACTACCGCATGCTGGGTTTCCAGAAGAACCGCGGCATGCGCATCGACCATATCCTGGTGAGCGACGCGCTGCACAGCGCCGTCACCGCCTGCGCCATCGACCGCGCGCCACGCAAGAACAAGCAACCCAGCGACCATGCGCCGGTGATTGCCACTCTCGCCCTCTGATGCCTGCGCTGCCCGATCTCACCGCGCTGGCCGCGCAAGCCGAGCACCGCCCCGTGCGCGTGCTGATGGTCTGCATGGGCAATATCTGCCGCAGCCCCACCGCCCATGGCGTACTACAAAAAAAGGTGCTCCTTGCGCATGCCCAGCAAGCGCTGGAGGTCGATTCGGCTGGTACTCATGACTACCATATCGGCAACCCGCCCGACGCCCGCGCGCAGCAGCATGCGCTGCGCCGCGGCTACGACCTGTCGACGCAGCGCGCGCGCCAGCTCCTGCGGGAAGACTTCGAGCGTTTCGATCTGATTCTGAGCATGGATGCGGCCAATGAAACCTTGGCACGGCGCCTGGCTCCCGCGCAGCCGCGAGCGCAACTGATGCGGCTGACCGAGTTCTGCACCCGGCATCGGACCAGCGAGGTGCCCGATCCCTACTACGGTGGTGAGCGCGGCTTTGAAGAAGTGCTGGACCTGGTCGAAGACGCCTGCCAGGGCCTGCTCACCGCGCTGCGGCTTATTTAGTGCGGTCGAGCTCGCGGCGGATGCCGTCCACGTCGGCCTGCGCGCGGTCCATGTTGGCCTTGAGCTCGGTCACGCGATCCTGGTAAACCTGCGTGTTGCGCAGCTCCAGCGCGCTTTTCTGCGGCGCGCCGCCGTTGTATTCCTTGCGCAGTTCTGCCAGCTTGCCCTCGGCCTTGCGCAATTCATCCTGCAAGATGGCGCGCCGATCCGAGTCGCGCGCCTTCTGGTCGGCATCGCTCACCTTGGGCGCATTGGCCGGCGACGTTGCTGCCGGCGCTGCCGCGGGCTTGGTGGCCTGCAGCACGGTGACATTGCCGCCTTCCACCAGTTTGCAGCCGCGGGCCTTGGCATCGCTCACGTTGTTGGTGTATTCGTTGCCGCAGCGGTAAATTTTGTCTTGGGCACTGGCGGGTTGCAGCACCAGCGTGCCGGCAAGAGCGGTCAGGGCGAACAAAAAAATCTTCATGCAATCCCTTGAAGAGCAGCCACAGATGCGATCGTGCGGACAAGTATTACCCAAACGCACGCGCATGCCTGCGGCTGACGTCACAAAGCGTAATACAGGTCGTACTCGACCGGATGCGGTGTCATGCGCACGCGCTGGATTTCGGCCTGCTTGAGCTCCAGGTAAGCATCGAGCATGCCATCGGAGAAAACGCCGCCGCGCGTGAGAAAGCCGCGATCGGCATCCAGCGCCGCCACCGCCTCTTCCAGGCTGGCGCAGACCGTGGGCACCAGCCGGTCTTCCTCGGGCGGCAGGTGGTAGAGGTCCTTGGTCGCAGCCTCGCCGGGGTGGATCTTGTTTTCGACCCCATCGAGCCCCGCCATCATCAGTGCGGCAAAACCCAGGTAAGGATTCATCAGCGGATCAGGGAAGCGTGCCTCCACCCGCCGCCCCTTGGGGTTGGCGACGTAGGGAATGCGGATCGACGCCGAGCGGTTGCGTGCGCTGTAGGCGAGCTTCACCGGCGCCTCGAAGCCCGGCACCAGGCGCCTGTAGCTATTGGTGCCCGGGTTGGTGATGGCGTTGAGCGCCTTGGCATGCTTGATCAACCCGCCGATGTAATACAGCGCAAAATCCGACAACCCGGCATAGCCATCCCCCGCGAACAGGTTCTTGCCATCCTTCCAGATCGACTGGTGCACATGCATGCCGCTGCCGTTGTCGCCCGCATAGGGCTTGGGCATGAAGGTGACGGTTTTGCCGTAGGAATTGGCGACATTCCAGATCACATACTTCATCAACTGGGTCCAGTCCGCGCGCTGCACCAGCGTGGAAAACCTGGTACCAATCTCGTTCTGCCCCGCGCCGCCCACCTCGTGGTGGAACACCTCGACCGGAATACCCAGCGATTCCAGCACCCCAGCCATTTCGGCGCGCAAATCCTGGCTGCTGTCCACCGGTGGCACCGGCATGTAGCCGCCCTTGGTGCCGGGGCGATGGCCGCGGTTGCCGCCATCGAACTTGGTGCCGCTATTCCACGGCGCCTCGTACTCCTCGATCTCGAAAAACACGCGGCCCGGCTCGGTGCCCCAGCGGATGCCGTCAAAGATGAAAAATTCCGGTTCAGGCCCGAAGTACGCGGTATCACCCAGGCCCGACGCCTTGAGGTACGCCTCTGCCCGTTTGGCAATCGAGCGCGGATCGCGGTCGTAGGCCTTGCCATCGCCCGGCTCGACCACGTCGCACTGCAGGATGAGGGTGGTTTCCTCGAAAAACGGGTCGATGTTGGCCGTCGCCGGATCGGGCATAAGCTGCATGTCCGAGGCCTCGATGCCCTTCCAGCCCGGCATCGACGAACCGTCGAACGCGTGGCCGCTGGCAAATTTTTCCTCGTCGAAATGCGAGACGGGGACGGTGACGTGGTGCTCCTTGCCGCGCGTGTCGGTAAAGCGCAGGTCGACGAAGCGCACCTCGCTCTCTTTCACCATGCGCATCACGTCGGCGACGGTCTTGGCCATCAGGCTGCTCCAGTAAGTGGGCCGTGCGGCCCGGCAGGCCGCAGGCAAAAGAGTGCGATTCTAAGACGCTCAGCCCGGTGCGATGCACGCACCCAAGCCCGCCTGAATATGGCTCGCCTCTATCGATTCGCCGATGAAAACCAGCACAGTCTGCTTAGGCTCGTAAGGGCGCCATGTGGTGCCGCTACCAATCTGAATGGCACCTTGCACCCCTTGCACAATCAGGCGCTGACGCTGGCCCAGTGCATGGACAATGCCTTTGCAGCGCCACAACCGCGCGCCATAACGCGCAATCGCAGCATCCAGAAATCCGTTCAGCAGGTCCAAATCCAGCGGCTTGTCTGCGAGAAAGACGGTGGTCACCACGTCTCTGGTGTGGCGCGCCAGTCCCACTGGGCGCATGCGTTGCTGCCCCGCTTCCAGCAACGCCAGACCGTGCAGCGAACGTGCTATTTCGTCACGCGGGATGTAATCGGTCATAAACCCCCGAATCTCGAACAGGTGCGACATCAACTGGTCGATGGCAACGGTCGGCAAACTACCCTCCACGACTGGTGCGCGCGGGTTGACGCTAGCGAGCAAATCACGCACCTCTGCCACGCGCTCAGGGCCAACAAGATCGGTCTTGGTGAGCAGCAACCGGTCTGCGTGCCCAATCTGGGAGCGATGCTCAATACGCTCGATTTCAGCCTGGACGTTGAGCGCGTCAACCAGCGTCACGACTCCATCGAGGTGAAACCGCGCTTCGATCGCCGTCTCGGCCATAAAGGTTTGGATGACCGGGCCGGGGTCGGCCATGCCGCTGGTCTCGATCAATACCCTGTCAAACTCAAAATTTCCCGCCTTGGCCTGCTCCAGCAACTGCTGCAGCGCGCGCGCAAGGTCGCCCCGCACCGTGCAACACAGGCAGCCATTGTCCAGCTGCACGATGATTTCTTCGCCGCCCTTGGCAAGGAACTCGGCGTCGACTCCCACCGCTCCGAATTCATTTTCAATGACGGCGATGCGCTCACCATGCGGTTCGCGCAGCAGGCGATTGATCAGCGTGGTTTTGCCGGCGCCAAGGAAGCCCGTGACAATCGTGACCGGTATGGTCAGCCGGACTGCCATCAGTCCACTCTCAGTACCAGGGCAGCACCCGTGTCGCCGGCCGCGCAACCGGTAAACAGTCCGATACCGCCGCCTCGCTCGCGCAGGGCATGCACAAGCTCCACGATCCCGCGCAAACCCGTCGGCCCCTGAGGGTGCCCGTAAATCAGACTCGAGCCCCATACATTCATGCGCTCCAGATCAAACCCGGTGCGCTGATGGAACCAAAGGTCATTGACGACAAACGGGTTGTGGGTCTGAGCCAATGCCAGGTCATTCACCGTCAAACCGGCGTCAGCCAAAGCCCGCTCAGCAGCTAGCGTGGCAGCTTTGGGCATTTCGGCCAGCCCAGCCCGTGCAAATCCTGCCGCAAGCAAGCGTACTGTCCCTTTCTCCCGATCAAGCGCTTTGGCACGCTCACTGGAAGTGACCACCGCACCCGCACAGCCATCGGCCGGGTGCGTTTGCATGCCATATGTGACCACACCGCCAGGCTGCACCGGCGCCAACCGCGCCAGCCCTTCGGTCGTGTACGGGTGAACGCCTTGATCCTCTTCGACCACAAGCAGCTTCGCCTTCCCGCGGGCCAGTCGAACCGGTTGCATCCACGCGCGCTGCACACGCCTGTCATCAGCCAGCGCCGTTCGGTATTGCTGCCAACGCAGCAACGTCAGCTCGTCCAACCGCTCACGCGACATGCCGCCATCGCGTGCAACGTTTTCGGCCGTCGCGATCATGGGCTGGCCAGTATTCGGGTCAGCCGCAAAATTGTCCAGCACCCAGTTTTCCACCGCCGGGCTGCCACCCATCCCCTGATTTCGCGGATAGACAAGCAAGGGGCCGTTGCTTGTGCGATCGCTGGTTACAACCAGCGACATGGCATCAGGCGCAACCTCTGCCCGCATCGCGGCATCGACGAGACAAGCCACTGACGTGGCACAGGCCTGGGACAAGTGCGGCCCACTGATGCTCGGCAGCTTCAATCGCGCCGCAAGCCAGGGGGCTGCGTAAAACGACGAGGCTTGCGGCACGGTAGTACCCAACACCAGCGTATCAATGTTTGCACGTTCAATCCCGCGTGCATCCAGCGCGTCGTTGGTTACGGCGGCCGCCAGGTCGATGCTGGACACGTCCTGCAGTGCGCCTTGCCAGCGTACGAAGGGGGAAGACCATAGATGGCCTACTGGAAGGGCTGCACGTTCGAACTTCATTGTTGACCCTGCAAAACAAAAATGTGCTCCACAGAGCGATGTTGAGCCTACGCGGTCACCCGTCAGGCGGGCTCACGTACCGCAAGTAGGGAATTTTTGTAGACCCCACGTGGCAACTCGCCATGCGCCAGGACATTGACGGCCACACGCACCTGCAACTGGCCTCGCACCTGCTCCTCAATCTGCCGGGCCAGTGCCTGGCCATGTTCGATCGAAAAGGCCTCCGCGACCTCCACGTCCACCGGAATCGGCGCATCGAATCGAACCTGGTCCCTGCTCTCCTTCCAGATACGCAGCAAGGGCTCGACGCGCCCCGAAAAATGGGTGGTAATCAGATCGCGAATCGCCGTCGGAAAGACATTCATCCCCTTGTAGATGAGCATATCGTCCGTGCGGCCAATGCATCGAATCCTCGGACTGGTACGACCACATTTGCAAGCACCCACACCGGTGATCAAGGCGTGATCGCGCGAGCGATAACGCACGACCGGCGTGGCATCCCGCGCAAACGTGGTGTAGACGATCTCGCCCGTAGCCCCATCTTCCCAAGGGCGTACCTCTCCCGTGGCCGGATCGATCAATTCGATTGCCACGTATTTCTGGGCGTTGAAATGCATGCCGCCACCGTGCTCGCATTCGCACCACATCGCGGAAACCACGTCGCCAAGGCCCATGCATTCCCGCAAGGCCTTGATACCCAGACCGTGCGTGATGCGCTCACGGATTTCCGGCTGATTCAAGCCGGGTTCGCCGCCACAAAGCACCGTATGCAAATGAGAAGGCACGGCACCGGGTTCACGCCCCAATTGCTCCCATTGGTCTGCCAGATAGAGGCCAAACGACGTGGTCGCCAGCAAGGTTGTGCAACGCAGGTTGCGCAACTCCCGCAGGATTCTGTCGGTCGGGAACCCCCCCAGCCAGCACAAGGTGGCTCCGATGCGCCGAAAGCCCTCGGCATATGGCATACCGCCCGCGACCATCGGGAGCCCGACCAAATGGGCCACCGTATCTCCTTTGCGCACGCCTCCGGTGAACCAGGTGTTGGCGATGGCATCGGTAAACATCTCGGTGTCGCGTTGCGTCAGCGCGTAGTACAAAGGCTTGCCGGTGGTGCCAGACGAAGCGATCGCCTGAACGATCTCACTCTTGGCCATCGCCTGATTGCGGCCAAAGGGCCTTTCGTCCGAGGCCGCCTCCTGCGCGGCACGCACATGGTCCTTGAGCGTGAAGGGCAGCGCCTGCAAATCCGCAAAACCGCGCAACGGCAGATCTCGCGCCACACCTGCATGCAACTCTGCATAAAGCAGTGAGCGTCGACGCAGGTCTTTCAGCATGGCAGCGATCTGCCCAGCCTGCCACTGTTCGACCTCTGCCCAGGGTTTGGTTTCGAGCTCTTCATTCCAGTACTTCATGAGCGAATCCGACCCATAGCTGCAACCAGATCCGAAACCTGTGTCGAGGCAGGCACCTCGGCCACGGTCGTGATCAAGCGCAGGTTGCCGCTCTGCGTGGGCAGGCTCGGCCAAGCGACAGGATCGCTCGCCCACGCCTGTCCATGCGGGCGAGGAGGGACGGGCGTCTGAGTACTCCCCGGGCACGCCACCACTTGCACCGGCCAACTCGCCGGCGCTGCCCCCTCGACCACAAGCAGCGGGGGCACGCGATGAAACCGCGAGACATTGCCGATCGTGCCCAACGCGCCCTTCCAGCCGTCGATGGCCCCCTCGTCGCCGGGCAGTTCCGTTTCGTGCAACTGCAGCACCTGCACCTGTGCCTCGGCGTACATCCTGGCCAGAGTGGCCAGCGTGCGCCCCACCAGGTCATAGCCCTCCTCATCGGTCAACGCGGCACCTGCTGCGCGCAATTGCGCCAGCAGCGTGGCCGGTCCGGTGAGCGCGGCGACGATCACCTGCTCATCAGGGGTGGCCCTCCACTGCTGAATCGCCTCAAGCGCGGCCGCGATCCGCGGGACGGCCAGCAACTGTTCGCTGGAGATTTCCATGTTCAGGGCAGAGAGTTCGCCTGAAGGCCGAGGTGGCCACTGGTTTTCAGCTACAGGCACGCCCAGCGCCTGCGCCTCCATGGCGCTAGGCACGGCGCACGCCACGGTCTCCAGTCCGAGCGCCCGGCGCAGCTCCGTCATATTTTTGCGCAATCGAGTCCCGTCCTGCGCCATTGCCTCGGGCGCAATCGCCTCGATTTGTGCCGCGGCGCCGAACAACAAGGGGGCAAACAAGGGTGCATGGGCAAAACCCGCGCCTCGCGCCAAATCCTGCATGCGCTTGAACCAGACTGAACTGCTCATGGCCTTCTCCAGCCCTCTCCATCAGGCACGCATCAGCGGCGTGGTCACACGCGCGTCAGGCCAGCTACCGTAGTACATCAGGATTTCGTCGCGCGGCTTCTGCTTGAGCCAGTCAGCCTCGAACTCTGCATAGGGCCGCCCGCGCTGCTTGCGCGCCTGCAGCTCCTTGTTGCGCGATTGCTCCGTCGCATCGGCATCCACACGTTGGTTGCCTTCGTCCCAGACCACCTTGTAGACGCTGCGCGCGGTATCTGCCGTCACGATGCCCTTGGCAATGTCCACGCCCACCGCCTGCGGATCGCGGTCCAGCACGTCGCCATAGCCCGTCCCACCGGCGGAGAAAGCGAAGGTAGCAATGTCCCCGTTGTTGTACGGGCGCACTGACCGACCTTGGAACTCCACCTCGTAGTCGCCATCGATAGGCTTGTCCTGCAGTACTTTCTGCAGATCCATGGTCAGTTTGGGATCGCCCTTAGCCATGAGCTCCTTGACGTTGGCCCGGCGAATGCCAAACCCCGGCACAGTACAGGGCGCATAGCCGCCGAACAGGGGCTGCGGTGTCTGCAGTTTGGAGTTGTCGGCAATGGCCATCATGTAGACAGCAGGCACGTGGTGCGCAACCCACATCTGCGCCGTACCCACGCCGCCCCGGTATTTGCCGTGGCCGCAGGAGTCGGCCCAGTGGTTGGACAAGGGGATCAAAAGCGGGAATTCGTTTTCAACGACTTCAGTATTGGGCGCTCGACCAAACACGCACCACGGGAAACCAAACGCATCGATCCCGTCCTGCTCTGGGCGCGCGCCCTGCCCTTCGGTATTGATGGAATACGCCAGCATGTCCGCGAACGGTACGCCCCATTGATTCAGGCCCGCCAGCACCAGCGCATTGCCACCGTAGCCCAGCGGGGCGCCTGCCTGTTTCCACAAGGCAGTAGAGAACATGGCCTTGGCGGCGCAGTTGTGCACCGCGCTCATGACGCCCGTCGAAATCATCACCGAGCACGATGTTGCCGCGCGCGCATCCGGCGACAAGCAGGTGTTCTGGCCGAACTTGAAGTCGATCGGTGCGAACGTGCCGTTGGAGATGGGCAGATCGTAGAAGAGATATTCGTAGATGTAGTTGGAAAAATGCGCGATCGCTGCTTGCGGGTGCGCGTTGTAGGGCGACGGGGTTTCCGGCCCCGATCCGCTCAGGTCAACCAGCAAACGATCACCCTTCTTCACGACCGTCATGGCGCAGTTTTTGATCAGACCCTGCTTCAACCCCACCGCGTCACTGAAGGTCACGCAGCGGTAGGTGCCGTCGGGCCACTGGTCGATCAGTTCCTTGGCGCCAGCCTCGGCCACCTGGAGCATCTTGCGAAACAGTCCCACGAGATAGTCAGGGCCCTCGCGGTCGCACAGCTCGATCAAGCGCGTGCGAACCCGGTCGGCCGTGGTGCAGCGCGCCTTCAAGTCGACCGCAATCATCGAAGGCGCGCGAATGCCAAAGGCAACGAACATGTCCACCACGTCATCGGCCAACTTGAAGTTGGTGCCGATGCGCAGCGGCGGCAGATTCATGCCTTCTTCGAAGCGCGAGGTCGCAGAAACCGGCATGCCCCCTGGTTCAGTTGCTCCGGTTTCCGTCGTGTGCACGAGCGCGCAGGTCCACGCCACGAGCTTACCTTCGTAGTACACCGGCATCGCGACGGCTTGGTCGGGGTTGTGCACGCCGCCATAGACGGCGTCATTCATGAACCAGAGGTCGCCATCGCGGATGGTGTCCTTGTGGTGGGTGAGGATGTACTTGATGAACAGCGGCGGTATTACTGCGTGCAGATAAGTACCGCATGAGCCGTTGATGATGTCGCCCTCTGCGGTCATGATGGCCACCAGCGAATCGCCAGCGACGCCCATGGCGCAGCGGCACGAGCGCACAAAAACGTCCATCGCCTCATCAAGAATGTCGTTGGTGCGCTGGAATCCGATCTCGAACGTGGCCGGGTCGATTTGCGCGGCAAGGTCCAGCTCTCGTTCCGTCGCGGGTGAGGGCTTGAGCCATTCGAGCTTTTGTTCAAGGCTGGGAATAGGCATGTGATTCTCCTTGGATAAACGGGGTCAAGCAGCGACTGCGATGCGCGACATGACGCGCTTGCGGCGGGTCGGCGGCGTGATGGGCTCCAACACGCCCAGCCCGTGTTTTTCGATCCCGAATTTGTCGGTCGGTGGCACAACGATGGTCGTGAACTCGGCTTCGATAATTGCCGGGCCCATGATCTCGTTGCCCGGCTGCAACTGCTCCCACTGGTACACAGGTGTCTGGACCCATTGCTTGGTCTGAGGCCAGTAGGCCTTGCGCTCGCCAATGCGCGCCGCAGAAGCGTCCACGCCTTGCAGTTGATGTACCGGCAGTTCCGGGTTCCAGGTCGGCACGGTGACGCGCAGCACGAAGTTGTCCAAAAAGACGCCTCCCGGCTTATTCACCACCAGCGGAGAAAAGGCTTCGGAAAATTCCTTTTCAAAAGCGTCATAGATGGCTTGCGCATCCGCGTCACTGCGAATGTGCAAGAGCGGAGACGCTGCACGCTTGACGTTCACCTGCCCGCCGTAGAGCATGTCCAACTCCAGGGTGTATTGCGCATCTTCTACCGCCAGGCCCTCGCTTTGCAGCTCGCGCTGGGCCTTGTCGATGAGGACATCGACCACGGCATTGAATTGCGCAGGGGCGATCACCAGCTTTTCGCTCATCGGCTGCATGAACACCATGCGCTGGGACTGTTCGTACATGTGCACGATATCCATGATGGACGAGCCCATCGCACAGAAAACCGGTGCCGCCGGGAAGACCACAGCCTTGGGTACATCGCCGCGAAACCCAGTCATGTGCGTCGGGCCTGCGCCGCCGAACGCGAAAACGACGAAGTCCTCCGGGTGATACCCGCGCATCTGCACCTGGCGCTTGATGGCGCTGGTCATGTTCTCATCGACCACGTGGCGGATCAGGGCCGCAGCCTCCACCACCTCGACGCCCAGGGGCGCGGCAACCTTCTCGCGAATCGCCTTTTCAGCCTTGGCGCGGCTCAGCGGCATGCGGCCACCAAAATAGCCATCCGGATTGATATAGCCGAGCACAACGTCGGCATCCGTCACCGTGGGTTCGGTGCCGCCAAGGTCGTAGCAAACCGGCCCCGGCATGGAGCCTGCACTTTCTGGCCCGACGGACAGGCGGCTGCCGTCCACCTTGGCGATGGAGCCACCACCCGCCCCGATCGAGATGGTCTCCATCATCGTGACGTTGACCATCCAGGTATCGATTACCGGGCGGAAGTTGTAGTTGCGCACACTTGACTCGACCACCAGCGCGACATCGAAGCTGGTGCCGCCCACGTCGGCGGCAACCACATTGCGGTAGCCAAGCCGCTCGGCGAAATAGGCAGCGCCCATGAGGCCTGCGACTGGGCCGCCGTTGAACGTGCGTGAAGCGGGCGTCTTGAAGATGTCGGCGCTGCCACCCGAGTTGTGGATCATCAGGAAAGCACCGCGATAGCCGCTTTCGCGCAACTTGTCCCAAGTGGCCCCGATGTCGTTCTGCATGGAACGCTGCAGGTAGGCATCGAGCACCGCCGTCATCGTGCGCTCGTACTCGCCGCTCTTGGACACCACAGCCGACGACAGCACCACCGGCAGAAAGCCGATGTGGTACTCCTTGTATTCCTCGCGAATAATCTCGCGCACCCGCTGTTCATGAATCGGGTTGGCAAAGCTCCACAGCAAAGAGACCACGATGGCGCGCGCACCACGCTCCATGAGCGTACGCAGCTTCTGGCGCACATCTTCCTCGTCCAGCGGGCGCACGATCTGGCCCGCCGAGTCGATGCGCTCGCGCACGCCCAGGGTTAGTGACCGATCGACCAGCGGCAGCGGCTTGGTCTGGATGGCGATGTTGCGCCGTTCCGTCACGCGCTTGCCATCGGTCCATTGGGCACCGCGACCGATGAGGATCACGTCCTCATGGCCTTCCGTAGTCAGCAGGCCGATGCGCGGGCCCTTGCGCTGCAGCAAGCGATTCAAGGCCACGGTGGTGCTGTAGCGCATGATGTCGATCTTGGGCAGCAGTTCCTCGGTGGTCAAGCCGACCTTTTCTCCGGCCGCCTCGATCGCATTTAGAAAGCCGACCGACAGGTCGTGTGGCGTGGTCGGGCATTTGGCGATATGGCGTTCGCCGTTGAAAGTCAGCACCAGGTCGGTGAACGTACCGCCGATGTCGATGTCGATCGAATCGACTGCGTCACGTATCGTCAGCGAAGTCATGCGTGCTCTCCTTGCTTTTTGCCTTTGACCAATTTGCCCTCGCGCACGACCAAGTCGCCGCTGGCAAGGCGCTGCTTGAGACTGTCGATGTCAAGCTCGATGTCGTGCGTGATCGGATGTCCCGGGGGCAAATATTCGGTTTCGATTTGCCGGGCACACCCCGGGCAATAAAACTCCACGATGCGGACCCAGTCCTTGTCGGGTGCGAAGGAATACTCACCCTCTATCACCGGGTTGTGGATTTCTTCGGGCATGCGCTCGGCGACCATGCAACCTTTCTTGTAGTTTTCCCGTGCCGATATGAGCTTTGTCCCGCAGTCGTGACAAAGCCAGTGCTCATCGTTCATGTCGAGATCAAGATATTCGGTAAAGCGGATTCGTTCGTAGGCCATGATGTGTCTCCGTGTTTATTTCGTCGGACTGAGTTGGGCGTTGCCGAACTTGTCCATGCGCAGCGTCCAGTGCGGGGGCACCGGGCAGGTGAAGGTGGCGCCATTGATCACGGCAGGACCCTGCACGGCATCACCGGGGTTCATGGCCTCCCAGCCCAACACCCGCGCATCGGCCACGGGCGTAATGCCGAACAGCAGCGCGCGCGATGCCGCCTTGGCCTTCACGCCCGCTGATTTTTTTTCGGCCACAGCGTGTGAACCGACTGAAAAGCGGCTGGCCAAGCGGATCGCCAACACTAGCGGTTTGCCCAACCCCTGCGACACCACGCTGGTGCCCAGGGCAGCGACAACCGCATCGGACGTCGCCGATGGCTCAGTCCTGGCCCGGACCGTGGCAACCTCGTCCGCGCCAGCGCCCAGATCAAGCTCCCAGTCGTACGCCGCTCCATTCGGATCAAACCCTTCGCCACGCAGGTCGCGGTGCGCCTGATCGTTCATCTGCTGCACGATGCCGGGCAAACGGGCTTGCGCGTCATCGCCGCCCCAGCGCATGGACAATCCGCGCTCATAGCCGTGCACCACGTCGGAGATGGATGAACCGAACGCGCCAAACACCGGCCCCAGGTCAAACGCATAGGCCGATGGCATGCCCAGCTTTTCCGCAAGAAAGGCAATGAACATCGGGCCGTTGCCGCCAAAACCGAATAGCGTCGTGGACTTGGCCTCGAGCTTGGCCTCGTCCAGAAGATTGCGCACCAGGTCGGCCATCATTTCCACGGCTTCCTCGCGAATCGCGAGTGCCGCCGCATCCACCGAAAGCCCCATCGGCTTGGCCACGTTCTGCTCGATCGCGGAGCGAGCCGCGTCCACGCTGAGCTGACGGTGTCCTCCCAGGAAATTTGCCGGATCGATGTAGCCCAGCACCAGCAGGGCGTCCGTCAAGGTGGCCTGCTTGCCGCCTAATTGGTAGCAGGCTGGGCCGGGGGCTGCGCCCATGCTTTTGGGGCCCAGCGCCAACGCCCCGTCGCGGACGCTGGCGATTGAGCCGCCGCCTATAGCCGCCGAACGCAGCATGGCAAAGGAGGTCTGCACCGGCACTTCCATGAGCTCACCGCCGCGCTGGTAGACCGGGTGTCCATCGCGCACGACCGAAGCCTTGGTCGTGGTGCCGCCGACATCGAAGCACAGCACGTCCTTGAGCCCGTAAAGCCCCGCCATGTGCGCGCCACCAAAGGTGCCAAACACCGGGCCGGACTCCATCGTGTCCACCGCCTTGGTCTTGCTGATGCGCGCGACGCCGCCACTGGTATTGCCGATCAGCAGGGTCCCGCGGAACTGGTAGTCGTCACGCAACATGTCCTCGGCCTTGAACAACGACGACGCAAGCTGCGTGTGCGTGTAGGCGTTCATCAACGAGTAATGCACGCGTGTCTGGTCGTGCCGCAGCGGTGCCATCTCGCTGCCAAGCATGACGGGAATGGCCCCGATGATGTGATCCGGATATTGCCCTTCGATGACTGTCTTTATGGCGCGCTCCTGCGCATTGTCGGGAAACGAGTTGGGCATGCACACGCAAATGCGACGCACGCCGGTCTCCAGCAGTTGCTTGACGCCGACCAGGATATCGGTGGCCGTGGGGTTGTCGGGCAGGCCGATGATGGATTCTTCGTCCACCAACTCGCCGACGACGGGAGAGCGCACCGGACCGTACAGGCGCTCCTCCTGGCCCTCGCCCACCAACAGGCCGACCTTGGAGCCCCGGCGCTCGGCCAGGGTATTGGTGGTGATGGTCGAGGACCACCGGATCAACCCCACCTTGTCCAGAAACTGTTCGACACTCGGGTAGTCGAGCACGCGCGCCGCCTCTTGCAGGCATCCCAGAAAGGATTGCGTGTAGTCGTGCGGCGTGGTGTCTACCTTGAAGGCATGGCGCGCCACACCATCCGACACCAGTGCGTCGGTCATCGTGCCGCCCGTGTCAATGTCCACGGTGATCATGAATGTCTCCTTTGTTGATCCAATCGAGGGGGAGCCCGGGAGCTTCGCGCCAGTCAAGCCAGCAGACAGTGCCTCAGCCAAGGTTGCAGCACTCCCTTTGGAAGTGCCGCCGGCTGCCACCATCGCCTTTGATCCAAGTGCGCCTCTGCAGGACTGGCGTCACTTTACGAGCGCGCGCCAAGCTTGGCATCCGGATCGACTACCATGCGCACAAGCCATTTTCCTAAGGGATTTGCCTTAGGCAAAAACCCTGAGGCTCTGCCTTCCTGCAACTATTTGGCAGGCGTGCAGATGCCTCATTGATACACGCAAAGGGAAGAGTGGCTACGGCTGGCTGTGCAGCTTTTGGACCATGCGAACTAGATCGACGACATTGCGCACGTCAAGCTTTCGGATGATGTTGGCACGATGGGCATCGACGGTTTTGGGGCTGATGGCCAATGCCCTGGCAATTTCCTTGCTAGTGCGCCCTCGCACCAATTCGCCCAGGACATCGGCCTCGCGGCCGGACAGGCGTTCCAGCAAATCTTTCAAATCCCGTTCACGGGTTTGCGACTCGTAACGCTCGCGGGCAATCCGGACGATTTTTTGAACCGCATTGAGGAATTCCTCGGGATTGAAGGGCTTTTGCAAAAAATTGACGGCCCCTCCCTGCATCGCCCGAACCGCCGCAGGCACATCGCCGTGGGCGCTGAGGAAAAGATGGGGAAAATCCAAACCCATTTCCGCCATCTTGACCTGCAATTCCAGGCCACTCATCTCGGGCATGCGCAAATCGAGCACCGCGCAAGCCGGTTGCGGAACATCGCACAAAGCGTCAAGAAACGCGCGCGGAGAATTGAATGCACGCGAACGCAGCTTGACGGAATCGAGCAGCCAGCTCAACGCATTCGTCACGTCTGGCTCGTCATCAACCAGCAAAACGAGAACAGATCTCGGTTCCATCACTTGGTTTGGCGCAGGGTAAAACGGAAGACCGCGCCACGGCGGGCATTGAGCAGCCGCAATGCACCACCGTGCGATTCGATGATGGTCCGGCAGATCATGAGCCCCATCCCCAGGCCATCGGCCTTGGTGGTGACATAGGGATCAAACAATCGCGGCGCAAGTTCGGCGGGTACGCCCGGGCCATGGTCCGCAATCGTGACGGACGCGAACGCATCCGCCTCCTGTGCCAGCCTGATCTCGACCCAGCGCTCGGCCGCCGGGGTGCCGTGCATGGCCTCGATCGCGTTCATCACCAGATTGACCAGAACCTGCTGTACCTCGACGGCATTGCCATTGATGGGTACTAGCCCATCATCAATCGATGTCTTCACGCGGGTCGACGCCGAGCGCAAGGGATGTTCCAAAAGTGTCAGCGTCTGATTGAGCAACTCCGGCAAATCCACTGCCTGCGCAGGTCGGTAGTGCTGGCGCGAAACAAACCCCCGGACATTGCGAATGATCGCACCGGCCTGCTCCAGATGTGCGGCAGCCTTGGCCATCGCCTGCACGATCTCGGGCGACGCATCCGCGTCCAAGCGCCGCATTACCCCAGCCAGATAGCTCTGGGCCACATTCAGTGGCTGGCCCAACTCGTGCGCCAGCGCCGAGGTCATCTGTCCCATCAACGAGAGCCGACCCGCATGGGCCAGCGCGGCTTCTTGCACCCGCTCACGCTCGCTGCGCCGACGCTGTTCCGTCACATCAGTGAACACGAACGCATGGCCGAGTCCGTGCGCCAAGGCGGTGGCCACCATGGTGATGACCCTTCTCCTGCGACTGGATCGCTCCCAAACGAAGATCAACGGATCTGCGGATGTAGGGACATAACGATGCTCCCGAACCAAGGATGCCAATGATGTCGTTCCTCCATCGGGTAATTGCACATAAGAGGAATCGCTCAATGCCTTGGCCAGAGCGGAACGCGTGGAAACGCCAAGGTACTGCTGCAGCGTACGATTGACCTCGACCACCTCGCCGCCGGCATCCAAAACCAGTAAACCCAAAGGCACGTGGCGAAACAGGGTCTGGTACTTTTCCCGACTCTCCACCGAAGCCGCCTGCGCGGCCCGTCGTCGCTCGATCTCTTCACGCAACGCGGCATTCTTGCGCGAGAGGTTGAGCGTGCGGCGCGCGACAGTTTGCTCCAGGCGCTGATTGATGCGGCGAATCTGGTCTTCCGCACGTTTTTTGTCGGTGATCTCCTGGATAACCCAGACCGATGCCGATGCCTTCCCCAAGGGCTCCAGCAATCTGCCGGAAATACGGCACCAGATAACCTCGCCGTCCTTGCGAATCTGCGAACGCTCGTGGGTATAGAACTCGTGGTTGTTGAATTTCGCCGCGATCATTTGCCCGACTTCAGCGTAATCGTGATCGCTGGCATACAGGATGCGCACCGGTTGTCCATCGAGCTCGCCGGGTTCGTACCCATAGATCTGCGCCATCCGCGGGTTGGACCACACCAGCTTGCGGTCGCGCATGTACGAGATCCCGACGATGGTGTTTTCAAGGACGATCCGCCAAAGCATGTGCCGTGACGGCTTGTCGGCAAAAGACGGTGGCGGCGCTTGTGACATCGGGGCAAGGCTATCGGATGTGTCAACGCGGATGCGGCCTCAATGCCGTCGCTCGATCTCCGGCCCCATGCTCACCCGCATCTCGTGCAGCGCCGCAAGCAGCGCCTGCCAGGCCGCCGGCACGCGCGCCGCCGCGCCTTTCACACCAAGCTCGATGTGCGCGCCATGCACCGGGTGATCGACACTGGGCAGGCTGAAGACCTTGATGTCCGGGTGCTCGGCCTCGATGCGCTCCATCAGCGGCGTCAAGGCCGACTCCATTGCGCCGTACAGCACCACCGATTGCTCCAGTTGCGGCGCGCGGTGAAACCACGGCCGGCAGGTATTCTCCAGCACCCACTCGATCATCGGCCAGGCCATGACGGGGAAACCAGGCACGAAATGCACCTGACTGCCACCCCGCCCGGCGCAGGAAAAACCCGCAATTTTGTTGTACGGATTGGGGATGATGCGCGCGCCCTCGGGCAGCACCCCCATCTGCAGGCGCTGCCGGTTGTCTGGCCGCTGCGCCTCGAACGCCTCGCCCTTCTCGCGTGCCACATCCTGCATGCGCTCGGTGATCAGGGCCTGCGCCTCGGCGTGCGGCTGCAGTGGCACGCCCAGCGCCGCCGCCGCGCACTGGCGCGTGTGGTCGTCGGGCGTGGCGCCAATGCCGCCGCAGCTGAAGACCACGTCACTGCCTGCACAGGCTCGCTGCAGCGCAGCGGTGATGCGCTCACGGTCGTCACCCACCAACTCCATCCACGAAAGAGACAGCCCGCGCTCGCCCAGCAGACGAATGACCGTGGGCAGATGTTTGTCCACGCGCTTGCCCGAGAGGATTTCGTCGCCAACGATGATGAGACCGAACGCCGGCATCACGATGCATCGCCCCCGGGCAGCAGCGGCTTGGCCTGCACGTCGATCACATCGGGAGCCCTGACGGGCGGCTGCGCGACTGGCACCGGTGCCTGCTGGCCGCGCATCTGCTGCAACGCGGCGAGGCAAAAATGCGCAAACCACAGCGACGAGAACGCAAACACCAGGGTGTAAATCCAGATCGCGATCGGAATCAAAATGAAGAAGGCGGCAGCGAACACCACGCCGGAGGCCCAGACAATGCCCGGCGCAGCACCCAGAAAACCGCAAAACACGCCGATCACCAACAGGCTGCCACGATGCTGCTGAAAGAGGGCTTTGCGCTCCTGCTTGCTGGCATGCTCGGACAGCGCATCAAACGCCATCACGCGATAAGTCAGCCAACCCCAGATCAGCGGCGGCAAAATCAATACCAGCGGAGGGATCAGCCACAAGGGCATGGACAGCACCAACGCTACCAGCGCCAGCACGGTCGAGGAAAGCGACCACCAAAGGCTGCCGACGAAGCCCGCGCCCTTGACGCGTTGCAACTCGGGAAAGCGCCGCTTGGCCACCAGATCGACGATGGCCGGCACCATCAGCACAGCGACCGCCAGCACGCACGCAAAGACAACGACGGGCGTGGTGACCATCACCAGCAACAGCGGCGCCAACATGGAGGGAACGTCGCTCACCCCCAAGTGCGCGAGCCAGCCCCAGACCGTGCCCAACCAAGCCATGCCATCGAGCAGCGACTGCGTCCATGCGACGGCAGGTGTCCAGAACAGGTACCAACCCAGTCCGGCCACCGCGCCAATCAGCACCAGCGGCAGCAGCGACAGCGCGATGATGCGCGGCATCAGGCAATAGCCCACCGCGCGCCAGAAGGAATCGATCAATGGACCCATGGTCGCGTTAGTGTAGTGTCGGGCACCATCACCATGGCGTCCTCCGGCGCTCAGCGTCGCAGCGCTGCCTTGAGCTGCTCTCCCACCTCGGGCCGCTCGGCGAAGGGGTCTGGCGGATTGCGTCCTTCGACGATGGCTTGCATGCGACTTTCTACATTGCCCAGTGCCCGCGGGTGGCTGTAGATGTAAAAAGTGCCGCTCGCCACTGCATCAAAGACCTTGGCCGCCACCTCGGCAGCGGAGACCTTGCCGCTGGCCACGGCCTTGTCGATCATGGCCTGGCCGATGCGCTGGCTGGGCGTCAGCGCGGCATCGCGCAGGCTTTGCGGCCGGTTGCGATCGCTT
This sequence comes from Comamonas sp. SCN 65-56, assembly GCF_001724135.1. Classification (GTDB taxonomy): domain Bacteria; phylum Pseudomonadota; class Gammaproteobacteria; order Burkholderiales; family Burkholderiaceae_C; genus Comamonas_C. The sequence continues at coordinate 13,457 of NZ_MEDS01000007.1, read as the reverse complement.
TGCGTGATCCCGGTCGGTACGAAGTAGGGGCACAGCACGCTGGCGCCGACCTGTTCGGTCACCAGGCTCAAGTCCTGGTAAAGCGTCTCCGTCAGCGCCACCACCGCATGCTTGCTGACGTTGTAGATACCCATGTTGGGCGGCGTCAGCAGTCCTGCCATGCTGGCGGTGTTGACGATATGACCGCGCCAGGCCGGATCGGCCCTGGCGGCCGCCAGCATCATCGGCGTGAACAGGCGCACGCCGTGCACCACGCCCCAGAGGTTGACGCCCAGTACCCACTGCCAGTCGGCCAGCGTGTTCTCCCAGACCAGACCGCCCGAGCCCACGCCGGCGTTGTTGAAGACCAGGTGCGGCGCGCCAAAGCGCTCGGCCACCGCATCGGCCAGCGCCTGCATCTGGGCGGCATCTGCCACATCGACGCGGCGTGCCAGCACCTCCGCGCCTGCATCGCTCAATTCCGCCGCCACCTTGTCCAGCGCATCCTGCTGCACATCCACCAGCACCAGACGCATGCCACGCCGTGCGGCAATGCGCGCGCACTCCAGCCCGAAGCCGGAACCGGCGCCCGTGAGCACCGCCGTCCTGCCTGCAAATTCCTCGATCATCCCGTTTCCTCAGATCAGCTTGACCAGCTGCTTGCCGAAATTCTGGCCGTGCAACAGCCCGATGAAGGCCGCCGGCGCACTCGCCAGACCTTGCGCAATGCTCTCGCGCGGATGCAGCTGGCCTGCCACCACCAGACCAGCGAGCTCCTGCAAGGCCTGGGGCCAAAGCTGCATGTGTTCGCTGACGATGAAGCCTTGCACGCGCATGCGATTGATCAGCATCAGCGCCGGGTTCTGCAGCGGCAGCGGCGCGCCGTCGTAGCCCGCGATCATTCCGCACAGCGCCACCCGCGAGAATGCGTTGGCACGAAGCAGCACGGCATCCAGAATCGTGCCGCCGACGTTCTCGAAATGCCCGTCGATGCCGTCCGGGCAAGCTTCCTTCAGCGCCCGCGACATGCTTTTCACATCGCCGTGCTGGCGGTGGTCGATGCAGGCATCAAAACCCAGCGCCTCGGTCGCGTAGCGGCACTTCTCGGGGCCGCCGGCAATACCCACCACGCGGCAGCCGCGCGCCTTGGCCAGCGCCACGAAGGCACTGCCCACAGCGCCGGTGGCGGCGCTCACGGTGACGGTCTCGCCCGCCCTGGGTGCAATGATCTGCGTCAGGCCATACCAGGCCGTGACGCCCGGCATGCCGACGGCGCCCAGGTAATACGAGAGCGGCACCTGGCTGCCATCCACCTTGCGCAGCGCGCCCGGGGCGTTGGCATCCACCACCGCGTACTCCTGCCAGCCGCCCATGCCGACGACCTTGTCGCCCGGGGCATAGCGCGGGTTGCGACTCTCGAGCACCTCACCCACGGTGCCGCCCATCATCACTTCACCGAGCGGCTGGCTCGCAGCGTAGCTCTTGCCCTCGTTCATGCGTCCGCGCATGTAGGGGTCCAGGCTCAGGTAGTGGTGACGCACCAGCACCTGGCCGTCCTCCAGCGGCGGCGTATCACCGACAACGAGGCGGAAGTTCTCCACCGTGGCCGCGCCCCGGGGGCGGCTGGCGAGCAGAATCTGCGGGTTGCTGGGCATGTTTTAGACTCCTTTTACTATCTTTAGAAGAGCGTTTAGCGATTGCTGCACAAGTGCTACCGCCGTGTTTTATCAAATTTCGGTGGATGCCACGCCACCCGTGGAGTCTCCCATACGCGAGACGTACTTGAACGTCCCTGTGGCATGGCAGCAGGCACGGCCCTCGGCATCGAACACCGTACCTTCGGTGAATGCCAGGCTGCGCGTGCGGTGCAGCAGCGTGCCGCGCGCCACCAGCTTGCCCTGGGCCGGACGCAGAAAGCTGGTTTTCATCTCCACCGTGACCATGCCCATGCCGCTGACCAGCGTGCTGCTGCGCGCAGCCATCGCCAGCGTCACGTCCAGCAGCGTCATCAAGGCACCGCCATGCGTGATGCGCCAGGAGTTCAGGTGCTCGGGCCGGGCCTCGTAATGCAGTTCGGAGCTGCCTTCGCCCATGCCCGCCAGCGTGATGCCCAGCGCCTGAACAAAAGGGATGTCAATGTCAAACCCCAGGCGATCCATCGCCCTCACCCTGCGACGATGGCACTGACCCCGCCATCCACCGCCATCCACTGGCCGGTGATGTGCTTGCCCGCATCGCTGGCGTACAGCAGCACCAGGCCCTTGAGGTCTTCATCATCGCCCAGGCGCTGCAGCGGCGCATGCGCCTTCATCTGCTCCTCGCCCAGGCGCTCTATCAGCACCTCGGCCATCCTGGTCTTGAAAAAACCCGGGCAAACGGCATTGACGCGAATGCCGTAAGGCCCCCATTCCCCCGCCAGCGCCCGCGTGAAATTGAGCACCGCGCCCTTGGAAGTGTTGTAGGCAATGGTCTTCATGCCGACCGGGTTGCCACCCAGCGCGGCAATCGAGGCCACGTTGATGATGGCGCCCCTGCCACGCGGGATCATGCTGGCCTTGGCGATGGCCTGCGAGAGCAGGAAGTAGCCACGCACGTTGAGATTCATCACCTTGTCCCAGGCACTCGTCGGGTGCTCCTCGGCCGGAGCGCCCCAGCTCGCGCCGGCGTTGTTCACGAGGATGTCGACGTCGCCCAGGCGCTGCAGCGTCTCGCTCGCCAGCCGGTGGATGTCTGCCTCCTGGGCGCAATCGGCGGCGATCCAGCGCGCAGCTATGCCGGCCGCCTGCAACTCTGCGGCGGCCTGTTCCAGCTCCGCGGCCTTGCGGCTTGCCAGCATGATGCGCGCACCCGCCTCGCCCAGCGCGTGCGCCATCTGCAGGCCCAACCCGCGCGAGCCGCCCGTGACCAGCGCCGTCTTGCCGGAAAGATCAAACAATTGCTGAATCGTGCGTGCCATGGCGCAGCGTCTCCTGAGGGGTGGTTGCCGGGCCATGCTGCCCGGATGGCTCATTGTGGCGCGGCTGCCGCGCCGCCGTTGTCGCCTGTGTGAACGCGGTATGCTTGCCCGCCTCTCATCCCCCTCTTTCATGCCTCCCCTTCCCAGCAGCGCACCGATAGGCGTTTTCGACAGCGGCATCGGCGGCCTGAGCGTGCTCCAGGCGCTGCGCGCCGAACTGCCGCACGAACACTTCATTTATCTCGCCGACAGCGGCCATGCGCCCTATGGCGAAAAGGGCGATGGTTTTGTCTGCCGGCGCAGCCTGGCCATCGCGCGGCATCTGCACCAGCGCCATGCCATCAAGGCTCTGGTCGTCGCCTGCAACACCGCCACCGCCGCGGCGATTCCGACTTTGCGCGCGGCGCTGCCCGAACTGCCCATGGTGGGTGTGGAGCCTGCACTCAAACCCGCCGCACTCGCCAGCAGCACCCACCACGTCGGCGTGCTGGCTACGCGCGGAACGGCGCAGAGCGCGCGGTTTGCGCATCTGCTGGCCCAGCATGGCGATCGCACGCGATTTGCGGTGCAGGCCTGCGACGGACTGGCCCACGCGATTGAGAGAAGCACCGAAACAGGCGTCGACGACACCGAAGCGCTATCCAAAACAAGAGCGCTTTGCGCACGCTACACAAGCGCTTTGGGGGTATTTGGCACACAAACCGGGATGATGGATACGCTGGTCCTGGGCTGCACCCACTATGTGTTCACCCTGGACACTCTGCGCGCGCTCGTGGGGCCGCAAGTCCGCATCATCGAAACCGGAGCCGCGGTGGCGCGGCAAACCCGGCGCATTCTGGATCAGGCCGGGCTGCTACTGCCGGAAGCCGCACCCGGCGCCGAGCCAGCAGCCATCGCTCTGTACACCACCGGTCAACTCCCCGCGCTGCAGGCCGCGGCGCAGCGCTGGCTGGCACTGCCCCCCGGGCAGTGCGCCAGCATTTCAGTACCCGGATTTTCCTGAAACCGGATCAGTGCAGATGGCGCGGCCGGCGGTTGCCGCCGCTGCGTCCGCCGGCGCCGCGCGGCCGGCGACCCAGATCCAGCGAACTCACCAGCGCGTCAAAGCGCTGGGTGAACAGTTTGTCGATCTCGGCCACGACACCGCCGAGTTCGGCCGCATCGAAGTGGCGTTCCATCACGTTCACCACATCCTGCACCAGCATGTCGCGCTGCACCTGCATGATGGCCGCCGGCGTCGGGCCGACGAAAAGCATCACGAAATCGTCACGCGACTCGGCCTCATCGTCGGCCTCATCGTCGATTTCTTCCTCGTCGAACTCGGTGTCGTAGAACGTCACCTCGATCGCGGCGCCCTGGTCGGCCAGCTCATTGAGGCTCATGCACATCTCGTCCAGCGACTGGCGGAAGTCGTCGTCACCGCGCACCGTCCAGCACATCTGCAACAGGTGCTCCTTGGGATCAAACTGAATGCCCGGCTCTTCCTCATAGGCGCTGGTGGCGCCGTCCGCCAGGGAGCGCGCCCCGGCGTACTGCCACAGCGGCTTGAGTGCGTCCTGCAATTGCGCGAAATCCACGTCGGCGCGCAGCTGCACCTGGCCGTGGACATGAATTTCAAAGGGAGCGTTGTAATCTGACATAAAACCTTCTTTGGTCTCCTGAGCCGAGAGGCTGCGGGTGCGATTCCGGGAACGCACTGAACGCTCGCAAGAGGTCGTATTTTCGCACGCCCCTTGACATTGACATGATGGTAATCATTACGCTTGCAGCATCGTGAACTTGGATACAGGAAACGGACCATGAGCAGCCCAGGAGCCAACGGCGCCGTCGCCGCACCTTTCATCAGCCTCCCGATCGAGGGCATGACCTGCGCCAGCTGCGTCGGCCGGGTCGAGAAGGCGCTTTCCAGGGTCGACGGCGTCGGCAGCGTCGCCGTCAACCTTGCCACCGAACGGGCGGATATCCGCCCCGCCGGGCGCGTCGACCCGATGGCGCTGATCCAGGCCATCGAGAAGGCCGGATACACGGTGCCTGCCAGCAGCATCGAGCTGGCCGTCGAGGGCATGACCTGCGCCTCCTGCGTCGGCCGGGTGGAGAAGGCACTCAAAGCCGTGCCTGGCGTGGAACAAGCGGCGGTGAACCTTGCCACTGAACGCGCCAGTGTGCGCGGCGTGGCAGCGCCGGCCGATCTGCTGGCGGCCATCGCCAAGGCTGGCTACACGGCACGCCCGCTCGATACCAGCTCGGGCGCAGCCGAGGAAACCGCGCAGAAAAAGGACGCCGAGCGCGCCCGGCTGCAGCGTGATCTGCTGCTGGCGACCGCGCTGTCGCTGCCAGTGTTCATGCTGGAAATGGGTTCGCACCTGATCCCCGCAATGCACGAGTGGGTGATGACAACCATCGGCCATTACCCCAGTTGGTATCTGCAGTTCGTGCTGACCGCGCTGGTGCTGGCCATTCCGGGGCGGCGCTTCTACGCCCAAGGCTTCCCTGCGTTGCTGCGCCTGGCACCCGACATGAACTCGCTGGTGGCTGTTGGCACCGCCGCCGCCTTCGGCTACTCCGTGGTCGCCACCTTCGCGCCCAGCCTGCTGCCGCAAGGCACGGTGAATGTCTACTACGAGGCAGCAGCCGTCATCGTCGCCCTGATCCTGCTCGGACGTTTTCTGGAGGCACGCGCCAAGGGGCGAACATCGCAGGCCATACAGCGGCTGATCGGCTTGCAACCCAAGATTGCACACGTAGTGCGCGATGGCCGCAGCGTGGATATTCCCCTGGGCGACGTAGTGCTGGGCGATGTGCTGCAGGTGCGCCCAGGCGAGCGCGTGCCGGTGGATGGCGAGGTCACCGAGGGCAACAGCTTTGTCGATGAGTCCATGGTCACCGGCGAGCCCATCCCTGTACAGAAATCGCTTGGCAATGCCGTCGTGGGAGGCACCGTCAACCAGAAGGGCGCGCTCACGCTGCGCGCCACCGCTGTGGGCGGGCAGACCATGCTGGCGCAGATCATTCGCATGGTCGAGCAGGCGCAGGGCTCCAAGCTGCCTATCCAGGCGGTGGTGGACAAGGTGACGCTGTGGTTTGTGCCTGCCGTCATGCTGGCTGCGCTGCTCACCTTCCTCGCCTGGCTGGCCTTTGGCCCCTCGCCGGCACTGAGCTTCGCGCTGGTCAACGCCGTGGCAGTGCTCATCATCGCCTGCCCCTGTGCGATGGGGCTGGCCACGCCGACATCCATCATGGTGGGCACCGGCCGCGGTGCTGAAATCGGCGTGCTGTTCCGCAAGGGCGAGGCGCTGCAACTGCTCAAGGGCGCGAAAGTGGTCGCAGTGGACAAAACCGGCACGCTGACCGAGGGCCGGCCCGTGCTGACCGACCTGGAGACCGCAGCGGGCTTTGAGCGCGCCCAGGTGCTGGCGCTGGTTGCGGCGGTAGAGGCACGCTCGGAGCACCCGATTGCACGTGCGATCGTGGATGCTGCCACCGCACGAGACCGTGCACTGCCCACACTCGACGCGTTCGAATCCGTCACCGGCATGGGCGTGCGCGCCAGCGTGGAGGGCGTGCGGGTGGAAGTGGGCGCCGACCGTTTCATGCGCAGCCTGGGGCTGGCCGTGGAGAGCTTTGCTGCCGTGGCCGAACGTCTTGGCACCGAGGGCAAGTCGCCGCTGTACGCGGCGATCGACGGGCGGCTGGCCGCCATCATCGCGGTGTCCGATCCGATCAAGTCCAGCACACCCGCGGCAATCGCCGCGCTGCACCAGCTGGGCCTCAAGGTCGCCATGGTCACCGGGGACAACGCACGCACCGCGCAGGCGATTGCACGGCAGCTGGGCATTGACGAGGTGGTGGCTGAAGTCCTTCCCGAAGGCAAGGTGCAGGCCATCGAGCGTCTGCGTGCCAGCTACGGCCCAATTGCCTATGTCGGCGACGGCATCAACGATGCACCGGCGCTGGCGCAGGCCGATGTCGGCCTGGCGATCGGCACTGGCACCGACGTGGCGATGGAGTCTGCCGATGTCGTGCTGATGTCCGGCGATCTGCGGGGCGTGCCCAATGCGATCGCGCTCTCCAGGGCGACGATAGGCAATATCCGTCAGAACCTGTTCTGGGCCTTTGGCTACAACACCGCCTTGATTCCGCTGGCAGCCGGTGTGCTGTATCCGGTTTACGGGCTGCTGCTCTCACCCATCTTTGCCGCGGGAGCGATGGCGATGTCCAGCGTATTCGTGCTGGGCAATGCGCTGCGCCTCAGGCGGTTTCAGCCGCCCTTGCGTCAGCAGCAGGCGGCGATATGAATGGTGCCTCGGGCCGGGGTCGAACCGACACGCCCCTTTTCAGGAAAGCGGCGGATTTTAAGCCAGAGCATGGCATCCGCACCGGGTTAACGCTGGGCTTGGATGAGGCTTGCTGTAGCAGGTTTTCCCCGAGGCTAATGGCTTCGATCATATCCCGGTGCGCGATGCAAACCGCCCCGGTTCCCTTTCGCCTGGCTCCTAGCTGGCTCCTGGAATCGGTGCCTTTCAGGAGCACCTCATGGCAAAGATCAAACTGACAAAGAGCCTCATTGACGCTGCGCAGGCCAAAACCTGCGATGTTGAACTCCGGGATACGCTTGTTCCCGGCTTCTTGTGCAAGATTACACCTGCTGGGCGCAAGGTGTTCATGCTTCAGTACCGTACGAACTCGGGCGTACGCCGCAAGCCGGCACTCGGTCAATTCGGCGAGCTGACGGTCGAACAAGCCCGGTCGCTGGCGCAAGACTGGCTGGCCGAAGTCCGGCGCGGCGGCGACCCTGGCCACAACAAGGCCGAAGCCCGCAAGGCGCCGACGGTCAAGGAACTGTGCGGCCGGTTCATGGACGACCACTCCAAGCCGCACAACAAGCCCAGCACGCAGGCCGGCTACCAGTACCAGATCGACAGCTTCGTCATCCCGGCCTTCGGTAGCAAGAAGGTTCACGAGGTCACACGCCACGACATCACCGCGCTGATGAAGCGCATGGAGAAGTCGCCCACCCAGGCCAACCGCGTGTTGTCGCTCGTCCGAAAGATGTTCAACCTGGCCGAACTTTGGGGCTATCGGCCCGACGGGTCCAATCCCTGCCGCCACGTGCCCAAGTACCCGGAAAAAGGCTCGACCCGGCTCATCACCGACGAACAGATGGTCAGCCTGTTCGCCTACTTGGGCAAGGCCGAGGCCGAGGGGCTGGAACATCCGATCTATCTGCTGGCCGTCCGGCTGCAATTCGAGTTCGCAGCCCGCATGTCGGAGATCCTGCTGTTGCAGTGGGATTGGCTTGACTTGCCCAATGGCCGGGTTGTCTGGCCGGACAGCAAGACGGGCGATATGTCCAAGCCGTTGAGCGAGGAAGTCCGCCAGCTACTGACGAACGCGCCTCGCTATGGCCAGTCGCCCTACGTCTGCCCGGCTATCCTCGACCATGACAAGCCACTCGGCCCCCATTCTTACTATCAGGCATGGCGGCGCATCCTTGATCGTGCTGGTGTGCCGAAGGTCGGCACCCACGGTATCCGCCACCGCTCGGCGACCGACATTGCCAATTCCGGTATCCCCGTCAAGGTCGGCATGGCGCTGACCGCGCACAAGACCGTGGCGATGTTCATGCGCTACGTCCACACCGAGGACGACCCGGTGCGTAAGGCGGCCGAGTTGGTAGCGAGCCGGCGCAAGTCGGTCGTCAGCACGCGCCAAGAACCGAAAGAGGTAACCACATGATCAGTGAGCAGAAACTCGCCATACCGGCCCTGATTGCCGTGTCGCCGTCAAGTCAAGTGGTTCGGCGGCCCTCCCCGCCCGTACATCGCGCTGGGGCCTGGAAAAGTGTACCCGTTTCGGGTATAGTTTGGGGGTCAAGATGACTATCGTCCTCAAGCGGAGGGACTTTGCGCGGTGGCAGGCGGGCGAAAAGCTGCCTGATGCCACCTTGTGCAAGGCGGTTCAGGAGATGGAAAGCGGTCTGATTGACGCGGACTTGGGCGGCTTCCTCTACAAGAAGCGGGTGGCCCGCCCCGGCGGTGGCAAGAGTGGCGGCTATCGCACGCTGCTGTCGGCCCGGTTCGGTAGCCGCTACGTGTTCCTGTATGGGTTCCCCAAGAGCGACAAGGCGAACATCACACAGGACGAAAAGAAGGCGCTGCAGTTCGCCGGCAAGGTGTTCCTGGAACTGTCCGCCGAAGCCTTGTCGAAGGCGTTGCAGTCGGGCGTGTTATTGGAGGTGCATTGTGAGCAAGATCATTGAATCCCTGCGTGGCGACCTGGCTGCGCTCCACGAAGCGGGAGCGATCAGCAAGGTGACGATGCGCGAGTTCGACGCGATCTGCCCGCCGCCGGTGCGGGAGTTCAACGCTGCCGACATCAAACGCCTGCGCGAAGCCTTGAAGTTCAGCCAGCCGGTGTTCGCTCTTCATTTGCACACATCGGCCTCGACCGTACGCAAGTGGGAGCAAGGCGACACCCATCCCACGGGGCCAGCACTCAAACTGCTCAACGTCATCGCCGACAAGGGCTTGCAGGCCATTATCTGATGCCTATTCGTATCTACTGACCGCTGCGGTCATTAGTGTTTCGAAAAGAACCCTATACCTTCCAGTTGGTCTGGTAGTTGGGACCGTCAGAAAGAGGCTTCGCGCTCGGCGGGAAGACTTGAATGGTCAACGGGATGGGGAAATCGGCGCCGATGATCGCAGCCTCGCCGGGCTTCAGATTGGGCAGAAACGACGATGCCGATCGGTCGATTTCGCCGCAGGCGCGTTCGACAACCTCGCGATCCCGATCATTCGTGAGCCGATGCACAACGAGTGTTCCCATCTGGCTCAGAACACCCTCCGTTATGTCGCGTGGGCGCTGAGTCGACAGACAAATGTTGAGTCCGTACTTCCGGCCCTCTTTGGCGATCAGCTCAAATGCGTCTAGGCGAGCGACTGCATCATCGGCTCCGATCTGTCGCCCGAGAAAGTTGTGCGCTTCATCGACGATAACGACCACAGGACGGCTCTTGAACGCGCCATTGCGCGCCATGTTGAGTAGATGCCGTCCGATTACATTCGCGACGATCTCGCGGGCCTTGAACTCGAAGGCAACGCCGCTGAGGCATATCCGGAGCAACCGATCCTCGTTTGAGACGAAGGACGAGATTTTCTCGGTCAACGCGGGAGCCTTCGACTTGAAGACGCACTCGAAGGACGATGAACTGAGAATGCCGTTGATGCGCGACATCAAGGACAGGCAGAACGAGACCTCGCCCGAGTCGCCACCCCATTTGGTGAAGTCCTTCTGCCCCCTGGCTGACCCGAAGCCATCTGGGTAAACGCACTCCTGTTCGATCTGAGAGACGAGCTTCCACACGTCGAAAGCTTGCTGCGGATCATCAAGCTTCTCCGCGATGCCCGCCTTGGCTTCCTCGGTCATGATCGGGACTTTGGACTGATCAATCTTCTTGATGATCCCGCCCGTCGCAACGTGGGGAGCGAGAGCGGCGAGTCGAAGGCTGCGAATCGCCGCGCGCAGTTTTGGTCCCTGAACCTTGCCGGCAGGCTCAAACAGCGCGATGAAGTCCGATTCAATGAAAGACGTTTGCGGCAAGGTGCAAGGGGCGGAAGATTTCGCAGTGTTGACCGGCGCGCCCAGATGAAAGTTGGCGACGTGCTCTCCATCGAACCCGCGATACTCCCCCGTCGCGTCAAGCAAGATGATCTTGGTCTTGTAGCGCAGGCATTCTTCGATGATCCGAGCGGTCGTCCAACTCTTGCCACCGCCGGTGGCACCAAGAATCGCGCAATGCCGGCCGAACAACTTCTCTGGCTTCACCGACACATAGCTTTCAGGCGCGACATCGATCGACCCCAGCTTGAGAAGGACGTGGCTAGCCTCAGCCTCCGCGGCCTCCATGAACTTCGGCAGGTTGGCGATGAAGCTGTGCGGCGCCGCGTAGACGCGATCACCCAAGCGAGGGTACGAGTCAACGCCCGCCGAGATCCGAAGCGAGTCCATTGCAATGGAGCCCAGCAGTTGGATCGTCCCGATGCCATCCAGGTCCGGCACCCTGCCGTGCGAGGTGTCGATCAGGCGCCGGTCGGCGTCCGGTAAGTGGATCTCGACGACCCGCCCAAGCAGCAAGTTGATCTGTCCTTCGATCAGGACGAACTCTCCCACCTCACCTTTTCCGTACCGGCCGCCGAGAAAGTGGGAGCCGCTGGGCGAGCCCGCCTCGTTGAGATTGAACTTCACCGCCTGGGCGGAGACGGCGCACAGTTGGCCGACATACAACTCTGGCCGGAGCAAGCCGCGCGGAAAGGCGTCGGCAACGTCGAACGCGGTACTCATGTCGGTTTGACCAGCGACTTGATGTCGCGCGTAAGCCGCTGCGCGGGCGTCAGCGACTTGAGATCCGGGATCATCTCGGCGAACTCGCTGAACGTGGCATTGATCAGCCACACGTCCTCGCCCTGCTTGGCGAGGCCGTAGAGCGCATCCCAGTATCGGTTGTTTTCCTTGGGCCGGGAGGCCAGGTCGTCCGCCGATGGATTGACGATGATCAACCGCAAATGCGGGTTGGTGCGAACCGCCGCGACAATGGGTTCAGACAAGTGATCGTCATTGAAGCCGAAGCCCGAAACGATGAGGCAGGTATTCGGTTCACGCAGCGCCGCCAGGTACTGGGAAATTAGCTCCAGGTGCGGTTGTACGTAGGACTGCTGGTATTTGCCTTTGGCGGGATAGATGAGACAGGCCGTTGCTGGCGTCGGATCTGTCTTGATCTCGATATCGCCCGAACTGGATTGATCCCAGTTGACCGAGCCATGCAATTTGTAGAGGTGAAACACGCCCTCCAGCGGGTTGCCGACTTCATCGCCTGTTGAAGGTCGGCGGACGATGTCGTACAGGAAGAACCGCGGATCAAACTGCCTAGGTTGCGTGAACGAGAAGCCGTCGAGCAAGACCAGCCCCTGCTTGCCAGCAGCGTGTTCAAAGCACAAATCGTAGTTCGTCGTGAACAGCTTCATCCGCGAGTCGCGGACGCGGCGACGAGACAGTCGGTGCAAGAACGTGCGATGGCTGGCCAGTTTGGAATCGTCCGCGCCATCGAGAAAAGCGGAGCACTTCTTCAGAATCACGGCTTTTGAGGCGGACACGAATTTCTCGACCTGCTCGCTTTTCTTGATCTGAAGGTATGCATCGCACCGCGAAAGCAAGGCCTCGATGTTCTCGTGTTCGACGGCAGTCTCATAGCCGATCTCAGCAATGACGGCTTTAGCCTGCTCGGTCGGCTTTCGCTCATCCTTTCCAGTATCAGGATTCGAGTTCACGCAGTGATCCCACAGCGTCCACATCGAAGGGCCGTTGATCTCCCCCAGAGATGTTCCACTGCCTGCGAGGGCGACCACATGCTGCATCTGAAGCGAGGACAGCAATACTGCTTTCAGTTCTTCGCGCGCGGCAGCAGCTTCCGATAGCACCTGCTGCCTCTTCACATCGTCGGCCCCGCCAGTCACGTCCGGCCTGAGCGCCTTCCAAGTGCCGGCTTCCGGACTGAAGAAAAGTTGTTGACCGAAGGTGGTCGGCTGTGGCGTCGTCATGTCGTCCCTACAAATGTATTTGGATACTTCCGGATACCCAATCGCCCCGGACTTGCCTTTGGAATAGTAACAAAACGCTTCGCACATTCTGGCCGACCCGCGCCCCAATATCTGTGAAAGCCAAGGCCGTGCGTCCCGGCGCGATACGCCGTCGGGTTCGCGAACTGCGCCCCGCGCTTCGTGCCGAATCGCGGCCATTCGGCTTTGACCCCTGACGCCTCCGGCCCTCTCGGGCCTGCGCGCTCCGCTTGCCCCGAAAGCCGACTGTGTGCTGTGGGCGGGTGTGGGCGGTCTTGCTGTTCCCTTCACCGTATCACGGCGTTCTCGCCGTCAAGGGCAGCGCGCGCCATGCGCGCTTGCGTCCTGGCGGCCGGCTACGCCCCCCTGACTGCTTGCGCTGCGCCGTGCTGGCAACGGTTCCGGGCAATTCCGCCCGAGCAACCGGAGCACGATCATGTCGCAACTGTCCTTTTCCTCGTTCGATACCTCGCTGATGGTGCGTGACGCACAGGGCCGCTACCTGCTGGCGACGACTGACCTGATTCTGGAGGCTGCGCGCCAGGCCATCGAGCACAAGATGCAACGCGGTGAAGCGTTCAGTTCGCCGGCGGCGGTCAAGGAGTACCTGTGCGCCAAGCTGGCCGGCTACGAGCACGAAGTCTTTGCGGTGCTGTTCCTCGATTCGCAGCATCGCCTGATCGAATACGCCGAGATGTTCCGCGGCATCATCGACAGTGCATCGGTGTACCCGCGCGAGCTGGTCAAGGAGGCACTGCGGCTCAATGCGGCGGCGGTCATCGTTTCGCATTATGTGGCGCGGAACATAATGCGCCTTATGTGCCCTGTTTTCTTATGTGGCCGGGCATTAGAAACATGGCATACCGCAATGGTCTCCAAGCACTGGCTGGGCACATAATGGAAGCCCG
>NZ_MEDS01000006.1 GCF_001724135.1 Comamonas sp. SCN 65-56 | reverse complement strand
CATCCGCACTGCGCGTTCGCGCACCTCTGCGGAAAACTTCGTTGCATTGTTCATGGCTCAATCCTTTCAAAGATTTGAGCCTCCTCGGAAACCGGGGCGGTTCAGGTCAGGTCGGCTCCGAGCGCGCCAAGCTGGTGCGTGCGGGCAATGCACTGATGCAACGGCGCGACCAGCTCGATGCAACGTTTGAACAGACGACGCAGACGCTCGAGCGTATTGATGCGCTGCTCGACGGACCACTGGCGGCCGCGGCGCTCGAGGCGGGCAGCGGCGTTTCCCTGATGACGCTGCGCGACATCGAGGCGAAGACGGCCCGGATCGGCTACTGGCTCACGCTCTTCAAACACCGCCCAACCGCGGCGGCACGCCAGCACCTGCTGGACAAGGTGCGCAAGCACCACGGCGCGATCGCGCGCTTCGCGGAGCAGCCGCTTGGCGCGGCGGCGCAGCCGCTGCGCGACCGCGTCTCCGGGATGCACCGCGAGGTGGCGACCAACATCGCGCTGCTGCTGACCGGCGAGACCGAGATCAGCGACGCGGCGCGACAACTGGACGCGCTGTCCGAATCGATCGACGACATCTTCGACAACGAGATCCAGGTGATGCTGCTGGAAGACTTGTCCGAACCGCGCAAGAACATGGAGGCGGCGTTCGCAAACCTGCAGCGCACGCTGCGCTACCTGATCCCGCTCTATCTTTTGATAGCACTGGCCACCGGTTTGCTGCTGCTGCGCGCGATCATCACGCCGGTGCGCCGCCTGGCCGCCGGCACGCAGGCATTGGGCGCGGGCGATCTCGATTACCGGATCGCGGTGCGCGGCAACGACGAGCTCGCGGCACTGGCGCGACAGTTCAACACCATGGCGCAGCGACTGCAGGAGAGCACAGTCTCGCGCAAGCTGCTGGAAGCGAGCGAACAGCGCTTGCAGGCAAGCGTTGTCGAGCTGCGCCAGGAGATCAGCGAGCGCCAGCAGGCCGAACGCGAGCGCGAGGCCTTGCAGGCGCAGCTGCGGCACAGTGAAACGCTCGCGGCGATGGGGCGGCTGGTGGCCGGCGTGGCGCATGAGGTGCGCAACCCGCTGTTCGGCATTTCATCGACGCTGGACGCCATGCAGGCCAGTGCCGAGGCCGGGCGCACCAACCCGCGCTACCACCAGGTGCTGCGCCGCGAAGTCGACCGCCTCAACGGCCTCATGACCGATCTGCTGGAATACGGGCGCGCACCGCCGGCGGAGCGCGCCGTCGAACCGCTGGGCAAGACGCTGACCGAGGCGATCCGCAATTGCCAGACCGCCGCACGCATGGCGGGCGTCGAGGTGCTTGGTCGGCTGGAGCAGGACGCTGCGGTGCTGATGAGCCGCGACCGCCTGCTGCAGGTGCACGTGAACCTGATCGAGAACGCGATCCAGCACGCGCCGCGCGGCTCCACGATCATCGTGGCCACACAGGCAACCGTTGACGACGCGGGACGCCACTGGATTGGCTATCTCGTGATGGATGAAGGCCCCGGGTTCGCGCCTGAAGATCTCGCGCATGTGTTCGATCCGTTCTTCACGCGACGGCACAAGGGCACTGGCCTTGGCCTGGCGATTGCGCGGCGCATCGTGGACGAGCATCACGGCGTGATCGAGCCGGGCAACCGGCCAGACGGCGAGGCCGTGGTCAGAGTGCGCCTGCCGGTGGCACCAGCAGGTTGATGCCGTAACGCAGATCCCGATTGGCGCGGCACGGGCGTCCCGGGGGCCATGCGCGCAATCGCCGCACCGCCGATAATCGCCGGTTGCCCTGCGTTCAGGGCTGCCCGCCATGAATGACCTCACCCTTCCCCTGCCACCGGATGCCGACGGCCTCCCACTGTCGCTCGCGCTGCGCCGCCAGCGCATCAGCATCCGCGGCGCGCGCACGCACAACCTCAAGAACATCGACCTGGACCTGCCCGCGCACCAGCTCGTCGTCATCACCGGCCTGTCGGGCTCGGGCAAGTCGTCACTGGCGTTCGACACCTTGTATGCGGAGGGGCAGCGGCGTTACGTGGAAAGCCTTTCCACCTACGCGCGCCAGTTCCTCGGGCGCCTGGACAAGCCCGACGTCGATCTGATCGAGGGCCTGTCGCCCGCGATCGCGATCGAGCAGAAGGCCACGAGCCACAACCCGCGCTCCACCGTGGGCACCGTCACCGAGATTCACGATTACCTGCGCCTCTTGTACGCGCGCGCCGGAACGCCCCATTGCCCCGAGCACGATCTGCCGCTCGCGGCGCAAACCGTGAGCCAGATGGTGGATGCGCTCTTGCAACTGCCCGAGGGCACGCGCCTGATGCTGCTCGCGCCGATCGCACGCCAGAAGAAGGGTGAGTTCACCGAGGTCTTCGCGCAGATGCAACAGCTCGGTTACGTGCGCTTTCGCGTCGATGGCGCGGTGGTCGAGGCACACGAGCTGCCCGCGCTCAGGAAAACCGAGAAGCACGACATCGACGTCGTGATCGACCGCGTGAAGGTGCGCGCCGATCTCGCGCAGCGCCTCGCCGAGAGCGTCGAGGCGGTGCTGCGCGTGGGCGGGCAGGACGGCGCGGGCCGCGTGATTGCGCTGGACATGGACAGCGGGCGAGAGCACCTTTTTTCCAGCCGTTACGCCTGCCCGCTGTGCAGCTACGCGCTCCCTGAGTTGGAGCCTCGGCTGTTCTCGTTCAACTCGCCCAGCGGCGCCTGCCCGGCGTGCGACGGCCTGGGCCAGCAGGAGGTGTTCGACCCGGCGCGCGTCGTCGCCTACCCCGAGATCAGCCTGGCCAGCGGCGCGATCGCCGGGTGGGACAGGCGCAATGCGCTGTACTTCGGCATGCTGCAAAGCCTGGCGGCGCACTACGGCTTTGCGGTCGATACGCCGTTTGAAGATCTGCCGGAAGACGTGCGCGACGTGATCCTGCACGGCTCGGGCGAGGAAGACATCGCGTTCACCTACTTTGCCGATGGCGGCAAGCCCGTCGTCAAGCGGCACCCGTTCGAGGGCGTGCTGCCCAACCTTGCGCGGCGCTGGCGCGAAACCGACACCCCGGCGGTGCGCGAGGCGCTGGCCAAGCTGCGCAGCACGCAGCCCTGCAGCGAGTGCCACGGCGCGCGCCTGCGCCGCGAGGCGCGCCACGTCTTCATCGCCGAAGGGGCCGAGCGCCGCGCGATTCAGGATGTGGCGCGCATGACGCTGCACGACGCGCACGCCTGGTTCGCGCACCTGGCGCTTGCCGGGGCCAAGGCCGAGATCGCGCGCAAGATCGTGCACGAGATCACGGCGCGGCTGTCGTTCTTGAACGATGTCGGCCTGCCGTATCTGAGCCTGGCACGCAGCGCCGAGACACTCTCGGGCGGCGAGGCGCAGCGCATACGCCTGGCCAGCCAGATCGGCTCAGGCCTCACCGGCGTGATGTACGTGCTCGACGAACCCAGCATCGGCCTGCACCAGAGGGACAACGAGCGCCTGATCGCCACGCTCAAGCACCTGAGGGACCTGGGCAACAGCGTGATCGTGGTCGAGCACGACGAGGACATGATCCGCGCGGCCGACCATGTGGTGGACATGGGCCCGGGCGCGGGCGTGCACGGCGGGCAGGTGATGGCCCAGGGCACGCCCGAACAGGTGGCAGCCACGCCCGCGTCGCTCACCGGGCAGTATCTGCGCGGCGAGCGGCGCATCGAGGTGCCCAGGCACCGCAAGACTTTCAAAAACAGTAGCTATTCGCGCTTGATAGGCGGGCGCGAAGAGCATAAAGCGCTTGAAAGAACGGATGTGCTGCGCATCGTCGGCGCCTCTGGCCACAACCTGCGGGATGTGACGGTGGATTTCCCCGTCGGGCTGCTGACCTGCGTCACCGGCGTGTCCGGCTCGGGCAAATCGACGCTGGTCAACGACACGCTCTACCTCGCGGCGGCGCGCGAGATCCACCGCGCGCACGCCGAGCCCGCGCCCATGCGCGCCATCGAGGGCCTGGCGCAGTTCGACAAGGTGATCGCGGTCGACCAAAGCCCGATCGGGCGCACGCCGCGCAGCAACCCCGCGACCTACACCGGCCTGTTCACGCCGATCCGCGAGCTGATGGCCGAGACCACGACGGCGCGCGAACGGGGCTACGGCCCGGGGCGCTTTTCATTCAACGTCGCGGGCGGGCGCTGCGAGGCCTGCCAGGGCGACGGCGTGGTGAAGGTGGAGATGCACTTTCTGCCCGACGTCTACGTGCCCTGCGACGTCTGCCACGGCCAGCGCTACAACCGCGAGACGCTGGAGGTGCAGTGGAAGGGCAAGACCATCGCGCAAATCCTGGAGCTGACGGTGGAGGAGGCGCACGCCTTCTTCAAGGACGTGCCGACGCTGGAGCGCAAGCTGCAAACGCTGCTGGACGTGGGCCTCTCGTACATCCGCCTCGGGCAGAGCGCAACCACGCTCTCGGGCGGCGAGGCGCAGCGCGTCAAGCTCGCGCAAGAACTCTCGCGCCGCGACACCGGGCGCACGCTCTACATTCTCGACGAGCCGACGACCGGCCTGCACTTCGCCGACATCGCGCTGCTGCTCACGGTGCTCGAGCGTCTGCGCGACGCGGGCAACACCATCGTCGTGATCGAGCACAACCTGGACGTGATCAAGACGGCGGACTGGCTCATCGACATGGGTCCCGAGGGCGGTGCGGGCGGCGGGCAGGTGGTGGCGACCGGTACGCCGGAAGAGGTGGCGGGGAACCCGGCGAGTTTTACCGGGCGTTATTTGCAGCGCTACCTTGCGGGCGTGCCCAGCGCCGCCTGAGGTGGCCCCACTCAAGGTCAAGCAGTACCGAAGCAGGGTTTGCGCTTGTCCTTGAAGGCCTGTGTCGCCTCCTTGTGATCGGCCAACTCGAACGTCACCTGCTCAAGCGCCATGGAGGCTTCCAGCAGATGATTGACCCGCTCCTTGACGATCTGATTGACCGACAGCTTGGTCCAGCGGGTTGCCCACGTCGGCCCATCGGCCAGCTCCTGCGCTATCTGGCGCGCGAAGGGAAGTACTTCTGACCGTGGCTTCACGTGGCCCACCAAGCCAATTCGTTCAGCCTCCTTGCCCTTGAGCAGGGTGCCGCGCATCAGGAACTCTTTCGCCTTCGCCACGCCAATCAGCAGTGGCCAGATCACCGTGCCGCCATCGCCGGCGACAAGGCCAACCTTGTTGACGTGGCTGTCGCCGATCCGTGCGTCATCGGCCATCACGGAGATGTCGCACAGCAGCGCGATTGTCGCCGCGAGGCCGACGCAGTCTCCGTTGATTGCACTGACGATCGGTTTGTCGAGTTCAAGCAAACGGTTCACAAGGCGGCGACTGATCATCGGATCGTGCACTTCGCCTTCCTCGAGCACGTCGCCGCCAGGGCGCTCACTCATCGCCTTGACGTCACCGCCAACACTGAACCAGTCGCCCGCGCCCGTCAGCAATACGGCGTTGACGGACATATCGTCGGCCAGATCGTCCCAGATCGTGCGCAGCTCGCGAATCAGTCGCTGGTTGATCGCGTTGCGTGCTTCGGGGCGATTGAGCGTCACGGCGGCGACCTTGTTCGCCACTTCGACTTTCAGGTCGTGGTAATTTTCGTAAGTCATCAGCAGGTTCTCCTGGATCAGTGGTGGTCTGGAGATCAAGGTTAGGCGAGCAGCGCGCCCCTGCCAAGGCAGCTGCCGGCACAACACCTGTGCGTCGTCGGCAAGGTCGACAGTGACGCCGTGCCCTGCGATCACGGGTGCGTGCTTGTCAGTCCGCTGGCACGTGTTCGCTGAAATAGTCCAGGAACGCGCGCACGCGCGAACTCAGATAGCGCCGGTTCTGGTAGACAGCGTAGACCGGGTCACCGGGTGCGCGGAACTCATCGAGCACGGAGAGCAAGCGCTGACTTTCCACATCCGCGCGCGCACGTGCGTCTACCAACCGCACCAAACCCATGCCGGCTACCGCGAGCTGACACAACACATCGCCATCGGTTGCGGCCACCGGCCCCGAGGGCGTGAAACTACGTACGTCGTGCCCGTCGTTGAGCGGCCATTGGCTGCGAAATGACCCGGGCAGAAAGTTCAGGCACTGGTGCCCATCCAGGTCTTCTGGGGTGCGAGGTGTACCGTGTCGCTTCAGATACTCCGGCGAACCGAAGATGCGCCAGTGGACCGTGGTCATGCGCCGTGCGACAAGCGATGAATCCGGCACCATGCCGCTGTAGAAAGCAAGGTCGAGTTGCTGCTCCGCAAGGTTCAACGGGGTCTGCGACGCCACCAACTCCACCTTGAGCTTGGGGTGCGAAGCACAGAATCCCGGCATCAGCGGGGTGAGCCACAGTCGGGCGAAGCCCGCCGTGCTGCCGATGCGCAGCACGCCGTCGATTTCGTTGAGCGACGGGTTGAGCGATTCCTCGGCCTCCTCGATCGCCGAGACGACCTTCAGGACCGCGGCCTGGAAGCGTTCTCCCTCGTGCGTGAGGCGCAAGGTGCGCGAAGTCCGGTGAAACAATCGCACGCCCAGTCTGTCTTCCATTCGCTGCACGACCTTGCTGATCGTCGATGGATCGACGTCCAGACTGCGCGCCGCAGCCGAAAAACTCGATTCCTCCGTCACGCGCAGGAAGAAAGTCAATTCGCGAATGTTGTCGTAGAGGCTCATGGCGAACATCAAGTCTATTCGCTTCGTACTCCTGCCATGAAAATTCGAACCCGCGGTGGCGCCGACCCTGCACGCGATCACCGGGCCAAGACCGCCTGACGCAGGCCACGAGCGGCCCGCGGCCTGCGCCTGGGGTCCTCGGTGGATCGATCAAGCCTTCGGTGTCGGCGCGGTTCCGTGACAGAGGATGGCCTGTGTCTACCTCAGCCCGGCATCAACAATACTGGCTTCAGAGTCTGCCCACGCTCCATGTCTGCCATGGCTTCATTGATCTGCGCAAACGGGTAGCACCGCACCAGCTGGTCCAGCGGAAAGCGCCCGGCCCGATAAAGCTCAACAAGATGCGGAATGAAGGCACCAGGAACGCCGTCGCCTTCGACAATGCCCCGCAACATGCGTCCGCCAACCATCAGTTGACGCGGATCGAACGGTATCTCGCCCTGCGGCATAGCAACGAGCCCGCAAACACCGTGCACGGTCAACGACGCCAGCGCAGCCTTGATCGTTTCTGGTCGTCCCGTCGTGTCGACGGCATGGGTGACACCGTCACCGACGGTCGCCGCCAAGTCAGCTTCGAAGTCGGCCGCGCGCGCATCCAGCGCCGTGCAAGCCCCCAGTTCCCTGGCCAGCTCAAGCCGCGCAGGATGGATGTCAATGGCAATGATGCGCGAGGCACCCGCGGCTTTCGCTGCCATGACGGCAGACATCCCGACTGATCCGACCCCGAATACCGCCACGCTGTCGCCCGGTTGAACTCGCAGGCTGTTCAGGATGGCTCCAGCGCCGGTCTGGACGCCACACCCAAGCGGCGCGAGGTACTGCAACGGCAAATCGCGGGGTACGACCACGGCATGCCGCTCATTCGTGACGACATGGGTGGCGAAGGACGATTGGCCGAAGAAGTGACCATGCACGCGCTGTCCGTCAAGGCGCCGCAAGCCCGTCGATCCGTCTGGACGCCGCCCACCGAAGTTGAGGCTGTTGAAGTCGCGGCAATAGGCCATGCGCCCGGCTGCGCAGCGCGCGCAACTGCCGCACCAGCCATAACTCATTACGACGTGATCACCGGGCTGGATGCGCGTCACAAGGCGGCCCACCGATTCGACCACCCCGGCACCTTCATGACCGAGAACGATGGGCTTGGGCGCCCGGGTGTCGGAATCGCGCATCGCAACGTCGGTATGGCAAATTCCCGTTGCCACCACGCGTACGCAAATTTCATCGTCCATCGGCGCCGCGAGAACCAGTTGTTCGAGACGAAATGCCATCCCTGGTCGCTCAACGACCGCAGCCATCACCTGCCGATCCTGTGATTTCGCATGGGTCTCCATCATCCAGCCTTCCTGCACGGCAGTCGGTACGCCAGCCGACTCAGCTACGCATGGTCACACGAACCGGCAGACGCTTGACTCCGCCGACGAACGAGGTCTGCACCCACGCCGGTTCGCCGGCCAGTTCGAAACGATGGACTCGGGGCAAAAGTTGACGAAAAAGAATCTGCAGCTCCATTTTCGCGAGCATCATGCCCAGGCACATGTGCGCTCCGAAGCCGAAACCCAGGTGGCGATTGGGACTGCGATCGATCCGAAAGGCGAACGGCTCGTCAAACACGTCCTCGTCACGATTGCCGGAGGGATATGCCATCAGCAGTGCCTCACCGCGCTTGATGTTCTTGCCGCGAAGGACATAGTCCTGCTTCGCGGTTCGCATGAAATGCTTGGCTGGCGAGGCCCAGCGCACGAACTCGTCGACGGCTGAGGGAATGAGATCGGGTTCGGCCTGCAGGCGGCGCCATTGATCCGGATGTTGAATCAAGGCAAGCAGGCCACTGGCTGCCGTCCCGCCCGTTGTGTCATGACCGGCCGCAGCCAGTGCGATGTAGTACGAGGACGCTTCGTGATGTCCTATGGGCTTGCCGTCGATGACTGAATTGGCGATGACCGATGCCACGTCATCGGTGGGATGCGCGCGCCGGTTCTCGCTCACGCCGTCGAAATACCTGATGAAATCCCGGGTCGCTTGAAACAGATCTGAGCCTTTCTGCATCTCCGGGTCACTACCGCCAAAATAGGCATTGGTGATACGCAACAGTTCAGCCTCATCCGATTCCGGCAATCCGAGGATCAGCATGATCACCCGCAGCGGGTACCACGCCGCGAGTTCGGTGTAGAAATCGAATGTCTCTCCGGAACGTTGTTCCAGATCGGCGACTGTTCTTTGAGCCAGTTGGGTAATTCGCTCCTCAAGCTGCTTGATCTGTTTGGGCAGAAACCACGCTTGGGTGATCTGACGGTAGGTTCGGTGTTCCATCCCATCCATCTGGGGCAGTCCGCGTACGAGGTTACTGTTGCCTTCCATCAGCGAGCGCACCTTGTCCTCGAACTCGATGCTGAACAGCTTGGAGCGTGGTGCATTCGTGAACAAATCCTGTTGGCGCTCAATCTCCATGATGTCGGCGTGCTTGGAGACGGTCCAGAACGGCCTGAACCCTTCGGGTTCGCTCCAATGCACGGGATCCTCTTGCCGCAGCCGCGTGAACAGCGCATGCTGATCGTCCGGATTGCCGTAGGTCTTCCCGTCGGCGATGGCGTTGTCGAGTGCTTGATCAATCATCGGTTTTCTCCAGTTTTGTCGTGCCGCGCAGCGCGCGGACCATGCGTGTGAGGCGATCGATGCCGCCGGCCACACCGGTAGGCATGGTCAAGATGACCACGACCAGCAGTGCCCCATACAAGACACCGGGTGCGGATTTGGACACGCCTTCCAGCAGATTCGGCGCGAAGAGAATGAACAACGCGCCCCACACGGCACCCGACAGCCGCGCCGCGCCGCCCAGTACGACACCCACCAGCAAGGCAATGGAGAGCATCAACGAGTAGCTGTCGGGCGAGACGAATTGGGTCAGCAAGCCAGCCATGGCCCCCGCCATGCCGACATACATTGCACTGATGCCAAAGACGATTGCGCGATGCAGTGTCGTGTCGATGCCCATGGTTCTGGCCGCCACCGGTTGGTCGCGAATGGCCTCCATGGCTCTGCCGATGCGGCTGTTGACGAGGTTGCGCGCCAGCACGAAGAGCACTATGGTGACCACCGCAGTCAGTGCGAAAAACCATTGATCCGAGTCAAGGGGCAAGCCCGCAGGCGCACCAGCGCGCTCGACTGCCAGACCTTGGGCGCCTCCAGTCCACGCCTCCAGACTCTGGTGCTTGATCAATTGCGGTGTCGCCACGCTCAGTGCAAAGGTCGCCAGCGCGAGGTAGTGGCCGGCGAGCCGGGATGCGGGAAAGCCAAACAGGAAGCCAACGGCCAAGCAAACCAAGCCTGCAACGACGATTGCCACCACGCTTGGGGTTTGACCGAACTCAACCAGCATTGCCGCGGCGTAAGCACCCAGCGCGTAGAACGCACTATGCCCCAGAGAGAGCTGTCCGTTGTAGCCCACCAAGAGATTCAGTCCGAGAATTGCCACCGCGTAAATCAGCAACTGGGTGCCTTGAAACAGCAGATACCCAGGGGCCAGGGCCGCGAAGGCCGCCAGCAAGGTCAAGAGCATGAGCCACCGCCCGGGTCGGGCAGCCCCCCACTTGGCGAATGGCAGCGCGGCACCGCGAGCGCGAACCACGACAGTCGTATCAAAAGTTTTCGAGTTCATACCCGCACCACCATTTGTTTGCCGAACAACCCGCGTGGTCGCGCCAGGAGGACCACGATGATGACCAGCAGTGCGACTGTCAACCGCAGGTCTGTTCCTACCAGGTAGGACCCGGCCAGGGTTTCGATGATTCCGAGCAGAAAGCCGCCGACTGCAGCACCCCAGGGGTTGTCGATCCCGCCCAGCAGCGCACCGGCGAACGCGTAGATGATGATGCCGCTCATCATGTTCGGTTCCAGGTACACCAGTGGCGCCGTCATCATGCCGGCCGCAGCACCGATGCCCGCCGCCAGCGCCCAGCCCAGGCACAGCATTGCCCCCACGTTGATGCCGACCAGCCTGCTGCTGATCGGGTTCTGCGCCGCGGCACGCATCTTCAGGCCGAGGCTGGTGAACCGGAAAAAGAGGTAGACCAGCCCCAGCATTGCCAGAATCACCGTCAGCATCCCGAGTTGATGCGGCCCGACGTGGGGCACGGCACCCCAGACGCTTTCATTGAACGGGCTTTCAATCGACTTGGTTTCGTAGCCGAACAAGACGCCGGCCAAGCTGTTGAGCAAGATCATCAACCCTATGAAGACGACGATCAGCACCAGCATGGACTGACCCTCCGTGCGTCGGATCAGAATTCGCTCGATCAGACCACCCATGGCCATTGAAGCCACGATCGTCGCGGCAAATGCCGTCCAGTAGTCCAGCCCCGCGCTGATCAGCCACCAGCCGAGGTAGGTCGAAAACAAGGCCATCTCGCCCTGCGCGAAGTTGATGTGGTCGGTAGTCGTGTAGATCATCACCAATGCCAGTGCCACGCTGGCATAGATGGCTCCGTTGGCGAGGCCCGAAACGGTCTGATCGAGTATTCCTGCAAACATGTCAGTACCCCAGATAAGCGCGGCGTATTCCTTCGTCCCTGCGGATGTCATCCGAAGGGCCACCGGTGGCGATGCGACCGGACTCCAGCACGTACGCGTGGTCTGCGCAACCAAGCGCCAGGTCGGCGTTTTGCTCGACGAGGAGGATTCCGACGGAATCGTTCTCGTTGATCGTCCGGAGTACGTCGAAAATTTCCTTGACGACCAGGGGCGCCACGCCGAAAGAAGGCTCGTCCAGCAAAAGGAGCCTGGGTCGCATCATCAGGGCTCGCGACACCGCCAGCATCTGCTGCTCGCCACCGCTCAGCGTTCCCGCCTGCTGCGCGCGCCGCTCCCCCAGGCGCGGGAAGTAGCCGTACATCCGCTCGCAGTCCGATTCGATCTCATCCTTGTCGCGGCGCGTAGCAGCGCCCAGCAGCAGGTTTTCCTCGACGGTGAGTTGGGCAAACGTTCCGCGCCCGTCGGGGACATGTGCGACGCCCAAGCGGGCGATTTTCTCCGTCGCCACCCCATCGATGCGTTCTCCAGCGAGCAGGATCTCACCGCTGGTTCGAACCATGAGGTTGCAGATCGCGCGCAGCGTCGTGGTCTTGCCGGCGCCGTTCGCACCCAGCAAAGCCGTGATTCCACCAGCGTGCACGGCAAGTTCGACGTCCGACAACACCGGGCGCTGGCCGTAGGCGGCGCTCAGGCCACGAATTTCAAGGAGCTTGTTCATGCGCTCGCCCCCAGGTAGGCTCGGATCACTTCCGGATGCGAGCGGACGTGCTCGGCACTGCCGTCGGCGATCTTGCGACCGAAGCTCAGAACCACGATCTGGTCGGACACGTCCATGACCAGATTCATGTTGTGTTCGACGAGCAAGATCGTCAAATTCAGCTTCTCGCGCAGCGCCAGGATCAGATGGCGAAGTCCACCTATCTCCTCGTGCGTGAGACTCGCCGCCGGCTCGTCCAGCAGAAGCAGCTTGGGCCGCGACGCCAGCGCGCGTCCGAGCTCGACCCGTTTCTGCGTGCCGAACGGCAGGTTCTTGACGGGCACATTGGCAACGCTTGTCAGGTCAAGGAGCTCGAGCAGCTCCCGACACTCAGCTTGAAGCGCACGCTCCTGGGCTCTAGCTGTCGGCAGCCCGAACATTGATGCGAGGTAGCCTCCGGAGTGAGCGACATAGCCGCCGACCATGACGTTGCGCTCGACACTCATCGAGCCGAACAACGCTAGATTCTGAAACGTCCTGCCGATGCCCAAGCGCGCCATCCTGTGGACCGGAAGCTCCAACACCGGCGTCCCGGCGAACTGGATGGCCCCTTGGTACGGTCGATACAGCCCGCTGAGGCAGTTGAACAGCGTCGTCTTGCCCGCCCCGTTGGGGCCGATGAGTCCGCACACGCTTCCCGCATCGGCATGAAACGACACGTGGTCCAGTGCGAGGATGCCGCCGAATCGCACCGAAACCCCCGACACGTCCAGCAGCGGGCGGTCCGGAGCTCGTTTCGGATCCATCGCCCGGGCGGGATCACGGTTGGTGACGGAGATGGTGCCCATTGCATGGCCCTCCAAACACTAGTCAGGTCAACGCGAGAGCACGTCGCCGAACAGCTGCCACTTCGTACCGTCGAAGCGCATCATCTGCATCTGCTCAATCGGGTGGTAATCCGCAGTCGACGTGTTGATCGTGACGCCGGGGAGCAACAAGGGCATCTGCAGATCCTTGATGCTCAGTGCCTGCCGCATGATGTTTTCGCGCGACAGATCGGTACCAGCTGTCTTCAGAATGTGCTCCAACAACTGCGCTTGCGTGGTTGCCAGAACCATCATGTAGTCCTTGGTATTGCCCTGCGGATCGTACTGCTTCATGAAGTCGAGCCACTGCTTCATCGCCGGGTCGTCAGCCCATTGCGGGTCGGATGGATCCTTCAGGTACTGCGCCGACACAATGCCCGTTGATCGATCAAGACCCGCCGGCTGCAACGTCATGCCGATGGAGCTCGACGTGTTGACAACGATGTGCAACGGTTTCCACTCCAGATCACTGACCTTACGGATAGCTTGGACTACGAATTTTGGGTGCGCAGTGTCGAACAGGACATCGGCGCCCTTGGCCTTGAGAGCGATGATCTGGGAATCCACAGAGGCATCCGTCAACTCGTAAGAAGCCTCGGCCACGATCAGATTCTTGGCCTTGTCGCCCAGACCCTCCTTGAGCGCCGCCAGATAGGTGGCGCCCACGTCGTCGTTGGCGTACAGGACGCCGATTTTCGCGTTCGGCTTGGTCTGCAGGATGTACTTGGCGTAGATCTGCGCCTCGATCTCACCCGTGGGCATGCTGCCGAGGGTCCAGGGCTGGCTCTTGGGGTCTGCAAAGCCCGTCGCCGTGGTGCCGATCAGCAATTGCGGCACGCCGCGCTTGTTGAGGTACTTTGCAATGGCACGGTTGGGCGTTGTGCCCAGCGACCCGAAGATGAAAGCCACGCCTTCACGTTCGACCATCTTGCGCGTCTGCTCCAGCGTCTTCGGTGGTGAGTAGGCGTCATCGAGACTGATCAGATCAAGCTTGCGGCCATCGATGCCACCCTTGTCATTCAGCATCTTGAAATACGCCGCGTGCACCCGCCCCGCGCCCGCAAAGGCCGACGCGGGACCGCTGTAGGGCATGGTTTCGCCGAATTTGATCTCGGAGGCGGTGACTCCGGAGGTTGCGGCTTGCACGGCGGCAACCAGCGCGAAACTCGCGACGGCGGCAATGCTGATGATGATTTTCGGGTATCTCATGTGTTGTCTCCTGTTGTCTGCACTAATGGCGGTTTGTTCATCGACCTTGGGCTTCATGCCACTGATCGGATGACTGATTTGAGATTCATGTACTCCATCAGTCCTTCCCGGCCCATTTCGCTGCCCAGACCACTGTTCTTGATCCCGGCGAATGGGAGCTCGGGCGGACTGAGCGCGAAAGTGTTCAAGCTGACGTTGCCCGCTTCGAGTCCGTGCTCTATCACGTGGGCCGATCGCAGCGAGCGGGTGAATGCATAGGCGGCCAAACCGAACTCCGAGGCATTGGCGCGCCGCAACGCGTCATCCAGATCCTCGAAGCGCGACACCAGCGCGAGCGGACCAAATGGCTCTTGGACCATCGCGGCAGCGTCATCGGGCATGTCGGCAAGCACGGTAGGCAACCAGAAAAAGCCGGGATCACCGTTGTCTGGCGGTCGTCCCCCAGCCACCACGCGCGCGCCCCGCGATACTGCGTCCTCGCAGAAATGTGACATCGCTTCGACCCGTCGCTGATTGGCCATCGGTCCCATCTGCACGCCCGGGTCAAACCCGCTACCCACGCGAAGAGCGCCGGCACGAAGGGCCAGGCGATCGGTGAACTGGTCGTACACAGCGTCGTGCACGTAAAAGCGCGTCGGGCAGATGCACAACTGGCCGGCATTGCGGAATTTGGCCGCTATGCAGGCGTCAACGACGCGATCGACATCGACGTCATCCATGACTATCACGGGCGCGTGCCCGCCCAACTCGAGCGTGATCTTCTTGAGGGCGGCACCGGCCTGGGTTGCGAGTTGCCGCCCAACTGCCACCGATCCCGTGAACGAGAGCTTGCTGATTGCCGGTGACGCGATCAGTCGGGTGGACACTTCGGAAGGAACGCCATAAAGCACATTCAAAACACCATTGGGCAACCCAGCCTCCATGCACAGACTGGCGATCGCGACCATGATCCCGGGGGTTTCCTCCGCCGGCTTGATGATTACGGAACAGCCGGCAGCGAGGGCGGTGGCCACCTTGCGCGCCGCCAGCACGGCCGGAAAGTTCCATGGCGAGAACGCGGCCACCGGACCCGCCGGCACCAAGCGCACGAGTTGATCGCTATCGGCTGTACGGGCGGGCACGACGCGGCCGTAGGCACGCTTGCCTTCTTCACCCATCCATTCAAAGGCGTCGGCGGTGTTTCGGATCTCCTCCCGGGCCTCAGTCAGCCGCTTGCCCTGCTCGAGCGTCAGAATCGTCGCGAGTCGCTCGACGTTCTCGCGGATAAGGTGGGCGATGGTTCGCATCACGGTGGCACGCTCAAACGTCGGCACGCTCTTCCAGACTTGGAAGCCGCGCTCTGCGGCGGCGATGGCGTCCCCAATGTCGTCTTCGGTCGCCAGTGGAACCTGGGCCAGCACCTCGCCAGATGCCGGATTGAGCACCGGTCGGTGGTGTCGGCTGCCCGCGCGGACCCATTGGCCGTCAATCAACAGACCAAGGGTCGGGTATGAATCGTGGACAAAGTGGCGCATGGTCGTTTCAGTCGGCGGGTTCGTTACATGAATCAGCGCAGTGAGAATAGGTTGCGGGCGGCGCGAGCGCCACTGGCACCAGTGCAAAGCAACTGTGACGGCTCGGCATCGATTGCATCGCACCGAGCTTCAGGGCTTGGTGACAGCCGCGTCCTGCGCAGCCCCACATGGGCGCTTGGCGTATGTTCGTCATGACGAGAGCCATCACGCCAGCAGCTGTTTGGCGATCACGACGCGCTGGATCTGGTTCGTCCCTTCAAAGATCTGCGCGAGCTTGGCGTCGCGCATCATGCGTTCCACGGGATAGTCCATGGTGTAGCCATAGCCTCCGAACACTTGAACCGCGTCGGTCGTGACCCGCATCGCGACGTCACTCGCGAAGCACTTGGCCATGCTGGCGAGCAGGTTCAGGCGTTCCCAATCCCCGCTATCCCCTGCGCGCGCGCATTCATAAACCAGCGCACGGGCGGCTTCGACCTGCATTGCCATGTCGGAGAGCATGAATTGCACGCCTTGGAACTCGGCGATGCTGCGCTTGAACTGCTTGCGTTCCTTGGCATATTCGATCGATGCGGACAGTGCACCCTGGGCCAATCCCACACACTGCGCACCTATCGTCGGTCGGTTCAGATCCAACGCGCGCATGGACGCCTTGAATCCCTTGCCTTCCTCGCCCACCAGGTTTTCGATGGGGACGCGAACGTTGTCGAAATAGATCGGCGTGTTGGGAGCGCCACGCCAGCCCATTTTGCGTTCGTGTCGACCAAAAGTGATACCTGGCATCTTCTTCGGCTCGACAATGAACGCGCTGATACCGTCGGCCCCAGACTGGCCGCTCGTACGCGCCATGACAACGATGTAGTCAGCCTCGACACCGTAGCTGCACCATTGCTTGCGACCGTTGAGCACGTACGAATCGCCGTCGCGGACAGCGCGCGTGGTCATCGCACCGACATCGGATCCCGCTTGCGGCTCGGAAATTGCCATTGCGGTTACGACGCCGCCCTTTGCTACTTGCGGCAGGAAGCGTTGGCGCTGTTCCTCGGTGCCGAAATGCAGCAAAGGCATGATGAACATGGTGTTGAGCCCGGCGATCGAACCGCAGGCCGGAGACACGCGCGAGATTTCCTCGCGGGCGATGCACATCAGCGTCAGGTTGCCTTCAGGTCCGCCGTATCGTTCGGGAATCCACAGCTGCATCAAACCCATCTCGCCATAGAGTTTGACCAGTTCCGTGGGAAAGCGGTCGTTCTCGTCGACCTCGGCAGCGATCGGAACCACATGTTTGTCCACCATGCGGCGGACGCTGTCGCGAAAAGCGATCTCTTCGTCGGTGAAATTCATGTCTGCACCTCTTGGTTGCTTCAGGGATTGCGGCAAGATTAGGGTCAAGCCCGAGTCGTCCAAGACATGCAGCGGCACAACACCTGTGCCATGGCTGCACAGGACACCTGCGCACCGCCCGGCCGGGAATCAAGCCACGACGGCTGGCGCTGCCCGTGATCACATGCTCAGTCGAGTGTGCCGATGTGGCACACATGCTGTTCCGATGCCAGCATTGCCCGAGCCGCATCGAGGGGCGAAGCTTGCTGTGTCCAGTTTTTTTATTGCAGAGCCATGACACAGCCGATCCCCCCCCGCCCAGCGGCCTTGGCCGACATCACGGTCCTCGATTTCACGATCGTGATGTCAGGGCCCATGTGCACGCGCATGCTTGCCGATGCCGGTGCCGACGTGGTCAAGATCGAATCGCCCGACGGCGATGTCGTGCGTCAGCGGCCACCGTTGCTCAACGGCACCAGCACGTATTACGCTTCAATGAACTGCGGCAAACGCAGCGTCGTGCTCGATCTGCGCACGGACGAAGGCAGGTGCCTCGCGCGTGCGCTTGCCGCTAGAGCGGACGTCGTGGTCGAAAATTTTCGCCCAGGCGTAATGAAGCGGCTCGGACTCGATTACGAAACGCTTGCGGCTGAAAATCCGAAGCTCATCTATGCATCGATCTCGGGTTTCGGCCAAATCGGCCCCAGGGCGCAAGCGCCGGCTTATGCGCCGGTGATTCATGCCGCATCGGGATACGAGACGGCCTATAACGAGTACCAACGCGGCAGTGGACGGCCGGCGAACAATGGGATTTTCATTGCCGACGTACTAGGCGCAGCGCACGCTTTCGGCGCAGTTCAGCTGGCGCTGTATGAGCGCGCGCGAAGCGGCCGTGGTCAGTACATCGACGTATCGCTGATGGACTCGGTACTGGGCATGCTGATCTACGAGATCCAGGCGGCGCAGTTCCCTCCCGAACGTCCGCGCCAAGTCTATGAACCGGTGCAGGCGGCCGACGGGTATGTGATGGTGGCAGCCGTCACGCGCAAAAACCTTGACGTACTGTTCGACATGATCGGTTATCCGCAGGGCAAGAACGACCCGCGCTTTGCGACCGTCGCGACGAAGGAGGCGAACTGGCCGGCGTTGCTCAAGCTGATAGAAGACTGGACGCGCGAGCGCAGCGGCGCCGAATGCGAGGCCACGTTGATGAGGGCTGGCGTGCCGTGCTCTCGCTACCGCAGCGTCGCGGAGGCCATGGACGATCCCCAGGTGACCGCGCGAGGCAGCATGGCCGAACTCAACGTCGGAGGTGACCATTTTCTCGTCGCCAACGCCCCATTCAAGATGTCCGGGACGCCACTTGCGGCGCAACCGCGTCTCGCAGGGTTGGGTGAGAACACCACCGAGGTGCTGCAAGAGATGCTGGGCTTGTCAGACGAGAGGGTGGAGGAATTGCAGTCGCAGGGCGCTTTGGGTGCACTGGCATGATGGCAAGGGCGGTTGACTTGGCTGCGCTGCCAAGCGCTGAGGAACGCACCATGCTGCGTGATTCACTGCGCGGCTTTCTCGATACGCACTGGCCCGCTACCCGCGCTGTCGAACGCGGTCGCGACATTTCCGAAACCGCGGCGCTGTGGACCGGTCTTGTCCGCCAAGGGCTTGCCGCTCTCGGTGCAAACGCCGAAGAAGGCGGTTTGCGGGAACTGGTGATTGCAATGCAGGAGCTCGGCCGCGCTGCGGCCCCCGTGCCCCAGCTCGGCGCAGCATTGGCGAACCTCGCATTCGCGTCGTCGGTCGAGCCGGCCGCCACGCGGTTGCTCGAACGCGTTCAAAGTGGCCACGCGTTGGTGGTCGTGTCATTCGGCGAGCTCGATCCCGATCCACACGCGGCGACATTGGCGCTTGAGGGTGGGCTGCTGTACGGCACGCTGCGGTTCGTCGATGGTGCCGCAGCGGCGAATATTTTGTTGCTGGCAACGCCTGACGGGCTGGCCGTCATTGACCTGGCGCACCCGGGCGTCGCTGTCACACCATCGCGAGCGCTAGGCACCGACTGCTGGGCCGAGGTCACGCTGTGCGCGGTTCCAGCCGAAGTACTGACCGTCGACGAGTTGCGGCTTGTCGACCTGCAGCTCATCGCACGTTTGTTGTTGCTCGCGCGCGCGTATGGCGCCGCGCAGCGTGCTTTCGATATGGCGGTCGCCTACGTCAAGGAGCGGCATCAGTTCGGGCAGCCCATTGGCCGTTTCCAGGCCATCCAGCACAAACTGGCAAACAATCTGATTGCTCTCGAAGGCGCGCGTTTGACCATCGAATACGCAGCTGAGAGTCACGATTTCGGTGTTGCCGACTGGCACTACTACGTCAACGCCGCAATCGCGTTCGGCGCCCACGCGCTGCGGCAGGTGTCGCTCGAGACGCAGCACGTCTTTGGCGCGATCGGCTACGCCGAAGAGCATGAGGCTCCACGTCACTTCCGGCGCGCGCACCTGGACACGCTGGTCCTTGGCGGCGCACGTCAGGCGCGTGCGGCGCTGGCGGCCAGGTTGCTTGACGATGGCGAAGCAGGGTTGCCGGAGTACAACCTGGGGCCCGCCGGCAATGCGTTTCGTGAACAGGTCCGCGCATGGCTCGCCAAACATTGGAGTGGAGCGCGCAAGGCCGCGTTCGATGCCCAGCCGTTCCACGATCGTGAGTTCGATGCCTCGTTCGCTCTTGATCTCGGCAAGACCGGATGGCTTGGCTTGTCGTGGCCCAAAGAGCATGGCGGTCAAGCGCGGCCACCGCTGGAACAACTGGCGTTCATTGAAGTCATGGAGCGCGCCGAGGCTCCGCGACTTGGTGCATCGGTTCAGGCGAATGCGTTGCTGATGTTCGGCACGCCCGAGCAACAGGCAAAGTATCTGCCCGAGATTCTGCGCGGCGAAGTAATGCATGGCATGGGTTACAGCGAGCCAGATGCCGGATCTGATTTGGCGTCACTGAAGACCTGCGCCGAGCTTGATGGCGATCACTGGGTGATCAACGGCCAGAAGATCTGGACCACGACCTACTGGGGAAAGTACATGTTCCTGGCAGCGCGGACCAATCGTGACGCGCATCCTCGGCAGGCCGGCATCAGCATGTTCATCGTGCCCATGGATACGCCCGGAATCACAGTCAAGCCGGCTGCCACGATGTACGACGGCAGTTTTGCAAACATTTTTTATGACAATGTACGCATCCCGCGCAACCACATCGTTGGGCCTGTGAACGGCGGCTGGAAGGTGTTGACCGCCGCGCTCGCCAACGAACGTGGGCTGATTGGTGGAGGTATCGTGCTCAAGGTAGCGCATGGTTTCGACCAGCTGTGCCGAGAGTTGCGCGCACGACCATCTCTGCGCGACGATCATGTCGTACGAGACCGTATCGGCACTATTGCAGCGGAGATCGAGGTCGGTCGTCGATTGATGATTCACTGTGCCGAACTGGCCACCAGTGGTGCGACGCCGCCCGAGCTTGGAGCCATCAGCAAGGTTTTTTCCGGTGAACTGATGGAGCGCTACGGCGAAGCCGCGCTTGAATTGCTGGGGCCTCTCGCCGCGTTATCGCAAAGCGCCCCAAGTGCCGTTGACCTTGGTCGTTTCGAGCAGCAATTGCGCCATTCGCTGATGTGGGTCATCAGCATAGGCACGAATGAGATCCAGCGCAGCCTGATCGCACAGCGCGGTCTCGGGTTGCCACGTTGACCTGGAGACATCAGACGAAAAAGGCATCGTCGATCTCATGCTGGCGGTGATCGCGGTCAACAGCTGGAGCCGCATGGCGATCGCGTTTCGCTCCAAGGTGGGCGATTACGGCAAGAAGTAGGCCTGCGCCGGTTTGCGCCTCAGCGCGCGGCGGCAGGCAGACTGCCGTGCGTCAGGCGCCCGTTCATCATCGTGGCCACCACGGCCACCTTGTGGATATCGTGCGGCGCCACGTCAAAAAGGTTGCGCCCCAGCACCACCAGGTCGGCGCGCTTGCCCACTTCCAGCGACCCCACCTGCTTTTCCAGGCCGATCTGGAAGGCCGGATCGATGGTGTAGCCCTTGAGCATCTGCGCCAGCGTCATGCGTTGATCCTTGCGCGGCAGAATGGGCGCGTCGGGCTTGCCGATGAGCTGGCGCGTCATGCCGATCTGGATCACGTCCAGCGGCTTGTAGGTGGAAAAATAGCCTGCGGCAGCCCAGTCGGTGCCCAGCGTCACGCGCGCGCCTGATTCCACCAGCGCACGTGCCGGATAAACGTTGTTTTCAAAACGCTGCGGCCCCAGGCGTGGGCGCAGCACACCCAGGCTGTCGGGGTCGGCCGTGGCCCAGTTCACGCCCACCTGGGCAATGACGCCCAGCTTGCCAAAGCGCGGCACATCGGCCGGAGCTATGCTCACCAGATGGCAGATGGTGTGGCGCCGGTCGCGCGGCGGGTTGGCCGCGATCGCCGCCTCCACCGTGTCAAGCACGGTGCGCGTGCAGGCGTCGCCGTCGCAATGCACATGCACGTTCACGCCCGCCTTGTCGGCCTCGGCAATGAGCTGGTGAAACTGCGCGCTGCTGAAGGTGGTGGTGCCGCGCGTCTCGGGCTTGTCGGCATAGGGTTCAAGCATGGCGGCCGTCCAGCCGCCTTCGGTGCCGTCGCCCATGATCTTGAGTGCGGCCACGTGCACCCGTTCGGAGTGGATGCGTTTTTGCACCGCCTTCAGCCCGGGCAGGGGTGGCGGGTCTTGCGGCCCGCGGGTGGCGTACGAGACACCCAGGCGCAGCAGCAGCTCGCCGCGCTGCTCCAACTCCAGGTAAGCCGAAAGCAGATCGCCCTGATCAGCCACCGGCGGCACGCCTGCGTCAAAACCGCCCGTCAATCCGGCGGCGGCAGCCTTGGGCATCCATCGTCCGGCGTAGGCGCCAAAGGTCTTGGGCGTCAGCGGCACCAGCTTGTTGAGCGCATCCATGTAGGTCGCCGGCTCCACCGCGTAGCCGGTGAGCTCGCCGTCCTTGTCACGCTGCCAGAAGGCGAAGCCGGGGGCGGGGTCTTGGGTGTTGCGGGTCACGCCCGCCAGCTCCAGCGCCCGGCTGTTGAACCACATGCTGTGGTAGTCGATGTTCAGCATGTAGGCGGGGCGGTCGGGAAAGATGCGGTCGAGCTCGCGCCGGTTCGGGCCTTCGGGGCCGAACATGTCGGTGCGCCAGCCGAAGCCGCTCACCAGGCCCGTGGGATGCTCGCGCGCGTACTGCTGCAGCGCGCTCAACATTTCTTCGCGCGTTTCATGCTGCAGGTCGGCGCCGGCCGTCATGAAGCTGCTCAGCAGCGGGTGGGTGTGGCTGTCGATGAAGCCGGGCACGACCATCTTGCCCTGCAAGTCCACAACCCGGGTCTCGGCACCGATGTGCTCCTTGAGCGCCGCGTCCTCGTCCTTGCCGACATAGACGATGTCCTTGCCACGCACCGCCAGCGCCTGGGCCCAGGGCTGGTGCTCGTTGACGGTATAGACCTTGGCATTGCGCAGCACATAGTCGGCCGGCGCAGCCTGGACGGCCATGCCCAGAGTACATAGGGCGGCCATGAGGATGGATCGAATCATGCGTGCTCCTTGGGGTTGAATCAGGTCGCGGGCAGCCAAGGTTTTGCTTGACTCCGTCGTGTCGATGCTTGGGCGTTGCCGCTCGAATGGCTCAATGCACGCTGGTCTTTGAAAGCAGGTTCAGCACCAGCACGCCCGCGACGATGAGCGCGATTCCGACGAAGGCCCAGGCATCGAGCGCCTGGCCGTGTACCACCCAGGCGATCAGCGCGACGAGCACGATGCCCAGGCCCGCCCAGACGGCGTACGCCAGGCCCACGGGAATGGTCTTGAGCGCCAGCGAAAGAAAGTAGAAGGCCAGGCCATAGCCGACGACCACGACCAGCGAGGGCAGCGGGTTGGTGAAGTTGTTGGCCGACTTCAGCGCCGAGGTGCCGAGGACTTCGCCGACGATCGCGACCAGGATGTAGAACCAGCTTTGCATCTTGAGGTTTCGTTTTCTTTCAACGGCGCTCAGTGCGCCAGGCACTGACCATCGACGAACACATGCAGGGCCTGGGGCGCGATCGCGGTCCAGGTTTCGTTGCGGGTGAGCGGTGCGGTGGCAATCACCGCCACGCGGTCGGCGGGTGTGGTGCAGGTGGCGAAGTCCAAGCTCAGATCCTCGTCGCTGAGCTGCGCCGTGGCGAAGGGGTGCTGGCGCTCAATGTAGTGCAACTGGGTGCTGGCGTGCGCCCACAGCGCCTGGCCACTGGATAGCAGGAAATTGAAGGTTCCGCGCGGCGCAATATGCGCTGCCAGCTCTTTTAATGTGAGCGTAAGTTCCGCAATGCTGGGCACGCCGGCATGCGATTTGGCGAGCTCTTGCATGATCCAGCAGAAAGCGTGCTCGCTGTCGGTGCTGCCCACGGGGTGAAACTGCGCGTGCAGACGCGGGCGAAAGTCCTTCAGATCACCGTTGTGCGCAAACACCCAGTAGCAGCCCCAGAGCTCGCGCACGAAGGGGTGGCAATTTTCCAGCAGTACTTCGCCCTGGGTTGCCTTGCGGATGTGGGCGATGACGTTTTCGCTTTTGATCGGGTAGCTGCGTATCAGATCGGCCACCGGGGAATCCACCGCGCGCTGGTGATCGACAAAATGCCGCAGGCCCTTGCCTTCGAAGAAGGCGACGCCCCAGCCGTCGGTATGCTGGTCGGTGTGGCCGGCGCGTTCGGCAAAGCCGGTGAAGCTGAAGCGCAGGTCGGTCGGGGTGTTGGCATTCATGCCCAGCAGCTGGCACATCGGTGCTTTCCAGTCCTTGCAGTGTGGTGGCAGGCGCGCAGATTATGGGCGCCCGGGCGGCCAGGGATGTCTTGCATTGCAAGCCCATGTAAAAATACCGTCCCAAACACACACCGCGCAGCCGCCTGCGCAACCCGAGGAGAAATCACCATGTTGATCGGAGTGCCCGCCGAGATCCTGGCCGGCGAAAAGCGCGTGGCCACCGTGCCCGATGCCGTTGAGAAGCTCATCAAGCTGGGCTTTGCGGTGGCGATTCAGTCGGGCGCCGGCGATGGCGCCAACTTCAGCGACGACGCCTATCGCGCCGCTGGGGCCGAGGTGCTGCCCGACGCCGCCACGCTGTGGGCGAAGTCGGACATCGTCTTCAAGGTGCGGCCTCCCTCCAGCGAGGAAGTGGCGCTGATGCCTGAAGGCCGCACGCTGATCGGCTTCATCTGGCCGGCGCAGCACCCCGAGCTGATGGAGCAGCTCAAGGCAAAGAAGGCCACGGTGCTGGCCATCGACTGCCTGCCGCGCACGCTCTCGCGCGCGCAGAAGATGGATGCGCTGACCTCCACGGCTGGCGTTTCGGGCTATCGCGCGGTGATCGAGGCGGCGAACGCCTTCGGGCGCTTCTTCAACGGCCAGATCACGGCTGCGGGCAAGGTGCCGCCGGCGCGAGTGTTCATTGCCGGCGCCGGCGTGGCGGGCCTGGCGGCGATTGGCACGGCGGCCAACCTGGGCGCCATCGTGCGCGCCAACGACACGCGCGCCGAGGTGGCCGACCAGGTCAAGTCGCTGGGCGGCGAGTTCGTCAAGGTGGACTACGAGGAAGAGGGCTCGGGCGGCGGCGGCTACGCCAAGGTGATGAGCGAGGGCTTTCAGGCCGCGCAGCGCCAGATGTACGCCACCGAGGCCCAAAGCGCCGACATCATCATCACCACCGCGCTGATCCCGGGCAAGCCAGCGCCCAAGCTCATTACCGCCGAGATGGTGCAGAGCATGAAACCCGGCAGCGTGATCGTGGACATGGCCGGCGAGCAGGGCGGCAACTGCGAGCTCACGGTGCCCGGCGAGGCGGTGGTGCGCCACGGCGTGACCATCGTCGGCTATACCGATCTGCCTTCGCGCCTGGCCAAGCAGTCGTCCACGTTGTACGCCACCAACCTGCTGCGCCTGACCGAAGAACTGTGCAAGGCCAAGGATGGGGTGGCCGTGGTCAACATGGAAGACGACGCGATCCGCGGCCTGACCGTCGCCAAGGATGGCGAGATCACCTGGCCCGCGCCGCCGCTCAAGCAGGCCCCGGCGCCCGCACCCAGGGCCGCGGCAGCGCCCATGCCTGAGAAAAAATCCAGCCACGGGCCGGGCGCGCCGATGTCAGGCAAGACGCTGTCCATCGTGTTCGCGGTGCTGGCGGTGCTGTTCTGGGCCATAGGCGCGTATGCGCCCACGGCCTTCCTCGGGCACCTGACGGTGTTCGTGCTCGCCTGCTTCATCGGCTACATGGTGGTGTGGA
This sequence comes from Comamonas sp. SCN 65-56, assembly GCF_001724135.1. GTDB lineage: Bacteria > Pseudomonadota > Gammaproteobacteria > Burkholderiales > Burkholderiaceae_C > Comamonas_C. Next base: position 139,897 of record NZ_MEDS01000006.1, on the reverse strand, counting down.
ACGTCACGCCCTCGCTGCACACGCCGCTGATGAGCGTGACCAACGCCATCTCCAGCATCATCGCCATCGGCGCGCTGATCCAGATTGCGCCGCCCGGCATGGGTGAAAACGGGCGGCCGGACACGCTCATCCTCTGGCTGGCGTTTGCGGCGCTGGTGCTGACCGGCATCAACATGTTCGGCGGCTTTGCCGTCACCAAACGCATGCTGGCGATGTTCCGCAAGTAAGCCCAGAACCACCCGAGAAAGAGAACAACCATGTCTGCAAGCCTTGTGACGGTGGCCTACCTGGGTGCTGCCATCCTCTTCATCCTGAGCCTGGGAGGGCTCTCCAACCCCGAAACGTCCCGCCGCGGCAACCTGCTGGGCATGATAGGCATGGCGATTGCCGTGCTGGCCACGGTCTTCGGCCCGCGCGTGCACGCCTCGGGCATTGCCTGGATCATTGGCGCGCTGGTAATCGGCGGCGGCATCGGCCTGTGGGCCGCGCGCATCGTCAAGATGACGCAGATGCCCGAGCTGATTGCGCTGATGCACAGCCTGGTGGGCCTGGCCGCGTGCATCGTGGGCTTCGCCAGTTACGTCGATACCTCGATCCAGTTCACCGGGGTCGAGAAGATCATCCACGAGGTGGAGATCTACATCGGCATCCTGATCGGCGCCTACACCTTCTCGGGCTCGGTCATCGCTTTTGGCAAGCTGTCGGGCAAGATCGGCGGCAAGCCGGTACTGCTGCCCGCGCGCCACTGGCTCAACCTGGTGCTGCTGCTGGTGATGGTCTGGCTCGGTGGGCGCTTTCTTGCCGCGCCCGACGCGCAGGCCGGCATGGCACCGCTGCTGACCATGACGGTGATCGCACTGGTGCTGGGCGTGCACATGATCATGGCCATCGGCGGCGCGGACATGCCCGTGGTCATCTCCATGCTCAACAGCTATTCGGGCTGGGCGGCGGCGGCCACGGGCTTCATGCTGTCCAATGACCTGCTCATCGTCACCGGTGCGCTGGTGGGCTCCTCGGGCGCGATCCTGAGCTACATCATGTGCAATGCGATGAACCGCAATTTCGTCAGCGTCATTGCCGGCGGCTTCGGCTCCGGCGGCGGCGCAACGGCGGCGAAGAAGGGCGACCCTGCCGAGCCGCAGGGCGAGGTCACGCCCATCAGCGCGGCAGAGACCGCCGAGCTGCTGCGCGAGGCCAAGGAAGTGGTGATCGTCCCGGGCTACGGCATGGCCGTGGCCCAGGCGCAGCACACGGTGTATGAGATCACCCAGACGCTGCGCGAGAAGGGCGTGAACGTGCGCTTCGCCATCCACCCCGTCGCCGGCCGCATGCCAGGCCACATGAACGTGCTGCTGGCCGAGGCCAAGGTACCGTACGACATCGTGATGGAGATGGACGAGATCAACGAGGACTTCCCCGATACCGACGTGGCGATGGTCATTGGCGCCAACGACATCGTGAACCCCAGCGCGGCGGAAGACCCCACCAGCCCGATCGCCGGCATGCCGGTGCTCGAAGTCTGGAAGGCCAAGACCAGCATCGTGATGAAACGCTCCATGGCCTCGGGCTATGCCGGCGTGGACAACCCACTGTTCTACAAGGACAACAACCGCATGCTGTTTGGCGATGCCAAGAAGATGCTGGACGAGGTGCTGGTGGCGCTCAAAGGCTGAGGAATCCCTGCGCGGGGGGAGGAAACCCGCATTCACTCGCCCGGGGCGCAAAGGCATAATCGAGAAAAAAGCACGACCGTGCCTTTTCGCGGCGTGGGCTGCAGGGACGGTCAGACACCATCAACCCCGCAATCAGGAGACTGGACAATGACCGACCGCCCGTGGCTTGCCGCCTACCCGCAAGGCGTACCCGCCGATATCGACGCTTCGCAGTACCAGTCGCTGGTGCAGCTGATGGAGCAGGCCTTCCGGGATTTCGCCAATCGCACGGCCTACAGCTTCATGGGCAAGGACACCACGTTTGCGCAGACCGATGCGCAAAGCCGCCAGCTCGCGGCCTACCTGCAGAGCCTGGGCCTGGCGCGCGGCGCGCGCGTGGCGCTGATGATGCCCAACATTCCGCAGTACCCGGTGGCGGTGGCAGCGGTGCTGCGCGCGGGTTTCGTCGTGGTCAACGTCAACCCGCTCTACACCCCGCGCGAGCTGGAGCACCAGCTCAAGGATTCGGGTACCGAAGCCATCGTCATCATCGAGAACTTCGCCGCCACGCTGCAGGCCTGCATCGCCGCCACGCCGGTCAAGCATGTGGTGCTGTGCGCGATGGGTGACCGCCTGGGCCTGATCAAGGGCGCAATCGTCAACCACGTGGTGCGCAAGGTCAAAAAGCTGGTGCCGGCCTTCGAGCTGCCCGGCGCGGTGCGCTTCAACGACGCGCTGGCCAAGGGTGCGGGTGCCCGTTTCACCGCACCGGCCATCAAACCCGACGACATCGCTTTGCTGCAGTACACCGGCGGCACCACCGGCGTCTCCAAGGGCGCGGTGCTGCTGCACCGCAACATCATCGCCAACGTGTTGCAGTCCGAGGCCTGGAATGCGCCGGTGATGGCCAAGGTGCCGGAGGGCGAGCAGCCCACGAGCATCTGCGCGCTGCCGCTCTACCACATCTTCGCCTTCACGGTGAACATGATGCTGTCCATGCGCACCGGCGGCAAGACGGTGCTGATCCCCAACCCGCGCGACCTGGCCGCCACGCTCAAGGAGCTCTCCCAACACAAGTTTCACAGCTTTCCGGCGGTGAATACGCTGTTCAACGGGCTGGCCAACCACCCGGATTTCGCCACCGTGGACTGGAGCCATCTCAAGGTCTCGGTGGGCGGCGGCATGGCGGTGCAAAGCGCGGTGGCCAAGCTGTGGCTGGAGAAGACCGGCTGCCCGATCTGCGAGGGCTACGGTCTGTCGGAAACCAGCCCCTCGGCCAGCTGCAACCCGGTCACCTCCAAGGAGTTTTCCGGCACCATCGGCGTGCCCATCCCCAGCACCTGGCTGTGCATCCTCGATGACGAAGGCCACGACATCACCGCCAGCGGCCAGCCGGGCGAAATCGCGATCAAGGGGCCGCAGGTGATGGCCGGCTACTGGCAGCGCCCGGACGAGACCGCCAAGGTCATGACGCCCGACGGCTACTTCAAGACCGGCGACATCGGCACCATGGATGCACGTGGCTACTTCAAGATCGTCGACCGCAAGAAGGACATGGTGCTGGTGAGCGGCTTCAACGTCTACCCCAACGAGGTCGAGGACGTGGTGGCGCAGATGCCGGGCGTGATGGAATGCGCCGTCGTCGGCGTACCGGACGAGAAGACCGGCGAGGCCGTGAAGCTGGTGATCGTCAAGAAGGACCAGAGCCTGACCGAGGAGCAGGTGCGCCAGTTCTGCCACGAGAACCTCACCGGCTACAAGCGCCCCAAGGTGATCGAGTTCCGCACCGAGCTGCCCAAGACCCCCGTGGGCAAGATCCTGCGACGCATGCTGCGCGACAAGACCTGACCGCCAGCCAGTGACCACGGCCATCCTGAGCGCGCTGCCCGAAGAGCAGGGCGGTCTGGTCGCAGCCTTGCAGCAGCGACGCAGCGTTGCCCACGCCGGACGCAGCTTTCACACCGGCCTGCTGCAGGGCAGGCCAGCGGTGCTCGCGCTCTCGGGCATAGGCAAAGTCGCAGCGGCGATCACCGCCACGCTGCTGATCGAGCGCTTTGGTGCGCGGCGCATCGTCTTCACCGGCGTGGCGGGCGGCCTGGGCGATGGGGTGAAGGTGGGCGACATCGTGGTCGCACGCAGCACGCTGCAGCACGACATGGATGCCTCGCCGATCTTTCCCCGCTGGGAACTGCCGGGCCAGGGGCGCGCGCTGCTGCCCTGCGATCCCCAACTGAGCACTCTGCTTTTGGAAGCTGCTGGTGCAGGCGTGGCGGGCGCCAGCACGGGTTTTTTCTCAGATCCGGCAGTGCACGCCGGCCTCATCGTGAGCGGCGACCGCTTCGTCAGCACCGCCGTGGAATGCAGGCAGCTGCGCGCCAGCCTGCAGGCCGCGGGCCATGAGGCGCTGGCGGTGGAAATGGAAGGCGCCGCCGTCGCCCAGGCCTGCCACGACCACGACGTCGCCTGCGCCATCGTGCGCACGATCTCTGACCGCGCCGACGACAGCGCGCATGTCGATTTCAGCCGCTTTCTGCGCGAAGTGGCGAGCGGCTATTCCGAACGCATCATCACCGCGCTGATGCGCTCCGCGGCGCTCTGAGCGCGTGCAGCACGCGCGCCTCGCGCGCAACCACCCACCCGGCCTGACCCGCACGCCGTAGCACCGAAGCGGCGCGGCAGCGGCACGCATTTTTGCCCAAACCGAGGGTTTCCCCTAGTCAAACATACCGTTTTCCTACTTGTATTTAGTTATTGTTTATAAATAATTAAGGCCATGAACACCTCTGCCTTGCCCCGCTCCGAAGATCTGTCGGTGGAAATCACTGGCGAGCAAAGCCAGCTGGCCATCGTCACGCTGACGCGCACAGCCAAGCGCAACGCGATCTCCGACGGCCTGATCGCCGCCCTGCGCGATGCCTTTCAAAGCCTGCCTTCGACCGTGCGCGCAGCGGTACTGTGCGGCGCAGGAGAGCACTTCAGTGCCGGGCTGGACTTGTCCGAACTCAAGGAACGCGATGCAGGCCAGGGCCTGCACCATTCGCGCGGCTGGCATGTGGCGCTCGACGCCATCGAACACGGCCCGGTGCCGGTCGTCGCGGCGCTGCATGGCGCGGTGGTGGGCGGCGGGCTGGAATTGGCATCAGCCGCCCATATCCGCGTGGCCGATGCGACCACTTTCTACGCCCTGCCCGAAGGCCAGCGCGGCATCTTCGTCGGCGGCGGCGGCTCGGTGCGCATCCCCAAGCTGATCGGCGCGCACCGCATGCTGGACATGATGCTCACGGGCCGCGTGGTCAATGCCACCGAGGGCGAGCGCCTGGGTCTGGCGCAATACCTCGTGCCCGAGGGTGAGGCGCTGGCCAAGGCGCTGGCGCTGGCCGAGCGCATCGCCACCAATGCGCCGCTGACCAATTACGCGCTGATGCACGCGCTGCCACGCATCGCCGAGCAGTCGGCCGACCACGGCTACCTGACCGAGGCGCTGATCGCGGCGATCGCCCAATCCGCGCCCGAGGCCAAGCAGCGCGTGCGCGATTTCCTGGCCGGCAAGGCGGGCACCAAGGTCAAGAAGGCGTGAGCGCCCGCAATCCGCAGGAGACAGACATGAGCAGCCCGAAATTTCGCCCCCTGACTTTCGGCGTGACGCGCGTGACGGTGCGTGACGGCGACGGCGGCGTGCAGTACCTCGCGGCCGAGCAGGCGCTGCAGGCGTTCGATGCGCGCATGTCCGATGCGCTGGCGCGCTGGGCGCGCGAGACGCCGGATGCCACCTTCATGGCGCAGCGCGTGCGCGCGGCCGACGGCAGCCTGGGCGACTGGCGCCATCTGAGCTATGGCGAGGCGCTGGCCACGGCACGGCGCATCGGCCAGGCGCTGCTCGCACGCGGGCTCTCCGCCGAGCGTCCGGTGCTGATCCTGAGCGAAAACAGCCTGGAGCACGCGCAGCTGGCGCTGGCCTGCCTTTGGGTGGGCGTGCCGTGGGCACCGATCTCGCCGCCGTATTCGCTGGTGAGCAAGGATTTCGGCAAGCTGCGCCACATCATGGCGACACTCACGCCCGGCCTGGTCTGGGCCGACGATGGCGCGCGCTACGCCAGCGCCATCGCCGCCACCGTGCCGGCCGATTGCGAGGTGGTGCTCTCGCGCGGCGCCGACGCGCCAGCGCTGTCCGGGCGCGCCATCACGCCCTGGGCCGAACTCCTGGCCACCGAGGCAACGGATGCGGTGGACGCCGCGCAGGCCGCCACCGGGCCGGACACCATCCTCAAGTTTCTCTTCACCAGCGGCTCGACCAAGAACCCCAAGGCCGTCATCAACACCCACCGCATGTGGTGCGCCAACCAGCAGCAGATGCGCCAGTCCATGCCCATCCTGACGCAGGAAAAGCCGGTGCTGGTCGATTGGCTGCCATGGAACCACACCTTTGGCGGCAATCACAACGTCGGCATGGTGCTGGCCAATGGCGGCACGATGTACATCGACGACGGCAGGCCCACGCCTGCGCTGGTGGGCGAGACGCTGCGCAACCTGCGCGAGATCGCGCCGACGCTGTACTTCAACGTGCCCACGGGTTTTGACGCGATCGCGCAGGCCATGAAGCAGGACGCACAGCTGCGCCGCAAGCTGCTCTCGCGCGTGAAGATGTTCTTCTACGCCGGAGCGTCTCTGCCGCAGTCGGTCTGGGATGCGCTCACCGAAAGCGAAGAAGCCGAACTGGGCGAGCGCATCGTCATGGCCTGCGGCTTCGGCATGACCGAATCCTCGCCCTACGGGCTGTTTCCGACCAGTCCGAACATCCGCGCCGGCGAGCTCGGCGTGCCCACGCCGGGCATGCAGTGCAAGCTGGTACCAGTGGACGACAAGATCGAGCTGCGCTATCGCGGCCCCAACATCACGCCCGGCTACTGGCGCGCGCCCGAGGACACCGCCGCCTCGTTTGATGAAGAGGGCTTTTTCTGCACCGGCGACGCGGTGCAGTGGATGCATGCGGATGACCCGCACCAGGGCCTGCGCTTTGACGGGCGCATCGCCGAAGATTTCAAGCTCGCCACCGGCACCTTCGTGAGCGTCGGGCCGCTGCGCGCCAAGGCGATTGCCGCGGGTGCGCCCTACATCCAGGACGTGGTCGTCACCGGCCTCAACCGCAACGAGGTGGGTGCACTGGTGTTCACTACGGCGGCGGTGCGCGCGCTCGCCGGCCTGCCCGCCGACGCGCCGCTGGCGCAGGTGCTCGCGCACCCGGCGGTCACGGCTCGGTTCCAGCGCGTGGCAGACGATCTGGCCGCGCACGCCACCGGCAGCGCCAGCCGCATCGCGCGCCTGACGCTGCTGGCCGAGCCGCCCTCCATCGACCTGGGCGAGGTCACCGACAAGGGATCGATCAACCAGCGCGCCGTGCTCAAGGTGCGCGATGCGCTGGTGCAGGCGCTGTACGACGAGGCGCCGGGGGTCTCGGTCATCAAGCCGGGAGCGAAACCGTGACGCACCTGCTGGTTCCTCCCTCCCTCGCTGGGGGAGGGTTGGGGTGGAGGCCAGCAGCGCCAGAAGGCTCCACCGCTTGCACGCAAGCCCCCATCCCTGCCTTCCCCCAGCGGGGGAAGGAGCAAGCCCTGACTTTTGAAAGGAACTGACCATGGCCCAAAAAGGATTCTTCACCGCCTTCCACGACGTCTGGATGCTGGACGGCGTGCGCACGCCCATGGTCGACTACTGCGGCGCACTGGGCCACATCTCACCCACCGACCTGGGGATAAAGGCGGCGCGCGAGGCCCTGAAGCGCGCGGGCGTTGCTGCCGGCGACATCGGCTCGGTGGTCTGCGGCAACATGGCGCCGGGCGACTTCGACCAGTTCTTTCTGCCGCGCCACGTCGGCCTGTACGCCGGCGTGCCGATTGAAGTGCCGGCCATCATGGTGCAACGCATCTGCGGCACCGGCTTCGAGCTGTTTCGTCAGGCCGGCGAGCATGTGCAGGGCGGCGCCTGCGAGGCGGCGCTTGTCGTCGGCAGCGAGAGCATGACGCGCAACCCGATTGCCGCGTTCGATCACCGCACCGGCTTCAAGCTGGGCGCGCCGGTCGCCTTCAAGGACTACATGTGGGAGGCGCTCAAGGACCCGGCGCCCGGCATCAACATGATCCAGACGGCCGAGAACCTGGCGAAAAAATACGGCATCACGCGTGAGCAGGTGGATGCATTCGCCAGCGAATCTTTCGCCCGCGCCGTGGCGGCGCAGCAAAGCGGCTTCCTCGCCGGTGAGATCGTGTCCGTCGTCACCGAGAAATTCGAGCTCGAGGGCTACAAGCCGCGCAGCATCAAGTTGCAGGGCAAGACCGCCGAAGTGGCGCAGGACACACACCCGCGCCCCTCGCCCATCGAGGTGCTGGCCAGGCTGCGGCCAGTGTTCGAGGGTGGCGTGCAGACCGGCGGCAACTCGTCGGCGCTGGTCGATGGCGCAGCCGCGGCCGTAGTGGCCTCGGGCGCCTACGCAAAAGCGCAAGGCAAGCAGCCGCTGGCGCGCATCGTCGGCGCCGCGGCGGTGGGCGTGCCGCCCGAGATCATGGGCATAGGCCCGGCACCGGCGATTCGCCTGCTGCTCGAGCGCACAGGGCTCACGCTGGACGACATCGGCCGTATCGAAATCAATGAAGCACAGGGCGCGCAAACGCTGGCCGTGGCCAAGGAGCTCGGGCTCGATCTGGCCAGGCTCAACGTCAACGGCGGCGCCATCGCGCTGGGTCACCCGCTGGCCATGACCGGCGTGCGCCTGACCCTCACCGTGGCGCGCGAGATGCGCCGCGCGGGCGTCAAGTGGGGCATCAGCTCCGCCTGCGTCGGCGGCGGACAGGGCATGGCACTGCTGCTGGAGAACCCGGCGGTCTGAATTTCAATGAGAAAAGGCCTTTGGCGCTTGTGTGACAAGCGCTGATAGCTATCACATCAGGAGTATTTCAATGCAGATTCAGGGACAGGCAGCACTCGTGACCGGAGGCGGCTCCGGCCTGGGCGAGGCCACGGCGCGCGAACTGGCGCAGCGCGGTGCCAAGGTGACGGTGCTGGACATGCACCGTGAGCAGGCAGAGCGCGTCGCCAGGGAGATCGGTGGCCTGGCGATTGCGGTCGATGTGACCAGCAGCGAGGGCATGCGGGCCGCCATCGCCCAGGCCGCGGCGGCGCACGGCCCGGCGCGCATCCTGATGCAGATCGCCGGCATAGGCACGGCCAAGCGCGTGATCGGCAAGGACGGCAATGCCGCGCCGCTCGAAGACTTCATCAAGGTGGTGAACGTCAACCTGATCGGCACCTACAACGCCGCGCGCCTGTTTGCTGCCGCCTGTGCAAAGCTGGAGCCGATGGATGACGGCGAGCGCGGCGCGATGGTGTTCACCGCCAGCGTGGCCGCGTTCGACGGCCAGGTCGGCCAGCAGGCGTACAGCGCCAGCAAGGGCGGCGTGGTCGGCATGACGCTGCCGATGGCGCGCGACCTGGCGCAGCACGGCATACGGGTATGCACCATCGCGCCGGGACTGTTCGCCACGCCGCTGATGAAGACGCTGCCCGAGGCGGTACAGGCGTCGCTGGCGGCATCGATCCCCTTCCCGCCCCGCCTCGGCAAGCCCGAGGAGTTCGCCGATCTGGCATGCCACATCGTCACCAACGGGCACCTGAACGGCGAAGTCATCCGCCTGGACGGCGCGCTGCGCATGGCGCCGCGCTGAAAGGACTGCCCGCCATGAGCAAGACCACCGTCTACGAACTGAAGGTGATGTTCGGCGATTGCGATCCGGCCGGCATCGTCTTCTTCCCCAATTTCAGCAAGTGGATGGATGCCTCGTCGCTGGACTTCTTCCGCCAGTGCGGCGTGCCGCCGTGGCGTGAACTGAAAGAGTCGCACGGCATCATCGGCACGCCGCTCTTGGAGATCCACACCAAGTTCATGCGCCCCGCCACCTACGGCGACACGCTGCAGGTGCACACCAGCATCGAGAGCTGGGGCGCCAAGACCTTTGTGCAAAAGCACCGGGTGATGAACGGCGAGACCTTGCTGTGCGAAGGCCGCGAGACCCGCGCCTTCTGCATCCACCCCGAGGGCGGGCGCCTGCAGGCGATTCCCGTGCCCGATTTCATCAGGGAGCGCTGTGCCTGACGCAGGCCCGCGCGCCTCTTTCCCCTTTCTTCAACGCGCACTCCAGGAGACACCATGAAGCGCTTGCATCTCAAGGCCCTTGTGGCCGCCGCCGCCCTCGCCGCCAGCGGCGCGGCACTGGCCGACATCACCATTGGCGTGGTCGCGCCACTGACCGGCCCGGCCTCGGGCCTGGGTATTCCAGTGGGCAACCAGGTCAAGCTCTGGCCCAAGGAGATCGCGGGCGAGAAGCTCAACGTGATCGTGCTCGACGACGCCACCGATCCGACCAATGGCGTGAAGATCGCGCAGAAGTTCGTCACCCAGGACCATGTCGACGTCATCATGGGCTCGGTGGCAACGCCCGTGGCCGCCGCCATCTCGCAGGTGGCCGAGGAATCCAAGACGCCGCAGATTTCGTGGTCGCCGGTGGCCACACCCGCGGGCAAGGACCACTGGCTGTTTCGCCTGCCGCAGTCCAACGCGGTGATGGGCCATGCGGTGCTCGAGCACATGAAGAAACACGGCGTCAAATCCGTGGGCTTCCTCGGCTACAGCGACGCCTACGGCGAGACCTGGCTGGTGGACTTCAAGCCGCTGGCCGAGGCCGCTGGCATCCAGTTCGGCCCGGTGGAGCGCTTTGCGCGCGCCGACACCAGCGTGACCGGCCAGGCACTCAAGCTGGTCGCAGCCAACCCGCAGGCCATCCTCGTCGTGGCCTCGGGAAGCGGCGCAGCCATGCCCGAGGTGTCGCTGCGCGAGCGCGGCTACAAGGGGCTGGTCTACCAGACGCACGCGGCCGCCACCAGCGACCTGATGCGCGTGGGTGGCAAGGCGGTGGAAGGCACCTACGTGGTCTCGGGCCCGGCGGTGCTGGCCGAGCAGCTGCCCGATGCGCACCCCTCCAAGGCCGAGGCGATCAAGTTCGTGACGCAGTATGAAAAGGCCTACGGCCCGGGTTCGCGCAACCAGTTTGCCGGCCACGCCTATGACTCGATCATCGTGATGGAAAAGGCGGTGCCGATCGCACTGAAAACCGCCAAGCCCGGCACGCCCGAATTCCGCGCCGCGCTGCGCGACGCCTTCGAGCATATCGGCCGCACCGTGCTGGCCCATGGCGTGCTGGACTGGACCGCCAAGGACCACTGGGGCTATACCAACGACACCGGCGTGATGATGAAGGTGGTCGACGGCAAGTTCAAGGTTGAGAAGTAAAACCCGCCAAACCCCAATACAGAGCTGCGCAAGCAGCTCTTTTCTTGATAGGACTGTGCATGGCCGACTACCAACCAATCACCGCCGAGCGCACTTTCATTCTCGAGAACGTGCTGGGCGCCTCCAGCCAGTGGCAGCAGCTTGCGCCGTTCGCCGATATCGACGCCGCGCTGGCCACCCAGGTGCTGGGGGAAGCCGGCAAGTTCGTGGCGCAGGTGATCGCGCCGCTGAACCGCGTCGGCGATGAAGTCGGCGCGCAATGGCGCAAGGGTGCGGTCACCATGCCACCGGGCTTTGCCGACGCCTATCGCCAGTTCTGGCAGGGCGGCTGGCCGGCGCTCGCGGCCGATCCGGCTCATGGCGGTCAGGGGCTGCCGGCGGTGCTCGAAGCGCAGCTCTACGAGATGCTCAGCGGCGCCAACCACGGCTTCACCATGGCGCCCGGCCTGCTGCACGGCGCCTACGATTGCCTGCGCCACCACGGCAGCGAGTGGCTCAAGGCGCAGTACCTGGAAAAAATCGCCACCGGCGAATGGCTCGCCACCATGTGCCTGACCGAGCCGCAGGCGGGCAGCGACCTGGGTCTGGTCAGCACCCGCGCGCTGCCACAGGCCGATGGCTCGCACCTCATCAGCGGCAGCAAGATCTTCATCAGCAGCGGCGAAAACGACCTCGCCGACAACATCGTGCACCTGGTGCTGGCGCGCGAGCCCGGTGCGCCCGCCGGCCCCAAGGGCTTGTCGCTGTTCCTGGTGCCCAAGTTCTACCCCGATGGCACGCGCAGCGCCGTCACCTGCGAGGGCATCGAGGAAAAAATGGGCCTGCATGCCAGCCCCACCTGCGCAATGCGCTTCGACAACGCGCGCGGCTGGATCGTCGGCGCGCCGGGCGGCGGCCTGGCAGCGATGTTCGTGATGATGAACGCGGCGCGCCTGCATGTGGCGCTGCAGGGACTGGGGCTGCTCGATGCCGCCTGGCAGAAGGCCGACGCCTACGCGCGCGAGCGCCGCCAGATGCGCGCGCCGGGCGCAAGCGCCGCCAGCCTGCTGATCGAACACCCGGCGATGCGCCGCATCCTCGACACCCAGCGCGCCTGGATAGACGCCGGCCGCGTGCTGGCCTACCAGACGGCGCTGGAGCTCGACATCGCACGCCACCATCCGGATGCTGCGCGCCGAGCCCAGGCCGAGCACTGGTGCGCGCTCACCACGCCGGTGATGAAGGCCGCCTTCACGCACCAGGCGTTTCATGGCGCCAGCGATTGCCTGCAGGTCTTCGGTGGTCACGGCTATGTGCGTGAATCGGGCATCGAGCAGCATGTGCGCGATGCCCGCGTGACCATGATCTACGAGGGCACCAACGAAATCCAGGCGATCGACCTGCTGGTGCGCAAGGTGCTGGCCGACGGCGGCCAGAACTGGTGCACATGGCTGGAAGAACTCGCACAGCCGCTGGGCAAAACCGCCCTGGCGGCATTGGCGCGCACCCATTTGCAGGCACTGCGGGCGCTGACGCCGGAATTGGTGGCAGCCTGCCACGCCGATGCGGCGCTGCCCTATGAGGTGGCGGACGACTACCTGCGCGCCGCCGCCGTGGCCCTGCTGTGCTGGGCCGGCAGCCGCATTGAGGCCACCGCAGATAGCTGCGGGGAGCCCGCACGCTGGCATGCGCCCCTGCAGGCGCTGCAGCGCTGGATCGCCCCCGAGCTGCCCATGCGTTGTGCGATCATCAGCCACCGATTGCCCGCTGCCGCCCCGTGACCGCCTCTTCCGACTCCGTTGCCGCCGTTGATCCTTGCGCCGCCGTCGATACGGTGGACGCCAGCTTCCTGCAAACCCTGCTGGGCTTCAACGCCCGCATGGTGGCGCTCAAGGCCATCGGCGCCTTCCTCGCGTGCATGGCGCCGTACAAGCTGCGCATCGTCGATTTCTCCATCCTCTCGATCGTGCACCACAACCCGGGCGTGACCTCGCGCCAGCTCTGCGACACGCTCAACCTGCTGCCACCCAATCTGGTGGGCAAGATTGCCGCGCTGGAAAAGCGTGGCCTGCTGCTGCGCCATCCGCATCCGCAAGACGGCCGTGCGCTCGGTCTGCACCTGACCGAGGCCGGTTACGCGTTGATGCGGGAGGTCGAGCCACTGGTCAGCGCACAGGAAGCCAAGATTGCCTCCGCCCTCACGGCCCACGAGCGGCAGACGTTGATGCGGCTGCTGTGCAAGGTCTACGCCGCCGACTGACGCCCGGTCATACGGCTTGGCATTCAAGCCAGCCAACCGCGCTTGCGAAAGTACAGCATGGGCCCCAGGGCGCTGAGGACCATGAGCACGACGGCATACAGATAGCCATGCTCCCACTCCAGCTCGGGCATGGCGCGAAAGTTCATGCCGTAGACGCTGGCGATCAGCGTCGGCGGCAGCAGCGCGACGCTTGCGACCGAGAAGATCTTGATGATCTTGTTCTGGTTGATGTTCAGGAAACCGACCGTCGCATCCATCAGGAAGTTGATCTTGTCGAACAGGAACTGCGTGTGGCTGTCGAGCGACTCGATGTCGCGCAGGATCTGGCGCGCGTCCTCGAACTGCTCGGCGTTGAGCATGCGGCTACGCATCATGAAGCTCACGGCGCGGCGCGTGTCGAGCATGTTGCGCCGGATGCGCCCATTCAGGTCTTCTTCCCAGGCGATGTCGGCCAGCACCTGCTGCGCGTGGCTGTCGGTCATCTGGCCTTCGAGCACCTGGGTACTGACTTTTTTCAGCTCGTCGTAGATGCCCTCGAGCGTGTCGGCCGAATACTCCACGTCGGTGTCGAAGAGGTTGAGCAGCGCCTCCTTGGCGTCGGCGATCAGGCCCGGTGCGCGGCGCGCACGCATGCGCACCAGGCGAAACACCGGGATGTCTTCCTCATGGATGGAGAAGAGTACGCCGCAGCTCTTGAGCTCGGTGTTGTGCTGGTTCAGGATGAAGGCCACGCGCACCGAGCGCGGGTCGTCGTCGTCATCAATGAGGAAGTCGCTGCGGATGTGCAGCTCACCGTTGTCTTCCTCATAGAAGCGCGCCGACTCCTCGATGTCGTCGTCCATTGCGTCTTCGGGAATCGACAGGCCGTAGTGCTGGGCCACCCAGCGCTTTTCCTCGCGCGTCGGCGATTCGAGGTCGACCCAGATCGGCTTGAACCGGGCGAGCTCGTCCAGCGATTCGATTTCTTCCTGAACCAGTCGGCCGTTGACCAGCGAAAAGATGTTGAGCATGGCTCACGCTCTCCCTGAAGTGGTGTGCTGCGGTAGGGGTGGGGGCGCTTTCGGTACCCCCTGGCCGCATTACCCGGGCCGGGAGGCCGAAAGCCGGCAACTGGGGCTGGCTTCCACGGAGCTGTCTCCTGATGATTGAACGGGCGATTATCGCACCGCATCCGCCAACGCCATCGCGCGCTGCAGGTCGGCCCAGGCATCGCGCTTGGCCGATTTCTGGCGCAGCAGATCGGCCGGCGCGTAGCTGACGACCAGCGGCGTGCCGCCTGCCAGGCGGTGCTCGCTGACGCGCAGTCGCCCCAGCGGCTCGCTGCCGCCGAGCACGGCGCGGGCAGCGCCCAGGCCCAGCGCCAGCACCACCACCGGCTGCACCTGCTGCATCGCTTGGGCGAGCCGCTCCTCGTTTTCCTGCGCCATTGCCGGCGCGCGGCGCACCGGCGCCACGAAAACGCGGGGGTTGTCCGCCAGCTGCATGGCACGCAGCATGTTGAGCAGCAAATCACCGGCCTCACCGGCGCGCGGCGCATCGGGCGTCGGTGTCTCCAGCACCACCATCCAGGCCGGCCCGGCAGGTCCAGCGTCAGGCGGCACATCGGGGTAGAGCGGCTGGGGAGCATCCAGCTGCCAGATCGGCGCGGTGCGGGCGGCGGGTGCCACCGCAGCCACGGGCGCCGGAACAGGCGCAACCGCGGCGCGCCGGGCGGGCGCGGTGGAGCCGGGTGGCGCAGACGGGGCAAAAGGCGCCGGTGCCTGCCGCACCGGGGCCGTCACCGCGGCGACGGTGGCAGCAGCGGGCGCGGGTTCTTCGGGCTGCCAGACCCGCACTCCCATTTCGGCCAGCATGGCGCGCTGACGGCTGTCGAGCTTCATAGCGTCAGGCTCATCACGACGGCATCTTCACGTCCACCGCCCAGCATCGGGTAGTAGCCGCGACGCACGCCGACGCTGCGAAAGCCGCCAGCGGTGTAGATGCCGCGCGCGCGCTCATTGCTCACGCGCACCTCCAGCCACAGCGCCTGCGCGCCCCGCCCGCGCGCCCAGAGCGCGATGGCGTCCAGCATCACGCGCGCCCAGCCCTGGTGCTGCCAGGCGGGAGCGACGGTGATGTTGAGCAGATGCGCCTCTGCCACGCCCATCATCACGACAAAATAACCCAGCAGCTCGCCGCCCGCCACCAGCGCCTGACACTGGTAGCCGGCGTTGATCGAATCGAGGAAGTTGCCGCGGCTCCAGGGTTCGGGATAGGCCTGCAGCTCGATCGCCATCAGCGCGTCCAGATGCCTGAGCGCCAGCGGCTCAAAGCCGGCTTCGGGACGTGGCAGCGCGCTCACGCCGCCTGCTCCTTGCGCGCCGCGCGCTCGGCCGTGGTCTGCGCCACCTTGTCGCGCACGTACAGCGGCAGCGCCGCATCGGCGGCCACCGCCTGACCGGCGGCCAGCAGCACCGGCGCCAATCGCAGCAAGGCGGTGGCGGTGGGCAGCGCGGCCACCTGCGCGGCGCCCGGTGCCAGGCGTGCCCCATGGACCGCGGCGGCGTTGCCCGCCAGCGTCCAGCCCGCCGGCACCTGCACGGCCTCTGGCGCCAGCAGGTGCAGTTCGCCCTGCAGCGCCCAGCGCTGCTGCGCGGCGCTCCAGGCACAGGCGGCGGTGTAGACCTCGTCCATGCGCGCATCCAGCGTGGCGATCACCCGGGCGCAGCCCTGGGCGGCACGTGCCTCCTCCGCCACCGCCAGCAGCGTAGGCACGGGCAGCACCGGCAGGCCTGCGCCGCCGCGCGCACCAAACGCCAGGCCCTGCGCCACCGCGCAGGCGGTGCGCAAGCCGGTGAACGAACCCGGGCCCTGGCCGAACACGATGGCGTCCAGCGCGTCCAGCGCCGTGCCTGCCTGCTGCAGCAGCGCCAGAATGGCGGGAATCAGCGTGTGCGAGGCCTGCGCCCCGCCCGCGCCGGCATGCGTGAACACCCGGCCGTCCAGCGCCAGCGCGATGGACAGGTGCTCGGTGCTGGTATCAAAGGCAAGCAGGCGCATGGTGGCGCAATTATCCCGTCTCAGGAGGCTGTCGGACTTGAGGCGTCGAAAGCGAAAATTGGCCCCAGCGAGCACAGTTTTTGCCGGATTTGCAGCCCAATAGCGGGGCTATTGGGCAAAAAGACGGTGAAAAATGGGCCGCTGCGGACAATTTGTAGCCGACGATTCTCAAGCCCGACTGCCTCCTTAAACTCGCGCCATGCCCCATCTGCGCATCCTCCGCTTCCTTCTTTGCCTTTGCCTGAGCGCCTGCTGGATCGGCGCCGTTCACGCACAGAAAACCCCGGCTACCGGCCTGCCCGCAACAGTGCAGGCGGCGCTGCAGCGCGCCAAGGTGCCACCGGAGGCGCTGTCGGTTGTCGTCCTGCCGGCCGATGGGCAAGCGCCGCGCCTGGCCTGGCAGGCGGACGTGGCACGCAACCCGGCCTCGGTGATGAAACTCGTCACCACCTATGCGGCGCTGGAGCTGCTGGGGCCGGCCTTCACCTGGCAAACGCCGGTGTTCATCGACGGGCCCGTGACCGATGGCGTGCTGCGAGGCAACGTGGTCCTCCAAGGCGTGGGCGACCCCAAGCTCGTTGCCGAGCGCCTGTGGCTGATGCTGCGCCGCCTGCAGGGCCAGGGCATACGCGCCATCCAGGGCGACATCGTGCTGGACCGAAGCGCCTTTACCGTGCCGGTGCGCGACGCGGGCGAGTTCGATGGCGAGCCCTGGCGGCCCTACAACGTGGCGCCGGATGCGCTGCTGGTGAATTTCAACGCGCTGACGCTGGATTTCATCCCCGATGCTGCCGCGGGCGTGGCGCATGTCGCGTTCGAGCCGCCGCTGGCAGCGATGCAGGTGCCCGCCTCGGTAGCGCTGGCACCCCAGGGAACGGCCTGCGGCGATTGGCGCGCGGGGCTGCAGGCCGATTTTGCGCAGCCCGGGCGCATCGTGCTGGCGGGCAGCTATCCGCTGGCCTGCGGCGAAAAGCTCTGGTCGGTGGCACCGGCGGAGCCGCAGCGCTTCGGGGCCCGCGCCATCGCCGGCATGTGGCAGCAGCTCGGCGGCCAGTTGAGCGGTCAGGTGCGGGATGGCGCGCTGCCGCAGGGCCTCAAGCCCGCCTTCGTTTCCACCTCACCGTCGCTTGCCGAGGTAATCCGCGACATCAACAAGTTCAGCAACAACGTGATGGCGCAGCAGCTGCTGCTGACGCTGGGTCTGCAGGAAAGCGGCAGCGGCAGCCTGCAGAGCGCCCATGCGGCGCTGGCCCAGTGGTGGGCGGCGCATGGCGGCTCGGCCGACGAGCTGGTGATGGACAACGGCGCCGGCCTGAGCCGCGAAGGGCGCATCACCGCGCAGGCGCTGGCGCGCCTGCTGCTGCAGGCCTGGGAATCACCGGTGATGCCCGAGCTGCTGTCCTCGCTGCCGATTTCGGGCATGGACGGCACGCTGCGCCGGCGCAAGGGCCGCGCGCAGGGCACCGCCCACCTCAAGACCGGCACGCTGCGCGACGTGGCGTCCATCGCCGGGGTGGTGCACGGCGCCAGCGGTCGGCGCTACGTGCTGGTGGCGCTCATCAACCACCCCAACGCGATGGCGGCACGAACGGCGCTGGATGCGCTCGTCGACTGGGCCTGGGCAGATCGGTCAGCCCCCTAGAATGCCACCGGCAACCCTGCTCTCGATTTCACAGGAGACCTTCATGAAACACATGCGCTGGATCGCTGCGGCAGCGGCAAGCATCCTGCTGGCTGCCTGCGGCGGCGGCAGTATCGATATCGTTCATCCGGTCAAGGTGGCTGGCGACAGCCTGGCCGACAGCGGCACCTTCGGCTACAAGTTCACGGTACAGGGCACGGCGCGCACCGGCACCGGCTCCACACCCATCTGGCCGGAAATCATCGCCAGCGAGAATTTTTCCAGTCTGTGCCCGCACTACGTGGCCACCAGCGTCAGCACCTTCAACGCCAACGACAAGTGCACCAACTACGCCATCGGCGGCGGGCGCATCAACAACCTGAAGGACCCGACCTCGCCAGTCTCCATCACCCAGCAGCTCAAGGCGATGGGCGCCGCCGGGTTCGACAAGAACGACATCGTGCTGATCGACGGCGGCGGCAATGATGCCGCAGACCTGATCAAGGCCTTCCTTGCGGCCGCGGGCGACAAGGGCGCGAGCTTCGCTGCCATGCTGACGACCGTGCTGGACCCTGCCACCGTGCAGACCCTGCTGGCGCAGGGCCAGACCGGCATGGCGCAAGCCGGCGGCCTGTACATGCAGGCGCTGGCGACGCAGTTTGCCGGCACGATCAAAACCAATGCCGTGGACAAGGGTGCCCCGCGCGTGGTGGTGCTCAACGTACCCGACGTGACGCTCACGCCGCAGTTCGGCTTTGTGCTGGCCGCGATTGCGCAGCAGCAGGGCCCCGAAGCAGCCGCGCAGCTCAAACAAGTGTTCGGCGGCTGGGTGCAGGCCTTCAACACGACGCTGGGCGCGAGCTTCAAGGACAGCAAGACCGTGGGCGTGGTCGATTTCGACGGCACGCTCAAGGCCATGGTGGCCAAGCCCGCGGACTTCGGTCTCACCAATACCGCCACCCCCGCCTGCCCGGTGGTGGGCCAGGACAGCAGCGGCCTGCCGGAATACGACTTCCCGACCTGCACTGCCGCCGCGCTGTCGGCGCAAACCCCGCCGGTGGGCGCCACGGGCGGCGCCAACTGGTGGAAAACCTGGTTGTTCTCCGATTCCTTTCACCCCACGCCGCGCGGCCATGAGCTGATGGCCGACGCGGTGCGCAAGCTGCTCTGAGATCCAGCAAAAACGGCGGTTTGATTCAATATCAAAACCGCCGTTTGCGCTGACCTGGCAAGCGCTGTCAGCTATCTAACCAGAAGCGCTCAAGCCTTCTTTTGCGCCGCCTTGCGCTTCTGGCGCCAGGCGTGCAGCAGCGGTTCGGTGTAGCCGCTGGGCTGGCTCAATCCCTTGAACACCAGATCGCAGGCGGCCTGGTAGGCCATGGATTCGCCATAGCGGTCGTGCATACGCTCGTACAGCGGATCACCACCGTTCTGCTGATCGACCTTGGCGGACATGCGCTCGAAGGTGGCGCGTACCTGGCCTTCGCTGACCACGCCATGCAGCAGCCAGTTGGCCACATGTTGGCTGGAGATGCGCAGCGTGGCGCGGTCTTCCATCAGGCCGATGTCGTGGATGTCGGGCACCTTGGAGCAGCCCACGCCCTGATCGACCCAGCGCACCACGTAGCCCAGGATGCCCTGGATGTTGTTGTCCAGTTCCTGCTGCTTTTCCTCATTGCTCCAGTTCGGGTTGCTGGAGACCGGCACCGTGAGCAGGCCGGTGAGCAGGGTATCGCGCTCGGCATCGGCATTGGTTTTCTCCAGCGCCTGCTGGATCGCGGCCACATTGACCTGGTGGTAGTGCAACGCGTGCAGCGTAGCGGCCGTGGGGCTGGGCACCCAGGCGGTGTTGGCACCGGCCTTGGGGTGGCCGATTTTTTGCTCCAGCATGGCCTTCATCAGGTCGGGCATGGCCCACATGCCCTTGCCGATCTGCGCCTTGCCACGCAGGCCCATGCCGAGACCCACGAGCACGTTGCTTTTCTCGTAGGCAGCGATCCAGGCGCTGGTCTTCATCTCGCCCTTGCGGATCATGGGGCCGGCGTGCATCGAGGTGTGCATCTCGTCGCCGGTGCGGTCCAGGAAGCCGGTGTTGATGAAGGCGATGCGGCTGGGGGCGGCGGCGATGCAGGCCTTGAGGTTGACGCTGGTGCGGCGTTCCTCATCCATGATGCCGAGCTTGACGGTGCTCTCGGCCAGGCCCAGCACCTGCTCGACGCGGGCGAAAATTTCGCTGGCAAAGCCGACTTCCGCCGGACCGTGCATCTTGGGCTTGACGATGTAGACGCTGCCGCTGCGCGAGTTGCGGATGCCGTTGGCACCGCCCAGGCCCTTCAAATCATGCAACGCGATCGTGGTGGTGATCATCGCGTCCAGGATGCCCTCGGGAATCTCGCGGCCTTCCGCGCCCCAAAGGATGGCCGGGTTGGTCATCAAATGGCCGACGTTGCGCACGAACAGCAGCGAGCGCCCGGGCAGCACGATCTCGCCGCCCTTGGCGCCGACGTAGCGCCGGTCGGGGTTGAGCCCGCGCGTCATGGTCTTGCCGCCTTTTTCGAAGGTTTCTGTCAGCGTGCCGCGCAGGATGCCCAGCCAATTGCGATAGCCCAGCACCTTGTCTTCGGCGTCCACTGCGGCAATCGAATCTTCCAGGTCCAGGATGGTCGAAAGCGCCGCTTCCACCACCACGTCCGCCACGCCGGCCGCGTCGCTCTTGCCGATCGCGGTGGCGCGGTCGATGCGAATGTCCACGTGAATGCCGTGGTTCACCAGCAGCACGCCGGACGGCGCTGCTGCCTCACCCTGGTAGCCGACGAACTGCGCCGGGTTCTTGAGCCCGGTCTTTGCGCCGCCCTGGAGCGTCACCGCGAGCTGCCCGCCTTCGATGGCGTAGCCGCTCGCATCCTTGTGCGATCCGCTCGCCAGCGGCACCGCCTGATCCAGAAAATTGCGCGCGTATTCGATCACCCTGGCGCCGCGCACCGGGTTGTAGCCCTTGCCCTTCTCGGCGCCGCCCTCCTCGGCGATCACGTCGGTGCCGTAGAGCGCGTCGTACAAACTGCCCCAGCGCGCATTGGCGGCATTGAGCGCGTAGCGCGCGTTCAATATCGGCACCACCAGCTGCGGGCCGGCCTGGATGGCGAGCTCCGCATCGACGTTCCTGGTCGTCGCCTGCACGCCCTGGGGCGGCGCCACCAGGTAGCCAATCGTCTCCAGAAACTTGCGGTAGGCCGCCATGTCGCGGATAGGGCCGGGATTGGCCTTGTGCCAGGTATCGAGCTCGGTCTGCAGACGATCGCGCTCGGCCAGCAGCGCGGCGTTCTTGGGCGCCAGATCGGCGACCAGCGCATCAAAGCCCTTCCAGAAGGCCTCTTGCGCCACGCCGGTGCCGGGCAGCACCTCGGCATTGATGAATTGGTAAAGCTCGTCGGCCACCTGCAGGCCGTGAATGCGGGTACGTGCGGTCATGGAAAACCCCTGAAAACGATGGAGATGCCGGGACAGCCGTCCGGCTTGGATTGGTGTGGGTGGGACTTTATTACAAATATTTCTGAAGATAAATAAGCAAATTTACGCTGTACCTGTGACTTTTTTGCAAAAATAACCGCTGCAATGATGGAATCTCTTATAAATTTCATAGTTGCAAGCGCATACTGGAAGAGCGCTGCAGCCATTTTTCATGGATAAATTCAAGGCCTACGCCTCCTTTGTTTCGGTCGCCACACGCGGCAGCCTCACGGCGGCGGCGCGGGCCGAAGGCGCGGCCCCGGCCATCATGGGCAGGCGCCTGGATGCGCTGGAAGAGCACCTGGGCGTGAAGCTGCTGGTGCGCACCACGCGGCGCATCACGCTGACGCATGAGGGCACGGCGTTTCTGGAAGATTGCCAGCGCCTGCTCGCCGATGTCGCGCATGCCGAGGCCAGCGTTTCGGCCGGCGGCGTGAAGGCCACGGGGCATTTGCGCATCACCGCGCCGGCGGGCTTCGGCAGGCGCCATGTCGCGCCGCTGGTGCCGGCGTTTCGCGCGCTGCACCCGGAGGTCACGATCTCGCTGAACCTCTCGGATCGCATCATAGACCTGAGCGGCGAAGGCTACGATTGCGGCGTGCGCGTAGGTGACCTGCCCGATTCATCGCTGGTCAGCGTGCGCCTGGCCGACAACCGCCGCCAATGCGTGGCCACGCCCGAGTACCTGGCGCGCCACGGCACGCCCACCGAGCCCGGCGAGCTGGCGCAGCACGAGTGCCTGGCCCTGTCCAGCGATGCCTCGCAGATGCGCGGGTGGCCGTTTTCCATACGCCGCGCGGATGGCAGCCGCGAGACGGTGCACATCAAGCCCAGCGGCCCGCTCGATTGCTCCGACGGGCAGGTACTGCACGACTGGTGTCTGGCGGGTTTCGGCATCGCCTGGCGCTCGACCTGGGAAGTGGAAACCGAGATTGAGCAGGGGCGCTTGGTGGCGGTGCTCGAAGACTTTGCCGCGCCGCCCAACGGCATCTACCTGCTGCTGCCGCAGCGCAAGCACCTGCCGCTGCGGGTGCGGCTGTGGATGGACTTTCTGCGTGCGCGCTATGCCGAGCCAACCTTCTGGGCCAGGGGGGCTTTGCGCCCGGGCAATACTGGCGCCCCCGTTTCTGACAAGGATGCCGCACCGTGATTCTGGAAAGTCTGCTGGCCTGGGCCCACATCATGGCCTTCATCATGCTGGCCACCTTCATGACGGCCGAAACCGCGCTGTGCCGCGCCGACTGGATGAACCCCGCCGTGGTGCGCCGTCTGGTGCGCATGAACGCGCTAAGCCTGCTGTCGGCGCTGATCGTGCTGGCGACGGGTGTGGCGCGTACCTTCTGGGGCATGAAGGGCGCGGGCTGGTACTGGTCGCAACACCTGCTGCACGCCAAGATCGCCCTGCTGGTGGCGATGGCGCTGCTGCTGGTCATGGCAGTGCGGCGCTACCGCAGCTGGCGCCACCGCCTCGATGCCGACGGGGCGCTGCCCGCGGCGGACGAACTCAAGAAAACCCGCCTGCTCGTGATGTGGGCCGCGCACCTGATGGTGGTCGTGGTGCTGCTGGCGGTGTTTCTGGCGCGCGGGGTGTTCACGCGCTGAACCCTGTTCGCAAGGTCGGTTCAGCGCTGGGGCAAGCCATCGACAGGCGGGTTGTTGCACGCTGCTTCGGGTGGTGAATGGCGCATCGCGAATCGGCGAAGCAGCACGCCCGCGCGCATGACCTGCTGCTCCTGAACGACAACAAAGCCCTCGCGCAGGAAAAACGGCAACGCGACGAGACTCGCCTCGGTCGACAGCTCCCTCGCGCCAACGCTGCGCCGCACCTGCTGGTACAAGTGTGTGGCAACACCTTGGCGCGCCAACGCTGGCGCGGTGAAGAGAAATTCAATATGACCCGCGTCATCGAACGCAGTGAATCCGGCGAGCGTACCGTCCACCTGCGCGAGCCAGACATGCAGCCCGGCGAGCTTGTGTTCCCAGCCAGACAGATCGGGCGGCCTGGGTGCTCATGCGCGCAATTGCGCGGCGTTGTAATGCGGCGCGCCCAGCACGTGCACGGCGTCGGTGAACAGTGCCGCCAGCGCTGGCAGATCGCCAGCTTCGCAGACGCGCAGCGTGATGCGCCGCTCCGCAGGCGGGGAGGCCGCGCCACCGGCGTGCGCCGACGCCATGCCGGTGGCGTCTTGGCGCATCGGATCAGGCCGCCTTGCCGCCCAGGCACTCCTTCATGAAGGCCTTGCGTGCATCGCCCTTGAGCGCCTTGGTCTTGGCGTCGGCGTTGCAGGTTTTCATCTTCTCCTGCTGCGTCGCTGCGGCGGCAGGCGCGGCGGGCGCCTTCTTGGCGCTCAGGCATTCCTTCATGAAGGCCTTGCGCTCATCGCCCTTGAGCGCCTTGGTCTTGGCCTCGGCGTTGCAGGTGGTCATTTTCTGCTGCTGCGCCGTCGGAGCCTTGGCGGGCGCATCGGCGGCATGGGCAGCGAGGGAAAGGGCACAGCCGGCGGCAGCCAGCAAGGCGAGCCATTTTTTCATGCGTATCTCCTTGAGCCAGGAATATGAAACGCCCACCGCGCCGCATCGCGCAGCGGGCCACGCAGCATAACGCCGCGCCAGGCGATCGGGTTGTCAGGGCGCCCCGTAAAATCTCCTCTCTTATGCTCAGCGTCAAACAAGAACTGCTCGCGGCGCTGGCCGCCGAACTGGAAAAACTCTCGCCCGGTGCAGGCGCGCGTGCGGCCTTCGAATCGCCCAAGGTGGCCGCGCACGGCGACTGGGCCTGCACGGCGGCGATGCAGCTGGCCAAGGCGC
This sequence comes from Comamonas sp. SCN 65-56, assembly GCF_001724135.1. Classification (GTDB taxonomy): domain Bacteria; phylum Pseudomonadota; class Gammaproteobacteria; order Burkholderiales; family Burkholderiaceae_C; genus Comamonas_C. The sequence continues at coordinate 115,694 of NZ_MEDS01000006.1, read as the reverse complement.
TCAAGACCAACCCGCGTCAGCTCGGTGAACAATTGCAAACCGCGTTGCTTGCGACCAACGCCTGGCAGCGCTGGGTGGAGGCGATCGAGATCGCCGGACCGGGATTTCTGAACATTCGCCTCAAACCTGCCGCCAAGCAGCAGGTGCTGCGCGAGGTGCTGCACAGCCGGGAACGCTTTGGCCACCAGGCCGATCGCGGCGAAAAAATCCTCGTCGAATTCGTCTCGGCCAACCCGACCGGCCCGCTGCATGTGGGCCACGGGCGCCAGGCGGCGCTGGGCGACGCGATTTGCAACCTCTACGCCACGCAGGGCTGGAGCGTGCACCGCGAGTTCTATTACAACGACGCGGGCGTGCAGATCGACACGCTCACCAAGAGTACGCAGCTGCGCGCCCAAGGCGTGAAACCGGGCGATGCCGACTGGCCCGAGGCCGCCTACAACGGTGACTACATCCAGGACATTGCCGACGCCTTCCTCGCCAGAGCCACCGTCACGGCGGACGACCGCGCCTTCACCGCCAATGGCGACGTGCAGGATTACGACAACGTGCGCCAGTTCGCCGTCGCCTACCTGCGCAATGAACAAGACAAGGACTTGCAGGCCTTCAACCTCACGTTCGACGAGTACTACCTGGAATCGAGCCTGTACGCCAACGGCCATGTCGAGGCCACGGTGGCGCGCCTCGTCGCCAATGGCAAGACGTATGAGAAGGACGGCGCGCTCTGGCTCAAGTCCACCGACTACGGTGACGACAAAGACCGCGTGATGCGAAAAAGCGACGGCCACTACACCTACTTCGTGCCCGACGTCGCCTACCACATCCAGAAATTCCAGCGCGGCTACACCAAGGCGGTGAACATCCAGGGCACCGACCACCACGGCACCATCGCGCGTGTGCGCGCCGGGCTGCAAGCCGCCGATGTCGGCATTCCGCAGGGCTACCCGGATTACGTGCTGCACACCATGGTGCGCGTGGTCAAGGGCGGCGAAGAGGTCAAGATCAGCAAGCGCGCGGGCTCCTACGTGACGCTGCGCGACCTGATCGAGTGGACCAGCAAAGACGCGGTGCGCTTCTTCCTCTTGAGCCGCAAGCCCGACACTGAATACACCTTCGACGTCGATCTGGCGATCGCGCAGAACAACGACAACCCGGTGTACTACGTGCAGTATGCGCATGCACGCATCTGCTCGGTGCTGCGCGGCTGGCGCGAGGATTTCGACATCGGCGCGCTCGTGGACGCGGATCTGTCGCCGCTGGATACCCCCGCGGCACAGGCGCTGATGCTGCAGCTGGCCAAATACCCCGACATGCTGGCGTCGGCCGCCAGCAGCAACGCGCCGCACGACGTGACCTTCTACCTGCGCGAGCTCGCCGCCAGTTACCATAGTTACTACGATGCCGAGCGCATTCTGGTGGATGATGAAGCGGTGAAAACTGCACGCGTGGCGCTGGTGGCCGCCACCCGCCAGGTGCTGGAAAACGGCTTGGCGCTGCTCGGCGTCTCGGCCCCTCAACGGATGTGAACATGGCGAAAAAAGGGCAAGGCGGAGGCACGTTTGCAGGCTTGATCCTGGGCGTGGTGATCGGCCTGGGGATTGCGCTGGCAGTCGCCGCTTACGTCAACAAGGTTCCGGTGCCATTCATGAACGGCGGCAGCCGCCTGGCCGATCAGGATGCCAAGGACGCCGAGCGCAACAAGAACTGGAACCCCAACGCCAGCCTGAGCAGCAATGGCAGCATCACGCCGGCACCCACCAGCGCGGCGGCCGCCGCAGCCACCGCCGCCAGTGCACAGCCACCTGCCGTGGCCGGTGAGGCTGGCAGCGCCGCTGCCGTGCCGGTGCCCGCCACCAGCGCCGATCCGCTCGGCGACCTGGCACGCGCCAAGGCACAAGGCGCCAGCACCACCACGGCAGCGGTCGCGCCCGGCGCAGCAGCCACCGCGGCCGCCGCCGGCAGCTACAACTATTTCATCCAGGCCGGTGCCTTTCGCGCGCCCGACGAGGCCGACGCCCAGCGCGCCCAACTGGCCATGCTGGGCTGGGAAGCGCGCGTGAGCGAAGGCCAGCAAAGCGGCCGTGCGGTCTACCGTGTGCGCATCGGCCCGTTTGCGCGCCGCGACGATGCCGAGCAGCTCAAGGGCAAGCTCGACGGCGCCGGCATCGCCTCCATCCTGGTGCGCGTCGGTCAGTGAACCTTTTCGCCGCCAGCCGCGTCAGACCTGTTCTTTCCCCTTCTTCCGGAGCCCCATCGCATGAAACGTCGCGATTTTTCCCTCTCTGTCGGTTCGGCACTGGCCGCGACCACCATGGGCCTGCCGCTGGCGGCACGCGCCAAGGGCGGCAAATTCGAAGAGGGCATCGAATACCTGGAATTGAAGAAACCGGCGATGACCGAAGCACCCAAGGGCCAGGTGGAAGTCATCGAATTTTTCTGGTACAGCTGCCCGCACTGCAATGCGTTCGAGCCCGCACTCTCGCAGTGGATGGCAGCGCTACCCAAGGACGTGTTCTTTCGCCGCATGCCGGTGGCCTTCAATGCCAGCTTCGTGCCGGAGCAAAAGCTCTACTTCGCGCTCGAGAGCATGGACAAGCTCAAGGAGCTGCACGCCAAGGTGTTTCACGCGATCCACGTCGAGCGCCTGTCGTTGAACAAGGACGCCGCGATCTTCGACTGGGTGGTCAAACAGGGGCTGGATGGCGCCAAGTTCAAGGAGGCCTACAACTCCTTCTCCGTAGCCAACAACGTGCGCAAGGCGACACAGCTGCAGGCGGCCTACAACGTCGAGGGCGTGCCATCGATGGGCGTGGCCGGACGCTTTTATACGGACGGCACGCTCGCCGGCAGCATGCAGGTGGTACTGCAGACGGTGGATTTCCTGGTGCAAAAGGAGCGCACGACCTGAGGGTGACCAAGAGCCACTCCAGCCAAAGCGCGCCTCGGGCGCGCTTTTTCATGTTCGCCCCGCTCATGCATCTCCCGCGCAGGCGGTGGCTACAATCAATTGCAAGAACCGTGCCTTGACCCGCACCATGACCCATCGCCACTCCCTGCTGCTGATCGTCACCGTGCTGCTGCTTGCCAGCGGCAGCGCGGCGCATGCGGAAAAAGCCGATCGCGACCAGCCCATGCACGTCGAGGCCGACAGCCTGGTGCGTGACGATGTCAAGCTCACCAGCGTGTTCACCGGCAACGTGGTGATCACCAAAGGCAGCATGGTGCTGCGCGGCGCCAAGGTGCAGGTGCAGGAAGACGGGCAGGGGCACCAGAGCGGCATCGTGACCGCAGCGCCTGGCAAGCGCGCGTACTTCCGCCAAAAACGCGATACCCCCAAGGGCGCACCCGAGGAATTCATCGAGGGCGAGGCCGAAACCATAGACTGGGACGGACGCACCGAGCTCATCAAGCTGCAGCGCCGCGCCGAGCTGCGCCGCCTGCGCGCCGGCGTGCTGAGCGACGACATCAGCGGCGCCGTGATCACCTACAACAACGCCACCGACATCTTCACCGTCGATGGTGCGCCACGCCAGCCGGGCGCCACTGGCGGCACGCGCGTGCGGGCCACGCTGGCACCGAAGGAAAAGCCGGCACCGTCGGCTGCTGCCACCACCGAAACGCCCGCATTGCGCGCCAGCCCGGAGCTTGCGCCCGCGCCGCGCCAGGCGCCATGATCCGCCCGCTGAGCCCTGCAGCAGGTACCAGCCTGCTGTGCGTTGAGCATCTGAGAAAGAGCTATGCCGGGCGCACCGTGGTAGAGGACGTGTCGCTGCAAGTCCCCGAAGGCGGGGTGGTCGGGCTGCTGGGCCCCAATGGCGCCGGCAAGACCACCTCGTTTTACATGATCGTCGGCCTGGTGCGCTGCGATGGCGGCAGCATCACCATCGACGGGCGCGACGTGACGCACATGCCCATCCACAGGCGCTCGCAACTGGGGCTGTCGTACCTGCCGCAGGAAGCATCGATATTTCGCAAGCTCAGCGTGCAGGAGAACGTGCGCGCGGTGCTCGAGCTGCAGCGCGGCGAGAACGGCAAGCCGCTGCCAGGCGCGGAAATCGAGCGGCGCTTGAGCGCACTGCTGCAGGATCTGCATGTGGAGCATCTGCGCGACGCGCGCGCCATGGCGCTTTCGGGCGGCGAGCGCCGGCGCGTGGAGATCGCGCGCGCGCTGGCGACGCAGCCGCGCTTCATCCTGCTCGATGAGCCCTTTGCCGGCATCGATCCGATCGCCGTGATCGAGATCCAACGCATCATCGGCTTCCTCAAGGAGCGCGGCATCGGCGTGCTCATCACCGACCACAACGTGCGCGAGACCCTGGGCATCTGCGACCACGCCTGCATCATCAGCGAAGGCCGGGTGCTGGCGCGCGGCACGCCGTCCGAGATCGTGGACAACGCCGAGGTGCGTCGCGTCTACCTCGGCGAGCATTTCCGGATGTAGGGCAATGGCAAAGGTCGGCCTGTCCCTGGGCGTCTCGCAGCATCTGGCGCTCACGCCGCAGCTGCAGCAGTCCATCCGCCTGCTGCAGCTGTCGACGCTGGAGCTGTCGCAGGAAGTGCAGGACATGCTGGTGGACAACCCCTTCCTGGAGCTCGCCAGCGACGAGCCCGCTGGCGAGGCGCAGTCGCCAGCGGCGCCGGAGCGCAAGCTCGAGCGCAGCGAAATTGCTCCCATATCAGAAGCATTCGACGCAAGTCCGGCAAGCGAAAGAGCCGAAAACAGCACCAAAAGCGACAGCGACTGGGATGGCGACGATGTTGTCGACGCTGCCAGCGGCGACAGCCCCTGGAGCGCCGAGGCGCCCGGCGCCGGCCCCGCGCCGGACACCGACGACGATGCCGTCGGCAACCGGGAGAGCGCGCACGAGACCCTGGCCGATCACCTGCACCGCCAGGCGCTGGCGCTGCGCCTCACGCGCGAGGAGCGGGCCGCGCTGTCCTTCCTGATCGATTCGCTGAACGACGACGGCTACCTGGAGGATTCGCTGCAGTCGCTCGCCGAGGGTCTGGTGGGCAGCGGCGACCTCGAACGCGTGCAGGAAGTGGTCGAGCAGTTCGGCATTGCGCTCAAGCTGCTGCAAAGCCTGGAGCCCACCGGCGTCGGTGCGCGCGATCTGGCCGAATGCCTGCAGTTGCAGGTGCGTGCCCTGGGGCTGAGCGAAGCACAGCCGCCCGCCGTGCTCTGCGCTGCGCAGGTGATCTGCAGGCAGCCGCTGGAATGGCTGGCGCGCCGCGACGTGCGCCGTCTCGCGCAGGCCTGCAACGCCAACGAGGAAGAAACGCGCGCCGCGATGGCGCTGATCGCACGCCTGGAGCCGCGGCCCGGGCGGCGCTTTGCCGAGGTGGAGCGCAACATCATCGTGCCCGATGTCATCGTGCGCCGGCGCCTGCAGGGCGGCGAGCTGCGCCTGGATGTGCAACTCAACCCCGAGGTGATGCCGCGCCTGCGCGTGCACGACGCCTATGCCCAGGCACTGCGCCAGCACCGCAAGGAGGAGGGCCACCCCGAGCTGCAGGCGCGCCTGACCGAGGCGCGCTGGTTCATCAAGAACATCGAGCAGCGCTTTGACACCATCTTGCGCACCGCGCGCGCCATCGTCGAGCAGCAAAAAGCCTTTTTCATCCACGGCGACCTGGCCATGCGCCCGCTGGTGCTGCGCGAGATCGCCGAAGAGCTCGGCATGCACGAATCGACCATTTCGCGCGTGACCAACGGCAAATTCATGGCCACGCCGCAGGGCACCTATGAGCTCAAGTATTTCTTCGGCTCCGGCCTGGGCACGGACGCGGGGGGCAGCGCGTCGAGCACCGCGGTGCGCGCGCTGCTGCGCCAGTTCGTCGCCGCCGAAGACCCGCTCAAGCCGCTGTCGGACAACCAGCTGGCCGAGATGCTCAAGGAACAGGGCATCGCCTGCGCGCGACGCACCGTTGCCAAATACCGCGAGCAGCTCAAGATCGCGCCGGCCAGCCTGCGCAAGCAAATCTGAGTTCACACTTCCCCCATGGCCCGCGTTCTTTTCGACCTCCCCGACCGCTTCTGCTTCGAGACCACACTGCAGGTCTACATCAGCCACGTCAACCAGGGCGGGCACCTCGATAACGCGCAGCTGCTCAGCCTGGTCTCCGAGGCGCGGCTGCGCTTTTTTCAGGCCATGGGCATGACCGAGGCCAACGCGGGCGGCGCGGGCATCGTCGTTGGCGACATGCTGGCGCAGTACAAGTCCGAGGCCTTTCATGGCGAACAGCTCATCGTGCGCATGCGACCCATGGATTTCAACCGCTACGGCTTCGATCTGGTGTTCCAGATGACCGAATCGACCACCGGCCGCGAGGTGGCGCGCGGCAAGACCGGCATCGTCTTTGTTTCGCACGAAACGCGCCGCGCGACGCCCATCCCGCCGCTGGCGCGCGAGCGGCTCGATGCGCTCCTGGCGCACATGGGACGTCAGCCATGAACCGGTTTGAACTCTTTTTGCCCTGCGCCGCCGGTGTCGAGGGTTTCCTGGCCGACGAGGTGCGTGCGATCACCGGCTGCCCTGACGTGCAGGCGCTGCGCGCGGGCGTACGCCTGGCCGCGCCGTGGCGCGCGGTGCTGGAGCTCAACCTGCACAGCCGCCTGGCGCAGCGCGTGCTGGTGCAGCTTGCGCACCGACCGTATCGCGGCGAAGCCGATCTGTACGAACTTGCCAGCAGCGTGCGCTGGGAAGCGTGGTTTACCGCCCGCCAGACCTTCAAGATCGAGGTGACCGCGCACGCGAGCCCCTTGAAGAGCCTGAACTTCGCCGCGCTGCGCGTGAAGGACGCGGTCGCCGACCGCTTTCGCCAGCAGAGCGGCACGCGCCCCGATGTGGACACGCACCGCCCCGACGCGCGCATCCACCTGCACCTGACGCCGGAAACCGCCACGCTCTCCATCGACACCTCGGGCGAGCCGCTCTTCAAGCGCGGCTGGCGCGAGGACAAGGGCGACGCGCCGCTCAAGGAGACCCTGGCCGCCGCGATGATCGCCGCCTGCGGCTGGACGCCAGAAAGCGGCCTGCCGCTGTACGACCCCTGCTGCGGCAGCGGCACCGTCGTCATCGAGGCGGCGCAGATCGCCTGCCGCATCGCGCCGGGCCTGAAGCGCCGCTTCGCCTTCGAGCGCCTGCTGCCGCATGACCGCGCAGCCTGGGATACTCTCAAAAAAGAAGCTATTAGCACAGTACAGACAAGCTCTACACCCATATTTGGCAGTGATATTTCACACCGCATGGTGGACTTCGCCCGGCGCAACGCCGAGCGCGCGGGCGTGGCCGCCGCCGTGCAACTGCGCGGCGGCGACGCGCTGGAACGCCTGCCACCCTGCGAGCTGCCCGGCGTGATGCTGCTCAACCCGCCGTATGGCGAGCGCATCGCCGCCGCCGGCGCCGCCGGGCAAAGCAGCCGCGAGCGCGCGCTGCAAGGCGCCCGCCCCGGGCGCGAAAGCGCGCAAAACAGCGGCGATGAAGACTTTTTCAAGCAGCTCGCCACGCACTGGAAGCGCCATTACGCCGGTTGGCAGGCCTGGATACTCTCGCCCGATCGCGAGCTGCCCTCGGCCATGCGCCTGAAGGCGTCCCGCCGCGTGCCGCTGTTCAACGGGCCGATTGAATGCCGCTTGTTGCGCTTTGACATGGTGGCGGGTAGCGCGCGCGGGCCCAAAGGCCCGGAAACGTCAAGCAAGCCGGACTCACCCGCACCCGTCAGCGCCCCATGAAGCTAGCCGCATCGCGCCCGTGGTCAGGCACTGCCACCCTGGCGGCCGCCGCCGTGCTGGCCAGCCTGCTCACGGCCTGCGCCGCCACCGCGCCCGGTGCGCACAATGAACTCGTGCCGCTCAGCCGGCTTGCCCCCACCGTGGTGCAGGACATGCGCTACTTTGGCGCCAACAACTTCGTCGGCCGTCCCATCGCCGGGTACGAGGCCCCGCAGTGCTGGCTGAGCCAGGCGGCGGCACACTCGCTCGCCCGGGTGCAGCACGACCTCGCCGCGCACGGCCTGGGCCTGAAGGTCTTTGACTGCTACCGCCCGCAGATGGCGGTGGATGATTTCGTGCGCTGGGGCGCGGACCTCGCCGATCAGCGCACCAAGGCCGAGTACTACCCGCGCGTGCCCAAGTCCGAGCTGTTCGCGCGCGGCTACATCGCCGAAAAATCCGGTCACAGCCGCGCCAGCACCGCCGATCTGACGCTCGTCGTGCAAGACGCGACGCGCGCCACCCAAGTCATCGCCGGGCCCGTGGCGTTGGGGCAGGAAGTGGACATGGGCACACCGTTTGATCTTTTTGACGAGCACTCGCACACCGAAGACGCCGAGCAGCCGCCCGCGGTGCGGCGCAACCGCCTGTGGCTGCGCGCGCTGATGCAGTCGCACGGCTGGCGCAATCTGCCCGAGGAGTGGTGGCACTACACGCTGGCCGATGAACCCTGGCCACAGCGCTATTTCACCCGGCCGGTACGCTGACGGCGCTTGCACCCGGACCGCCATGCAGGCTGGCACCCCAACCGCCGGACACGCTGCGCTGGTGATAGACACCAACATCGTGCTGGACCTCTGGGTCTTTGAAGATCCGGCCGCTGCCACCCTGCGCGTGCAGCTGGGCCAAAGTGACATGCCCTGGTATGCCACCCAGGCCATGCGCGATGAGCTGCAGCGCGTGCTGGACTACCCGGCGATCGCCCTATGGCTGGCGCGTGCGCTGCGCAAGCCCCAGGACGTGCTGGCGCAATGGGATGCGCACACCACGCTTGTTGCCGCTGCACTCGAAGCGCCCTGGCGCTGCAAGGATGCGGACGACCAGAAGTTCATCGACCTGGCAGTGCAACAGCGGGCGTTGCTGCTGTCCAAGGACAAGGCGGTGCTGTGCCTGGCCAAGCGCTTGCAAGCCTCTGGCGTGCGCATCGCCCGCACTTTGGATGATGCAACAAGCATAGCTGCCAGCGCCCTGCCACAAAGCGTCAGCGCTGGGTTTCATTAATATTTCACCACACCCAAGACAAACCCTCTACCATCGCGCCACCCTGACAAAGCAAGGAGAAGACGATGGGGTTTTTCAATTGGAGAGCGGTGCCCACCGAGGTGCTGGCGGGCGGCGGCGTGATCGGCCCGGACGAGCGCCTGCCGTGGAAGGAAACCGGCCTGATGGGCATCCAGCACGTGATCGCGATGTTTGGCTCCACCGTGCTCGCGCCCATCCTCATGGGGTTCGACCCGAATCTCGCGGTGTTCATGAGCGGCATCGGCACGCTGATCTTTTTCCTCGTCACCGGCGGCAAGGTGCCGAGCTACCTCGGTTCGTCGTTCGCCTTCATCGGCGTGGTGATCGCCGCCACCGCCTACGCGGGCAAGGGGCTGAACGCCAACATCGGCGTGGCGCTGGGCGGCATCATCGCCTGCGGCGCGGTCTACGTGCTGATCGGCCTCATCGTGCACGCGATCGGCACCGGATGGATCGAGCGCTTCATGCCACCGGTGGTCACCGGCGCGGTGGTCGCGGTGATCGGGCTGAACCTGGCGGGCATCCCGGTCAAGAACATGGCGGCCAACAATTTCGAGAGCTGGATGCAGGCGATGACGTTTCTTTGCGTCGCCGCGGTGGCGGTGTTCACCAGGGGCATGGTGCAGCGCCTGTTGATCGTCGTCGGCCTGCTCATCGCCACCGTGCTCTACGCGCTGCTGACCAACGGCATGGGGCTGGGCAAGCCGTTTGACGTCTCGGGCATCGCCAGCGCGCCCTGGCTCGGGATGCCGCAGTTTCACGCGCCGGTATTCAGTGGCGCGGCGATGGTGCTGATCGTGCCCGTCGTGATCATCCTGGTGGCGGAGAACCTCGGGCACCTGAAAGCGGTGACAGCGATGACCGGCAAGGATCTGGATCCGTATCTGGGCCGCGCCTTCATCGGTGATGGCATCGCGACGATGGTGAGCGGCGCGGGCGGCGGCACGGGCGTCACGACCTACGCCGAGAACATTGGCGTGATGGCGGCCACGCGCATCTATTCCACCGCGGTGTTCCTGATTGCCGCGTTCATCGCGCTGCTGCTGGGCTTCAGCCCCAAGTTCGGCGCGCTGATCCAGGCGATTCCGCTGCCGGTAATGGGGGGCGTGTCCATCGTCGTCTTCGGCCTGATCGCGATCACCGGCGCCAAGATCTGGGTGGACAACAAGGTGGATTTTTCACAGCCGCGCAACCTCATCGTCGCAGCGATTCCGCTGGTGCTGGGCACGGGCGAATTCACGCTCAAGTTCGGCGACTTCGCGCTCGGCGGCATCGGCACCGCGACCTTTGGCGCGATCTTGCTCAACGCGCTGCTGCAGCCCAGAAGGTAGGCGGCCGGTTCAGCGCCGGAACATGCCCCAGAGCAGGTCCAGGCCGGCGCTGAGCAAATCCACGTCGCTGCCCACACTGCTCCATGTCGAGGCTTGCTCGCGCTGTTCGTTCATGCGCTGGCGCTCCAGCGCCACCAGCGCATCGGCCAGCGCATCGGGCGTCTGGCTCTGCGCGGTTCTGAGCGCCTCGGTGCTGTGGCGCTCCAGCGCCTTCTCCACCGCCTTGGCATCCAGCAGCGAAATCGCCGAGTGGCACCAAGGGCAGGCATCCTGCGTGCGGATGTTGATCGGCCCGCCGCAGCCGGTGCAGCGCACGGTATCGACGCGCGCGGCAAGGGCACTGATCTCCTGCGCCGTGAGATGGCGCACAAAACCCTTCTCGACCATGAACGAGCCGAAGGTGGAGAAGCGCCCGTGGCGCTGCGCGCAGCGCCAGGTGACGTAGCGCCCGCCCTGCGCCACGTCAAAGCCGCGCGCCAGCTCGCGCGTGCAGCGCGTGCAGCGCAGGCGCGGGGCAAGCGGGTGGCTCGCGTCGCCACGGTGCTCATGCAGCAGCTCGAACAGCTCGTTGACCGCCTGCGGCGCCAGGCGCGTATTCTCGTGCGGATCGAACCACAGGCCCTGGCAGGCAAAGCACAGGTCCAGCTCGATGAAACCGCTTTCGCGCGCGGCGAACTGGCGGCTGTGCATGGGCTGGCGGCACGAGGGGCAAGCGAGCGACATGGCCGGATGATACGCAGGGGTGACAGCGCGGGCGCGCACTGCTGCCTAAGATGTCGGCATCACCCAACGACTCAGCCATCGCGCCATGCCCGCCATCTGGAAAAAGCCCATCTCGCTCGAAGAAATCACCCGCGTGCACGTGGGCACCACCGTCGCCCACCTGGGAATTGAAATGCTGGAAATCGGCGACGACTTCCTGCGCGCGCGCGTGCCGGTGGATGCGCGCACGCGCCAGCCCTTCGGCCTGCTGCATGGCGGCGTGAGCGTGGTGCTGGCCGAAACCCTGGGCTCCACCGGCGCCTACTACAGCAGCCCCGAAGGCCACCGCGCCGTGGGCCTGGATATCAACGCCAACCACCTGCGCGCCACCACCAGCGGCTGGGTCACGGCCACCGCGCGGCCGGTGCACATCGGCCGCACGACGCAGGTCTGGCAGATCGACATGGTGAACGACGCGGGGCAGGCCACCTGCACCTCACGCATCACGATGGCGGTGCTGGCTTCATAGTCGAATATGAGTACAGCGCTAGATAGGCAAGCGTTTGCAGCTCCTTATTCAGAAGCATCCTCGCGCTCGGCGCGCGCCAGCCGTTCGCTCTTCCAGTACACCTCGGCACCGCCATCCTGGCGGTTGAGCACGCGCGAGAGCACGAACAGCAAGTCCGACAGGCGGTTGAGGTACTGGCGCGGCGTCGGCCGCATTTCCTCGCTCTGCTGCAACGCGACGACCGAGCGCTCGGCGCGGCGCGCAATGGTGCGGCAGACATGCGCCTGGCAGGCAGCGCGCGTGCCCGCGGGCAGGATGAACTCCTGCAGGCCGGGCAGCGTCTGGTTGTAGTGCTTCAGCGCCGCATCGAGCTGCGCCAGCGCATCGTCCTTCAATATCTCGAAGCCCGGCATCGCCAGCTCGCCGCCCAGGTTGAAGAGCTGGTGCTGGATGTCGATCAGCAGCTCGCGCATATCGCCGGGAAGGCGCTCGCACAGCAGCAGCCCGATGTGGCTGTTGAGCTCGTCCACATCGCCCATGGCGTGCGGGCGGCCGCTGGCCTTGGAGACGCGCGTGTTGTTGCCCAGCCCGGTGCTGCCATCGTCGCCGGTGCGCGTGGCCACGGCCGTTACCCGTTTTCCCATGGCGTGCCTTTCTTCAAATCCTTTGGGTGGCGCGCATTGTGCCCCGGCCGAAACACAACAGGTCCGCATTGATTTTCGGGCTACTGGGGTTGCAGCGCCCCAAGCCATGGCAACATAAAGCCTTGCAGTGCGCAAAACCCGGCGTTCGTCCGCGCGCACAAATCGACCACCATGATGACAGCCAAAAACCACGGCAGAGCCACTACGCCACTGTCGCCCAAGGCCATTGCCGCAGTGGTTTTGGTCGCCGGTCTTGGCGTCACGGCTGCGCTTGTGCAGCGCCAGAAGGCAGCGAATCTGGAGGTGCAGCAGGATCGCCTTCAAGCCATTGCCGAGTCGCTGGCGAGCGACATCGAACAGCGCGTGAAAGCCTACGCCGGTATCGCCGCGAGTACGCGCGACGTGATCGCGGCGCGGCCCGACCTGCCGGCCTGGATGTTCCGCTCCATCGTGGACAGCCATGCGGTAGCGGACACCTTCCCGGAGGTGCGCAGCGTCGCGTTTACCCGAATGGTGCCCGACAAGGATCTGGCGCGCTACACCGACCATCTGCGCCAGCTGCACCCGCGGCTCAGCGAGACGCACACGCTAAGCGTGCACCCGCAGCTGCCCGGCGAGCAGCACTACATCATCGAGCAGTTCTGGCCGTTCAAGGATGCCGGGCAGCTGGTCGGCCTGGATACGCTGTCGCAGCCGGACAACATGGAGACGATCCTCAGAACGACGGGCACGCCCGGCCTGGTGCTCTCGGCGCCTTTCGAGCTCCTGCAAGGCGGGCAGGATCGCAAGGCTTTCGTCTTGCGCTACGCGGTCCATCCATCGCAGCCGGTGGCGGCAGCGGCACCCTACCTGGGCTCGACGGTCGTCACCGTGAGCACCAGCGGATTACTGCATGCGACCAAGACGGCAAGCGGGCGCGACAAGGTGTTTCTGCGCATCGAAGACGTGACCGCCGACGCCCCGGTGCTGCTGACTGGTGACGCCGCGACGCCGCGGGCCATGCAGTCACCCTTGGCGGCCCAGGTGCCATTGCTGATGGGCGGCAGGCGCTGGCTGGTGAGCGTCACACCAGCCGTGTCGCTGCTTTCCAGCGCCGAGCGCTCGCTGCCCTGGTGGATAGGCAGTGCCGGCGCAGGCCTGTCCCTGTTGCTGGCGTTTGCCGCCTTGGGAATGCTCCAAAGACGCCAGCAAAGCCTGCTGGAGCTGACCTCGGCACGGGCCACCTTGCGCCAGCGCGAGCTCATGCTCAAACGCGTCTTCGAGCAAAACATCCTTGGCGTTGCCGTTATCGATATGGGGAGCGGCGCAGTCGTGGAAGCCAACGCGCGCCTTGCCGACATATTGGGCTATCGCGGCGAGCAGCTCACGGGACAGTCGTACTGGAGGTGGCACTACCACCCCGACACGGTGCAGGAGCAAAAGGAATTTCTCGCATTGCACGAGAGCGATGCCACATCGATGCGCATCGACAAGCGGCTGCGCCACAACGACGGCTCGGAAGTCTGGGTGGACCTGACGATTTCGCCGCTGGCGGAACCCGGCGAAACACCGACCCAGGCAATCTGCATTGCCCAGGACATCACCGCGCGGCGGCAGATGGCGCGCCAGCTGCAGCGCAACGAAGCGCTCCAGCGATCCATCCTCAACCATTTGCCCATTGCCATCCTGCTGGTCAGGCCCGGCGGCGAGATCGAGTACCGCAACAAGGCCTTTGTACGCATCACCGGCTACACCCAGGAGGAAGCGCCTACCACCGACGCGTGGCTGGCAATGGCCGTCCCGGACGTCGGCACGCGCGCGCAAATCAGGGCGGACTGGGACGCCCGAGTACTGCAAGCCACGGCAGGCGACGGCCTGATTGAAGCGCGCGAATACGTCATCCGCAGGGCCAATGGCGATCTGCGAACGGTGACCGCATCAGGGGTCATCGCCGCGGGGCGGGAGATGATCCTCCTTGACGACATCACCGACAGCAAGCAGGCGCAGACGGAAATCCGCTACCTTGCCAGCCATGACCCGCTAACAGGAGCGGCCAACCGCAGCGCGCTCACGCAGGCGCTGCAGGATGCGCTGCGCGTGAGCGAACGCGCCGGCACGGCAGGAATGGTGCTGATGCTGGACCTGGACGGTTTCAAGGCACTCAATGAAACCGCCGGCCACCAGGCGGGTGATGAAATGCTACGCCAGGCTGTCGCCCGCATGCGGGCCATGCTCAAGAGCGGCGACACGGTGGCGCGCCATGGCGACGACACCTTTGTGCTGGTCATGCAGACAGAGACTGCGCTGGAACCCGCCACCAGAGACCATGCGACAACGTTCGCGCAGCACCTGCTGGCTGCGCTGGCCAGACCCAGCACCATCGGCGGGCAGGCCCTGCACACCAGCGCCTGCATCGGCATCGCGCTTTTCATGGGCATGCGCGAAAGCGCGGACGAGTTGCTCAAGCAGGCCGACATGGCGCTGTCCCAGGCCAAGCAGGCGGGGCCAGGCAGCCTGCGCATGTACAGCCAGGTGGAGCACGAGAAGCTGCAAAAGCGCGCCAGCCTGGTGCGCGACCTGCGAGCCGCCATCGAGGAGCAGCAATTCGAGCTGTACTACCAGCCCCAGATTCGCGCCGGCGCAGTCATAGGCGCAGAAGCGCTGGTGCGCTGGCACCACCCGAGAGACGGCTTCGTGTCGCCGGCGCAGTTCATCGCGCTGGCCGAAGAGACCGGCCTGATCGTGCAATTGGGCGAGTGGGTGCTTGGCAGCGCCTGCCGGGTGCTGGCCCGCTGGAACACCGACCCCTTGCTCAAGGGCATCAAACTGGCGGTCAACGTGAGCCCGCGCCAGTTCTATCAGGAACAGTTCACCGGCACCGTGCTGGCGGCGCTGTCCACCAGCGGGGCCGATGCCAGGCGCCTGGAGCTGGAGCTCACCGAAGGTTTGCTGCTGCAGGACGTGGAGGGCACGATCGCCAAGATGGGTGAGCTGCGCGGCTACGGCGTGAGCTTTTCCCTGGACGACTTCGGTACGGGCTATTCCAGTCTGGCCTACCTCAAGCGTTTGCCGCTGGACAAGCTCAAGATCGACCAGAGCTTCGTGCGCGACGTGCTGGTGGATGACAACGACGCCGCCATCGCACGTACCATCGTCTCGCTGGGCAACACCCTGGGCCTGACGACCATTGCCGAAGGCGTGGAAACCGAAGAACAAAAGCGCTTCCTGCTGCACAACGGCTGCGACACCTGGCAGGGCTATCTGTTCAGCAAGCCCCTGCCAGCGGCGGATTTCGAGCGCTTCGTGCATACCCTGGCGACCTAGGAGCGTGAGCGGCGGCAGGCGGCACGGATGCAGCTCTTGCCATGGGTCTCCCGCCGTGCGGGAAAGAGCCCGCAATCCCCAAGGGCAACCGTATTTGATGGACAGTGTGTTTCGTGCGTCCCGGCAATCTGGTTCCTACAATCTGGCGCACAACACCCTTGAACAGGAGCCCTCCGCCATGAACGCCCCCGCCTCTACCGCCCAGTTGCTGGCCATCGCACCGCGCCCCGTGCCGCAGGCGCTGCTCGATGCGCTGACGCAGCGCTTTGGCGCGCAGTTCTCTACCTCGCTGGCGGTGCGCGAGCAGCACGGGCGTGACGAATCACCGTTCACCGATGCCCCGCCGCCCGCGGGCGTGGTGTTTGCCGAAAACACGCAAGACGTGGCCGATGCGGTGAAGCTCGCCAACCAGCACGAGGTGCCGGTCATCGCCTGGGGCGCAGGCTCCTCGCTCGAAGGCCATCTGCTGGCGGTGCAAAGCGGCATCACGATCGACGTGAACCGCATGAACCGCGTGCTCTCGGTCAACGCCGACGATCTGACCATCACGGTGCAGCCCGGCATCACGCGCAAGCAGCTCAACGATGCGATCAAGGATCAGGGGCTGTTCTTCCCGATCGACCCCGGCGCCGACGCCAGCATTGGCGGCATGACCGCCACGCGTGCCAGCGGCACCAACGCGGTGCGCTACGGCACCATGCGCGAGAACGTGCTGGCGCTGGAGGTGGTCACGGCCAGCGGCGAGGTGATCCGCACCGGCACGCGCGCGAGAAAGAGCAGCGCGGGCTACGACCTCACGCGCCTGATGGTGGGCAGCGAAGGCACGCTGGGCCTGTTCACCGAGATCACGGTGCGCCTCTATCCCTTGCCGGAGGCGGTGAGTGCGGCGATCTGCTCCTTCCCATCGATTGAAGCTGCGGTGCGTACGGTGATTGAGACCATCCAGCTCGGCGTGCCGATCGCGCGCGTGGAGCTGCTCGATGCCAACGCCGTGCGCGGCGTGAACCACTACAGCAAGCTCACGCTGCGCGAACAGCCGCTGCTCTTGATGGAGTTCCACGGCTCGCCCGCGAGCGTCAAGGAACAGGCCGAGACGGTGCAGGAGATCGCCAGCGAGCACGGCGGCGCCGATTTCGAATGGGCCGACACGCCCGAGGAGCGCTCGCGCCTGTGGACCGCGCGGCACAACGCCTACTTTGCCGCGGTGGCCAGCCGCCCGGGCTGCCGCTGCATCACCACCGACACCTGTGTGCCGATCTCGCGCCTGGCGGACGCCCTGCTCGACAGCGTTGATGAGGCCAACGCCAGCCGCATCCCCTACTTCCTCGTCGGCCATGTGGGTGATGGCAACTTCCACATGGGCTATCTGATCGACCCCGATGACGCCGACGAGCGCGCCCGTGCCGAGCAGCTCAACCACCAGCTCGTCGCCCGTGCACTGAAACTCGGCGGCACCTGCACCGGCGAGCACGGCGTCGGCCTGCACAAGATGGGCTTTCTGGTCGATGAGGCGGGGGCGGGCAGCATTGACATGATGCGCGCCATCAAGCGCGCGCTCGACCCCAAGAACATTCTCAATCCAGGCAAGATCTTCGCGCTTTGAGCTTTGACCGTCGGCACGGTCAGGCGGGCGCCGTGGTCGGCGCCAGGCGCCTGGCGGCCACGTTGGCGCCGACGAACGCCGCCGCCGCCACGCTGATCGCCAGCGCCACGGCCGAACCGTAGAAGATGCCCGAGTACCAGTGCCCGTCCATCATCGCCCCCCAGACCGGGGCGGCGACGCTGGAGCCCAGGTCCAGCCCCGAATACACCATGCCGTAGACCCGCCCAGTCGCGCCGGGCGGCGTGGCGGTCTTGATCAGCATGTCGCGCGACGGCCCGGCAATGCCGATGCCAAAGCCCGAGAGCGCAGCGATGACCAACCCGACGATGCCGCTCGTCAGCGCCAGCCCGACCACCACCATCAGCAGCGCCGACGCCATCAGGCACACGCCTATGGTGAGCTCCATGCGCCGGATGCGCCCGACGATGAAACCGCCCAGAATCATGCCCACGGCGCTGCACAGCATGAACCCGGTGACCACGCTGGCGGCCAGCGTCAGCGGCATCTGGTAGAGCCGCTCCAGCGCCGGCGCGGCAAAGCTCTGGATGGCAGCGAGCGCGCACGTGGTCCAGAAAAAGAAGGCAAAACACAGCCAGACCGCCGGCAGCTTGAGGAAGGCGAGCGGGTGCTCCTGCGGGGCAGCCGCCGATTCCACAGTGTTTTTGGCTTTTGGCGCTTGTTCAGCAAGCGCATCACGCTGCCAAAATAATAGCATTATCACGACCACCACCCAGACGGCTGCGCTCAGGCAGGCGATGCGCCAGGAGCTGCTGGCGGCCGCGATCACCGCCAGGATGGGAGATGCCGCCCAGCCCAGATTGCCCGAGATGCCGTGGGCGGCGTAGGCATGGCCCAGCCGCTCGCTGGAGACCCGGCGGTTGAGAATGGTGAAATCCGCCGGGTGAAACGGCGCATTGCCCAGTCCCGAAAGCACCATGACGAGCACGAAGCCGCCATAGCCCGTACTGCTGGCTGCCACCACGGCCGCGGCGGCAAACAGGCCCAGGGAGCCGAACAGCACCGGCCGCGCGCCCAGCTTGTCGACGACAAAACCGGCAAGCGCCTGGCCTATGCCCGAGGTGACAAAGAACAGCGACAGCAGCAGCCCGAGCTCTGAATAGCTGAAGCCGAATTCCGCCACCAGCAAGGGAAACAGCGGCGGCAGCAGCAGCTGGAAGAAATGCGAGGTGCCGTGCGCCAGTGTCACCAGGCCGGTGGTGCGCATGTCTTCGCGCAGGCGGGCAGCAGAAGGTGTCGTCGTCATGGGCGCGATGCTACGCGCACCGGCCCCGTCTGTCTGTCACCCCCAACGCCGTACCCCGGCTGCTGCGCTCAGCGCGAGAGCGCGTCCAGCGTGTTTCTGTCGAGCTGGCCATTGATCGCCAGCCCACGGTCCTTCTGGAACTGGCGGATGGCCGCGGCACTGCGCGGCCCGAGCTTGCCGTCGGGCGTGCCGACGTTGTAGCCCAGCGCGTTCAGCCGCTCCTGCGCCTCCAGCGGCGACATCACCGCCACCGCATGCGTTTGCGACGGCGCTGCGCCGCCATCCACCCCCAACTTGCCACCGCCGCCCAGACCCTGGCCCTGCACGCTCTGCGTCTGGTAGCCCCTGAGCGCCACCACCATCTGGTTGTAGGCGTCCATGAAGGCGGCGGTGATCACCTTGCCCTGCGCGGTGTTCTGGTAACCACCGAGTGCGCCGCCACCGCCCCCGCCAAAGATGCTGCCAAAGCCGGCGAAATCCGTCTTGGACGCGCTGCCTTCTGAGGCCGCCACCTGCACGCCGGAGCGGTTGTCCACCAGCGTGAGCATGGCGCTCGCCTCGCGCGTCTTGGTGCCCGCGCCGACGGCCGCAATCGCGCGCCCGCTGCCGCCGCCGATCAGGCCACCCAGCACGCCGCCCATGCCGCCGGCGTCGTTGTTCGAAAAAATGATCTCCGGCGACAGGCCGTAGTCGGACGCGACCATCTGCCCCTTGCCGAAGTTGCTGCCGCTGCGCATCTCGCCCGAACCCATGAGATCGCGCTCGCGCTGCATCGCGCGCATGCCGGCCGCTCCGCGCTCGACGACGATGAAACAGTTGGACTGCTGGATCAGCAGGCGCAGCAGATTGGACGTGGGCGGAAGTTTGTATTCGTTGCGCAGGATGGTGTACCAGCCCGCATCCTGGTTCTCGACCAGCGAGACCGTGCCCAGCGGCGCCGAACAGCGCTCCAGCTGGCCGCTGGCATTGGCCGAATTGCCACCGGCAGCCGCGCCCGTGGCCACCGTCTTGGCATCGCTGCTGCCCATTTTCATATTGGTGGTTTCGCAGCCGGCCAAGGCGAGTACCGCACAGGCTGCGGCGATGGTGGACAAGGATGTGCGCGACATGAATGACCTCTTTTCTTGAATGATGGCTGATTTTCCAGACCGTTCGAAACGGGGCATCCTAAGGGCTGGCTGTGACGAAAAACGTGTTTTCTTGTTACAACGTGTCGTCTGCCGCCATCCGGTACATCCACACCGCATGCCCTCGCTGCGGCGCCTTCTCCAGTTGCGCGCTCGCCGTCATGTCGGGCAGGGCGAATGCCAGGCTCACCAGCCAGCTGCCCGGCAGCATCTCGGCGCGCGCCTTGGCGGATGCGCGAGCCATGGTCTCGGGGCGCTGAAACAGATAGACCATCTGATAGTCGCGCCAGTCCTCGGCCCACAAATCGCCCTGCTGCACCTTGGCAAAGCGGCAACGCGGGCGGCACAGCAGCGCCAGCAACGGGCTCCACTCCACGCCATACAGCCGCGCCTGCGGATACTGCGCATGCAGGGCGCGCAAGCC
Organism: Comamonas sp. SCN 65-56; assembly: GCF_001724135.1. Taxonomy (GTDB): domain Bacteria; phylum Pseudomonadota; class Gammaproteobacteria; order Burkholderiales; family Burkholderiaceae_C; genus Comamonas_C. The sequence goes on along the minus strand of NZ_MEDS01000006.1, from coordinate 95,772 downwards.
ATGCCCCAGACCGCAGCCGCCATCCAGCACCCGGGCGCCCGGCGGCAATGGCGCCAGCTGCGCCAGACCATCGAGGGCGCGCATCGGCGTGGGGAAAAACGGCGCATCGCGCCAGCTGTGCAGCGGGTAGATCAGCACCAGCATCGCCACCGGCAGCAGCCAGGCCCAGGCCGGCAATGCCACGCTGCCCGAGAGCGCCAGCGACAGCGGAAAGCCCAGCGCCACCAGCGCCCGCCGCCACCAATGGGCGGCCAACAGGCTCAGCAGCACGCCCGGCAGCGCCGCCAGCAGCATGGCCGGCAACGGCGCCAGCACGGGGCGCAACGCCAGCTGCAGCGCCCAGCACAGCAGCCAGACCAGCACGGCAGGCAGCGGCCAAGGCAGGCGCATGCTCGCTATTGCCCGCGCAAGCGCTCGATCAAGCCGCCCAGCGCATCCAGCGAACCAAAGGCAATCGCGATTTCGCCCATCTCCTCGGTACGGCTGCCGCGCTTGACACGCTTTTTCACGCGCACTTCCACCTCGGCGGTGAGCAAGTCGGAGAGTTCTTCCTCGACCCGGCGGATATCGCGCGATTTTTCCTTCTTGGGCTTTTGCGGCAGCAGGTTGAATTCCGCGCCCAGCCGTTTCACCAGACTCTCGGCCTCGCGCACGGACAGCTTTTTCGCCGCGATCTGGTTGCCCGCCGTGATCTGCGCCGCACGATCCAGCGCGAGCAGTGCGCGCGCGTGCCCCATGTCGATATCGCCCGCCATAAGCATGGTCTGCACCGGCTCGGCCAGATTCAAGAGGCGCAGCAGATTGCTCGCCGCGCTGCGCGAGCGCCCCACCGCCTGCGCCACCTGCTCATGCGTGTAGCCGAATTCGCGGATCAGGCGCTGCAAGCCTTGCGCCTCCTCCAGCGGGTTGAGGTCTTCGCGCTGGATGTTCTCGATCAACGCCATCGCGGCAGCAGCTTCGTCGGCCACCTCGCGCACCAGCACCGGCACTTCATCCAGACCGGCCAATTTTGACGCGCGAAAACGCCGCTCACCGGCGATGATTTCGTACTTGCCCGCGTGTTCGCCCTGAGCAAGCTGACGCACCAGAATCGGCTGCATGATGCCCTGCGCCTTGATGCTCTCGGCCAGCTCGTAGAGCGCGCCTTCGTCCATGCGCGTGCGCGGCTGGTAAGTGCCGGGTACGAGCTGCTCCAGCGGCAGGCTGGTTGGCAAGCCCTTGTTGACCGCCTGTGCCTGTTCCGCCTTGTCTTCGACCTTGGGGCCGAGCAGCGCTTCGAGGCCGCGGCCCAGGCCCTTGGGTTTTTTGCTTGCCATGGTCAGATTTCCGTCTTGGTCACCGCTCACTCACGCCACTTGCTTCGGCACCAGCGGCGCGGGGCGATCGGCCTCCAGCGCATCCTGGGTGAAGCGCTGATGTTGAGTGCCGATCACTATGTTTTTGGTAGCGGCCAGCGTTTGTTGAATATGCGTTGGAGCCCTGTTTTCTTCAAATTCAGCACCCGCCATTTTGCCCGAGAGCGCAAACACATCGCCGCCGCGACACCCTGGCGGCGGTGTACGAAAGATCGGCGCGATCATCAAAACGCCATCGCAAGGGCCATTCCTCGCAACCCCCCGGCTACATGCGCCGAACGCGCCCCACCATCTCGTGCGCAAAGGCCACGAAGGCCTGACTGCCCTTGGCCGCCGGGTCAAACACCACACCCGGCAAACCATAGCTGGGCGCCTCGGCCAAACGCACGTTGCGTGGGATGACGGTATCGAACACCTTGTCGCCAAAGTGCGATTTGAGCTGCTCGCTCACCTGCTGCTGCAGCGTGATGCGCGGGTCGAACATCACGCGCAGAAGACCAATGATTTGCAAATCGGGGTTCAGGTTGGCGTGCACCTGCTTGATGGTGTTGACCAGATCGGTCAAGCCTTCGAGCGCGAAATATTCGCACTGCATCGGCACGATCACGCCGTGCGCGCAGCACAGGCCGTTGAGCGTGAGCAGGCTCAAGCTGGGCGGGCAGTCGATGAGGATGAAATCGTACTGTGCATCCACAGCCGCCAAGGCGTTCTTGAGCCGCTTCTCGCGCTGCTCCAGATCAACCAGCTCGACCTCTGCACCCGACAGTTCCCGGTTGGCACCCAGCACCTGGTAACCACAAGCCTGAGCCCGCACTGCAGCCTGCTGCACGCTGGCCGAACCCAGCAACACGTCGTACACGGACGACTGCAGTGCGCGCTTGTCCACGCCGGAGCCCATGGTGGCGTTGCCTTGCGGGTCAAGATCGACCATGAGCACGCGCTGCCCAATGCTGGCGAGCCCGGCGGCGAGGTTGACGGTGGTGGTGGTCTTGCCGACGCCACCCTTCTGGTTGGCGACACAGAAAATCTTGGCCATGCTGCGGTACACAAACAGGGAGAACGGCCGCGAGGGTTGCTGGCCAAAGGTGCGTCAAGTGTATGCGCTATACCGGCCGCATCCAGACGACGCAACGCTCGGCATCGAGCTGCGGCACGCGCAGAGGTTCCACGTGAAACATGCCGACGTTTGCCGGCAAAGCCGCAATCTCGTCGTCCGGCCGCTTGCCCTTCATCGCCAGCCACGCACCATCCGGGGCCAGCAGATGCCGAGACCAGGCGGTGAAATCTGCCAGCGACGCAAATGCGCGGCTGCTGACCAGATCGAACGGCCCTTGCAAGGCCTGCACCCGGGCATGGACGCCGCGCAGGTTGCGCAGCTGCACGCTGGCGGCTGCCTGCTGCACGAAGGCCGCTTTTTTGGCCACGGCATCCACGCACACCACCTCCATCTCTGGCTGACAAATGGCAAACACCACGCCGGGCAAACCGCCACCAGAGCCCACATCCAGCAGTCGCGCACCTGCGCCTTCCCTCTGCGCCAGATGGCGACACAAGGGGGGGACGGCGGCAAGACTGTCCAGAAGGTGGTGCGTCAGCATGTGCTGCGGATCACGCACCGCGGTCAGGTTGTAAATGCGGTTCCAGCGTTGCAACAACTCCAGAAATTCCAGCAGCTGGTCCACTTGGGATTGATCCAGCTGCAGACCGAGTGAACCAAGGCCATCCTGCAACTGGCCTTGCAGCTCGGCCGTCATGCCGCGCGGCGGGCCGCACCCCTGAAATGGCCCTTCTTCAAATGCACCAGCAACAAAGACACCGCCGCGGGCGTGATGCCGGAAATGCGCGAAGCCTGGCCCAGGGTCTGCGGCCTGTGCTTCTGCAGTTTCTGCCGCACCTCAATCGAGAGCGCAGCCACCTGCGTGTAATCCAGATCCGCGGGCAGCGGCAGGTTCTCGTAATGCGCGGCGCGCTCCACCTCCTCGCGCTGCCTGTCGATGTAGCCGGAGTACTTGGCGGAAATTTCGATCTGCTCGATCACCGCATCGTGCAGATCACCAAGCGTTTCACGTGAAACATCGGCGCTGGCGAACGCGCCTGTGTTCAGCGACAGCAGCCCGGAATAATCCACACCCGGGCGGCGCAGCAAGTCAAACAGGTTGTATTCGTGCTCCAGCGCCTTGCCAAGCACGCGCTCTGATTCCACAGGTTCCACCACAGCAGGGTTGATCCAGGTGGTTTTGAGCCGTTCTGTTTCACGTGAAACCGCATCACGCTTGCGGCAGAACGCATCCCAGCGCACATCATCCACCAAGCCCAGACGGCGCCCGGTTTCCGTCAGGCGCATATCCGCATTGTCCTCTCGCAGTTGCAGGCGGAACTCCGCCCGGCTGGTGAACATCCGGTAGGGCTCGGTCACACCCCTGGTGATGAGGTCATCCACCAGTACACCCAGGTAGGCGTCGCCCCGTCCCGGCAGCCAGGGCGCCTCGCCGCGGCATTGCAAGGCCGCATTCAATCCGGCAAACAAGCCCTGCGCTGCCGCCTCTTCGTAGCCGGTGGTTCCGTTGATCTGGCCGGCAAAAAACAGACCGTCTATTTGCTGCGTTTCGAAATTGCTGCGCAGCGCACGCGGATCAAAATAATCGTACTCAATCGCGTAACCGGGCCGCAGGATATGCGCCTGCTCCAGCCCGGTGATGCTGCGCACGAGTCGGTATTGGATATCAAACGGCAGGCTGGTGGAAATGCCGTTGGGGTAGAACTCGTGTGTCGTGAGTCCTTCAGGCTCCAGAAAAATTTGATGGCTTTCCTTCTCGGCGAAGCGGTGGATTTTGTCCTCCACACTGGGGCAATAGCGCGGGCCGGTGCCCTCGATCACGCCGGTGAACATGGGGCTGCGGTCCAGCCCCGAGCGGATGATTTCGTGCGTACGCGCATTGGTGTTGGTGACCCAACACGGCATCTGGCTCGGGTGCATCGCCGCCTTGCCCATGGTACTGAAAACCGGCAGCAGCCCCTCATTCACGCCGCCCGGCATGCCATCGCCCGGTTGTTCTGTGCAGCGCGAGAAATCGATGCTGCGCCCATCCAGCCTCGGCGGCGTACCGGTCTTCAGGCGTCCTTGCGGCAGCTTCAGTTCCTTGAGTCGGCTGGCCAGACTCACGGCCGGGGGGTCTCCCGCCCTGCCGCCCTGGTAGTTGTTCAAGCCCACATGGATCTTGCCGTTGAGGAAAGTGCCGGCCGTGAGCACCACGGCGCGCGAGCGAAAGCGCACGCCCGCCTGGGTAACGGCGCCGGTCACGCGGCTGCCCTCCAACATCAGATCGTCCACCGCTTGCTGGAACACCTGCAGGTTGGGCTGGTTTTCAAGCCGCGTGCGAATCGCCGCCTTGTACAGCAGCCGATCGGCCTGCGCCCGCGTGGCTCGCACGGCCGGCCCCTTGCTGCTGTTGAGAATGCGAAACTGGATGCCGGCCTCGTCGGTCGCCAGCGCCATCGCACCACCCAGCGCATCCACCTCCTTGACCAGGTGCCCTTTGCCAATACCGCCGATGCTGGGGTTGCAGCTCATCTGCCCCAGCGTCTCGATGTTGTGCGTCAGCAGCAGGGTCTTGCAGCCCATGCGGGCACTGGCGAGCGCGGCCTCCGTGCCGGCATGGCCGCCACCCACCACAATGACATCGAATTCCTCGGGATACAACATGCTCGTGCACACAAAAAAGCAAGGGGCGTTATTGTCCCACTCGACGACCACTTTCGTGTTTCACGTGAAACCAATACAAGCATGACGACACTTTTTGATCCGTTGCAGGCCGGCGAGCTGCACCTCACCAACCGCGTCGCCGTCGCGCCGTGCACGCGCAACCGCTCTCCTGGCGCCGTGCCGACGGCGATGAATGCCGAGTACTACCGCCAGCGCGCCGGCAACGGCCTCATCATCACCGAGGGCACGGCCATCAGCCAGCAAGGCCAAGGCTATGCGCATGTGCCGGGCCTGTACAGCGCAGAGCAGCTCGCGGGCTGGCGGCAAGTGACCGACGCCGTGCACGCGCGGGGCGGCTGCATCGTGACGCAACTCTGGCATGTGGGCAGGGTCTCGCATGTTTCGCTGCAGGCCGACGGCGCCGACCCGGTGGCGCCTTCGGCAATCCCCGCGCATTCACGCACCTACATCGTTGACCCGCAGACGGGCGCCGGTCAGTTTGCCACCACCTCCGCACCCCGGGCCCTGCAGCGCGAAGAGCTGCCCGCCATCATTGCATCCTTCGCACAAGCCGCACGCGACGCCGTGCACGTGGCCGGCTTTGACGGTGTGGAGCTGCATGGTGCCAACGGCTACCTGATCGACCAGTTTCTCAAGGATGGCAGCAACCAGCGCAGCGACGATTACGGCGGGAGCCCGCACAACCGCATCCGGTTTGCCGTGGAAGTGGTGCGAGCCGTGGTGGATGCGGTGGGCGGCGCCCGCGCGGGCATCCGGCTCTCGCCTGTCACCCCGGCCAACGGAATTCACGAGAGCCACCCTCAGCCGCTGTTCGAGTTGCTGCTGCAGGCACTCGCGCCGCTGAACCTGGCCTATATCCATGTCATCGAAGGCGCGACCGGCGGGCCGCGCACCATCGAAGACCAACCCTTTGATTACGCCGCCTTCAAGGCCGCCTACCGCAACGCCGGCGGGCGCGGCGCCTGGATGGTGAACAACGGCTACACGCGCGCAATGGCACTGGAAGCTGTCGCAAGCGGGCATGCCGACATCGTTGCCTTCGGCAAAGACGCCATCGCCAATCCCGATCTGGCCGAGCGGTTCAGGCGTGGTGCAGCGCTGAACGCCTGGGACAAGGCGACGTTCTATGGCGGCAGCGCCAAGGGCTATACCGACTACCCGGCATTGGGTGACTGAACTTCTTTTTTTTCAGACGCCAACTCATCCAGAATCGGACATTCCGGTCGGTCGTCGCCCTGGCAGCAGTGCACCAGCGCCTGCAGGCTGCGGCGCATGTCCTGCATTGCGCTAATGCGCTGCTCCAGATCCATCATGTGGCGCTCGGCGATGCGTTTGACTTGGCTGCTCGCCCGGCTGCGGTCCTGCCACAGGCCGAGCAGCGCCTCGATCTCCGGCATCGAAAACCCCAGATCGCGCGCGCGGCGGATGAAGCGCAGCGTATGCACATCCGCCTCGGTGTAGAGGCGATAGCCACTTTCCGTGCGCGCCACCCTGGGCAGCAGGCCGAGCGATTCGTAATACCGGATCATTCGCGCCGACTCATGCGAGCGCGCTGCCGCCTCGCCAATCACCACGGGCCAGCGCCCGGCAGCGGCTTGCGTCACGCAGCGACCTCGTAGCCCTCCTCGCGGATGGCGTTGGCAATCGCGTCGCGCGACTTGTCGCTTTGCACCTCCACGCGCCCGCTGGGCAGGTCCACTTTGACAACCGCCTCCGTATCCACTTCGCGCACCGCATGCACCACGGCGCGTTCGCAGTGGCCGCAGGTCATGCCTTTCACATCGAATTGGTATTGCATGGTTCCATCTCCAGTCAAGATTCACAGTGATGCCGCAATCATCTGCCTTGACATTGTGACAAGGTCAAGCCCCGGGCTGCCATCAGGGATACACCAGTATCTTGTTCAGCCCGGGGAAATGCTTTTCCAGCTTGAGCGGCAGCTGGTCCAGATACGGCGTGTGCGCTAGCTCACCCTCGCGCGCCGACACCAGGATCAGCAGGTCGGAGTCGGACATGCGACGGAACACAATGAAAAAGTCGTCCCAGTCGCTCAACTCGTTGAGGTCGAGCGTGACGGACAGTTTCTGCCGCTTGAGGCTTTCCTTGACCGCTTGGTGTGCGCTGTTGGTGCCATTGAGGTGCACTGGCGCCGAATGCTCTGTTGCAAGCTTGGCAATCTTGCGCCAGTACAGGTCGAAATGTTCCGAACTTTCCGCCAGCGGCGGCAGGATGACGAAGATGCCGGTGTATTTGGCGATCGGTGCATCCAGATGGCACAGCAACACGGTCTTGCGTGTCTGGTAGAGCACGCTGCCGAACTTGTTGCCGATGAAACCGGCGATGAAGCCGGTCTGCTGCGGCCAGCCCATGAGGATCAGGTCGGCGCCAATCTCGCGTGCCGTGCGGCCGATGCCGGTTCCCGGGTGCTGGTCTATGGTCGCCATCACCTTGAGCTCCACATCCGCCGCACTCGCCTCAAAGCGTACCTCCTCCAGCATCTCGCGCGCCAGGGCCATGTTGTCTTCCGCTTCATCCGTATTGGGCACCACCGACACCACGGCCAGCGGGTAGCTGGATTTTTTCTCGCGGATCAAGACGGCCAGGCGCACCAGGTTCTCGAACTCCGTGGTTTCCGAGAGTGGGATCAGGATCTGCTCATCGCTCTGGTTGCCATTGCGCGCCACATCCTGGGCGGTCTCGGTGTTCGCTTCAAGCGTGCGCGCCGCCTTTTCCGTCACGATGGAGGCGATCACGCAGGAGGCAAGGATGATCACGATGATGGCATTGATGACCCTATCGTCGACGATACCCGCGCGGTAGCCGACGATCACCACCGCCAGCGTGGCAGCGGCATGCGCCGAACTGAGCCCGAAGATCAGATCGCGCTGTTCGCGCTTGAGGTGAAACACCTTCTGCGTGAACTCGGCGGCAAGGTACTTGCCGGCAAACGCGGTGACCGTCAGCGCCAGCGCGATCAACAGCACCGTGAACCCGTCGAACACCACGCGCACGTTCACGATCATGCCAACGCTGATGAGGAAGAACGGGATGAAGAGCGAATTGCCGATGTACTCGATGCGGTTCATCAGCGCCGAGGAATTCGGAATCTGCCGGTTCAGCGCCAGCCCTGCCGCAAACGCTCCGATGATGGGCTCCAGCCCCGCCACCTCCGAGAGGAAGGCAGAGAGAAAGACAATCGCCAGCACGAAGATGTAGTGCGAGTGCTTCTTGTCCGCCTGGCGTTCGAAGAACCGTTTGGCCAGCCAAGGCACCACCAGCGCCATGAAGGCGATGAACACCAGCAGCGAGACCACCAGACGCATCCAGAATTCGCTCGTCAGTCCGCCGCTGCGCGCACCAAGAATCATCGCCAGCACCACCAGCACGCCGGTGTCGGTCAGGATGGTTCCGCCGACCGTGATGGCCACGCTCGGGTCCTTGGTCACACCGTACTTGCTCGCTATGGGATAGGTCACCAGCGTGTGCGTTGCGAAGATGCTGGCGATCAGCAGGCTGGCCCAGACATCCATGCCCAGCAGGTAGTGGCAGACCGGATAACCGATGCCAAAGGGAATCGCGAACGTGGCGATGCCGAACACGACGCTGCGGTTGGCATTGGCCTTGAACTCGATCAGGTTGAGCTCCAACCCCGCGAGAAACATGATGTAAAGCAGGCCTATGGTCGAGAAGACATCGACAAAAAGGCTTTTTTCCAGAATGTTGAAGCCATGCGGCCCGATCAGGATGCCGGCCAGGATGAGCCCGATGATGTCCGGCGTGCGCACTTTCTCCAGCAGCACCGGAGCGGCCAGAATGATGAACAGGATCAGCGAAAAAATCAGGATCGGGCTTTGCAGCGGCAGCTCGAACTGCTGCGCCAGCTTGGCAATGACGGGTTCCATGAAGAGATGGCGAGAGCTGCAAGGGAACAGCCGGGCATTGTGGCACGCAGTCTGAGAACGGCCCGGGGGGCAGCTACCATTGGCCCTGCCAGCCTCTTTTCAGTCGCCACCATGTCCGCATCGCCCTTAGGCCTGATCCGCGCCGTGCAGCGCTGCGCCGCCGTGCCGTTTGCGCGGCTCGATGGCAGCCCGGGAGGCCAGAGCGCCATTGCCAAACAGCCGGTGCAGGGGCCGGTCGCGGTCGGCACACTCGGATTGCAGGGCGATGAACAGGGAAATCCTCGCTCGCATGGCGGGCCCGAGAAAGCGGTGCACCACTACGCCTACGAACACTATGCCGCCTGGCATGCGGAGTTGGGCGATTTGCCGGTGCTGCGTGAGCCCGCGGCCTTTGGCGAGAATCTTTCCAGTACCGGCGTGACAGAGGCGGATATCTGCTGGGGCGACCAGCTGCGCATCGGCAGTGTGCTGCTGGAAGTCAGCCAAAGCCGGCAACCGTGCTGGAAGCTCAACGCCCGCTTCGGCCAGCCCGGCATGGCAAGGCGCGTGCAGGACAGCGGCCGTACCGGCTGGTACTACCGTGTGCTGGAGCCCGGCAGCCTGCAGGCGGGCGATGCCATCGTGCTGGTAGAGCGCCCCTGGCCCCAATGGCCACTGACTCGCGTGCTGCAGCTTCTCTACCACCGGATGCTCGATGTGCAGCAACTGCGCGAACTCACACGCCTGCCGCTGCCCGAGCGATGGAAAACGTTTGTAGAGCACCGCCTGAGCACCGGCACCGTGGAAGACTGGGGCAGCCGCATCCAGGGCTGATTGCGCCAACGCCGTCACTGCTGCACCATTGCACCCGCCATGCTCCGCCACGCCTGTACTGCCATCACCTGCATTGCAGCGGTCCTGATCCTGGGCGCCTGCGGTTTTGCACCCAAACAACCAGGGCAGGGCTCAATGATCGATGTGCCTTCGCGCCTGTCCGATGGCCAGGCCAGCAATGTCGCCATCCACGCGCTCGGACTGGTAGGCACACCCTACCGCTATGGCGGCAACACCCCCGAAGGCGGTTTTGACTGCAGCGGCCTGATCGGCTATGTCTACCGTGGTGAGACCGACACGCCACCGCCGCGCACCGTCGCGCAGCTGAGCCGCTACGGCGCGCCGCTGCCGCGCAGCGAACTGCGTACCGGCGACCTGGTGTTGTTTGGCAGCGCAGTGCCGACCCATGCCGGCATCTATGTCGGCAACAACCGCTTTGTGCATGCGCCTTCGACGGGCGGCACGGTGCGGCTGGACAGCCTTGACGGGCCCTACTGGTCGCGCCAGGTGGCGACGTTTCGCAGACCCTGACTACCAGTGCAGCGCGTAGCGCAGGTGCACCAGGTTGCGCCCGGGGTTGGGCGACTTGATGCGCGCATTGGAGATATGTTGCAGGCTCAGCAACACCTCGTGCCGGCGCTGCTCGCCCCAGCGCAAGCCAACGCCGATATGGGACGCAAAGTTGAATGCAGTGCTGAACTGGTGCTCACTGCTGTGATAGAGGTGGTTGGACAGCGTCACGCCTATCCCGCCCTGAAAAAACCACGGCGACGCACCGCCGTCGGGCGTCCAGCGCAAGGTCGGCGTCAAACCCAGCAGCACCAGGTTGTTGCGATTCACGCCGTTGTAGCGCCAATGGCTCAGGTAAGCATCCCAATGACCCGTCAGCAGGCCACTGCCTAGCGGTTTTTGCCAATCGCCCCAGGGCAGCGTGCCGCCCAGTGTCGCGATATGGATGCCTCCATTGGCAACGCCCGACTGGATATAGACCGAAGGCGCCTGCGCCCCAGGTTGCGCGACGGCACCGAGTGAAACGGCCGACAAAAAACTCGCAAACAAAACCGATGGGGTTGACATGGGGGGACAGGGTCTTCAGCTATCAAATGAATGACAGTCTAAAAGATTCCCTGTCGACCCGGTGCCTGTGCGGATTCAGGAAGCGGACGGTGCTGGAGTGCCCTTGCTGCCGTGGTGCATTCCGCCATGGCCATGCATGCCGCGTTCGCGCCGCTGGTGCATGCCCTGCGCATCAAACACCTTCTGCTGTTCCGGCATCAGTGCGGCATAAAAGGTTTTCACCGCCGCGCCGCGCTGGTCCGCCGCCGCCGCGCGCTGCTCGCGCAGCGCACGCATGCGGTCGATGCGCTCGGGCGTGCTCAGCTTTTGCAGCTCGGCGCGATCCAGGCGCGCATGGGCTGGGGGTTGCATCGCTTTCTGGAACGTATCCCAGGCAGGCAGCTGGGCATCGGTCAACTGCAGCTTTTGCTTGAGCTGCTCGGCCCGCTGCGCATGGCGCTGCTGCCATTGCTCCGGGTTCATGTGCCTGCCGTGCATGCGCTGCTGCGCTGCAGGTGCCTGTACCGCATCCGCCGGCGCATCGGCTGCGGGCGCGGCGATGGCGTTGAGCCCGCCCCAGGCGAGCAAACTGGCGGCGATGGCAACGGTCATGGTGGTTCGGGTTTTCATCATGGTCGGGTTCCTTTCCCGGGTTGTTGACGATGGCTGCAGTGTGGACGGGCGATGTATCGCTCACATGAGCCGCTGCTTCAACTGTGTAAAGTTGCATGCACTTGCGTTGCGAGCGCACGCGCCAGCGCTTGATATTCGATTAAAAAGCGAAGCTAACGCAGGCTGGTAAATCGCCAACAGCTATCAATTCAGGAATTTCGTGTTCAAGAACCTCATCCTCTACCGCATTGCCACCGGCTGGAAACCGGATCTCTCCGCGCTCGAATCCGCTCTCGCCGCCACACCCTTCGTAGCCTGCGGCGCAACGCAGGAACAGTCCGGCGGCTGGACCGCGCCACGCCGCCAGGAACATGGTCTGCTGGTCGAAAGCGTTGGCGGTCAATGGGTGCTTACATGGCAGACGGAAAAGCGCGTGCTGCCTGCCGCCGTGCTGGCCCGCCGCGTGGAAGAAAAAGTGCAGCAGATCAGCGCCGAAAGCGGCCGCACGCCCGGACGCAGGGAGCGGCGCGACCTGAAGGACGAGGCGCGCCTGGATCTGTTGCCCCAAGCCTTCACCCAGCGCAGCAGCAGCGATGTCTGGATAGACCCTGAAGCCGGTTGGCTGGCGATAGGCAGCAGCAACCAGACGCGTGCCGATGCCATCACCACCGCCCTCGTGGAAGCCCTTTCCGGTTTTTCCGTCCACCTGGTGGATACCCAGACCAGCCCCCAGACGGCGATGAGCGCCTGGCTGCTGGAACAGCAGGCGCCGGCGGGCTTCACCATAGACAACGAATGCGAGCTCAAATCCGGCGATGCGGAAAAAGCCGTGGTGCGTTACGCCCGCCACCCGCTCGATATTGCCGAGGTGCCCGAGCATGTGCGCGCCGGTAAGCTGCCCACGCGTCTGGCCATGACCTGGCAAGGCCGCGTGAGTTTTGTCTTGACAGAGGGGCTGCAGCTGCGCCGCATCGCGCTGCTGGAAACCGAGCAGCAGGAACGCCAGCGCAGCGGCGATGATTTCGATGCCGACGTGGCCCTCGTCACCGGCGAGCTCAAAGGCCTTCTGCCCGAACTCCTGGCCGCCCTGGGCGGCGAAACGGCCAGCGCCTGACGCCATGGCATTGAACGCGGTCTGGGTTGGCTTCTTCCTCATCGCGTTCCTCGTCGCCTGCGTGCGCTGGCTGCTGGGCGACGCAGCCATCTTCCAGCAATTGCTCACCGCCATGTTCGATGGTGCGCGCTCGGGCTTCGAGATATCGCTCGGCCTGGCCGGCATCATGGCGCTGTGGCTCGGGCTGATGCGCGTGGGCGAGCAGGCCGGCATGGTGCAGCTGCTGGCACGCCTGGCTCAGCCCGCCCTCCGGCGCCTGTTTCCCGAAGTGCCCAAGGGCCACCCGGCGCAGGGCGCGATGACGCTCAACATCTCGGCCAATCTGCTCGGACTGGACAACGCAGCCACGCCGCTGGGCCTCACCGCCATGAAGGAGCTGCAAACGCTCAACCGCGAGAGCGAGGGCAGCGCCAGCAACGCGCAAATCATGTTCGTCGTGATGAACACCGCCGGCCTCACGCTGATTCCCACCTCGGTGATCGCAATCCGCCAGAGCGTGGCGCTGCAGCAGGGCCTCACCAGCGGCTTCAACGCGGCTGACATCTTCCTGCCGACGCTCATCGTCACCTTCATCGCGCTGCTCGCCGGCGTGCTCGCCGTCGCCGTGGCTCAGCGCTTGCCGCTGTGGCGCCCCCGCCTGCTGCTGCCGGTGTTGGCGGTGGCGGGCGCGCTGCTGGGCAGCGTGGCACTGCTGGCGCACCTGCCCGCCGAGCAGGCAGCGCGCATCGCCGGCACCACCGGCGCGGGCGTGATCTTGGCCATCGTCGTTCTGTTCCTGCTGGCGGGCGTGTGGCGGCGGATCAATGTGTATGACGCCTTCATCGACGGCGCGCGCCAGGGCTTTGACGTGGCGGTGCAGATCGTGCCCTACCTCGTCGCCATTCTCGTGGCCATCGCCGTGTTTCGCGCCTCGGGCAGCATGGACGCCCTCCTTGGCCTGCTCGGCCGCGCCGTGAGTGCATTGGGCCTGCCCACCGATTTTCTGCCCGCCCTGCCCGTGGGGCTGATGAAGGTGCTCTCCGGCGCCGGTGCGCGCGGGCTGATGATCGACGTGCTGCAAACCCACGGCGTCGATTCCTTCGTCGGGCGCCTGGCCAGCATCATTCAGGGCTCGACGGAAACCACCTTCTACGTGCTTGCGGTGTACTTTGGCAGCGTGGGTGTCAGGCACACGCGCCACGCGCTTATCTGTGCGCTGCTGGCCGATGCGGTGGGGCTTGTGGCGGCGATCGTGGTGGGTTATGTCATGTTGCGTTCATGACCGCAGGCGCCACGGTGTTTGCACATATGCCTGCTACCAGCATTGAATACAAAGAGTTCTTAAAAGAATAGTGGTAGTAATAGCCTGCCCGTGAAACGTAGGAAAAGTTGATTTTTCTGTTGAATTTCAAAGGTTTGCTTGCATGGATAACCGGGTTTTGACAGTGGTCGGGTTCGGAGCTGCTCATGGGGACAAATCGGTGTCCTGCGCCTGGCCTGTGGATAACCAGCGTCTTGTCCCCCGTTTTCAGCCAGGTTGTCCACAGGTCAGGAGGAGCAGTTGCGGAATTGTGTCTTCGGCGCAGACAACGATGGCGTTTTGCGCCCACCGATGGCCCAGCCGTTCGGCCGTGGCACGTGTCAGTCCCAGTACCAGGAAACTGGGTTCCGGCGGCCAGCCATTGCTGGGGTGCGTGCCCTCGCCTTCGATGAAGAGCAGATGAAGTCGGCGCAGCTCGGCCGCCAGTTGCTGCTGGCGTTCGGTATTGAAGGCCAAGGTACAGGGCTGACTTCGTGGATTGGCCGCCGTGATGAACGCGCTGGAGGTGACGCCGTGACGCGAGTGCAGTTGCCGCAGCAGCGGGCTGGCTTGGTTGATGCGCAGGATGAAGGGTGCGTCGCCGCCCACGCGGTATTCGGTTTCCCGGTAGGCGGCGAGGAGTTCGGCAGGGATCGCGGTCATGGCCGCGCCTGCGTTTACACGCGCTCGAAGATCGCGGCAATGCCCTGCCCGCCGCCGATGCACATGGTCACCAGCGCGTAGCGCCCTTTGGTGCGGTGCAGCTCGGCAATCGCCTTGGTGGTGATGATCGCGCCCGTAGCGCCCACCGGGTGGCCGAGCGAGATGCCCGAGCCGTTGGGGTTGACCTTGGCGGGGTCCATGCCCAGTTCCTGAGCCACGGCGCAGGCTTGAGCGGCGAAGGCTTCGTTGGCCTCGATCACGTCGATGTCGGCGAGTTTTAGACCGGTGCGTTGCAGAACTTTTTGCGTCGCAGGCACCGGGCCGATGCCCATGTAGGCCGGATCCACCCCGGCGTGCGCGTAGCCCACCAGGCGCGCCAGTGGCTTCACGTTCAGGGCCTGCACCCGGTCGCCGCCCACCAGCACCACGGCGCCCGCGCCGTCGTTGATGCCCGAGGCATTGCCCGCGGTGACAGTGCCGCCTTCCTTCTTGAACACCGGCTTCATGCCCGAGAGCGTGGTCAGCGTGGTGTCGGCGCGCGGGTGCTCGTCGGTGTCGAAGACCACCACGCCCTTGCGCGTCTTGATCTCGATGGGGACGATCTGTTCCTTGAAATATCCGGCGGCGATCGCGGCGACGGCGCGGCGGTGGCTCTCTGCCGCCAGTTGGTCCTGCATCTCGCGGCTGATCTTGTAGCGCTCGGCGACGTTCTCTGCCGTCACGCCCATGTGCAGTTTTTGCCACGGGTCGTGCAGGATGCCTATCATGTAGTCGATCAGCTTGGCGTCGCCCATGCGCGTGCCCCAGCGCGCGGCGGTGTCAAAGAAGGGCCCGCGGCTCATGGATTCCGAGCCGCCGCCCACGGCGACGTCGCAGTCGCCCAATTGAATCGCCTGCGCTGCCGAGACGATGGCTTGCAGGCCCGAGCCGCACAGGCGGTTGACGTTGAACGCGGGCGTCTCGATGGGGCAACCGGCATCGATCGCGGCCACGCGCGAGAGGTAGGCATCACGCACGTCAGTGGGAATGACGTTGCCGATTACCACATGGCCCACGGCCTTGGGATCGACCCCGGCGCGCTCGATTGCGGCCTTGACCACGCTGGTGGCCAGTTGCGTGTTGGGGATGTCCTTGAGAGAGCCGCCAAAGCCGCCGACGGCGGTGCGGGCGGTGCTGACGACGAAGACTTCGCGGGTAGTCATGGCAGGTTCCTTGCAGTGTGAATGGTGTGCGCGGCGCGCCGGTGAAGTGTCGCGCAGATTGTGAGCGCGGGATCAATGCCCGGTGAATCGAGGCGCGCGCTTGGCCAGAAAGGCGGCGATGCCTTCGGGCAGGTCGGCGGTCTGCGTGCAGGCGTCGAAACCGCGTGCCTCGGCCTGCAACGCGTTGGCCAGATCGGTATCCTGACTCGCGCGCATCAGCCTGCGCATGTGGCCGTAGGCCGTCGTCGGTCCGCTGGCAAGGCGCTGCGCCAGTGCATTCACCGTGGCTTCGAGTTCCAGCGCCGGCACGACGCGGTTGATCAGCCCCAGGCGCAGCGCTTCGTCGGCGTCGAAATCCTCGCTCAGCAGAGCGATCTCGAGCGCCTTGCGCAGCCCGACGAGGCGCGGCAGCGACCAGGAAGCGCCGACGTCGCAATTGGCGCCGAGCTTGATGTAGGCGAGGTTGAAGCGCGTCTTCTCGGCCACCAGTACGAAGTCGCACATCAGCATCAGCGACAGGCCGCCACCGGCGGCGACGCCATGCACCTGCGCGATGATGGGCGCGTCGATGCGCTGCATCAGCAGCACCGCCTCGTTGATGGTGCCAAGCAATTCGGCGACGGTCTGGCGCGGCGCGGCACTCATCGCGGCAAGATCGCCCCCGGCGATGAAGGCACGCCCGCTACCCTTGAGAACGACGGCGCGCACGCTGCCATCGGTCGCGATGGCGCGCATCGCCGCGAGAAAGGCCTGCGCCGTGGGAACGTCGAGCGCGTTCAGCGATTCGGGGCGGTTGAATTGCAGCGTCACGACGGCGCCGTCGCGCGCGACGATCAGGGGTGTGGTATCGGGCATGGTACTCCTTCAACGATAGCTGTCAGCGATTTGCCATCAAACGCTACAGCCTGTTTTCATGGTGAATCAATAGAGCGCCTCGATCTCCGTGGCATAGGTCTTGTAGATGCTCGCACGGCGCACCTTCATGGTAGCGGTCACTTCGCCATCGTCGTGATCGAGCTCCTTGGTCAGCAAATGGTGTTTGCGAATCTGCTCGACCTGCGCCAGTCTGGCGTTGCCCTTGTCAATTTCTTCATGGATGAGCTGCTGCACCTCGGGCAGCTCGACCAGCGAGCGAAAGTGCGTGAAGGCCAGGCGCCGCGCCTCGGCCCATTTGGCGACAGTGTCGAATTCGATCTGCACCAGCGCCGAGACAAAGCGCCGCCCGTCGGCGATCACGATGCACTCCTTGATGAAGGGGCTGGCCTTCATCGCGTTTTCGATCTCCGAGGGAGTGATGTTCTTGCCACCGGCAGTGATCATGATGTCCTTGAGGCGATCGACGATCTTGATCTGGCCCTGCACCTCGCGCACCACGTCGCCGGTGTGCAGCCAGCCATCCACGATGCTTTGCGCCGTGGCCTCGGGGCTCTTGTAGTAGCCGACGAAGACCATGTCGCCTCGCAGCTGCAACTCGCCGCTGTCACCCAACCGGTATTGCACCCCGACCGTGGCCGGACCCACGGTGCCGATCACCACGTCATCCAGCCGATGGCCGGTGACCATGCCGCTGGATTCGGTCAGGCCGTAGACCTCGATCAGCGGCACGCCCAGCGTGCGAAAAAAGCGCACCACGTCGGGCGCGATCGGTGCGGCGCCGGTGAGCGCCACGGTGGCCGCGCGCAGGCCGATGAAGTTTTGCAGCGCGCGAAAGATCGTCCAGTACGCCAACGCAAAGCGTGCCCGTTCGGCCAGGCTCCAGGTTGCACGCGGCTTCTCGGCCAGCGGCGCGCAGGCGCGCATCGCCCAGGCAAACAGCCGCTGGCGCAGCGCGCCGGTTTCCTGCATCTTGATGAGGATGGAGGCATGCAGCTTCTCCCAAATGCGCGGCACACCCAGGAACATGGTCGGCGCGACCTCGCGCAAGTCCTCCTGCACGGTGCGGATCGATTCGCCGAAGTTCACCGTCGAGCCCAGGTAGATGGGCGTGAAGGTGGTCAGCATCTGCTCGGCCACGTGGCACAGCGGCAGGTAGGACAGGTGCGTGGCGCCCGGGTGCAGCTGCATCCTCTCGACGATGCCCGGCACCACCGCGCGCATGTTGCGCCACGAAATCATCGCGCCCTTGGGCTTGCCGGTGGAGCCCGAGGTGTAGATCATCAGGCCGATGTCGTCCAGGTGCTGGCGCGCCAGCGCATCGTCGATCAGCTGCGAGTTGTTGCTTTCACGGCCAAGCTGCTCAACCTCCTGGAAGGTCGCGATCACCGCGCGTTGCGCGGGTGTGAAGCTGCGCAGGCCCTTGGTTTCGATGACGATGATTTTCTTCAGGCGCGGTAGTTGATCGAGCGCTTCGAGCACCTTGTCGGTCTGCTCCTGGTCTTCACAGACCATGATGTCCACGTCGGCGTGGCCGACCACGTAGGCGACCTCGGCCGATGGGCTGGTCGGGTACACGCCGACGGTGACGGCCCCCATCAGCGCGGCGCCCATCTGCGCCAGCACCCATTCGATGCGATTTTCGGACAGCACGCCCAGGTGTCCGCCGGCGCCCAGGCCCAGCGCCGCCAGCCCCCGGGCCACGTGGCAGGCGCGCTGGTGGTAGTCGGCCCAGGTCACCGGCTTCCAGATGCCGAAGTCCTTTTGGCGAATGGCCACGCGCCGCGCATCGCTGCGGGCGCGTTCGCGCAGCATCTGCGGCAGGGTCAGTTCGGGCAGGTTCACGACAGCCACCTCTTGCGCCGCTTGTAATGCTTGAGCTCCTTGAAGCTGCGGGCTTCGCCACTGCCGCCCATGCCGAGGTAAAACTCGCGCACATCGGCGTCGCTGGCCAGGCGCTCGGCCGTGCCGTCGATCACGATCTTGCCGTTTTCCATGATGTAGCCGCGGTGCGCCACGGCGAGCGCCACGGTGGCGTTCTGCTCGACCAGCAGCATGGACGTGCCGCGCTCGGCGTTGATGCGCGCGATGATGGTGAAAATGTCTTCGGTGAGCATGGGCGACAGGCCCAGCGAGGGCTCGTCCAGCAGCATCAGCGTGGGCTGCGCGATCAGCGCGCGGCCGATGGCCAGCATCTGCTGCTCGCCGCCCGAGAGGTAGCCCGCCAGGCCCTTGCGCCGCTCAAACAGGCGCGGAAAGTAGGCGTACACACTGTCGAAGTCGGGCTTGGAGGCGCCGCTGCGCCCGGTGAGCGCGTAGGTGGATGCGACCAGGTTTTCCTCGACAGTCAGGTCCTCGAAGACTTGGCGCCCTTCCATCACGTGCGACAGGCCGTGGCGCACCAGTTGCTGCGGTGCCAGCCGCGCGGTGTCGCCGCCGTCGAAACGTATGCTGCCCGATTCCAGCGCGCCGTCCTCAAGCGGCAACAAATTGGAGATCGCCTTCAGCGTCGTGCTCTTGCCCGCGCCGTTGCTGCCCAAGAGCGCCACGATCTCGCCGCGCGGCACGGCCAGCGACAGGCCGCGCAGCGCCTGCACCACCTTGTTGTAGACGACCTCGATGTTGTTGACTTCGAGGACGTGGTTGGGCGACGGTTCTGACATGGCTTGCAGGGTTGAGCGTTCAGCGTTGGGCGTTGAGCGAGGGGGCACGCATGCAGGTCTTCACGCTGAACGCTCAACCCTCAACGCCCAACTCCTTTCAGAGCTTGATCCAATCCGAGACCGCGACCATCTTTTGCGCCTTCATGTCGGCCTGGTACACGCGGCCCACCGGAATCGAGTTGCCTGGAATGCTGATCGGCACGCCGATCAGGCCGCCGGTGTCGAAGTCGCGGATGGAGTTGAGCGCGGCCTTCATGTTGTCGCCACTCAAAGGCTTGCCACCGTCCAGACAGCGCTTGACCGATTCGAGGAACAGCATGGCGGCCAGCATGCCCTGCGTGTAGGCGGTGCTCTGGTACTGCGGGCGCATGGCGCGGATCTTCTCGAGCAGGGGCGCTTTTTCGGTGTCGTAGTAGTAGCGGTAGGGCATCACGCCCATGAAGCCGTCGCCGTCGGGGCCCATCTTCATGACGGTGGAGCTGTCCATGGTCCAGAAGGTGCCCATCCACTTGGTGGCCATTCCCTGCTGCTTGCCCTGCGAGATGAACTCGTTGATGGGCGCGAGGATGTAGCCGTGAAAGATGGTGTAGTCGGGCGCGGCGCGGCGCAGCTTGATGACTTCGGTGGAAACATCGACGCTGCCCGCGGCCGTCATGATCTTGATGGGCACCGACAGGCCCAGCGCCTTGGCCGCGGCCTCGCTCTTTTCGATCGGGTCACGCCCGAACTCGGAGTCGGAATAGACGAAGGCCACCTTGGCGCCCGGCTTCTCCTTGGCGATGTGCTTGAGCAGGATGCCGAACATCTCGGTGTAGTCGGGACCGACCAGGAACTGGTGCGGGTACTTCTTGGGGTCGTTGAGCTCACTCGCAAACGAGGCGCCCGCCATCAGGATGGCGCCATTGCGATCGAGCTCGGGGTTGATGGTCTTGGCGAAACCGGTGGAGTCGCCGTAATAGACGTTGACCTTGTTCTGACTGGTGATCTTCTTGAAGGCCGCGACCGAGGCATCGACCTTGTAGGCGGTGTCCTCGGGCACGTACTTGACCTTGCGGCCCTTGATGCCGCCCGCGTCGTTGATGATCTTGACGTAGTCTTGAAAGCCGTCGTTGATGCCGACGCCGGCAAACGCGAACACCCCGGTCATGGGGATGGAGCCGCCGATGACGATCTCCTCGGCATCTTGCGCCAGCACGGACAACGGCTGCGTGAGCGCCGCCACGCCGCTGGCGGCAGCCCCCAGCATGAGCGAGCGGCGACGGGTGGAAATGGGGCGATGGGCCATGACAGTCTCCTTGGGGGGTGGGTGATTGCGCGTGGCACTGCTCAATTGCGGAAGGGCCACAGGTGAAAGAATCGGCGCGTGCGCCGCCACATTTCTGCGAGCCCCAGCGGCTCGAACACCAGAAAAACGATGATGAGCGCGCCGAACACGACCAGGCGCACGGGCGCAAGAAAGACGGTGAGCTCGGCGCCGCCGGGCAGCAGATCGACGACGAACTTGAGCAGCTCGGGCACCAGCGTCATGAACACCGCGCCCAGGATCGAGCCCAGTGTCGAGCCCATGCCGCCGACGATGATGGCGGCCAGAAAGAAGATCGACATCGACAATGGAAAACTCTCGGGCGTGATGACGCGAAAGAAGTAGGCGAACAGCCCGCCCGCCACCCCGGCGTAGAACGACGACAGGCCGAACGACAGCAGCTTGTACTGCAGCAGCGGAATGCCCAGCACCTCGGCCGAGATGTCGCGGTCACGGATGGCGATGAAGGCGCGCCCGATGCGCGTGCGAAACAGGTTGGCGGCGCCCAGCAGCATCAGCACCGTGACCGGCACGATCAGCCAGTACAGGCGAAACGAGGTGTCCAGATCGACGTCGAACACGCGCGCCGGGCGCATCGACAGTCCGGTCGTGCCGCCGGTGAAGTCGAAGTTGGCGAACAGAAAGTGCGCGATGAAAGTGGCGGCAATCGTCACGATGGCCAGATACAAGCCCTTCACGCGCAGCGACGGCACACCGACGATGATGCCGCCCAGCATCGCCACCACGCCGGCGGCCAGCAGGTTCAGCGCCAGCGGCGTGCCCCAGCGCAGTTGCAGGATGGCGACGGTGTAGGCGCCCAGGCCCATGAAGGCGGCCTGCCCCAGGCTGACCAGGCCGGTGTAGCCGGTCAGGATGTTGAGCCCGGCGCTGCTGGCCACGTTGATGGCCACCAGGCAGGCCATGTACAGCCAGTAGTCGTTGGCGGCGAACGGAAACGCCACCAGCAGCACCGCCGCGATGCCCAGCCATGCGTGCTGCGTGCGTGAATCGAACAGCGCCGCGTCAGCGACGTAGTCCTGCTTGAGCGTACCGATGCGCATCAGAGCCTCTCGATTTCGTGCGTGCCGAACAAGCCGTAGGGCCGCAGCATCAGAATGACGACGAGCACAATGAAGGTGGCTAGCAGCTTGTACTCACCACCCAGATAGGCTGCGGCCAGGCCTTCGACCAGCCCCACCAGCAGTCCGGCGACGAGCGCGCCGAGCACACTGTCGAGTCCGCCGACGATGACGACGACCAGCACCGAAAGGCCGAACACGCCCATCGACGACGAGATGCCGCCGATCGAGCCGACGATGATGCCGGACACCGCCGCCAGCATGGCCGATACCACCCACGACAGAGAAAACACGCGCGGCACGTTGATGCCGACCGCGTAGGCGGCGGCCTGGTCGCTGGCGGTGGCGCGCAGCGCCACGCCGCCGCGCCAGTAGCGAAACACCAGCAGCACGGCGGCGATGAACACGATGGCAATCACCGCGCCCCAGGCCACCTTGGGCGCGAGAAAGGCCTCGCCGATCATGATCGGCTTGCTGGGCATGAAGTCGGGCAGGCGGCGCTGATCGGCGCTCCAGATGATCTCGACCAGCCCGACCAGCACCGAGCCCAGCCCGATGGTGACCATGAAGGCCGAGATCGGCGGCTCACCCAGCAGCGGGCGGATCATGCTGCGCTCGATCACCGCGCCCAGCACGCCGCAGGCCAGCACCGCCGCCGGAATGGCCAGCCACAGCGGCAGCGCCCACATGGCGGCGAAGGTAAAGAACAGGTAGCCGCCGGCCATCAGCATCTCGCCAATGGCCAGGTTCACCACCCGCGTGGCCTTGTAGACCATCACGAAGGCCAGCGCCGCCAGCGCGTACAGCCCGCCGCTGGCGATGCCGGTCAGGCCGATCTCGAACAGGTAGCCCCAGTCCATCAGGCTGCCTTCCGCCCGGCGACGCCGACCGCGCGCAGCTTGCGCCGCAGCGCCTGCACATCACCCGCGCCCAGGTAGGCGCGCGCCACCTCGGGGTCGGCCTGCACCACGGCCGGCGTGCCCTGCGCGATGACCTGGCCGAAGTTGAGCACCACCACATGGTCGGACAGGTCCATCACCATGCCCATGTCGTGCTCCACCATCAGCACCGTCACACCCCATTCGGCACGCACGTCCAGGATGAAGCGCGCCATGTCCTCGGTCTCCTCGCGGTTCATGCCGGCCACGGGCTCGTCGAGCATCAATATTTCGGGCTGCATCGCCAGCGCCCGCGCCATCTCGACGCGCTTTTGCAGGCCGTAGGACAGCGCCGCGACCGGTGCGTGGCGGATGTGATCGATTTCCAGGAAGTCGATGATGCGTTCCTCGATCTCGCGGCGCAGTTCGGCCTCCTCGCGGCGCGCGCGACCGACGTAGAGCAAGGCATCCAGCACGTTGGTCTTGAGGTGCGCGTGGCGGCCGAGCTTGATGTTGTCGAGCACCGTCATGCCGCGAAACAGGGCGATGTTCTGGAAGCTGCGCCCCAGCCCCATCCTGGCGCGCTTGGGCGCGGGGATGCGCGTGATCTCCTGGCCCTTGAAGCGGATGCTGCCCTCAGCCGGCCGGTAAAAACCCGAGATGGTGTTGAACAGCGAGGTCTTGCCCGCGCCGTTGGGGCCGATCACCGCCGTGATCGAGCCGGGCGCCACCGCAAAGCCCACGTCCGTGAGCGCGCGCACGCCGCCGAAGGCCAGCGTCACGCCCTGCACCTGCAGCAGTGGCGCGGCGTCGTGTGGGGCGTCTGCCTGGGCTTCGGGCATGGCGGCGGGTCTAAGGGTTTGTTCGCGTCCCAAAAGGGCTACTTGTGCGTAAACTTGTTACTGGAAAGTAGATTTTTGACAAGAAGACGCGATCGCAGCATCCGGATTTACCCGCACCCGGTCCAGGAAACGCCATGGCCACTTCTTTGTCCGACCAAGCGCCCATGCCCGCCCCACGCCCGTCGCGACGCCCGCGAGCGCAGCCGTCACCGTGGGCCCGGCCGTCGCAGCGCCAGCAGCAGCGCGAAGCCAAGCGCAACGCGGTGCTCACCACGGCGGCGCAGCTGTTCAACGAACGCGGCTTTCACGCCACCTCGCTCGACGACATTGCCGCCCACCTGCATGTGAGCAAGCCGACGCTGTACTACTACGTCAAGAACAAGGACGAAATCCTGCTGGCCTGCGTGCAGAAGGGGCTGCACATGACGCTGGAGGGCATCGAGGCTTCGCGCCAGGCGGGCGGCAACGCGCTCGACCAGTTGCGCGCCTGCATGCAGGTCTATGCCGAGATCGTGGTCCAGCCTTTCGGCATGTGTCTGATCCGCGTCGGCGACGAGGAGGTGCCCGAGCCCAGCCGCACCGAGCTGCGGCGCATGAAAAGCGAAATCGACCTGGCATTCAGGCGCCTGGTCACGCAGGGCGTCGAGGACGGCTCGATCGCACCCTGCGACCCCAAGATCATGGCCTTCGTGATTGCCGGCGGCCTGAGCTGGATCGGCCGCTGGTACCAACCCGGGGGTCAGTACCCGGAGAATGAAGTCGTCGCCCAGTGCATAGACGCGCTGCTGGGCGGCGTGCTCAAGCGCCCACCTGCGCCGAAGCCGGTAGCCCGAAAAAGTGGTCGAACACCCAGTTGAAGACATAGGTGTAGACGAGGAAGAACACCATCAGTGCCGCCTCCATCACCAGTGCCTCCCACAGACTCACGCCAAACCACCAGGCCATCAGCGGCACCAGGATCAAGGCCAGGCCCCCTTCAAAACCGATGGCGTGCGCCGCGCGCCGCGCGATGGAGCGGCCCTTGACCGTCTGGCGCGCTTCCCACCACTCGAAGGCGCTGTTGAAGGTGACGTTCCAGCCCACGGCGACCGCCGATGCCGCCACTGCCATGACACCGGATTCCTGCGGCTGCTGGCCGATGAGCACGAACATCAGGCCCGATGCGACGATGGCGATGATTTCATAGATGGTGACGTAGATCACCCGGCGCCAAGGCCCCTGGAGGCCGCTGGCCTGGTGTGGTGTGGACATCCGGCGAGTATAAAAAATCCGGTCTAGTCGCTCGTACACTGGCGAGTTTTCGGGAGAAGATTTTTGGCGCCGCTGCGTTGCACCTTGGTGGGCATGCCCGGTTCGGGCAAATCAACCGTCGGCCGTCACCTGGCCAGGCGGCTTGACTGGGCGTTCGTCGACATGGATCAGCGCCTGGAGCAGCTGTTCGGCTGCACCGTGCGCGCCTTCTTTGATGCCCATGGAGAGGCGGCGTTTCGCGAGCGCGAGACACAGTTGCTGACCGAGCTGGCGCACGAAGGCGGCGCGATGGTGCTCTCCACCGGCGGTGGCGTGGTGCTGGCCGAGGCCAACCGTACGCTGCTGCGCGCCCATTGCGCCCCGGTGTTCTACCTGCATGCGACGGCACACGCGACCCACAGGAGCGTCTGCGCGAGATCTACGCCACGCGCGATCCGCTGTACCGCGAATGCGCGAGCTATGTGATCGAGACGCGCAGGCCCACGGTGAGTGCGCTGGTCAACATGGTGCAGATGCAGCTGGAGATGGCACGGCCATCGCAGGCTATGCCTGGCGATCAGAGTTCCTGATCGTCGTCGGCGCCGCCGCGCCCCCGCACCACCCGGCGCACCACTTCCCCGGAAAATCCACGCGCGGCGAGAAACCGCATCTGGCGCGCGCGCTCTTGCGGGCTGGTGGCGACCTCGCCGCCAAAGCGTTTGTGCCATACGGCCCGGGCGCGCTGAAGCTCCGTATCCGCCAGCGCGGTGGTGCTGGCGCGCACCAGTGCTTCGGAAAGGCCCTTGCGGCGCAGCTCCTGCGCCACGCGCTGCGTGCCCAGCAGAGGCGCCCGGCGATGCACCACCGAGGCGGCGGCGCGTTCGTCGCTCAACAGGCCGCTCGCCTGCAGCGCGTCGAGCAGCGCCCGCAGGTCGTCGCCCTCCTGCAGGTGGCGCGTGAGCTTGGCGGCAAGTTCGTGGCGCGAGTGCTCGCGACGGGCCAGCAACCCGAGGGCGCGGGCCTTGAGGCTTGGGGCGGTGCGTGGTATCAAAACAAGAGCTGCCTGCGCTTCATGGACGGGCGGAACGAGTCATTTTGGTTAAAAGCGACAGTGCTTTTGTCGATCGCCTCTCACCGATTGCCGCCGTCCGGCGCTCACTGGTCGTCGGCTGCCGCATCCTTGCCGGCTTTTTCTTCCTTGGCGCCAGCGACCGGCGGCAGCAGCGCAATGCCCAGGCCTTCGCGCACCTTGTTCTCGATCTCGTGGGCGAGCTGCGGGTTCTCGCGCAGGAATTCGCGCGCGTTGTCGCGCCCCTGGCCGATCTTCTCGCCGTTGTAGGCGTACCAGGCGCCGCTCTTTTCCAGGATGCGCGCGTTCACGCCCATGTCGATGATCTCGCCCTCGCGCGAGATGCCCTCGCCAAACAGGATGTCGAACTCGGCCGTCTTGAACGGCGGGCTGACCTTGTTCTTCACGACCTTGACCTTGGTTTCGTTGCCGATGGCGTTGTCGCCCTTCTTGATCGTGCCGATGCGCCGGATATCCAGGCGCACCGAGGCGTAGAACTTGAGCGCGTTGCCGCCGGTGGTCGTCTCGGGGCTGCCGAACATCACGCCGATCTTCATGCGGATCTGGTTGATGAAGATCACCATGCAGTTGGTCTTCTTGATGGTGGCGGTGAGCTTGCGCAGCGCCTGGCTCATCAAGCGCGCCTGCAGGCCGGGCAGGCTGTCGCCCATCTCGCCTTCGATTTCGGCCTTGGGCACCAGCGCGGCGACCGAGTCCACGACGATGAGGTCCACGGCGCCTGAACGCACGAGCGAATCGACGATCTCCAGCGCCTGCTCGCCGGTGTCGGGCTGGCTGATCAGGATGTCGTTGACGTTGACGCCCAGCTTTTGCGCGTAGCTGGTATCGAGCGCGTGCTCGGCATCGATGAAGGCGCAGGTGCCGCCTTGCTTTTGCATCTCGGCGATGACCTGCAGCGTGAGCGTGGTCTTGCCCGACGATTCCGGCCCGTAGATCTCGACCACTCTGCCGCGCGGCAGGCCGCCGACGCCCAGGGCGATGTCCAGCCCCAGCGAGCCGGTGGAGACGACCTGGATGTCCTCGATCGCCTCGCCTTCGCCGAGACGCATGATGGTGCCCTTGCCGAACTGCTTTTCGATCTGCGCCAGCGCGGCGGCCAGGGCCTTGGCCTTCTCGGTTTGGGCAGGGGTGGTCTTGACGGCGGTGTCCATGAGAGGCTCCTTGAAAGGGTGAAATACTGGATGCGTTGACAGTAGTTTAAGGCCTTGTTCTGCAAAATTCATGTATTTATTGGTCAGTTTGCCTGACAATGCGGGGATGATCATTTCGGAGCATCAGGATGACCGCTGGCGCCAGACGCATCTGGGCCGGCTGCTCGGCCATGCGATGCGGCGCTTTGACGCGCGCGTGCTGCAGCTGATGGCGCGCGACGTGGGCGTGCCGCTGGCGCTCTCTCACCTTGCGGCACGCGACAAGGTGGGCGCGGCGCATGTGCACATCACCCGCCATCTGTCGCTCGCGGGCGATCGGCTCACCGACCTGGCCGAGCGTGCGGGCATGAGCAAGCAGGCCATGGCCGACCTGGTGGCGCAGTGCGAAGCCTGGGGCCTGGTCACGCGCGAGGCCGATCCGCACGACGCGCGCGCGCGCACCGTGCGCTTCACCGCAACGGGCTTGGCCTGGCTGGAGGCCTTTCGCACCAGCGTGGCGCAGGCCGAGGCGGAGTTTCGCGCCGAAGTCGGCCAAGAGATTGCCACCGTCGTGATGCTGGGGCTGGAGGTCTACGGTGCGGGAGCCATCGGCTAAGGCAACGCTGAACAAGCCCCTCACGCGTCGTGCATCCCACCCTGCGGCGGTCTGCAGCGTTGCAAATCCTCGCGATAGCTCCAGCTATCGCTGCGGTTTGCGCCTCGCAGCCCACCCCCAGCTTGGGCG
Organism: Comamonas sp. SCN 65-56; assembly: GCF_001724135.1. Lineage (GTDB taxonomy): Bacteria > Pseudomonadota > Gammaproteobacteria > Burkholderiales > Burkholderiaceae_C > Comamonas_C. The sequence continues at coordinate 68,219 of NZ_MEDS01000006.1, read as the reverse complement.
CACGCCATCGCAGGGACTTGTTCAGCGTCGCCTAAAATTTCAGCAGCGGCCGGGCTTTGCAGAGCGCGCGAGACAGTGCGTACCCACCGTTCAACCTCAGGAGACCCGTGGCATGCGCATCCTCATCGCCGAAGACGACCAGGTTCTCGCGGACGCCATCCTGCGCTCGCTGCGCGGCTCGGGCGCGGTGGCCGACCATGTGGACAACGGCAGCGAGGCCGATGCGGCGCTGCTCACCAACCATGAGTTTGATCTTTTGATCCTGGACCTGGGTCTGCCGCGCATGCATGGGCTGGAGGTCTTGAAGCGTCTGCGCGCACGCGGCAGCGCCCTGCCGGTGCTGGTGCTCACCGCTGCCGACAGCGTCGAGGAGCGCGTGCGCGGGCTGGACCTGGGCGCCGATGACTACATGGCCAAGCCGTTTTCGCTGCAGGAGCTGGAAGCGCGCGTGCGTGCGCTCACGCGCCGGGGCCTGGGCACCACCACCAATCTGCTGCGCCACGGGCCGCTCACCTACGACCCGGTGGGGCGCACCGCCAGCATCGACGGCATGGCCGTGGAACTGTCGGGGCGCGAGCTTGGATTGCTGGAGGTGCTGCTGCAGCGCGCCGGGCGCATGGTGTCGAAAGACCAGCTGGTGGAGCATTTGTGCGGCTGGGGCGAGGAGGTCAGCAACAACGCGATCGAGGTCTATGTGCACCGGCTGCGCAAGAAGATAGAGCAGGGCCCGATCCGCATCGCCACGGTGCGTGGCCTGGGCTATTGCCTGCAGAAAATCGCCCAGTGACGCTATTGAAACGAAAGCATTCATCGCTTGCGTGGCGGGCGCTGACGGCCAATTAGACCAAAAATGCGGCACGAGCAGCGCTCCCTGTTTGGCGAGATCCTCGATTGGATGCTCACGCCGCTGCTGTTGCTGTGGCCCATCAGCCTGGCGCTGACCTGGTTCGTGGCGCAGGATCTGGCGGACAAGCCGTTTGATCGCACGCTGGAATACAACGCCTACGCGCTGGCCGAACTGCTGACGGTGCAGGACGGGCTGGTGCGTTTTGACCAGGCGCAGTCCGCCAGCGGTGTGCTGCGCGCCGATGAGTCGGACGTGGTGTATTTTCAGGTGCTCGCGCCCAGCGGCGCGTTGCTGGCGGGTGAGGCCGATCTGCCCCTGCCGCCGCCGGACGATGTTCCCGCCAGCGATCAGGTGCGGCTGACGAATGCCGAATTGCACGGCGCCAAGCTGCGCGCCGCCTATATCTGGATGCATCTGCCGCAGATCGGCAACGCGCCGGCGCTGGTGCAGGTGGCCGAGACGCGCAACAAGCGCAGCCTGCTGGCCACCGACATCATCAAGGGCGTGCTGCTGCCCCAGCTCTTCGTGCTGCCGCTGGCGCTGCTGCTGGTCTGGCTGGCGCTCACCCGTGGCATCAAGCCGCTGCACCAACTTGAAGAGCGCATCCGCCGGCGCAAGCCCGGCGATCTTTCGCCGCTGGACGACAAGGCGGTGCCGATCGAGGTGGCGCCGCTCGTTGATTCGGTCAACCACCTGCTCGACCGCCTGCATGAATCCGTGGCGACGCAAAAGCGCTTTCTGGCGGATGCGGCGCACCAGCTGAAGACGCCGCTGGCCGGTCTGCGCATGCAGGCCGACCTCGCGCAGCGTCAGGGCGGCAGCGCCGATGAGCTCAAGCAGTCGCTGCAGCAGATCGGCCGCGCCTCGGTGCGCGCCACCCATACCGTCAACCAGCTGTTGGCGCTGGCGCGTGCCGAGGGCGGCATGGCGCTGATGCAGCGCCAGAGCGTGGACCTGGCGCAAATCGTCACCGACGCGGTGCATGCCAGCGTGCCGCAGGCCTTGCAGCGGCATATCGACCTGGGCTACGACGGTGCGCCGGCAGGCAGCCTCGGCGCCGTACTGCGCGGCAATGCCACCCTGCTCTCCGAGCTGGTGCGCAACCTGCTGGACAACGCCTTGCACTACACGCCGTCTTCGGCGCAGGCGCCGGGGGTGGTCACCGCGCGCGTGATCACCGACCCCTTTGGCCAGGTGCTGATGCTGCAGGTGGACAACTCCGGCCCGGGCATTGCGCCGGTGGAACGCGAGCGCGTGTTCGAGCCCTTCTACCGTGCGCTCGGCACCCAGGTGGATGGCTCGGGGCTGGGTCTGTCCATCGTGCGCGAAATCGCCCGCCAGCATGGGGCACAGGTGCAGATCGCCGCACTGGCCCCGGGCCAGGCGGAGCCGGGCGTGCGCTTTACCGTGCGCTTCACGTCGGGGCTTGCGAGCGTTGCCGCCAGTCCGCCGCCATGACCGGACGGCGCACTACGCGCAGGGCTGCAGCGGCGTGTCGCCCCAGGTGATGTGCAAGGCGTCCAGCTGCGCGCGCAGCGCCGCCGTGCTTGCGGGCAGGCGCAGCAGGTACCTGGTTTGCGGCGCGCGCTCCTGTACCACGCGCGCGGTGCGGATGCCGTGGCTGGCCAGATCGGCCTGTCCGCGCTGCGCTGCCTCCTGCGTTGCAAAGCGCCCGAGCGACAGGCCGGGCTCCAGCGCCGCACCGGGGCGATCGAACGCGACTTTCAGCGCACGCAGCTCGGTGCGCTTCTTTGCCAGTGCGTCCTCATCGGCAAATCGGCCCATGTAGACCATCCAGCGCCCGGGGATTTCATTGGCCTCCAGCAGCCAACTGCCTTCGGGCAGCGTCGAAAGCGATGCCCTGATATCTGCCACGCGCGCAGCCTCCAGCGGCCCCGCCTGCAGGCATTGGGGTGTCTCGGATGTCGGCTCGGCGGCGGCGCTGTCGGTCGTCGGTGCGGGAGCTGCCGGGCTGACGGCGGGAGTTGCAGGTGCTGGCGCCGGAGCGGGGCTCGGTGTGCCGGGGCCCAGCAGTTGCAGGGACTGCGGCGCGATCTGCTGCTGCAGGCGCTGAGGCTCGCCCTCCTGCTGCGGTGCCCAGCCCCAGGGCGCCAGCAGCCCGGCGCTCCAGCCGTAGTAGCCCGCGTTGGCGAGCAGCAGCAGGGCTATGGCAAAGCGCAGCATGGCGGTCAATGGCCCGGCGCAGGGCGGACGCTGACTTCCGCGCTGGTAATGCGCTGCATGCCGGCCGCGGTCTGCACGCGCAGCGCGCCATCGTCGTCGACGCCGAGTGCGCGGCCGTGCGTGCCATCGCTGAGCACCACCAGCTTGCCCTTGAGGTGGTCGCGCTGCTCAAAGCGCGGCTGCAGCGGGGCAAAGCCGTAGGCGGCAAAGCCCAGCAGCGTGCGCGCCAGCGGCGCGGCGTAGCGCAGCAGTGCGGCCGGGCCGTCGAGCGTGTCGTCCACGTCCTGCAGGCAGGCAGCGGGCGTGCGCAGGCCTGATTCCGGGGGCAGCTGCAGGTTGAGCCCGATGCCGACAATCGCGCAGCGCTGACCGCTGCCGTCGGCGATTTCCGTCGTCTCGATCAGGATGCCGGCGAGCTTGCGCCCGTCCGCCAGCCACAGATCGTTGGGCCATTTGAGCTCGATGCGCGGCTGCTGGCTGGCGCGTGCGGGCAGCTGCGGCTGCAGGCTTTCCGCCACCGACAGGCCCACGGCCAGCGACAGGCCGGACCAGTCACGCGGCGTGTAGGGCAGTCCAAGCGATACGGCCAGCACATCACCCGCGCCGCTGTACCAGCTGCGCCCCTGGCGCCCGCGTCCGGCGGTTTGCTCCTCGGCAATCAGCAGCGTGGGCGGCAGGGCGCCCTTGCGCGCGCGGCGCATCAGCTCGGTGTTGCTGGAATCGATGGTGGGCAGTACCTCGATCACCAGCCCGGGCAGCAGCGGCGTGAGCTGTGCGCGCAGCGCAGCGAGTGGCCAGTCGCCCAGGCTCATGCGCGGCGGCCCTGGCGTGCGCTGTCGCGCGTGGGTTCGACGGGCCGCCAGCCACGCTTGGGCGCGAGCATGGTGCCGCGGCAGCTCGCCGCGCCGCAGCGGCAGGCGTACTCCATCTTGAGCTTCTTCGTATAGCGCTCGTCGATGATGAGGCCGTAGTCGTAATTGAGCTCTTCGCCTGCGGCAATATCGCGCAGCGCGGTGATGAAGATGCGGCCGTCCTGCTCGTCGGCCCAGCAGTTGGGCGCGCACGAGTGGTTGATCCAGCGCGCCGCGTTGCCGCCCACGTTGGCGTCGATCACATGGTCTTCATCGACGTGAAAGTAGAAGGTGTGGTTGGGCTGCGCCGGATCGTGCGGGTGGCGCCGCTGCGCCTCGTCCCAGGAGATGACTTCGCCCACGTATTCGATGATCACTTCGCCCTCGGCGATGGCTTGCAGCGCGAACACGCCCTTGCCGTGCACGCCCGAGCGGCGCACCTGGATGCGGCGTCCGCGCGGAGCCTGGGGAGCGGGGGAAGCGGCCATCGTGAAAATCTCTGCTACCTTGTATGCATACACCTGCGCGCGCGTGCGCGTGGGGCCGCCCATTGTAGAAGTGCTTACAGACCCATCCATGAGCAAGACTCTCGTCATCGCAGAAAAACCCTCGGTCGCGCAGGACATCGTGCGTGCCCTGACCGCCACCTCGGGCAAGTTCGACAAGTTTGAAGACCATTTCGAGAACGAGCGCTACGTCGTCACCAGCGCCGTCGGCCACCTGGTCGAGATCCAGGCGCCCGAGGAATTCGACGTCAAGCGCGGCAAGTGGAGCTTTGCTCACCTGCCGGTGATCCCGCCGCGCTTTGACTTGAAGCCCGTGGACAAGACCAAGAGCCGCCTGGCCGCCGTCGTCAAGCAGGCCAAACGCAAGGACGTCGCCGAACTCATCAACGCCTGCGACGCGGGGCGCGAGGGCGAGTTGATCTTTCGCCTGATCGAGCAGTACGCGGGCGGTGCCAAGGGCAGCCTTGGCAAGCCGATGCGCCGCCTGTGGCTGCAAAGCATGACGCCGCAGGCGATCCGCGACGGCTTTGACAAGCTTCGCAGCGAGCAGCAGATGCAGGGCCTGGCCGACGCTGCCCGCAGCAGAAGCGAGGCCGACTGGCTGGTGGGCATCAACGGCACGCGTGCGATGACCGCGTTCAACTCGCAGGGCGGGGGCTTTTTCCTCACCACCGTCGGGCGCGTGCAGACGCCAACGCTCTCGCTGGTGGTCGAGCGCGAAGAAAAAATCCGCGCCTTCCAAAGCCGCGACTACTGGGAAGTGCACGGCACGTTTGCCGCGCAGGCGGGTGAATACCTGGGCAAGTGGTTTGACCCGGCGTTCAAGAAGGGCGACGACGTCGAGGCGCGCGCAGATCGCGTCTGGAACCAGGCTGCGGCGCTTGCCATTGCCGATGCGGTGCGCGGTCAACCGGCCACGGTGACGGAAGAATCCAAACCCACCACGCAGGCCAGTCCCCTGCTGTTTGACTTGACCAGCCTGCAGCGCGAAGCCAACGGCAAGTTTGGCTTTTCCGCCAAGACCACGCTCTCGATTGCCCAGGCGCTGTATGAAAGGCACAAGGCGCTGACCTACCCGCGTACCGACGCGCGCGCGCTGCCCGAGGACTATCTGCCAGTGGCGCGCCAGACCTTCGAGATGCTGGCCACGTCCGGTCAGGGGCACCTTGCGCCGTTCGCGCACCAGGCGCTGGAGGGTGGCATGGTGCGCGCCAGCCGCCGGATTTTTGACAACAGCAAGATCAGCGACCACTTCGCCATCATCCCGACCACGCAGGCACCCCATGGCCTGTCGGAGGTCGAGCAAAAGCTCTACGACCTGGTGGCGCGCCGCTTCATGGCGGTGTTCTTCCCGAGTGCCGAATACCAGATCACCACGCGCATTTCCAAGGTGGAGCAGCACAATTTCAAGACCGAGGGCAAGGTGCTGGTGCGCCCCGGCTGGCTCGCGATCTACGGCAAGGAAGCGGCCAGCGAGACCGAGGGTGGCAAGCAAGGCGAGAAGGGCCAGCCGCTGGTGGCGGTGCAGCCGGGCGAAACACCGCTCACGGCCCAGGCCGAGGCCAAGGACCTGAAAACCAAGCCCCCGGCGCGCTACTCTGAAGCGACGCTCTTGGGCGCGATGGAGAGCGCGGGCAAGCAGATCGATGACGACGAGCTGCGCGAGGCAATGCAGGAAAAAGGCCTGGGCACGCCCGCCACGCGCGCGGCCATCATCGAAGGCCTGCTCACTGAAAAATACATGCTGCGCGAGGGCCGCGAGCTGATTCCCACGGCCAAGGCGTTTCAGCTCATGACGCTGCTGCGCGGGCTGGAGGTCAACGAGCTGTGCAAGGCGGAACTGACTGGCGAGTGGGAATACAAGCTGGCGCAGATGGAAAAGGGCCAGCTCTCGCGCGCCGCCTTCATGCAGCAGATCGCCGCGATGACCGAGCGCATGGTCAAAAAGGCCAAGGAATACGACCGCGACAGCATCCCGGGCGACTACGCCACGCTCTCTGCGCCCTGCCCCAACTGCGGCGGCGTGGTGAAGGAGAACTACCGGCGCTACGCCTGCACCGGCAAGGATGGTGGCGAAGGCTGCGGCTTCGGCTTTGGCAAATCACCGGCCGGGCGTACCTTCGAGATCGCCGAGGCCGAGCAACTGCTGCGCGAGCGGCGCATCGGGCCGCTGTCGGGTTTTCGTTCCAAGGCCGGCTGGCCCTTCACCGCCGAAATCGCCATCGTTCGCGACGAGGATGCGAGCAATTTCAAGCTCGAATTCGACTTTGGCGACGACAAGAACGAGGGTGAAACCGGCGAACTGGTCGCGTTCGCCGACGAGGCGCTGGGCCCCTGCCCGGCCTGTGGTGCCGAAGTGCATGAGCACGCCAGCAACTACGTATGCTCGCGCGCCGTGCCCACCGCCGCGCAGCCCGTGCCCACATGCAGTTTCAAGAGCGGCAAGATCATCCTGCAGCAGGCGATCGAGCGCGCGCAGATGGCCAAGCTGCTCGCGACCGGCAAGACCGATGTGCTCGACAAATTCATCTCCAACCGCACGCGCCGCCCGTTCAAGGCGCGCCTGGCGTGGGATGCGGGCGCGGGCAAGGTCAACTTCGAGTTCGAGCCGCGCGACAGCAAATACCCGCCGCGCAAGACGGCGCTATCAAAAACGAGAGCTGCTGACGCAGGTACAGCAAGCGCTAGAGGCCAAAAAAGCTTGAAACCCTCGGCCAAAAAAGCCGCAACCAAAACCCCGCGCAAAACCACGGCGGCCAGCGGCAAGACGCCCAGCGCGGCACTGGCCGCCGTGATCGGCCCCGAGGCCGTGAGCCGCCCCGAGGCGGTGAAAAAGCTCTGGGTCTACATCAAGGAACACGGCTTGCAAAACCCGCAGGACAAGCGCCAGATCGTCGCCGACGACAAGCTGCGCGCGGTGTTCGGCAAGGGCAGCGCCGGGATGTTCGAGGTGGCCGGGCTGCTCGGGCCGCATCTGGGCTGAGCGGGTTCAGCCGCGCGCCATCGGCGCCACGCCTATCCACAGCGCATGCAGCCAGAACGCGAACGCCACCCAGGCCGCCGCGCCGAGCACCACCGTCAGTACGGTGGGTGCAGCCCTGCCTGGTGCAAAGACCGCGCCCTGGTTCCGGTCGCGCTGGCGTGCGGCGCGAAAATCCAGTACGGCCCACAGCAATACGCTGCCAAACAGCAGCAGGTCCGCCAGCTTGCCCGTGGCCAGCAGATGGCCGAAGGCCCAGAGCTTCACGCCCAGAATCATGGGGTGGTGCAGCTTCGCCTTGATCGCGTTGCGTGGCACATAGGCGGCCACCACGAAGATGAAGGCCAGCAGCGTGAACAGCGAGTTCAGGTGCTTGAGCGCGGTCGGCGGGCTCCACAGCATCACCGGCTGCTGGCGCGCCTGCGCATAGCCCCAGACGATCAGCGCCAGGCCTGCCAGAGAAACGATGGAGTACAGACCCTTCCAGGCCAGCGGGCCGAGGCCGGCAATGGCGCGCCCGCGCCAGCCATCGGCCACGATGCGCACCGAATGCATGCCGAGAAACAGTACCAGGCCGATAAGAAGAGTGCTCATGGTGCGTGATGCGTAGGGGAATCTCTGACGATTATCCGTGGACGGCTCGCCGGCCCTTCACGCCCGCGGCGCCCGCGTGCCGAAGCCGCCGCTACCATTGCCGACTTTGAAACTCGTGCACGGAGACCGCCCCATGTTCAGCCACATCATGCTCGGCGCTGCCGACCTGGAGCAATCGAGGCGCTTTTACGATGCCCTGCTGGGCGCGCTGGGCATCGCCGCGGGCGTGGCCAACAAGAACCGCTACTTTTACCGTAGCGCTGCGGGAACCTTCGCCATTTCCACGCCCATCAATGGCGAGCCCGCCTGTTTTGGCAATGGCGCGACCACCGGCTTTGCCGCCGCCTCGCCCGAGCAGGTCGATGCGGCGCACGCGGCAGGCGTGGCCGCGGGTGGCGAGAGCTGCGAGGGCCCGCCCGGCTGGCGTGAGCTGGGCGGCGGCGCGCGCATCTATCTGGCCTATCTGCGCGACCCGACGGGCAACAAGTTGTGCCTGGCGCACCGCCCGGCCAAGGCAGCCTGATCGCCGGATTGCGCTGCCATTGCTGCGCCTGGCGGGGCAGTGTCGCGCTTTTCGGCGGATTCAGCGTCCGGACTGCGGGCCATACTGCAAGCCGTACCCGCTTTCTTCTGACAGGAGCCCTCCATGTACAGCTACGTCATGCTCGGTGCCAGCGATATGGAACAGTCGCGGCAGTTCTACGACGCCTTCTTTGGCGCGCTGGGCCTGCCGCCCGGCATCGCCAATGGCGATCGCTATTTTTACGTCGGCCATTCGGGCACGTTCGGCATTTGCCCGGCCAGCGGCAGCCAGCTCGCGTCGCACAACAGCGTGGGAACCGTGGGCTTTGGCGCGCTCAGCCCCCAGGATGTGGATGCGGCCTGCCTTGCCGGACAGGCGGCCGGTGGCATGCGCACCGATGATCCCGCGGGCTGGCTCGATACCGGCGTGGATGGGCCGCTGTACATGGCCTATCTGCGCGACCCCAGCGGCAACAAGCTGTGCGTGCTGCACCAACCGCCAGAAGCCGGCGCAGAATCAAGCCCCGAGAAAGGACCTACCACGCCATGACCTGGACCCACCCCATCACCGCCCAATGGCCGGCGCAGCACCCCGAGCGCCTGCAGCTGTATTCCCTGCCCACGCCCAATGGGGTGAAGGCCTCGATTGCGCTTGAAGAGTTGGGCCTGCCCTATGAATGGCACCTCGTGAGCTTCGAGAAGAACGACCAGTTCTCGCCCGCGTTTCTCTCGCTCAACCCGAACAACAAGATTCCCGCCATCCTGGACCCCAACGGCCCTGGGGGCAAGCCGCTGGCACTATGGGAGTCGGGCGCCATCCTGGTCTATCTGGCGGAGAAAACCGGCCAACTGCTGGCGCAAGATCCGGCGCAGCGCTACGAGACTCTGCAGTGGCTGATGTGGCAGATGGGCGGCGTGGGGCCGATGTTCGGCCAGCTGGGCTTTTTCCACAAGTTTGCCGGCAAGGATTTCGAGGACAAGCGCCCGCGCGATCGCTATGTGGCCGAGTCCAGGCGCTTGCTGGGGGTGCTGGACAAGCACCTTGCGGGCCGCACCTGGATGGTGGGCGATGCGTACTCGATCGCCGACATCGCGATCTTTCCGTGGGTGCGCAACCTGGTGGGTTTTTATGGCGCGGGCGAGCTGGTCGGCTGGGGCAGCTACCCCGAGATCGAGCGCGTGCTGGCGACCTTCGTGGCGCGCCCGGCGGTGGAACGCGGGCTGCAAATACCGGCGCGCGGCTAGAGAGGTCGAGAGTACCGGGTCAGGGAATGGGGCGGGGACATGCACAGACGTGCATTGTTGTTTTGCACCGCCGCTGCCGTCGGCCTGGGAGTCCATGCCGCTGACGGCGCGGATGCTGGCGAGGCGGGCGCGGCACCCACATTGACGTTCACGCTGGCGCAGATGCAGGCGCTGGTGGACCCGCATTTCCCGGCCGAGGAAGGCGTGGCCGGGGTGGTGGCGCTTGAACTGCAAGCCCCCCGTTTGCACCTGCTACCCGAGATCAACAAGCTGGGGGCAGTGCAGCAGGCGCGGGTACGCGCGCCGCAGTCCGACCGGTGGTTCGATGCGCGTTTTGACCTGCGATTTGCGCTGCGCTACGAAGATGTGGATCACGCCCTGTACGCTACGCATCTTGACATCACGGCGATGCAACTGGGCGGGCTCAAGGGACAGACGGTCGACATCCTGCGGCAATATGTCTCGGGTTGGTTGCAGCTCTCGCTGGTCGAGGTGGCGCTGTACCGGCTGAGCCAGGCCGACCTGCGGCGCATGGCGCTTTTCGGCATGGAGCCCGGGCCGATCACCGTCACTGACGACGGCGTGCGCGTGGCGCTGGTGGTCAAAAGGCCCTGAGCAGCACATAGGCGTGCGCGCCGCTACCATCCAAGGCTCTCGTTCGTCGATCCAGCCTGCCCATGCCGCCCGTCACCACTGCCGCCGCCATGCCCGCGCCCAACCCCACGCGCTACCGCGTGCTCGGCGCGATCAGCTTTTCGCACATGCTCAACGACATGATCCAGTCGTTGATCCTGGCGATCTACCCCATTCTCAAGGGCGATTTCAACCTGAGCTTTCTGCAGATCGGCCTGATCACGCTGACCTACCAGCTCACCGCCTCGCTGCTGCAACCGCTGATCGGCCTGTACACCGACAAGCACCCGCAGCCGCACTCGCTCGCCTTTGGCATGGGCTCGACGCTGTGCGGGCTGCTGCTGCTGTCGGTCGCGCCGAACTTCGGCGTGATTTTGCTGGCGGCTGCGCTGGTGGGCACGGGTTCTTCGGTGTTTCACCCCGAATCGTCGCGCATCGCGCGCCTGGCCTCGGGCGGACAGCATGGGCTGGCGCAATCGATCTTTCAGGTCGGCGGCAACACCGGTTCGGCGCTCGGGCCACTGCTGGCGGCGCTCATCGTGCTGCCGCATGGCCAGGGCGCGATCGCCTGGTTTGCCGTGGCGGCGCTGGTGGCGATCGCGGTACTCTGGCAGATCGGCAACTGGTACCGGCGCCAGTTCCTGGGCAGTGGCGCACGCACCAGGAAGGCGGCCAGCACGGCCGTCAGCCCCGTGCCGCCGAATGTGGTTCGGCGCGCGATTGGCGTGCTGTTGCTGCTCATTTTTTCGAAGTATTTCTATCTCACCAGCCTGACCAGCTACTACACCTTCTACCTGATCGAGCGCTTTCATGTCTCGGTGCAGTCGGCGCAGATCCACCTCTTCGTCTTTTTGTTCGCGGTGGCGGCTGGCACGCTGGCCGGTGGGCCGATTGGTGATCGCATCGGGCGCAAGCCGGTGATCTGGGTCTCGATCCTGGGGGTGGCGCCGTTCACGCTGCTGCTGCCGCATGTCGGCCTGATGTGGACCGGCATCCTGACCTTCATTATCGGCGTGGTCATCGCCTCGGCGTTCTCGGCCATCCTGGTCTATGCACAGGAACTGATGCCCGGCAAGATCGGCGCCGTCTCCGGCCTGTTCTTCGGTTTTGCCTTCGGCATGGGCGGCGTGGGCGCGGCCGTGCTGGGCGTTTTGGCCGACAGCCGGGGCATCGAATTCGTCTACCAGGTCTGTGCGTTCTTGCCGCTGCTGGGGCTGCTCACGGTGTTTTTGCCAACGATAGAACACCCCCGGCCCAAGGCAGCCTAGCGAGTGCCTGGTGGCGCGCTCGAGCGCTATTGAGCAGTGCCCCCCAGCTACGCCTGGCACACCTGCAAGACCTGCGCGCCATACGCCTCCAGCCGCTTGGCGCCCATGCCTGGGATGCCGGCAAGGTCGGCCAGGGTCGCCGGGTTGCGTTCGGCGATCGCGGCCAGTGTGGTGTCCAGAAACACGACGTAGGCCGGCACGCCGTGCTCCCGCGCCACCTCGGCGCGCCAGGCCTTGAGGTTGATGAAGCGCACCTGGGCGCTGGCGCCCAGTTCGGCGGCCGCGGCGGCTGGCGTGTGGCGCCGGGGCTTGCGCGTGCGGCGCGCGGCGGCGCTGGTTTCGCGCAGCAGCACAGGTACTTCGCCGCGCAGCAGCGGGCGGGCGCCGGCGCCCAGGGCCAGCGTATCGAAGGCACGGCCATCTTCCAGCAGCACGCGCTGCACACCCACCGCCTGCGTGGCCAGCAGCTGGCGCAGCACGGCGCGCAGCTGGTGCTCGTTGTAATTGGCGCCCAGGCCGAAGGTGGACAGGCGCTCGTGCCCGAACTGGCGCACCTTGTCGGTCGCGTTGCCGCGCACGATGTCCATCAGATGCCCGGTGCCGAAGGTCAGGCCGCTCATCTCATGCACGCGGTAGATGGTGGACAGGAGCTTGCGCGCGGCGTCGGTGCCATCCCAGACAGCGGGCGGTTGCAGGCAGTTGTCGCAGTTGCCGCAGGGCTCTGACACTTCGCCAAAGTAGACCAGCAGCCGCTGGCGGCGGCAGTCGGTGGCCTCGGCGAGCGTGAGCAGCGCGTCGAGCTTGCCGCGCAGCACGGTCTTGAAGGCCTCGCTGGCGTCGCCTTCGTCGATCATGCGCCGCTGGTTCACCACGTCCTGCAGACCGTAGATCATCCAGGCATCGGCGGGCAGGCCGTCGCGCCCGGCGCGTCCGGTTTCCTGGTAGTAGCCCTCGATGTTGCGCGGCAGGTCGACGTGGGCGACGAAGCGCACATCCGGCTTGTCTATGCCCATGCCGAAGGCGATGGTGGCGACCATGACGATGTCGTCCTCGCGCAGGAACCGGTCCTGGTGCGCCTGGCGGACATCCATTTCCATGCCGGCGTGGTAGGGCAGCGCGGCGATGCCGGCCTGGGACAGCGCCCGCGCCATTTCCTCCACCCGCTTGCGCGACTGGCAATAGACGATGCCCGCTTCGCCGGCGTGCTCCTGCTCGATGAAGCGCAGCAGCTGGGCCAGCGGCTCCTTCTTCTCTTGCACGTGGTAGCGGATGTTGGGGCGGTCAAAGCTGCTGATGAAGACTTGCGCCGAGCCCAGCTGCAGCCCTTCGAGGATGTCGGCGCGCGTGAGTGCGTCGGCGGTGGCGGTCAGGGCGATGCGCGGTACGCCCGGATAGCGCTCGGCCAGCATCGCCAGCTGGCGGTATTCGGGGCGAAAGTCGTGGCCCCACTGGCTCACGCAATGCGCCTCGTCAATCGCCACCAGTGCCAGCTGGCCTTGCGCGTACAGGCCGTCGAGTAGGCTGAGGAAGCGCTCGCTCACCACACGCTCGGGCGCGGCGTAGAGCAGCGTGGTTTCGCCGCGCGCCAGGCGCTGCTCCACCTCCAGCGCCTGCGACCAGTCCAGCGTGGAGTTGAGGAAGGCGGCGGCGACGCCGGCCTCGCGCAGCGCGCCGACCTGGTCGTGCATCAGGGCGATCAGCGGCGAGACCACAAGGGTGACACCCAGGTGCGCCTGCTGGCGTGCAATCGCCGGAATCTGGTAGCACAGCGATTTGCCGCCGCCCGTGGGCATGAGCACGAGCGCATCGCCACCGCCGGTGACGTGGTCGATGATGTCCGCTTGCGGACCACGAAAGCTGTCGTAGCCGAAAACCTGGCGCAGGATGGAGAGAGGGGAGGACAAGGAAACTTCGTTAAAGATAGCTGCTCGCGCTTGTCTGGCATGCGCAGAAGCGGTATTTCATTGAAAAACCGACCCTGCTATTGTCCGGCACGGGTCTTCCTACAATTGCCGCATGACGCTTCCCCATTACACCCGTGCGCAGCCACTGCCCGAAATTCTTGCCAACCGCATCGTGATTCTGGACGGCGCCATGGGCACCATGGTGCAGCGCCTGAAGCTGACCGAGGCGCAGTTTCGCGGCGAGCGCTTCAAGGACTTTCACAAGGACGTGAAGGGCAACAACGAGCTGCTGGTGCTGACGATGCCGCAAGTCATCAGCGACATCCACGAAGGCTATCTCGCCGCGGGCGCCGACCTGATCGAGACCGACACCTTTGGTGCGACCACGGTGGCGCAGGCCGACTACGACATGCAGGACCTGGCGCGCGAGATGAACGTGGCGGCGGCGAAGCTGGCGCGCGCGGCGTGCGACAAATTCAGCACGCCGGACAAACCGCGTTTCGTCATTGGCGCGCTCGGCCCCACGCCCAAGACCGCGAGCATCAGCCCCGACGTGAACGACCCGGGCGCACGCAACATCACCTTCGAGCAATTGCGCGCGGCCTACCACGAGCAGGCCAGCGGCCTGATCGAGGGCGGCGCCGATGTGTTGATGGTTGAGACGATTTTCGACACGCTCAACGCCAAGGCGGCGCTGTTTGCCATCGAAGAGGTGTACGAGGAAACCGGCGAATGCCTGCCCATCATCATCAGCGGCACGGTGACCGACGCCTCCGGGCGCATCCTCTCGGGCCAGACGGTGACCGCCTTCTGGCACAGCGTGCGCCACGCGAATCCGCTCGCCATCGGCCTGAACTGCGCGCTGGGCGCGGCGCTGATGCGCCCCTACATCCAGGAACTCGCCAAGGTCGCGCCCGAGACCTTCATCAGTTGCTACCCCAACGCCGGCCTGCCCAACCCGATGAGCGACACCGGCTTCGATGAAACGCCGGATGTCACCAGCCGATTGCTGCACGAGTTCGCCGCCGAGGGGCTGGTGAACATCGTCGGCGGCTGCTGTGGCACCACGCCAGAGCACATCCAGGCCATTGCTCAAGCGGTGGTGCCGGTGGCGACGCGCAAGCTGTTCTATCCAGCCGAGGCCTGAATAAAAATTGATAGCTATCAGCGGTTTATCAGCAAGCGTTTTGGATGGATTTGACCTGGATTTTTACAGGTCCAACATCAGCTTGAGGTTCTGCACCGCCGCGCCACTGGCCCCCTTGCCCAGATTGTCCAGCCGCGCCACCAGCACCGCCTGGCGGTAGCTGTCGTTGCCGAACACGCGCAGTTCGAGCTGGTTGGTGTCGTTGAGCGCTTCAGCCTCCAGCTTGCCGTCGTCGGTGGCCGGCAGCACCTTGACGAACTGCTCGACGGTGTTGGTTTTGGCGTAGTGGGCGGCCAGCACGTCGTGCAGGTCGGCCGCCGTCGGCTCCCCCCGAAGCAGATCCAGGTGCAGCGGCAGCTCCACCAGCATGCCCTGGCGGAAATTGCCGACGGAGGGCACGAACAGCGGGCGGCGCTTGACGCCGGCGTACTTCATGATTTCCGGCAAATGCTTGTGCGAGAGGCTGAGTGCGTAGAGCTCGTACCTGGCCGCTTCGCCCTTTTCGTGCGCTTCGATCATGGTGCGCCCGCCGCCCGAGTAGCCGCTGACCGAAGGCAGTACCAGCGGATAGTCGTCAGGGATCAGCCCGGCATCCACCAGCGGGCGCAGCAGCGCGATCGCGCCGGTGGCGTAGCAGCCGGGGTTGGCGACGCGGTCGGCGGCGCGAATCGCTGCCAGCTGCCCAGGCGTCAGTTCGGGAAAGCCGAACACCCAGCCGTCCGCCGTGCGGTGCGCGGTGGAGGCGTCGATGATGCGGATGCGCCTGCCGGTTTGCGCGGTGATCGCATCCACCATGGCCACCGTTTCACGCGCGGCGTCGTCGTGCAGGCACAGCACCACCAGATCGACACCGGCGATCAGCGCGCGCTTGGCGGCGGTGTCCTTGCGCAACTGCGGGTCAATGCTCGCCAGCTCGATCTGCGGCAGGGCGTGCAGCCGCTCGCGGATCTGCAAGCCGGTGGTGCCGGCTTCGCCATCGATGAAGACCTTGGCCATGAGGTGTGCTCCTGCGCGTGAGAAACGGTGGTGCCCATCGGGTGACCGCGGGCGTCGTCTGAATGGTGCGTCGCAACATGATACATTCGCCGATTGCCGAGGTCGTGAAGCTGGCGCAGTGATGCGGCGCGACGCGACCCCAGACCCCGCCACTGCGGTTCTGCACTGCGCTCTTCGGCAGCACGGGTAAAGACTCCACCTTTCCTGAGAGAGACCTCATGAAGATTCACGAATACCAAGGCAAGGAAATCTTGCGCAGTTTCGGCGTGCCCGTACCCCGCGGCATTCCCGCGTTCACGGTGCAGGAGGCGGTGGAAGCCGCGCAAAAACTCGGCGGCCCGGTTTGGGTCGTCAAGGCCCAGATCCACGCCGGTGGCCGTGGCAAGGGCGGCGGCGTGAAGGTGGCCAAGAGCATTGACGATGTGAAGCAGCTCGCCGGGCAGATTCTGGGCATGCAGCTGGTCACGCACCAGACCGGACCCGAGGGCCAGAAGGTGCGCCGCCTGTACATCGAAGACGGCGCCGACATCCAGAAGGAGTATTACCTCTCCGTCGTGACCGACCGCGAGAGCCAGAAGGTGGCCTTCATCGCCTCCAGCGAAGGCGGCATGGACATCGAGGAAGTCGCGCACAGCACGCCCGAGAAAATCATCAAGGCCTTCGTCGATCCGCTCGTCGGCCTGACCGAAGCGCAAGGGCAGGAGCTGGCGCGCGGCGTCGGCATGCCGCAGGAATCGGTGGCGCAGTTCGTCGACGTCTGCCAGAAGCTCTACAAGTGCTACATGGAAACCGACGCCTCGCTGGTCGAGATCAACCCGCTCAATCGCGACAGCAAGGGCGCCATCATCGCGCTGGACGCCAAGTTCAATTTCGACAGCAACGCCCTTTTCCGTCACCCCGAGATCGTCGCGCTGCGCGATCTGGATGAAGAAGACCCGGCCGAGGTGCAGGCGAGCAAGTTTGACCTCGCCTACATCAGCCTCGATGGCAACATCGGCTGCCTGGTCAACGGCGCGGGCCTGGCGATGGCGACGATGGACACCATCAAGCTCTTTGGCGCCGAACCCGCCAACTTCCTCGACGTAGGCGGCGGCGCCACCCCCGAGAAGGTCACCGAAGCCTTCAAGATCATGCTCAAGAACCCCAAGGTCAAGGGGATTCTGGTCAACATCTTCGGCGGCATCATGAAGTGCGACACCATCGCCACCGGCGTTATCACCGCCTGCAAGGCCGTGAACCTGTCGGTACCGCTGGTCGTGCGCATGAAGGGCACGAACGAAGAGCTGGGCAAGAAGATGCTGGCCGAATCCGGCCTGCCCATCATCAGCGCCGACACCATGGCCGAAGCGGCGACCAAAATCGTCGCCGCCGTCGCTTAAGCCCGGGAGAGAACAACATGTCGATCTACATCAACAAAGACACCAAGGTCATCACCCAGGGCATCACCGGCAAGACGGGCCAGTTTCACACCCAGAAATGCCAGGAGTACGCCAATGGCAAGCAGTGCTTCGTCGCCGGCGTGAACCCGAAAAAAGCGGGTGAGAAAATTTTTGACATTCCGATCTACGGCACCGTGAAGGAAGCGGCGCGGCAGACCGGCGCCACGGTGAGCGTGATCTACGTGCCGCCGGCCGGCGCAGCGGCTGCCATCTGGGAAGCCGTCGAGGCCGACCTGGATCTGGCCATCTGCATCACCGAAGGCATTCCGGTGCGCGACATGCTGGAAGTGCGTAACAAGATGAAGGCCAAGGAAGCCAGGGGCGGCAAAAAGACGCTGCTGCTCGGCCCCAACTGCCCGGGCCTCATCACGCCCGACGAGATCAAGATCGGCATCATGCCCGGCCATATCCACATGAAGGGCCGCGTGGGCGTGGTTTCGCGCTCCGGCACGCTGACCTATGAAGCGGTGGGGCAGTTGAGCGAGCTGGGCATTGGCCAGTCCAGCGCCGTCGGCATCGGTGGTGACCCGATCAACGGCCTCAAGCACATCGACGTGATGAAGGCCTTCAACGACGACCCCGAGACGGATGCCGTCATCATGATCGGCGAAATCGGCGGCCCGGACGAGGCGGACGCGGCGCGCTGGTGCAAGGCCAACATGAAGAAGCCCATCGTCGGCTTCATCGCCGGTGTGACCGCGCCTCCCGGCAAGCGCATGGGCCATGCGGGGGCGCTGATCTCCGGCGGCGCCGACACGGCCGAGGCCAAGCTGGCGGTGATGGAGGAGTGTGGTTTCAAAATCACACGCAATCCGTCGGAGATGGGGCGCATCCTCAAGAGTCTGCTCTGAGCCTTGCGGCCCGGTGCGAAGCCAGCTCCCGGAGCTGGCTTTTTTGTCGGCGCAACGCCGCCGCCCGTATCATTGCGCCCTTGCAGCGTTTAACGCCCATGGGCGTCACCGACGGCCAGCCGATGCCTTCCCCTCTGGATTACGAGTTTTGCGCGCGCACCGATGTCGGGCGGGTGCGCAGCAACAACGAAGATGCCGTGGCCGTCTGCGCCGATGCGCGGTTGATCGTTGTCGCCGACGGCATGGGCGGGTACAACGCGGGCGAAGTCGCCAGCGCGATGGCGGTGCAGATCATCGAGCAGGAGCTTGGTGCCTGGCTGATGGCCGCGGGCCAGGCGGTGGATGTCACGCTCATTCGCGAGACCTTGACCGCCTGCGTCGACCGGGCAAACGCCGAGATCCTGAACGCGGCACTCGACCGCCCGGAATACGCCGGCATGGGAACCACGCTGGTGGCCGGCGTTTTTGCGCGCGACCGACTGCTGCTCGGTCATATTGGCGATTCACGCGGCTATCTGCTGCGCGACAAGCGGCTGCGCCGCATCACGCGCGACCACACCTGGCTGCAGGAGCAGGTGGACAGTGGTCTGATGACGCTGCAGCATGCGCGCCATTCGGGCATGCGCAACCTGCTCACGCGCGCGCTCGGGGTTGATCCGCAGGTGCGGCTGGAAATCAATGAATTCACGGTGCAGGCCGATGATCTGTTCCTGTTCTGCACCGATGGGCTGACCGACCGCATGAACGACCAGGACCTGGAGGTGCTGCTGCGCGATCCTTCCGCGTTGCCGCTGCTGGCCGAGCGCCTGCTGCAGCAGGCCAATGCCCTGGGCGGGCGCGACAACACCAGCGTCATCCTGGCGCGCACGAGCGTCGCGGCCGGCATGGTTGGTCGATAATCGGGCGAGATAGGAAATAGCGCATGCCCAGCCTGGTCTTCATGCTTGAAGGAACGATCGTCAAGGAGGTGGACCTTGCAAAATCACGCACGACGCTGGGGCGCCGCCCGAACAACGACATCGTGATCGAGAACCTCACCGTCAGCGGCGAGCACGCGGCCTTTCATTTGCAGGGTCAGGCAGTCGAAGTCGAGGACTTGCACAGCACCAATGGCACCTTCGTCAACGGGCAACCGGTGCAGCGCCAGCTGCTAAACGACGGCGACCAGGTCATCATCGGCAAATACGAGGTGCGCTTTGTGCAGGGTGAGCCGACTGCGCTCCATGCCCCCGTACCCGCCGCTCCTGCCGCGCAGCCACCGGCACCCGCTGCGCCGCCCGCCGCGGGCCGGGCGCTGGTACGCGTGCTGACGGGGCCGGGCGCTGGTCGGGAAGTGCCATTGACCAAGGTGGTTACGACCCTGGGCAAGCCCGGCGAAGCCGTGGCCTCGATCAGCCACCGCCCGCACGGCTATCTGCTGGCGCAGGTGGATGGCGCGCCGCCCAGCGTCAACGGACAGGCGATCACCGAGCCCCATTCGTTGCAACCCGGCGATCAGATCGTGCTGGGGGAGACGCAGATGGAATTTGTGCTGCTCTGAGAGCTTGAGAGGCCATCCCCCATGCCCGCCCTGCACGCCAAAACACCACCACTCTTCGTTGCAAATACTCGCCATAGCCCGGGCTATGACTGCGTTTTGCGCCTCGATCGGCAGCGTTTTGACGCACCTTTCAGGCACGGGCAATTGCCTCTCAAGCTCTGAGCAGAAAGCCCGGCAGATGAAGGTTCGCGTGCTCGGCTGCAGCGGCTCCATTGCCCGCGATTCGCGCACGACCGCCTTTTTCATTGATGATCACATCCTGGTGGATGCAGGCACCGGCGTCGGCGATCTGAGCGTCGAGGAAATGGCCGGCATCACCCATGTCTTTCTCACCCATTCGCACCTGGATCACATTGCCGCGCTGCCGCTGCTGCTGGATACCGTAGGCACGCAGCGCTGCGCGCCGCTGCAGGTGTTTGCGCTGGCGCAGACCCTCAAGGCCTTGCGCGAGCACATTTTCAACGACGTCATCTGGCCGGATTTCACGCGCATTCCGCGGCCCGAGGCCCCATTGGTGCAGCTGCACCCCTTGGGCGTGGGCGATGTGCTGGCGGTGTCCGGAATCACCCTGGAAGCCTTGCCGGCCAGCCACAGCGTGCCTGCCGTGGGCTATGCGCTGCGCGGGGCGGGCGCCTGGTGGGTGTTCAGCGGCGATACCGAGGGTGGCGTGGCGGCCTTCTGGCAGCGCGTGAACGCCTTGCATGCCCAGGCGCCGGGCGTGGGGGCGCTGGTGATGGAAACCGCCTTCAGCAACCGCGAGCAGGCACTCGCGCGCAAAAGCGGGCATCTGACGCCGGCTGCGCTGGCGCAGGAACTCGCGCAGCTCAGCGATCCAGCCGGCTTTCCGGTCTACATCTCGCACCTCAAGCCCAGCGAGGGCGCGGCCATCATGCGCGAGGTGCGCCAGCTGGAGCAGGGGCGCGGGCTGCAGATCATCGATCTGCAGTCGATCGAGCTGTTGCAGCTGTAGCGCCGCTGCCCTGGTGCCAGCGCAGGGCGCTGCGCAAGATGCCGTCCAGGCCATGGCGCGGTGTCCAGCCCAGCGCCGCCTGCGCCAGCGCAGCACTGGCCACCAGCGTGGCCGGGTCTCCGGGGCGGCGCGGCTGGACTTCACTGGCCGGCGCACCCGCGCACAGCGCCTGGCATTGCGCGAGGACTTCGGCGACGGAATTGCCCTGGCCGGTGCCCAGGTTGAACACATGAAAGCCTGGCTGCCCGGCCATGTAATCCAGCGCGAGCAGATGGGCTTCGGCCAAATCTTCGACATGGATGTAGTCGCGCACGCAGGTGCCGTCCGGCGTCGGGTAGTCGTTGCCAAACAGCTTGACCGGGCCGAGGGAAGGCGTGAGCGCCGCGCGGATGATGTTCGGGATGAGATGGGTTTCGGGCTCGTGCGCTTCGCCGGTTTCGCCGTCGGCGTCGGCGCCGGCGGCGTTGAAGTAGCGCAGGCAGACGGCGCGCAGGCCATAGGCTTCGCAGTAGGCGCGGATCTGCTGCTCGGCCAGCCATTTGCTCAGGCCGTAGGGGTTGATGGGCTGCGCCGGATGCGCTTCGTCGATCGGTGTGTACAGCGGGTTGCCATAGACCGCGGCAGTGGACGAAAACACCAGCTTGCCCACGCCGGCGCTGCGCATGGCATCGAGCAGGTTCAGGGTACCGGTGACGTTGTTGCGCAGGTATAGCGCCGGTTCGCGCACCGATTCGCCGACCAGTGAGCGCGCGGCAAAATGCAGTACCGACTGGATCGGATAGCGCGCGAAAACCGCGCTCAGGTCGCCAGGATGGAGCAAGTCGCCGATTTCCAGCGGCCCCCATTGCACGGCGTTGCGGTGGCCGGTGACAAGGCTGTCGAAGGTGACAGGCACCACGCCGGCGCGCGCCAGGCGCTTGCACATGTGCGCGCCGATGTAGCCGGCGCCGCCGCAGACGAGGACATGCGGCTTCATGCCAGGTTCTGCGCCAGCCGGTGGCGCAGCTCCTCAACGTCCATGCCGCGCCGCGCGGCCATGTCGATCACCTGATCGTCGCCGATCTGTCCCGTCGTGTAATAGGTCGATTCGGGGTGAGCGAGGTAGAAGCCGCTGACGCTCGACGGCGGAATCATCGCGAAGCTGTTGGTCACCTCGATGCCGACTTCGGGCGCATTGAGCGTGGCAAACAGCGTGCCCTTGACGGTGTGGTCGGGGCAGGCCGGGTAGCCGGGCGCGGGGCGTATGCCCTGGTATTTTTCGGCAATCATGGCGTCACGATCCAGCGTTTCATCCTGCGCATAGCCCCACAGGTCGCGGCGCACGCGCGCGTGCAGGCATTCGGCAAACGATTCGGCAAGGCGATCGCACAGCGCCTTGAACGTGATGTTGGAATAGTCGTCGAGCTGCGCCAGGAACTCCTGCTCTTTTTTCTCGGCGCCGATGCCGGCCGTCACGGCGAACATGCCGGCGTAGTCCTTGATGCCCGATTCCTTGGTGGCGATGAAGTCTGCGAGGCAGCGGCTGGGGCGCATCACGCCATTGACCGGCGTCTTCTCGGTCTGCTGGCGCACGCCGTACCAAGTCATCAAGACCTCGCTGCGCGACTCGTCGGTGTAGAACTCGATGTCGTCGCCGACGCGGTTGGCCGGGTACAGGCCGATCACGCCGTTGGCCTGCACCCAGCGGCCTTCGACGATTTTTTTCAGCATCGCCTGCCCGTCGGCGAAGACCTTGCGCGCCTCTTCGCCGACCACCTCGTCCTGCAGGATCGCCGGGTAGGCACCGGCGAGATCCCAGGTCTGGAAGAACGGCGCCCAGTCGAGGTATTTGACGATTTCGGCGAGGTCGAAGTTGACGAAGGTGCGCCGCCCCAAAGCGCGTGGCACTGTCGGTGTGTAGTGCGTGAAGTCCACTTTGGTCGCATTGGCGCGCGCCTGCTCTATCGTCCACAGCGGCACGCGTTTTTTCTTCGCGTGCAGCTCGCGCACGTGCGCGTAGTCGGTCTGGATTTCCGCCAGATACGCGGCGCGTCCTTCGCCCAGCAGGCTTTGCGCCACGCCCACGCTGCGCGAGGCATCGGGCACGTAGATGACGGGGCCGTCGTACTTGGGCGCAATCTTGACCGCGGTGTGGACGCGCGAGCAGGTCGCACCGCCGATCAGAAGCGGCGTCTGGCGGCTGGTGAAGTATTCGTCCTTGTTCATCTCGGCCGCGACGTGTTGCATTTCCTCAAGGCTTGGGGTGATGAGGCCCGAGACGCCAACCATGTCCGCGTGCAGCTCCTTGGCCTTGGCCAGCAGTTCGTGTGAGGGAATCATCACGCCCAGGTTCACCACCTCGAAGTTGTTGCATTGCAAGACGACGGTGACGATGTTCTTGCCGATGTCGTGCACGTCGCCCTTGACGGTGCAGACGACGATCTTGCCCTTGCTGGAGATGTCGATGCCGGCGGCCTTCTGCGCTTCCTTCTCGGCCTCGATGTAGGGTACGAGGTGGGCCACGGCCTGCTTCATCACGCGGGCGCTCTTGACCACCTGCGGCAGAAACATCTTGCCCGCGCCAAACAGGTCGCCCACGACGTTCATGCCGTCCATCAGTGGGCCTTCGATCACGGCGAGCGGCCGCGCGCCACCCTGCACGCAGATTTGCTGGTAGGCCTCTTCGGTGTCGGCGACGATGAAGTCGGTGATGCCGTGCACGAGAGCATGCGTCAGGCGCTCGCCCACTGGCGCCGGGGCTTCGGGCGTGCCGCGCCATTCGAGCTTCTTGCCATCGTCACGCGCCGCGCCCTTTGCGCTCTCCGCGATCTCTAGCAGGCGCTCCGCCGCATCGGGTCGGCGATTCAAGACCACGTCTTCGACGCGTGTGCGCAGCTCGGGCTCCAGGTCGTCATAGACGCCTATCATGCCGGCGTTGACGATGCCCATGGTGAGGCCCGCCTTGATCGCGTGGTAGAGAAACACGGTGTGAATCGCCTCGCGCACCGGCTCGTTGCCGCGAAACGAAAAGCTCACGTTGGAGATGCCACCCGAGACCTTGGCGCCGGGCAGGTT
Organism: Comamonas sp. SCN 65-56; assembly: GCF_001724135.1. Taxonomy (GTDB): domain Bacteria; phylum Pseudomonadota; class Gammaproteobacteria; order Burkholderiales; family Burkholderiaceae_C; genus Comamonas_C. Next base: position 44,688 of record NZ_MEDS01000006.1, on the reverse strand, counting down.
CTGCTTGATCCAGGCGGTGGCCTCGATGAAGTCGATGCCGTTGCGTGCATGCTCTTCGATGCCGGTGGCGATAGGGAACACGTTGGGGTCGAAGATGATGTCCTCTGGCGGGAAGCCGACCTCATCAACCAGGATGCGGTAGGCGCGCTCGCAGATTTCGATGCGCCGCGCGAGGGTATCGGCCTGGCCCTGCTCGTCAAACGCCATCACCACCGCGGCCGCGCCGTAGCGCTTGACCAGGCGCGCATGCTGCTTGAACTCTTCGACCCCTTCCTTCATCGAGATGGAATTGACGATGCCCTTGCCCTGCAGGCATTGCAGGCCGGCTTCGATGATCTCCCACTTGGATGAGTCCACCATCACCGGCACCCTGGCGATGTCGGGCTCGCTGCCGAGCATGCGCAGAAAGCGCACCATCGCCGCCTTGCCGTCGAGCATGGCCTCGTCCATGTTCACGTCGATGATCTGCGCGCCGTTTTCCACCTGCTGGCGCGCCACCGACAGCGCCTCTTCGTACTGCTCGGCGATGATCATGCGCGCGAAGGCCTTGGAGCCGGTGACGTTGGTCCGCTCGCCAACATTGACGAAGAGCGAACTGTCGTCGATCAGTACGGGCTCAAGGCCCGAGAGTTTCATCGGAGGGGGGGCAACAACGGACATCAGGCTCACCTGCACAGGGCGAAAAGACAGGTGAGCGCCGTTGCAAGCTGATCGTCGCCTTCAAGCCTGACGGGCCGTGGCGGCCCGCTGCAACGCTCCTTGAAGACGCTGCCAATTTTAGTCAAGGCCGACGCAAGCCCCGGTTTGCGCCATGAATTTCAAGCCAAATAGGCCTCCAGCTCCCGTCAAACAAGCGCTGGCAGCTCTCATTATTGAAATTGCGCGGCAATCACATCAGGATCGCGCCATGCTCGGTCGGCACGGCGCTGCGCGAGGGCGAGGCCGGGAACACGCCCGACATCACGGTGAAGCCGGGGATGCGTTTGACGCGATCGGTCCAGCGCCTGAGCGCCGGAAAGTCCGTCAGGCTCAGGCCGCCTTCGGGTGCGAGGATCACGTAGGGGAAGCAGGCGATATCGGCGATCGTCGGCTGTGCGCCGCTGCAGACCCAGCCGCCTTCGTTGCATTCGGAAAGCCACAGATGCTCGTCCAGAATGCGAAACAGCTGGTAGGCGCCACGCCGCGCCTTGTCCGCGTCGATGTCAAAGCCGAACACTTGCTGCAGCCGCGCCGCCGATGAGGTGGCGGTGAGCTCGTTGGCGAAGGCCAGCCATTGGCAGACCTCACCCAGGCGGCGCGCGTCCTGCACCGGGTACCAATGGCTGCCCGGCGCGTAGCGCGTGGCCAGATAGGTCAGGATGGCCTGGGCGTCGCGGATCAGGTAGCCGTCGTCGTCGAGAAACGGCAACTGGCCCAGCGGGTTGAGGGCGAGCATGGCTTCGCTCTTGTGCTCCAGGCTGGGGAAAAACTCCACCGGCCGCTTCTCGTAGGGCTGACCGAGGATGTCCAAAAACAGGCGAATCTTGTAGCAGTTGCCCGAAAGTTCGTAGTCGTAGAGGGTGATCATGGTGTCATTCCCGCGTCACAGATCGAGCACCAGCAGCCCTGAGGCGCTGCGCGAGACGCAGGCCTGCATGCAGTGGCCGGCGCGCTTTTCGTCCTCGCTGAGATAGACATCACGGTGCTCGGGCTGGCCTTCGAGTACCGTGACCATGCAGGTGCCGCACACGCCTTGCTCGCACGAGAGCTCGACCGGCACGCCGTTGGCGTTGAGCACCTCGGCCAGGCTTTGACCCACCGGCACCTCAAGCTCGCGGTCACTTTTGGCCAGGCGCACCTTGAAGGGCTGGTCGTTCTGGTGCGAGACGGTGTTGGAAAAGAGTTCGAAATGCACGCGATTCGCCGCCAGCCCCGCCGCGGCGGCCGCTGCGACGATGGCATCAAGAAAGGCGCGCGGGCCGCAAACGTAGACATCCATGCCCGGGTCCATCGCCTGCAGCAGCCGGGCAATCGTCTCTCCCGTTGCCGCCGGGGACAGCCCCAGGTGCAGCTCGGCGTGGCCGAGCACCTGCAGGCGCTCGCCAAACGCCACATGGGCCTGGCTGCGGGCAAAGTAATGCAGACGGTAGTCGCGCCCGGTGGCGGCCATCTGCGCCGCCATCGAGAGGATGGGCGTGATGCCGATGCCGGCCGCGAGAAACAGCGCGCCGCCGCTGTTGGCGAGGCGAAAGTGGTTCTTCGGCCGCGAGACCTCCAGCAGGTCGCCCGCCTTGAGCTGCGCATGCATGGAGGCCGAGCCGCCACGCGAAGCGGGCTCGCGCTTGACGCCTATGGTCACGCCGCGCCAGCCGTGCGCTGCCTGGGCGCTGACCTCGCCGGGCGAGCTGGCGATGGAGTACTGGCGCAGCATGCCCGAGGGCGTCTTGACGTCGATATGCGCGCCGGGAATGAAATCGGCCAGCGCCCCTTGCTCGCCGCTGGCGACGGGTTCGAGTTCGAAGGCGCGGATCTCCTCGGCGGTGTCCAGCACACGCGCCACGCGCACCTTGATCAAGCGTTCATCGGCGCGCAGGCGCTCCTTGGGCCGCTCGGGCGGCAGCATGTACTGCTCGTCGGCCGAGCTTGTCGGGTAGGCGCTCACACAGCCCTCGGCGATCAAGCGGCCGCGCAGGCGCTGCATCGCCTTCTGGTGGCGCAGCTGCCAGGGGGCGATCGCCAGGCCTTCGGGGCACTGCAGCACCGCATGCACGATGGTCTTGTCGGCGCGTGCCGGTTGCAGCAAAAAGAAGAGCGTGTGCGCCGCGCCTGCTTCGCTCCAGGACAGCGCCAGCGCGTGCGCGCTTTCTTGGCTGCGCAGCTGCGCCTGTACCAGGCCGGGGTCGCAGTCGCGATAGCGCGCAAGCTGCCCGCGCACGGTCTCAGCGTCGGCATGCAGGACGAAGCTCTGCAGCGCCTGCTGCGTCTGTCCGGCGGCGGGCGGAGCGATCAGCCAATCCTGCAGCGTCAACGCCAGCGGCACACCGGCAGGCGCCAGCCAGTGCATCCAGACCAGGCCATGCGCCTCCTGCGTGGCAAAGGTGTGGGCGCAAACGCTGGTGGGCGGCGGCGTCTGCGAGGCTGCGGGCAGCACGATGCACTGGCCGTCGCCGCTGCGGTATTGCCAGCCGTGGTACTGGCAGCGCACGCGGTGGCCGGTGTTCACGCCCATGGACAGACGTGCGCCGCGGTGGCAGCAGCGGTTGTCCCAGACATTGACGCAGCCGTCGTCATCACGCCAGATGGCGAGCTCCACCCCTTGCAGTTCGCCGGCAAAGACATGGCGCTCGGCCAGGTCGTGCGCGCAGGCGACGGGAAACCATTGCGGAGCGCTCATGCCACGGCTCCCTGCGGCGCCGCCCGGTCGGGCGAGGGCAGCGCATGCGACGCCAGTTCGCGAAAGGTGCCGTACTGCACGCCGCGCTGATCGAGCCAGCGGCGGTAGGCCATGGACATCGCATCGGCCTTGACCGGGATCTCGAAGCGTGAATCCAGCGGCATCTTCTTCGGAATTTCGTTGCTCAGCAGCATCAAGTCCTGGCCGAAGATGGTTTGCTGGAACAGCCGCAGGCCTTCATCGGAAGTGCCTTCATCCACATAAGCCAGCAGCGTATGGGCACGGCACCATTCCTCGGTCAGCGGTTGCACCAGCAGGCCGATCACGTCCATGCGGCCCGGGCGGCCGTGCGAGGTCTTGTAGAGAAACGCGGTGTAGGGTTGGACCACGCGATAGATGTAGTCGGTGTCCGAGCCGCTGCCCGCAGCGGTCGCGGCGCCGCGCGGCTGGAAAAAACGGCAGTTGCGCGCGAAGATTTCGCCATTCTCCAGCGTGACATCGTAGGGCTCGACGTCAGTGTAAGGCTCGGCGCCGAGGTAGCCGTGGTGCACGTACGGAAAGTGCGCCATATCCAGGAAATTCTCGACCGCGCGCAGCCCCGAAACATGCACGTTCATCGAGCCTGCGCCGACGATGCGCCGGTCGGCCTCCTCGAATTCGGGCAGGGCGAAGAGCGCGTGGCGCGGATGGCCCAGCGAGACCCAGTGCGCGTGGTAGCGCGTGAGCGTCTCGCAGGGCTGGCGCTCGCTATCGGCGCGCCAGGCGCTGAATTGCCCCGCCGCGTCGCGCCTGTATTCGATGGCGTGGCCAAGCAGTTGGGTGTGATACGTGCGATTGGGCGCGACGTCGTCGGCGATCGCAACCGGGTACCACTCGTCCCAGACGACGGATTCAATCTGCATATCAAGCTCCTTTCACTACCCACCTCGCTCACGTGCGGGTGTCAAGTCGGGCTGGGAATCTGTCCCTCGATGCCCGGAACGAAGAAATTGATCGCACCCATCCAGTCGTCATCGGCACGCACGCCGACGGCTAAGCGCTCCTTACCGTCACGATCGACGATGGGGCCGGTGAAGACGTCAAAACTGCGATCCTTGATGCCGGCCTCGGCCTTCTCGACCCTGGCCTTGAGGTCTGCGGGGATCTGATCGGACAGCTTGATCAGCAGGTTCTGCCCTTCGGGCATGCCCCAGCGCGTGGTCTGGCCACCCTTCCAGGTGCCGTCGAGCGCCGCGCCTATGGTCTTTTTGTAGTAGGGCCCCCAATCGACGACGACCGAACCCAGGTGCGCCTTGCCGCCGATCTCGCTCATGTCCGAATCCCAACCGAAGGCCAGCTTGCCCGCCTGCGCGGCCGCCTGGATCACGGCCGGGGAGTCGGTGTTTTGCAGCAGCACGTCGGCGCCGCCGTTGAGCAGGGAATTGGCCGCCTCGGTTTCCTTGGGCGGGTCGAACCAACCGTTGATGAACACCACGCGCACCTTGATGTCGGGCTTGACGCTTTGCGCGCCCAGCGTGAAGGCGTTGATGTTGCGCAGCACCTCGGGAATCGGCACCGAGCCGACATAGCCGAGCACGTCGGTCTTGCTCATGCCCGCGGCGATCATGCCGGCCAGGTACACCGGCTGATAAAAGCGCGAGTCGTAGACGTTGAGGTTGGGGCCGGTCTTGTAGCCGGTGGCGTGCTCGAAACGCAGGTCGGGGAAGTCAGGAGCCACCTTGACCATGGCCTCCATGAAGCCGAAGCTGGTGCCGAACAGCATGGTGTTGCCCTGGCTGATCAGATCGCGCAGCACGCGCTCGGTGTCGGCGCCCTCGGGCACGTTTTCGACGAAGCTGGTCTGCACGCGATCACCGAGCGCGGCCTGGACATCTTTGCGGCCCAGGTCGTGCTCGAAGCTCCAGCCGGCGCTGCCGACCGGGCCGACGTAGATCCAGGCGGCCTTGAGCGGCTCGGCCTTGGCGGGGGCCGACGCAGGAGCAGCGGTGGGGGCAGCGGCAGAGGCTTCCTCCTTCTGGCCGCAGGCGCTCAGGGCCAGCGGCGAGACCGCGCCCAGCGCGGCGAGTCGGAGAAGAAGGCGTTTGCGGGGATCAATGGGCATGGCAGAAGCGTCCAAAATGGCAGTCAGATGGATGGAATTTTGCGCGACGGATGGGCGCACGCGAGTATTTATTGTGTGCAAAAGTGCATACAATTTCTACTGGTGCAAACCCGCAGCGGCGCGAGTATCGCGCACGCGGCGCAATGTTTCACATTCACTGCCATCGCCTTGCCTCGCGCCAAGGCGAAAATACCCCGGTCACTTTCAAGCAACCAATCGCAAGGACTTGCCATGTTGAGCATTCTGGGAACGGCCCTCGTGGGTCTGATCGTCGGTTTCATCGCGCGCGCGATCAAGCCGGGCGACGACAAGCTGGGCTGGATCATGACGGCGGTGCTGGGCGTCGCCGGTTCGTTCGCCGCGACCTATGCGGGCCAGGCCATGGGCTGGTACCAGGCGGGCCAGTCTGCAGGCTGGATTGCCTCGGTGATCGGTGCCGTGGTGTTGCTGGTGATCTACGGCATTTTGAAGAAAAAGGGCTGAAGCGCGCGCCAGTGCTTTATCGGACCGGCAAAAATTGTAGTAAACCAGCGCCCAGGATGCCCTGCACGTAGCTGATGGCGGCACGGCGGTGGCGCTCGTCGCCGAGCTCGGCCAGCAGGTCCAGGCGCGCGATGATCTTGCCGAATTCGCGCTCAAAGCTCAGGTTGCGCGGAGCATCCTGCGCGATGGCGTCCGCCAGCAGCAGCGGCTCGCCCCGGCTGTCGCGGCGCTGCGCGAGGATCCAGGCGGCGGTTTCGACATTGCGCGCGGCGTTGTACAGGCGCTGCGGATCGAGGTTGTCGAGCAAGTGGAAGCTGGTCTTGCCGCCATGCGCGGTGACCAGCATGTCGGCGGTGGCGAGCACCAGCGCCGCCACCCGATCGCCGCTGAACTCGGGCGACATCGCCCAGGCCATGGCCGCGATATCGCGCCGCCCCTGCAAAGGCGGCCAGGGTTCGCTGCTCTCCAGCGCCGCAGTGACTCGCGCCAGTGCCTGCGCGCGGCTGGCAAAGCCGCCTGCGCGCCACTGCACGGGGTTGCGCTTGTAAAGCTTGTCGGCGAGCAGCAGCAGGCTTTGCAGGTTGTCGCGCATGGCGAGCGTGGCCGCGCGGTTGAGCTCGGATTGCACCAATTCGCCCTGCTGCATGGGCGCCTCGCGCACCGTGCCGCGGTCGGTGGGCGCGGAGCTGGCGCAGCCCAGCAGTAAGGCGACGTTCAACAGGCAGGCGGGCAGAACGGGGCGGTGCGCGGGCATCGCCCCATTGTCACCGCTGGCTTCAGGTTGCAGGCGTGGCCAGCGGCGCGCGTTCTTGCAGCGTGAAGGCGGGCAGCCCGCGCAGCAGGCGCCGCCCGTAGCCGGTCTGCAAGAGCCGCTTGTCGTAGCAGACCACGCGCGCGTGGTCGTCCTCGCTGCGTATCGCGCGCCCCACCCACTGCGCCAGGCGCATCGCGGTGGCGGGCACCACGAGGTTCATGAACGGATCGCCGCCGCTGGCGCGCAGCCATTCGGCGCGCGCTTCATCCACCGGCTCGTCGGGCGGCGCAAACGGCAGCTTGGTGATGAACAGCGATTCGCACAGCGCGCCCGGCAGGTCCATGCCCTCGGCAAACGATTGCAGGCCGAAGATGATCGACACCTGCCCCTGGGCGACGCGCTCGCGGTGCTGCGCCAGCAATTTGAGGCGCGGCAGGCGCCCCTGCACCAGCACGGCGGCGCGCAGGCTGCCCGGCAGCAGCTCCACCGCCTGGCGCATTTGCTCGCGCGAGGTAAAGAGCACCAGCGCGCCGCTGGTCACCGTGGCCAGATCGGTGAGCAACGCCGCGATCATCTGGCGCGTGAACGCTGCCATCTCGCGCGGCGCGGCCTGCGTGCTGGCGGCCACCAGCGTGCCCTGCGCCGCGTAGTCAAACGGGCTGGCAACCTGCAGCGTGGTCACGGCCGCGTCGCCATGCAGGCCGGCCTCGCGCAGGAAGAAGTCAAAGTCGCCACAACCCGTGAGCGTGGCAGACGTCAGCACCGCAGCGCGCACGCGCTGCCACAGGTGCGCGGCCAGCGCCGCGCCCGGCAGCACCGGGCTGGCGTGCGCGCGCACCACCACCGCGTCGCCGGTGCTAGCCAGCGTGAACCACTTGGCCGCGGGCGCGTTGCCCTCGGCAGGCTCCTGCAACAGCAGCGCGCTGGTGGCGTGAATCGCCTCCAGACGCGGCGCGAGCTGTCCCACCTGGGCGTAGAGCTGCGACAGGCGGCGCGCCTCGTGCGGTTCTTCGCGCATGTGCTCGCGCAGCGCGTCGGCTATGGCGCGCAGGCCTTGCAGCAGCTCGCCCGCGTGTTGCAGCACCTGCGCCAGCGCGTCGGTCAGGGGCTGCGGCAAACGTCCATCGGGCACGCGTTCGCGGTGGCTGGCCAGTTGCCCCGGCGCGCGTGCAATGGCCGCGCGCAAGGGCGCGCCGTACAGGTCGATGATGAGGCGCTCGGCATCCTGCAGCGCCACGCGCAATCGCGTGCTGCTCGCGGCCACGTCCACCTCGTTCTTCACCTCGACCTGCGTGCCCACGCGCAGCGCGCGGCTGGCCAGTTGCGCGAGCCACGCCAGGCGCGACAGGTCCATCTCGCAGGCGAACTGCGACAGTGCCGTCTTGGGCAGGTGGTGCGCCTCGTCGATCACCAGCAGGCAGTTGTCCAGGTCCGGCAACAGCCGCGCGCCGATCGAGGACAGCAGCAAATCGTGATTGGCGACGATCACCTGCGCAGCCACCAGCTCGCGGCGGCGCTCGAAATAGGTGCAGGTGGAAAACAGCGGGCAGTGTCGCCCGGCGCAGGTGTGCGCCACGGCCGCCACTGGCGCCCAGAGCTGCGGATCGGGCGGCGTGGCAAGCTGGTCGCGGTCGCCATCCCACAGCCCGGTGGCGAGGTCGTCCGCCAGTCGCGTGTAGAACGCGCTGCGTGCCTCGGCGCTTTCCTGTTCGGCCGCGCTCAGGGGGTCTTCGGGAAACAGGTCCTCGTCATCAGTGGGTGCATCGCCCGCCAGGCGTTCGAGCTTGAGCTTGCAAACATAGCGTGCGCGGCCCTTGGCCAGGGCAAAGCTGAAGGGCTCGGGCATGGCGGCGGCCAGCGCCGGCAAGTCCTTGTGCACCAGTTGCTCCTGCAGCGCCACGGTGGCGGTGGCGATCAGCACCCGCGTGCCGCGTGCCAGCGCGATCTGGATGGCAGGGACGGCGTAGGCGAGCGACTTGCCGGTGCCGGTGCCGGCCTCGATCACCGCGATGGCGCGTCGGGGCTCGTCGCCATCGGCCGGCGCGCCGTCCCGCGCCAGCTGTGCGCGGGCAAAGGTGCGCGCCACCTCCTCGGCCATGCGCCGCTGGCCGCTGCGCGCGCGCATGCCCGGCGTGGCGGCGACCACGGCGTCGAATTGCTGCAGGGCCTGCGTGGCGGAATCGGTGTCGGACATCGGGTGAATGCGGGTTTGCTTGCGTTTTTATAAAGTTATTGTTGCAAATTGCACCACTGCCGCGCAAAAAACGCTTGCGTCGCCGCCGAAATTCAAGAACAGTACCGTATTGGTGGGCGTGCGTCCATCAAGTAGGTTACGGTGATCCGTCAGTTTTCGCGCATAGGGCTTCTTAGGTGATTCACTGTTGGCGGTTTCGGGACTCCGTGGTTCCATTTTTTTGTTAATTAGGGAGTCCCATTTCATGGGCAACAAACTGTACGTCGGCAACCTGCCGTACCAAGTGCGCGATGAAGATCTGCAGCAGGCCTTCGGGCAATTCGGCACGGTCACCAGCGCCAAGGTCATGATGGAGCGCGACACCGGCCGTTCCAAGGGTTTCGGCTTTGTCGAAATGGGCAGCGACGCCGAAGCGCAGCAAGCCATCAACGGCATGAATGGCCAGCCCCTGGGCGGGCGCAGCCTGGTCGTCAACGAAGCGCGTCCGATGGAGCCGCGTCCGCCGCGTTCCGGTGGCTATGGCGGCGGCGGTGGCCGCAGCGGTGGCGGCGGCTACGGTGGTGGCCGCGGTGAAGGTGGCGGCGGCGGCGGTTTCCGCAGCCCCTACGGCGGCGGTGGTCGCGGTGGTGGTGGCGGTCGTGGCGGCTACGACGGCGGTGGCCGTGGTGGCTACGATGGCGGCAACGGCGGGTACTGATCTACCGGCAAACCCATGAAAAAGCTCCTTCGGGAGCTTTTTTGTTGTCCGGAGTTGTTCGAACCTTACTCGCCGTCCCGGCGCTTGCGCGGGCGACCTGCCATCAGGCGGTCGAACACCGCATTGGGCAGCAGCGGCAGCAGGCGCGCCACGATCGCCATCTGCCAGGGGATCACGCGATAGCTCGCGTGGCCGGCGATGGCACGCTCGGCCCGTTCGGCAAATGCTTCGGCCGACAGCATGAAGGGCATGGGATAGCGATTGCGCGCGGTCAGCGGCGTGGCGACAAAGCCGGGGCACAGCGTGAGCACGCTGACTCCGCTGCCGCGCAATTCGCTGCGCACGCTCTCGCAGTAGCTGATGACGGCGGCCTTGCTCGCGCAGTAGGCACCGTGGCCGGGCAACCCGCGTGCGCCGGCAACGCTGGCAATCCCGACCAGCCGACCGCTGCCTCGCGCCACCATCGGGCCGATGAAGGGCTGGAAGGTCGCCGCCAGCCCGGTGACGTTGGTGGCCAGCGTGCGCTGCAGCACCGCGAGATCCTGCGCATCGCCCGGCGCAATGCCCAGGCTGATGCCCGCATTGGCCAGCACCACATCCGGCAGACCCTGGCGTTCGAGACAGGCGTTGGCAGCGGCAGCGATCTGTGCCAAGTCGCGGATGTCGGCACCATAAATTTCATAGCTTTCAGCGCTTATCCTGTCTGCGTCAAGCCATGCTTTGACCATATCCACACGGCGGGCAAGCAGTGCTGCGCGCCAGCCTGCACGCAGATAGCGGCGGGCCAGCGCCTGGCCAATGCCGCTGGAGGCGCCGGTAATGAAGACAAGCGGCGGCGCCATCAGCGTCGGCTGCGCGCTGGCTGCACCACGCCGCGCACATTGCCCGTCATGGTCACCAGCCCGGCCTTGTTGTCGTAGTCCAGCGTGTCGGCCGTGACGCTGTCGTTGCCCTGGGTGAGCACCACGGGCTGGTCGGATTGCACGCGTTCACTGTTCACCCAGGCCCGCAGATGCTGCCCTTGCAGGCGCAGCACGGGCGGCGTGCTCTGGCCCGCGGTCGCCGGCGTGACGCGCTGCACCACCGCATCGCCCAGCAGCTGCACCTCGGAGCCATCGGCATTGGTAATGGCGCGCCTGGCCGTCGCCGTCATCACCCGGCCCTGGGCATCGGTCGAGCGGATGTCGGCCTGCTCGATCTCCAGCGTGTCGGTATCCGGGAAATGCTGTGCCAGCCGCCCGCGTACCTCGCTTTGCAGGCGGCCATTGGCGTCGAACGATTTGACCGAAAAGTCGCGCATGAAGTAATCCGGCTCATGCGCCGGCGCCACCGGCGGCTGGGGCGCCTGCAGTTGCGGCGCGTTGCGCACCAGCCACCAGGTGCCCAGTGCCAGCAGCCCCATCAGCGCCACCGGCAGGTAGAGCGTGGCGCGCTCCCAAGCGTGTCCCCAGGTGCGCCCCCAGGATCTTGCGCTCATGAGGCGCGCGCCAGCAGCTGCGCATACCGGCCCGACGCGACCAGCAGCAGATCACAAAGCTCGCGCACCGCGCCATGCCCGCCTGCGGCGCGCGTGACATGGTGGGCCACGGCGCGCACTTCGGCATGGGCCTGCGCCGGCGCACAGGCCAGGCGCGCGCGGCGCAGCAAGGGCAGATCGGGCCAGTCGTCGCCCATGACGGCAAGCGCTTCGAAGCCCAGACCCAGCTCGGCCAGCAGGCCCTGCGCTGCCGGCAGCTTGTCTTCCGTTCCCAGGCGCAGGCGCTGGACTCCCAGCGCCGCAAGGCGCAGGCGCAAGGCGGGCGAATCACGGCCACTGACCACCATGACCTGCAGACCCGCCTGCTGCAGCAGCTTGATGCCGTGACCATCGAGCGAATCAAAGCGCTTGAGCACCTCGCCTTCGCCGGAAAAATACAGCCCGCCGTCGGTCAGCACGCCATCCACGTCCAGCAGCACGGCGCGCACGCCCTGGGCCTGCAGCAGCAGTTCCGGCGCCCATTGCAAGGCTGGCAACAGCGGAGGCAGTGGCGCGACCATCAGATCACCTTGGCACGCATCAGGTCGCCGATGTGTACGATGCCGGTCAGCACGCCGGCGCTATCGGTCACGAGCACGCTGGTGATGCGGTGCTGCTCCATGAGCTGCGCGGCATCGGCGGCGAGGGCCTCGGCGGCCATGGTGCGCGGGCCGGGGTGCATCAGCTCGCCGGCCGTCATCTTCAGCACGTCGGTCCCGGCTTCGATGCGCCGACGCAGGTCGCCATCGGTGAAGATGCCTTGCAGGCGCCCTCGGGCGTCCACCACCGCGGCCGCGCCCACGCCCTTGGCGCTCATTTCGCGCATCAGCGTGCTGAAACTGGCGTCCGGTGGCACGCGCGGCACATCGGCGCCGCTGCGCATCACGTCGCGCACCAGCGTGAGCAGGCGCCGCCCCAGAGCGCCGCCCGGGTGCGAGCGCGCAAAGTCCTCGGGGCGAAAGCCGCGCGCGTCCAGCAGCGCCACGGCCAACGCATCGCCCATGGCGATCTGCGCCGTGGTGCTGGCGGTGGGTGCGAGGTTGAGCGGGCAGGCTTCGCGCTCCACGCTGCAATCGAGCACCAGGTCGGCATGGGCCGCCAGCGTCGATGCGGGTGCGCCGGTCAGCGCCACCACGGGCACGCCCAGGCGCCTGAGCGCCGGCAGCAGGGCGGTGATCTCGTGGCTCTCGCCGCTGTTGGACAGGGCCAGCACCAGATCCTCGTGCGTGACCATGCCGAGATCGCCGTGGCTGGCCTCGGCCGGATGCACGAAGAACGCCGGCGTGCCGGTGGAGGCCAGCGTGGCGGCGATCTTGCGCCCCACATGCCCGCTTTTGCCCATGCCCATGACGACTACTCGCCCGCGTGTCGCAAGGATGCGGTGCACCGCCTGCGTGAAGGCTGCGCCAAGCCGCTCGCCCATGCGGTCCAGCGCGACCGCTTCGATGTGGCAGGCCTCGCGCCCCAGGCGCAGGATGCGGTCGTCGTCGGTGCGCGGTGCGTCTTGTGCAGAAACCATGGACAAATTCTATCGGCGCGGGCCCCAAACCCGGGGCGCTGGCTCTACCATCATGCGATGTCGTCGCTGGCGCTGACTCTGCTGTACCTGCTGGCTGCCGTGCTGGGCGTGGTGGCCTGCCGGCTGCTGCGCCTGCCGCCGATGATGGGCTACCTCGCCGCCGGCATCCTGATCGGGCCGCACGCGCTGGCGCTGGCGCTCAATTCCGAGGGCGTGCGCCACCTGGGCGAGTTCGGCGTGGTGTTCCTGATGTTCACCATCGGCCTGGAGTTCAGCCTGCCCAAGCTGCGTGCCATGCGCCGGCTGGTCTTCGGCCTGGGCTTGATGCAGGTGCTGGGCAGCGTGCTGGCATTCATGGGCGGGCTGCTGCTGCTCTCGCGCTGGCTCGGCGGCGTCTGGGAGATGGACTGGCAGACCGCGCTGGCCCTGGCCGGCACGCTGGCGATGAGCAGCACCGCCATCGTGGTGAAGCTGTTGACCGAACGCGCCGAGGTGGACACCGAGCACGGCCGGCGCGTCATGGGCATTCTGCTGTTCCAGGACCTGGCCGTGGTGCCCATGCTGGTGCTGATTCCGGCGCTGGGCTCCTCGCCCGAGCAGTTGCTGACGGCGCTGGCGCTGGCGCTGGTCAAGGCGGTGGTGCTGGTGAGCGTGCTGCTCATCGGCGGGCAGCGCGTGATGCGCTGGTGGCTGACGCTGGTGGCACGGCGCAAGAGTGAAGAGCTGTTCATGCTCAATCTGCTGCTGATCACGCTGGGTCTGGCCTGGCTGACCGAGCTGGCCGGTCTCTCGCTGGCGCTGGGTGCCTTCATCGCCGGCGTACTGGTCTCCGAAACGCCTTACCACCACCAGGTGGGCGCCGACATCCGGCCGTTTCACGATGTACTGCTGGGCCTGTTCTTCATCACCGTCGGGATGATGCTGGACTGGCATATCCTGGTGGAGCACTGGGCGCTGGTGGGCCTGCTGCTGCTGGCGCCGCTTCTGCTCAAGGCGGCGATCATCTTCGGCCTGGCCCATGCGCGCGGCGCATCGGCTGGCGTGGCGCTGCGCACCGGGCTGTACGCGGCGCAGGCGGGCGAATTCGGCTTCGTGCTGCTGGCGCTGATGCAGACGCACCAGTTGATAGAGCCGCGCCTCATGAACCCGGTGCTGGCGGCCATGGTGCTGTCGATGCTGGCCACGCCCTTCCTGATCCAGTACAGCCCGCAGATTGTCAGCCGGCTGGTGGCCAGCGACTGGATGCAGCAATCGCTGCAGGTGACGCAGATCGCGCGCCGGGCAATCAACACCAGCGGCCACATCGTGATCTGCGGCTACGGCCGCTGCGGCCAGAACCTGGCGCGGCTGCTGGAGCTGGAGGGCATCGCCTACCTGGCGCTCGATCTGGACCCGGACCGCGTGCGCCAGGCTGCCGCCGCCGGCAATTCGGTGGTGTTCGGCGACGCCACGCGCACTCAGGCGCTGCGCGCGGCGGGCCTCTCGCGCGCCGCCGCGGTGGTGGTGACGACGCACGAGGTGCCAGTGGCGCTCAAGGTGCTGGTGCACCTGCGCAACGAAGCACCGCAGGTGCCGGTGATCGTGCGCACGCAGGACGACACGCACCTGGAGGAACTGCGTGTCGCTGGCGCCGCCGAAGTGGTGCCCGAGGCCATCGAAGGCTCCCTGGTGCTGGCCGGCCATGCGCTGGCGCTGGTCGGCGTACCGCTGCGCCGCGTCGTGCGCCTGCTGCAGGAGCAGCGCAATGCCCGCTACGGGCTGCTGCGCAACTATTTTCACGGGCTGGACGAGACACCGACCGAGCGCGATCAGGAGCGATTGGCCTCCATCACCCTGCCTGAGGGCGCCGCGGCGCTGGGCCAGAGCCCGGCCGCACTGCGCCTTGCGCCCATGGGCGTGCAGCTCGTCGCGGTGCGCCGCGCCAATGGCAGAACCAGCGGCGCGCAGGACGAGCAAGCGCTGACCGGCGGCGACACCCTGGTGCTCAGCGGCCATCCGACGGCGCTCGGGCTGGCCGAGGAAAGCCTGCTGCGCGGGTAGGATGCCGCCATCACTCCGATCTGCACCACCTCCATGCCCACACCCGCCATCACCGATTACCTGCGCTCGCACATCCGCACCGTGCCCGACTGGCCCGCGCCGGGCGTGCAGTTTCGCGACATCACGCCGCTGCTGCAGGACCCGCGGGTGTTTCGCGTACTGATCGACACCTTTGTGCACCGTTACATGGACAAAAGCATGCGCCCCGACGTGGTGGCCGGGCTGGATGCGCGCGGCTTCATCATCGGCTCGGTACTGGCCTACGAGCTGGGCCTGGGGTTCGTGCCGATCCGCAAGAAGGGCAAGCTGCCGTTCACCACGGTGCAGGAAACCTACGAGCTGGAGTACGGTAGCGCCACCGTGGAGCTGCATGCCGATGCGGTGCGCGGCGGCGACCGCGTGCTGCTGGTGGACGACCTGATTGCCACCGGCGGCACCATGATGGCCGGCAAGAAGCTGCTGGAAAAGCTGGGCGCCACCGTCACCGAAGGGGTTGCGATCGTCGATCTGCCGGAGCTGGGCGGCTCCGAGCGGCTGCGCGCCGCCGGATTGCAGCTCTATACGCTGGTGGATTTCAGCGGGCTCTGAACCGGGCCGGTTCAGCGCAGCGCGCCGTACTGCGTCGCCCCCAGACGCGGGGTCTGGCCATCATCGTCGACGATCATGGTGTCGGCAAAACCGTTGTTGTCCGATGCCTCCTGCGCCGGTCGGCGCAGTGGCGGCTGTGCCACGGCAGGCTTGGGCGCCGCGGCCTGTTGCAAGGCTTTCTGGAAGGCCTCGACCTCGTCGGGTGCGATGGGCTCGAAATCCGATTTCGCCTGCGGCGCTGGCGCCACGACCGGCGGCGTTGCCACCTGGGGCGGCACCGGCGTGGCTGCCGGCTTTGCCACGGCGGCGGCCGGCGCCACTGCAACGGCCGGTTTGTCCGGGCCGCCGAGCGCCGCGCTCACGCGCCAGTAGACCGCGGCCACCTCGACGTGAAAGCGCGCGCGCGCGGTCTGGGTGAGCAGGGCTTCCATCTCCGCCTGACGGGCGGTATCGGCGCCATAGCCGGGCGCAATGTCGATCATCACCAGGAACTGGCGCCCATCCGGGTCCAGCGACAGCACCTTGAACTTGTAGCCCGAAGAAAGCACCCCCGAGCGCACCATCGCATCGCGTACCGCCAGGTAGAGATGCTCGCGCCGCTGTGTCCGCTCGCCCTTGGCGGACTCGGCGGCCGCGGCCTGCGCTGCGGATCCGGCGCTGGCTGTGACAGGTTTGGATTTGGGAGGAAAAAGCCAACTCAGCAGCGACATGCTTCACTCCGGTGATACCAATGGTTGCGCTGCAGTTTAACGCGCAAAACCCCGGCTGAGGCTCTCGCCCGCTCAGGTCGCTGCCACGCGCATGCGCCGGTTGGCCAGCCGCTTGGCCAGCACCGCACCCACCATCATCGCCAAGGCCAGCGCGACTGCCGGTTGCCGGTTGGACAGTTCCGCAAAGCGCAGTGGCGTGAGGCCCCAGAGCCGGCAGGCGCCATTGGCCTGTACCGTGGCACTGCGCGGGCGGTGCGAGAAAAACGCCCCTTCGCCCACCACCGAGCCGCCGCCCACGATCGCAAGGCGCACGCGCTGCTTGGCGTCCTGGTAGTGCACGCTGAGCGAGCCGCTTTCCACCAGATACAGCGAGCGGTCGCTGCTGCCCTGATCAAACAGGACCTGGTTGGCCGCCAGGTCCATGGGCTGCAGGTAGGGCGCGAGGATGGCCCACTGCTGCGCGCTGAAGGCGGTTCCCAGCGCGTCGTCTTCCGGTGACTGGCGGATCGCCGCCATCAGGCCATCCAGAGTGTTGGATGCGGAGCCGGGGTAGTGCGCAGTCGCCATGGCTGCGCAACTTACCTTGCAAGCCGGGGATATGCAAGCGCGTCAGTGCGCCGCTTACACCTGGATGCATGTCCGTCGCCTGGCTGCGACGTCCTCACTTGCCAATGCAGAACTGCGAAAAAATGCTGCCCAGCAGGTCGTCGGCCGTGAATTCCCCGGTGATCGCTCCCAGTGCCCCCTGAGCCAGGCGCAGCTCCTCGGCCAGCAGGTCCAGCGCCGGCTCGGGCGCATCCAGCCGGGCGGCCGCTTGCTCCAGATGGTTTCGCACGGCCCTGAGCGCCTGCAGATGCCGCTCGCGCGCCATGTAGACCCCTTCGGCAAGCGCCTCCCAGCCCACGGTGCGCAGCAGCCGCTGGCGCAACGCCGCCAAGCCCTGCCCCGTCTGCGCCGAAAGGGTGAGTGCCTGCTCTCCGTGCGCGCCGGGCGGCGCTGCACCAGGGGCGGCGTCGCTCTTGTTCCATACGTCGATCCGCGGCACCGCAGGCGTCAGCCGCTGCGCCAGCGCCGCCGCAATCTGCGCATCCGCGGCCAGGTAGGCGCCATCGCCGCAGCGCGTCAGGTCGTGCAGGAAAAGCACGGCATCGGCGCGCGCAATCTGCTCCCAGGCGCGCTCTATGCCGATGCGCTCGACCGCATCCGCGCTCTCGCGCAGGCCTGCGGTGTCGATCACATGCAGCGGCACGCCCTCGATCTGTATGGTCTGGCGCACGGTGTCGCGCGTGGTGCCGGCAATCGGCGTGACGATGGCCAGTTCGGCGCCGGCCAGGGCGTTGAGCAGAGAGCTCTTGCCGACATTGGGCTGGCCGGCAATCACCACCGTGATGCCCTCGCGCAGCAACGCGCCCTGGCGAGCGTGTCCGAGCACTGTCGCCACTCGATTCTGCAAATTCAATAGCTGTCCGCGCGCGTCTGCCTTGCGCAGGAAGTCGATTTCTTCTTCAGGAAAATCCAGCGTCGCCTCCACCAGCATGCGCAAGTGCACGAGCGCATCGCGCAGCAACTGCACCTCGCCCGAGAACGCACCCGAAAGCGAGCGCGCCGCGCTGCGCGCCGCACCCTCGGTGCTGGCGTCGATCAGATCGGCCACCGCCTCGGCCTGCGCCAGATCCATCTTGTCGTTGAGAAAGGCGCGCTCGGTGAACTCGCCCGCCTCGGCCAGGCGCAAGCGTGGCAATGCCGCGCCCGCCACCTCCATGCAACGCGCCAGCAGCAGTTGCAGCACCACCGGACCGCCATGCGCCTGCAACTCCAGCACGTCCTCGCCCGTGTAGCTGTGCGGCGCGGGGAACCACAGTGCAAGCCCGCGGTCGATCGCGTCCCCCGCCGCATCGGCAAAGGGCAGGTAATGCGCCTCGCGCGGTCGCAGCGCCTGCCCCAGCAGCGCCTGCACAAAGGGCGCAAGGCCGTGCCCGGAAACCCGCACGATGCCGACTGCGCCACGCCCCGGCGCGGTCGCGATGGCAGCGATCGGATCATCGTGGCGCGCGAGCTGGCTCATGGCATGCGCCTCCAGCGCAGCGCCGACCCGGCATAAATCAGGGCGCCCAGCACCAGTGCCGATGCCGCAAACGTGAGCCCCAGCGTGAAGCCACGCTGCTGCCCATGGACCGCCAGCAGCCAGGCGGTGATCGGCGGGCCGATGATCTGGCCCACGCCATAGACCACGGTGATCAGGCTCATGAAACTGTCAGCAGCCTCGGGCCAGAGCCTGCGCGCGACCTGCATCGCATAGGACACCAGCGCGAGAAACGGCAGCCCCAGCAGCAGGCTGCCCATGGCAAAGCCCGCCACCGTCGGCAACAGCAGACCGACGATGATCCCGCTCGCCTGCACCGCGTAGCAGGCGACAAGCAGCCAGCGCCGGTCCCAGTGCTCCGGCGAGCGCGTGCTGAGCACAACGCCGAAGGTGGCACCGACGCCGAAAATGGGCCAGAACAAGTCCGGCCAGGGCGAACCGGGCTCCAGCGCCATGCGCGCAATCACCGGCAAAAAGGTCGCGGTGACGATGTAGCCCAACCCCGCCAGGCCGTAGCCCAGGCCGTGCAGCGCACGCGCCAGCACCGGTGCCGCGGCCGACGCGGGGGCTGCCGTGGCGCTCACCGGTTGCGCCGCGCCCGTCGCGTTGGCGAGGCCGCGCATCACCGGCCAGATCGGCAGATACCAGAGCAAGGCGAGCACGCCAAACACCACCCAGCCAGCGGTCGCCCGCCACTGGACCGCCACCATGGCGCTGGCCGCCAGACCGCTGAGCACTATCCCCAGGCCCGGCCCGGCAAAGATCAGCCCGCCCATGGCAGCGCGCCCCTGCAGCGCCAGACGCACCATGCACCAGGCCGCCACGTTGAGCAGAACGAACGCGCTCGCCACGCCCGCCAGAAAGCGCAGCGTCGGCCACAGCGCCGGAATGGGCAGCGCCATCGCCAGCGTCAGCACCACCGTGGCGGCAAGCCCGGCATGGGCAAACGGCGCCGGCCCCCAGCGCCGGTACAGCTGCGGCAGCAGCCACGGCACGGCGGTGCACACCAGGGCGCCCACCAGATAGCCGATGTAGTTGGCGGTTGCCAGCCAGCTGCCCTGCGCGATGGTCACCACCTTGTCGTGCAACATCATGGGCAGCAGCGGCGTGAACGCAAAGCGCCCGACACCCATGGCCACCGCCAGTGCCAACAGCCCCGCCAGTGCCACCGCCCAGGGGCGCTCAGACCAGGGCGAGACGGCAGGGGCAGCGACAGGAACGGGCATGGAGCAAGGGTCGGGCGCAGCGTCGCGATGCGGCAGCGCCGTAAGATGAAGGCGGAAATCATCGCACACGGCAGCGTTTCTGCCTCAGACCCATGACCCAACCCTCCGCACTGCTGCAACGCCTGGGCCTGCAGCACCCCATCATCCAGGCACCCATGACGGGCTCGGACACACCGCAACTCGCGGCTGCCGTCTCGCAAGCCGGCGGGCTGGGTTCGCTGGGCTGCGGCGCGCGCTCACCGGATGCCATGCGCGAAGCGGCTGCTGCCGTGCGCGCGGCAACGGACAAACCGTTCGCCATGAACCTCTTCGTGCTGCAGACACCTGCGCCGGATGCTCTGGTAGTAGAAGCTGCACTCGCACAGTTGGCGCCGCTTTACGCCAGATTTGACCTGCCGCTTGAGCCCCCCAAAAAATGGTGCGAAGACTTTGAGGTGCAGTTCGAAACCCTGCTGGAGCTGCGCCCCGCAGTCGCCAGTTTCACCTTCGGCATCCTGAGCGGCGAGCAGATCGAGCGCCTGCATCGTGTGGGCTGCATGGTCCAGGGCACGGCGACGACGGTGCAAGAGGCCCTGGCCTGGCAGAACGCGGGTGCCGATGCAGTGGTGGCCAGCGGCATCGAGGGCGGTGGGCACCGTGGCACCTTCCTGAGCCCTTGGGAAGAAAGCCAGATCGGCACGCTGGCCCTCGTGCCGGCGTGCGTCGATGCGCTTTCCATCCCGGTGATCGCCGCAGGCGGCATCATGGACGGGCGTGGTATCGCCGGGGCGCTGGCGCTGGGCGCGCAGGCGGCGCAGATGGGCACGGCCTTTCTGGCCTGCCCGGAATCATCGATCGCCCCGGCGTGGCGCGCGGCACTGGCCAGCGCCCAGGGCAGCGATACGCGCCTGACCCGCGTTTTCTCGGGCCGCTGGGCGCGCGGCATCGTCAACGCCACGATGCACGCGCTCGATCCGCTGGCAACTCAGTTGCCGCCCTACCCGATCCAGAACGCGCTCATGGGCCCGGTGCGCCGCGCCGCCGCGAAGGCTGGCGACGCCGACGGCATGGCCTTGTGGGCGGGGCAGGGGGTGGGGGCCGTGCGTGCACTGCCGGCAGCCGAGCTCATGCACCAGCTGGTGGCAGAGCTGGCCCGGATCAGCCTGCCGCCGGTGCGCTGATACCGGCAGCTTGGCGCTGCTGCAGCGCCACCATGAACATGGTCACCATGAGCAGGTAAAACAGATTGCCGCTGTTGTGCGCAAAAAAGACCTGGGTCAGGCCGAAGCCGATGTACAGCACGGGTATGGCCAGGCCGGCCAGGCGCAGGGCAAAGGTTTCCTGCTCGCCCGTCAGTGAATCCGGGCGTCTGGGCCAGAACACCAGCAAGGGCACCAGGTAGAAAAGCAGCAGTACGCTCACACCGACCACGCCCCGCTTGGCAAACATGTCCAGTATTTCGTTGTGCGCATGGTCAAACCGAAGCACGGTGGGATCCGCCTCACCCGCCTGCACCCGCCGGGCTTTCTCGACGGTGTACTGCCCGCGCCATCCCAGCCAGGGTCGATCCCGGCCCATCTCCAGCGCCAGCCGCCATTGCTCCAGGCGCTGGCCCGATGAGGTATTGATCGTCGCGGGGACGCCTTCGCGATAGGCATCGCCCTCCTGGATCGCGATGCTCCAGCGCTGCGCCACTTCGGGCCCCTGGTACCAGCCGATCATCAGGCCCATGAGGCTCAACGCCGCCAGCGCCTGCCACACCCGGCGGTGGCTGTGCCCGCGCGCCAGCAGCCACAGCCACAGGGGCAAGGACAGCACGCCGGCCAGCCAGCCGCCGCGTGCCAGCGACAACACTGATCCCAGCACCCCAAGGCAGGCGGCGGCCGCCAGCAGCGACCGGGTCTGCCATTTCCAGTGCGGGTCACCGAGCGCCAGCCACAGCGCGCACATGCAGCCCAGCAGCATGCTCAGATCGCCGAACTGGATCGCGTTCAGGAAGCCGTCCGCGCGCGGACTGCGCTCCACCAGGTTCTGAAACAGCGCCACAGCTCCGCCCCCGATGGCGCCTGCCGCCACGCCCAGCCGCAGCACGCCGGCGCGCGGCGGGCACAGACACAGCTGCACAATACAGGGCAGAACGAGCAGGTACTTGGCCGGTCGATCGGCGCTCGCCCAGCCTCGGGCGGCATTGATGTCCACGGCCCAGAGCAGCCCCATGCAGACCACGCAGGCCATCCACCAGCGCATCTCGCGCGACGGCCGGCAGCGGTGCCATGCGCCGATGTTCAGCAGGCTGGCGAGCAACAGCAGCACCGTGCCGACCGAGTAGCCCGACGGAAACAGCAGTGCCAGGGCCGGCACCAGGAACACGCCGGCAGTCGTCAGCTGCGCGGCCCGGCGTTCCACGCCCTGGCTCAACGCATGACCTCCGCCGTCAACGCGTTGCGGTCGTAGTACAGCGCCGCGTAGCGGAAGAACGCCTCCAGCGCCAGAAACCAGCAGTAGAGAAAACCGGCGCCGCCGCACAAAAAGCCGCCGCGCCCCAGGTACATGCGCGCAAACATCCAGCTGCCTGCCGCCAGGCCGCGCAGCACGCCGCCCCGGGCGCTGCCGCCGGCCCGCTTGGCGGCGCCCAGCAGCGCGTACTGCGTCAGTTTCTCGAGCGAGATGCGCACCGTCGGGCGCGTTTCGTGCCACAGGCGTTCGCGTATCAGGCGACGCGGCACCTCGGGCTCACTGAGCACCGCCTGCTCGTGCACCACGCCGACAAATTCCCGTAACTGGTCGCGCCGGAACAGGCGCTCCACCCGCGTGTCGGCGCGAAAATACCGCAGCTCGTGCCCGAAGGCCATCAGGCGCCAGCGGATGCTGAACACCGCGCGCTCCCCGCTGGCCACGATGGCCTGCAGCTCCGCGGCAAACGCGGGCGACATGGTTTCGTCGGCGTCGAGGAAAAAAATGTAGTCGCTGCTGGCGTGCGCGATCAGCCGGTTGCGCTGCACGGCAAAGCCTTGCCAATCCGGATGGCAGTGCACCTGCGCGCCCAGCGAGCGCGCGATGGCGACCGTGGCATCCGTGCTGCCGCCATCGACCACCAGCAGCTGATCGGCGAACGCCGCACTGCGCAGGCAGCGGGCGATGCAGCGTGCCTCATTGAGTGCCAGGACGGCGACCGTGAGCGTTGGCATGGAGCTTGTGGAAAGCGGCCGGGCAAGTGCCCGCGCATGGCCTGTCTGTGCCGCCGGCACGGGGCCCGTGCAGGCAGCAGCGCTTCAATGCCCGCCCTTGACCACTTCGCCCTCTTTCAGGCGGTAGACCGTGCTGCAATACGGGCAGCGGGCCTCATGCTGGCGGGCGATTTCGAGGAACACGCGCGGATGGCTGTTCCACAGCTTCATGTCCGCCTTGGCGCTGGGGCAGAAGATGCCGCCATTGCCATCCAGGTCCTTGGCGAGCAGTTCGACAACGGTGTGCGCCATGCTCAGACCCTGGTGAGCCAATGGGCGTAGCGGGGGTTGCGCCCGCCCACGATGTCAAAGAAGGCGGTCTGGATTTTTTCTGTCACCGGGCCGCGCGAGCCGCTGCCGATCTGCAGCCGGTCGTATTCGCGGATCGGGGTTATCTCGGCCGCGGTGCCGCTGAAGAACATTTCATCGGCGATGTAGCACTCGTCGCGAGTGATGCGCTTTTGCACCACTTCTATGCCCAGATCCTTGCAGACCTGCAGCACCGTCTTGCGCGTGATGCCGTTCAGTGCGCCGGCGGAGAGATCAGGCGTGTACACCACGCCGTCCTTGACGATGTAGACGTTTTCGCCCGAGCCTTCGCTCACGAAACCGGCGCTGTCCAGCAGCACGGCTTCGTCGTAACCGTCGTCGGTGGCTTCCATGTTGGCCAGGATGGAGTTGGTGTAGTTGCTCACCGTCTTGGCCTGCGTCATGGTGATGTTCACGTGGTGGCGCGTGTAGCTGCTGGTCTTGACGCGGATGCCGCGCTTCATGCCCTCTTCGCCCAGGTAGGCACCCCAGGCCCAGGCTGCGACCATCACGTGGATGGTGTTGCCCTTGGGCGAGACGCCGAGCTTTTTGTCACCTATCCACACCAGCGGGCGCAGGTAGCAGGAGGCGAGCTGGTTGGCCTTGACGACCGCGCGCTGCGCCTCGTTGACCTGCTCCATGCTGAACGGGATGTCCATGCGCAGGATCTTGGCGCTGTTGAACAGGCGCTGGGTGTGGTCCTGCAGCCGGAAGATCGCGGTGCCGCCCTCGGCGTCGTAGGCGCGCACACCCTCGAACGCGCCGCAACCGTAGTGCAGCGTATGGGTGAGCACATGGATCCTGGCATCGCGCCACTCGACCATCTGGCCATCCATCCAGATCTTGCCGTCGCGATCGGCCAGTGAAGGAATAGTGGAACTCATCGCCATCCTCTGAAAATCGAACCCGAACAACCAGTCATTTTACGATTCGGCCGCACCCTGGCGCAGCAATTGCCAGCGTAGCAGGCGGCCACCCTCGAATTCGCAGCGCACTTGCGTACCCGAAGCGTCACGCCAACGGTAGATTTCCGTGCTTGCGCCCTCTGCGCTCAGGCACTCGCCCAGCGAGCGGGTCAGCGCCACAACATGCAGCAGATTCACCCCCTGCGCCAAGCGGGCATTGAGCATCACGGCGCTCGCCACGGTGCCAACCGGTCGCTCGGCCGCCCTGCGCATCACCTGCATCAGCCGCGTGAAATGCAGCAGCAGCCACAGCAATGCGGCGCCTGCGCCGGCCACCAGCCCCGGCCAGCCCCAGGCCCGCCAGCACAGCACCAGCAGCGCAAACAAGGCCAGTGGCGGGATCAGACGGCGCAGCCGCATACCCCGCCTACCCCAGACCGCGCACCGCGTCCATCGCCTGCTCCACGCGTTCCACCGCGTGAATCGTGAGCCCCGCGATCGGCTTCCTGGGTGCATTGGCCTTGGGCACCACCGCGACGGTAAAGCCCAGCTTGGCGGCTTCCTTCAGACGTTCCTGCCCGCGTGGCGCGGGACGCACCTCGCCCGCCAGGCCCACTTCGCCAAAGGCGATGAAGCCCTTGGGCAGCGGCTTGGCTCGCAGGCTGCTGGTGATGGCTAGCAGCACCGCCAGGTCTGCCGCCGGCTCGCTGATGCGCACGCCACCCACGGCGTTGACGAACACGTCCTGATCCGCGCAAGCCACGCCCGCATGGCGGTGCAGCACCGCCAGCAGCATGGCCAGGCGATCGCGGTCCAGCCCCACCGACAGCCGCCTGGGGTTCGCGCCGCCGCCATCGACCAACGCCTGGATTTCGACCAGCAGCGGGCGCGTGCCTTCCAGCGTGACGAGCACGCACGAGCCAGGCACCGGCTCGCTGTGCTGGCTCAGAAAGATTGCGCTCGGGTTGGAGACGCCCTTCAGGCCCTGCTCGGTCATCGCGAACACGCCGATTTCATTGACCGCGCCAAAGCGGTTCTTGATGGCACGCACCAGGCGAAAGCTGCTGTGCGTGTCGCCCTCGAAGTACAGCACGGTGTCAACCATGTGTTCGAGCACGCGCGGGCCGGCGATCGCGCCTTCCTTGGTCACATGGCCGACGAAGACGATGGCGATGCCACTGGCCTTGGCCAGGCGCGTGAGGTGCGCCGCGCATTCGCGCACCTGGGCCACGCTGCCTGGCGCGCTGGCGAGCTGGTCGGAATAAATCGTCTGGATGGAGTCGATCACGCAGATGGCGGGCTGCACCGCGTCGACGGTGGTCAGAATCTTCTCCAGCTGAATCTCCGCCAGCACCTGTACCTGGCTGGCCGCAAGGCCCAGGCGCCGCGCACGCAGCGCCACCTGCGCGCCGCTTTCTTCGCCCGTGACATAGAGCACCGGCAGGCCCAGCTGCTGCAGCGCATCCAGCGCCTGCAGCAGCAGGGTGGATTTGCCTATGCCGGGGTCGCCCCCCATGAGCACCACGCCGCCTTCGACGATGCCGCCGCCCAGCACGCGGTCGAGCTCCGCCAGGCCGGTGGCGGTGCGCGCCACCTCGGAGGCCTCGATGGCTGAGAGCGGCACCACCTGCTGCGCCGGCGCCAGGCCGGCGTACTGCGCGCCGCTCAGGCGGTTCTTGCCCGCGCCCGGCAGCTCGGCCACGGTCTCCACCAGCGTGTTCCAGGCGCCGCAGCCCGGGCACTTGCCCAGCCAGCGCGGGCTGCTGGCGCCGCATTCGCTGCAGGTGTAGAGCGTCTTGTCCTTGGCCATTTTTATGTCAAATCAGGCTTTTGCGCATGCTGGATATGCGCTGACAGCTATCTTTATTGCATTATTCCTGCACCACGACCGGCACCCGCTGCGCCAGCGCGCAGAGCTGCTCGTAGCCTATGGTGCCCGCGGCGGCGGCGACTTCCTCGACCGGCAGGAGCGTGCCATTGGCGGCGCGCCCCCAGAGCGTGACTTCGCTGCCCACGCCCGCCTGCGGCAGGCCCGTGAGATCGACCGCCAGCATGTCCATGCTCACGCGGCCCAGGGTGCGCGTGCGCTGGCCGTCGACCAGCACCGGCGTATCCGTGCCGCCATGGCGCGGGTAGCCGTCGGCATAGCCGCAGGCCACGGTGCCCACGGTCATCGGCTGGTCAGCGGTGAAGGTGGAGCCATAGCCCACGCTGTCGCCGGCCTGAAGCTGCTGCACGGCGATGACCTGCGTGCTCAGGGTCATGGCGGGCTGCAGGCCCCAGTGGGCAATGCCGTTGGCCGGATAGTCGGGTGAACTGCCATAGAGCATGATGCCGGGGCGCACCCAGTCCTGGTGCACCCGCGGCTCGTCGCCGCGGCGCAGCAGCGCGGCGCTGTTGGCAAGGCTGCGCTCGCCCGGCAGGTCGCGTGCCGCGGCCTCGAAGGTGGCGAGCTGGTGGTCAATGCCGCGCGGGCCGTCGGCGTCGGAAAAATGCGTCATCAGCGCAATCTCGTCGACCTGCACCAGCGCGTTCAGCCGCGCCCAGGCGGTGCGGTAGCGCGCGGCAGGAAAGCCGAGGCGGTTCATGCCCGAATTCATCAACAGAAAGACATGGTGTGGCGTCTGCGTCTTGTGCTGGCTGAGCCAGTCGATTTGCGCATCGGTGTGCACCGCATGCCACAGCCCGAGGCGCGAGCACGGCTCCAGATCGCGCGGCTCGAACACGCCTTCGAGCAGCAGGATGGGGCCGCGCCAGCCCAGCTTGCGCAGCAGCTCGGCCTCGGCCAGGTCCAGCAGCGCAAAACCGTCCGCGCCGCGCAAGGCGTCGAACACGCGTGCGATGCCATGACCGTAGGCATTGGCCTTGACCACCGCCCAGACGCGCGCGCCCTGTGCCCGCTGGCGCGCAACCGCCAGGTTATGGCGCAGCGCGCCCAGGTGGATGGTGGCAAGAATGGGGCGGGGCATAAGTGCAATAGGTGTGCGGGGCGACAAGCGCGTGGATTCTCCCACCCGCCCGCGGGCAGCCTGCGTGATATAACCCCGCGCGTCGCTCTTCGGAGTATCCAGGCCAACCACAGCGCCCGCCGGCACGGCGCCCTTCCAGCTCCCGATGAAGCGCGGTTTCTACACCATCATGTCAGCGCAGTTTTTCAGCTCGCTGGCAGACAACGCCTTGTTCGTCGTCGCCGTGGACCTGCTGCGCACCAATGGCGCCGCGCCCTGGCAGGCGGCGGCGCTGGTGCCGATGTTCGCGCTGTTCTACGTCGTGCTCGCGCCCTGGGTCGGCGCGTTTGCCGACTCCATGCCCAAGGGCAGGGTGATGTTCATCAGCAATGCAGTCAAGGCGCTGGGCTGCCTGCTGATGCTGGCGGGCTCGCACCCGCTGCTGGCCTATGCCGTGGTCGGGCTGGGTGCGGCGGCGTATTCGCCGGCCAAGTACGGCATCCTGACCGAGCTGCTGCCGGCATCGCTGCTGGTCAAGGCCAATGGCTGGATCGAAGGGCTCACCATTGCCTCCATCATCCTTGGCGTGGTGCTGGGCGGGCAGCTCGTGGCGCCGCAGGTTGCCGAGCTGCTGCTCGCGGGCCACTGGCCGGGTGTGGATTTGCCCGCCGAGGGCGCCATCTTCGCGCTGATTCCGGTCTATCTGCTGGCCGCCTGGTTCAACCTGCACATCCCGCTCACGCGCACCCGGCGCAGGCCCATGCCGCGCAACCCGCTGGCGCTGCTGCCGGATTTTCGCGATTGCAACCGCAAGCTCTGGCACGACAAGCTGGGGCAGATCTCGCTCGCCTCGACCACGCTGTTCTGGGGCGTCTCAGGCAATCTGCGCTATGTGGTGCTGGCCTGGGCGGCGGCGGCGCTGGGCTATGGCACTACCCAGGCTTCGGCGCTGGTGGGCGTGGTGGCGCTGGGCACCGCCAGCGGTGCGGTGTTCGCCTCGATGCGCATCCGGCTCGATCGTGCGCCACGCGTCATCTCCTGGGGCATCGCCATGGGCGCACTGGTGATGGCGATGAACCTGATCCACAGCATATGGGTGGCCGTGCCCTTTCTGATCCTGATGGGTGCGCTCGGAGGTTTTCTGGTCGTGCCAATGAACGCGCTGCTGCAGCACCGCGGCCACCATCTGATGGGCGCGGGGCGCTCGATCGCGGTGCAGAACTTCAACGAGCAACTGGCCATTTTGCTCATGGGCGCGGGCTACAGCGCCTGCGCCAAATGGGGGCTGTCGGCCTTTGGCGCGGTGACGGCCTTCGGCGCCACCGTGGTCGTCGTGATGTGGCTGATCGGCCGCTGGTATGCGCACAACCTGCGCCACCACCGCGAGGAGATGTCGCGCCTGAAAGTCATCGCCCGGCGCGACCGTTGACTCTGTTTTCGATAGCTATTGGCTCTTGATACACAAGCGCAAAACCCTGTTTTGAATCCAAATTTCGTTCCCGCACTCGCCCTGCTGTGCAACGCCCTGATCTGGGGCCTTTCCTGGTGGCCGCTGCGCCTGATGTTCGATGCCGGTCTGCACCCGCTGTGGGCCACGACGTTGATGTTTGCGCTCATCGCCACCGCCATGCTGCTGCTGCGCCCCGCGGCGCGCCAGCGCCTGCTGCGCACGCCCGGGCTGTGGCTGCTGATGCTCACCGCCGGCATGACCAACGTCGCCTTCAACTGGGCGATCACGATTGGTGATGTGGTGCGCGTGGTACTGCTGTTTTACCTGATGCCCGCCTGGGCCGTGTTGCTGGCGTGGCGCTTTCTGGGCGAGCGGCCGAGCGGCTGGGCGCTGGCGCGGCTGCTGCTGGCGTTTGCCGGGGTGGCGCTGGTACTCTGGCCGGCCGGGGGCGGCATGCAGCACCTGGCCGCGGATTTTTCGCTCGCCGACGCCTTGGCAGTGCTCGGCGGCTTCATGTTTGCCGCCAACAACGTGCTGCTGCTGCGCCTGCGCAGCGAGCCGACACAGGCGCGCGTGCTGGCGATGTTTGCCGGCGGCGCGGTGGCAGGCCTTGCCGTGGCCGGCGCCAGCCATGCGCTCGGGCTGGTGCCGGGACTGCCGGCGCCAGGCGCGGCATGGCTGGTGCCGGTGCTGGCCTGGGCAGCAGTGCTGGTGCTAGCCAACTGGGCGCTGCAATTCGGCGCCACCCGCCTGCCGTCGGGCACCACCTCGCTCGTGATGCTGTCGGAAATCCTGTTTGCCACCGCATCCTCGGTGCTTGCCGACGCTGCAAGCCCCACTACAGCCACCTGGGCGGGCGGTGTGCTCATCGTGCTCGCGGCGCTGCTGGCCGCGGTGCAGCGGCGTGAGTGATGCGCTAACCGCGTTCGGCGATGAACCGCTGCAAATCCTGCAGCAGCATGGGTCGGGCGAGCCAGTAACCCTGGATGTGATTGCAGCCCAAACCGCGCAGGACGCGGGCCTGCTCTTCGGTTTCCACCCCCTCGGCGGTGGTCTTGATGCCCAGCGCATGCGCCATCGCCACCACCGCCTCGATGATGGTCTGGTCTTCGCTGCCCGCGCGCAGATTGCGCACGAACGAGGCATCGATCTTGAGCACGTCGATGTCAAAGCGTTTGAGATAGGCCAGCGACGAAAAACCCGTGCCGAAATCATCGAGCGCCACCAGAATTCCGTGCTCGTGAAACTCCGTCAGCGTCTTGCGCACCTGCTCGGAGTTTTCCACCAGCGTGCTTTCGGTGATTTCCATGCACAGCGCACCCAGCGTCAGGCGGTTGGACTGCATCAACGCCAGCCAGCGCTGCGCGCCGTAGTTCGGGTGGGTCAACTGCCGGCCCGAGACATTCACGTTGATCCGTACCCAGCGGCCGTGGCGGGCATGCAGCGCCGCCGCCGCCTGCGCCGCCTGCTCCAGCACCCAGTCACCAATCGCATGGATCAGGCCTGATTCCTCGGCCAGCGGAATGAACTCGGCCGGGCTCAGCATGCCCAGGTCGGCATGGCGCCAGCGCAACAGCGCTTCGGCACCCAGGATGGCGCCGGTCTGCGCCTCGCACACGGGCTGAAAATGCAGCAGCAGCTCCTGGCGCTCCAGCGCCTGGTGCAGGTCGCGCAGCAGTAGGGCGCGCCGGTTGAGCTGCGCCCGCATCTGGGCGCTGAAGCGCGTGCTGCGGTTGCGCCCCTGCGCCTTGGCGCTGTACATGGCCTGGTTGGCAAACTGCAGCAACTCGCTGCTGTCGCGGGTGTCCTGCGGGTACAGCGCAATGCCGGCGCTGGCATGCATATGCCACTGCGTCTCACCCATGGGCAGCGGCTCGGCCAGCAAACGCTGGATCTCTTCGGCCAGCCGCATGACCCTGGCATCGTCGCGCGCATCCAGCGCAACGACTCCAAACTCGTCGCCCCCCAACCGCGCAACGGTGTCGCCAGGATGCAGACAACCCTGGATGCGGGCTGCCGTCTTTTGCAGCAGCTCGTCGCCACGGACATGGCCCAGGCTGTCGTTGACTTCCTTGAAATCGTCGAGATTGAACAGCAGCAGCGCCACGGCGCCGCCGCTGGCGTCGGCCGCCTCGCACGCGGCTTGCAGCTGCTGGCGGAACATCGTGCGGTTCGCCAGGCCGGTAAGCGCGTCAAAGTGCGCCTGGCGCCAGATCACATCGGCCTGGCGCTTTTTCTCGGTGACATCCTTGAGCACCACGGTGGTGCCGATCTCGTACTGCGTCTGATCCTCGATCGGCGTGACGGTGACTTCAACGTACACATCCTTGCCATGCCGGTTGTTGAAGATGCAGGTATAGCCATCGGGCAGGGTACGACCTATCTGCACCGTCTGGCGGTCTTGCGCATCCACCAGTCGCACGACATCGTCCACCGGCTGGCCAAAGCAGCGCAGGCGCTCGCAATCGAGCAGCGCTTCGGCGCTCAGGTTCATGAAGTCCACGCGCCCTTCCTCGTTCACCACCACCACGCAATCGTTGATGCTGGCGAGAATCGCCTCATGGGTGATGTGGCTCTCGCGCAGGCTCTTCTCCACCTGATGGCGGTGCAGCGCCACGCGCAGCGCCATGGCGAGATCGCCCTCGCGGTAGGGTTTGACGACATAGCCAAACTGCGCGTTGATCTGCGCGCGCTTCAAGGTCTCGCCATCAGAATGTGCGGTGGCGAAAATGATGGGTGTATTGCGGGCGGCATAAATCTGCTGCGCCGCTTCGATGCCGGTCATCGCCCCCTTGAGGCGAATGTCCATCAGCACCACATCCGGCGCGAACCGCTCGGCCATCGCGATCGCATCGGCGCCGGTATCGGCAATCCCCACCACCCGATAGCCCAGACGCTGCAGGCGATCGGCGGTCTCCTCGGCGATCAGCGCCTCATCCTCGACGACCAGCACTGAAGGCGGCGACTCGCTTTGTGGCTGCATAGTCAAGTCTCCGTCGATTTTTCGGGCAGTAGCAGCGTCAGCACCACACGCGTGCCAGGGCTGGCCTGCAGGAATTGCACCTCGCCGCCCAACTGGCGGATGAGCGAACGAATCAAGCGTTTGCCCAGCGAGGTGCCGCTGTTCAGGTCAAAGTCGGGCGGCAGGCCCTGGCCATTGTCGCGGACTTCCAGCACCAGCGTCTGCCCCGCAGCGCGGCGCAGCGCCAGATGCAGCTCGCCCTTGCGACCCTGCGGCAAGCCGTGCTTGAGGGCGTTGGTCACCAGTTCGTTCAGGATCAGACCGCAAGGCACGGCGGTATCGATGGGGAGCAGCACCGGTTCAAGCTCGGTGAACAGGCGCACCTGATCGGCCGAAAGGCTGTAGCTGCCTATGAGCTGGGTGCTCAGGTTGGTAACGTATTCGGCAAAATCCACCGCGGCCAGGTCACGGCTGTACAGGCTTTCGTGCACCATGGCCATGGAGCGAACGCGGTCCTGGCTCTGGCGCAGAATGGTTTTCATCCCCTCGTCATCCAGGTTCGCCGCCTGCAGCGAGAACAGGCTGGAGATGACCGCCAGGTTGTTCTTGACCCGGTGGTGGATTTCCTTGAGCAGGGTCTCCTTCTCCTTGAGCGATTCGAGCATCACCTGCTCTGCGTGCTTGCGGTTGCTGACGTCGCGGATGGTGCTGACGATGAGCGTGCCTTCGGCAGTCTTGAGGGGGCTCAGGCTGATTTCGACCGGAAACTCGCTGCCGTCCTGGCGCATCGCAAACAAATCCAGGTCGGCCCCCATGGGCCGCACGCGCGGGTTGCTGTGGTAACCGCCGCGGTAGGACGGGTGCTGCGCGCGATAGCGCTGCGGAATGAGTTTTTCGATGGGCTGGTCAAACAGCTCCTGGCGCGGAAAGCCAAACAGTTTTTCGGTCTGCGAATTGACCAGCCGGATCACCCCCTTGCCATCGACGATGACCATGGCATCCGGTGCCGATTCCAGCAGATCGCGCATGAGTTTTTCGCTCTGCTTGCGCTCGGTCACATCGCGTGCCACGCACAACGTGAGCCGCGTGCCGTCTTCCGTCTGCAGCGGACTGAGCATGATGTCCACCGCAAATTCACTGCCATCCTTGCGCCGGCCAAACAACTCCAGCCCCGCGCCCATGGGGCGTGCATGCGGCTCTGCCACGTAGCCATCGCGCAACTGGGCATGGCCGGAGACAAAGCGCTGCGGTATCAGCACCTCGATCGCCCGGTTGACCAGCTCGTCGGCCTCATAGCCAAAAAGCGCATTGGCACGGGCATTGGCGCGCACGATCCGGCCATCGTTGCCCACGACGAGCAGGCCATCGGGAGACAACTCGAAGGTCTGGCGGTAGAAATCCATGGCTCAGGCCGCTTGCGCCGCAATGGCGACGATGGTGGTGGAATACCGATGCAAGCAAAAAAGATACCACAAGTAACACTTCCGAGAGGCGCCGCCAGCGCCGCGCTCGAGCCGTGCCCTGTTTTGGTACAGCGGCCAGCCAGCCTGGCTCAGTCGGCAGTCTGCGCAGCGCTGGTCTGCAACTGCCGCGCACGCGCCAGCGCCCGCTGCACTTCGGGCAGCGCCAGGCCGTACATCCCGGCGAAGGCGGGCAGATCGGCCGTACCCGATTCGAACGCGCGCAGCAGCGCCTCGGCGCGGGCATCCTGCGCCGCCGCGTCAGCCAGGGCGGCATCGAGCTGCGCGTTGGCGGCTTCATCGCGCCCGCGCACCCGCTCGGCGTAGGCCTGGCGGCTCAATCCCGAGGCCTGGTAGGCGCGCACGATGCGCTGGCGTAACTCGGCGGACAAATCCTCCTGCGTGCGCTGCTGGCGGCGGCGGAACACCTGCAGCAAGGCGTGGTGCACATGCTCGGGCGCCACCGGCTCCACCGCCTTGCCCTGCAGATCGTGGCGCGGCTGGCCGCTGGCCACCGCCGCCAGATAGCGCGTGCTGCGCGCGTGCCAGGCCAGCGCCTGCTTGAGCTCGGCCGGGTCCAGCGCATGGGCCGCCACCAGGTCTTCGAAGATGCCGCGCTTGAGCGGCAGCAGATGCCTGCCGAAAAGGCGCGGATACCACTGGGCCAGCTGATCCAGCAAGGGCGGATGCGCAGGGCGGGCCTTCCGCGCAGCGGCAGATTCGGTAGTCGGCGGGGTGGGCGGGATGGGCACAGCGGTCATCGAAGGCAAAAATTGGGCGCAAGTGTACGGGCGCCCAATCCCATTCTCCGCCCGTGCATCGGTGCTGCCCATCCACGCGGCTTAGCGGTTGTACGCCGTCTCCCCGTGGTAGCTGATGTCCAGGCCCTGGCGCTCGGCCTCCTCGGAGACGCGCAGGCCCACCAGCAGGTCGGCGATCTTGTAGGCCACGAAGGACACCACGCCGGACCAAACGATGGTGAACAGCACGCTCTTGACCTGTATCCACAGCTGCACGCCCATGCTGAATGTGTCGGGAGTCAGGCCCCCGGTGCCACCCAGGCCCTGGGCCGCGAACACGCCGGTGAGGATGGCGCCGACGATGCCGCCCAGGCCATGCACGCCGAACACGTCGAAGGCGTCGTCCACCTTGAGCATGCGCTTCAAGCCGCCCACGCCCCACAGGCAGACCAGGCCGGAGACCAGGCCGATGGCGATGGCGCCCATGGGCCCGACAAAGCCGGCCGCCGGCGTGACCGCCACCAGGCCGGCGACGGCGCCCGAGGCCGCGCCCAGCATCGATGCCTTGCCCTTGTGCACGGCCTCGCCCGCGCTCCACGACAGCGTGGCGGCGGCGGTGGCGAGCACGGTGTTGACGAAGGCTAGGCCGGCGACGGCGTTGGCGGCGCCGGCCGAGCCGGCGTTGAAGCCGAACCAGCCCACCCACAGCAGCGACGCGCCCACCATGGTCAGCGTCAACGAGTGCGGCGTGAACGCCTCGCGGCCAAAGCCTATGCGCTTGCCCACCATGGTGGCGCCCACCAGGCCGGCAATGCCGGCGTTGATGTGCACCACGGTGCCGCCGGCGAAGTCCAGCGCGCCGTCCGCCGCCAGCAGACCACCACCCCAGACGATATGCGCCATGGGCACGTAGCTGAAGCTGAACCACAGCACGGCAAAGATCAGCACGGCGGAGAACTTGATGCGCTCGGCGAACGAGCCCACGATCAGCGCCACGGTGATGGCCGCGAACGTGCCCTGGAAGGCGAAGAACACGTATTCGGGGATGGTGGTCAGTGCGCCAAAACTCTCCAGGCCCACGCCCTTGAGGAACATCTTGGACAGGTCGCCCACGAACTTGCCCTCGCCCGAGAACGCCAGGCTGTAGCCGTAGATGGCCCACAGCAGCGAGCACAGGGCAAAGATCACGAACACCTGCACCAGCACCGACAGCATGTTCTTGGCCCGCCCCAGGCCGCCGTAGAACAGTGCCAGGCCGGGGATGGTCATCAGGATCACCAGCAGCGTCGAGGTCAGCATCCAGGCCGTGTCGCCCGAATCGATGCGCGGTGCGGCCGGCGCCTGGGCGCATGCGGCGCCGGCCAATAGGCACAGGCCTGGCACCAGGAAAGCGTGTACTTTTCTCATGATGGGTCTCCGTCGCCTACGGTTACAGGGCCTGCACGCCGGTCTCGCCGGTGCGTATGCGCACCACCTGCTCCAGCGCGGCCACGAAGATCTTGCCGTCGCCGATCTTGCCGGTGCGCGCCGCGCCCTCTATGGCCTCGATGGCGCGCTCGACCAGGGCGTCGGCAATCGCCGCCTCGATCTTCACCTTGGGCAGAAAATCGACCACATACTCGGCGCCGCGGTACAGCTCGGTATGGCCCTTCTGGCGGCCAAAGCCCTTGACCTCGGTGACGGTGATGCCCTGCACGCCGATGTCCGACAGCGCCTCGCGCACCTCGTCGAGCTTGAAGGGTTTGATGATGGCGGTGATCATTTTCATGATGGCGTTCTTGGTGTTGCGTCAGAGGGTCTTGGTGAGCGTGACGATCAGGCGCGCCTTGTTCGCGTCGCCGAAATAGCCCTTTTGGTTTGCGCCGGCCACGGCCGCCGACAGCGACAGGCCGCCGCCGAAGTCATAGGCGCCGCCCACGCTGTAATCAACGTAGTTGGGCACGCCCAGATCCTGGATGTCACCGGCAAAGCGCGTGGTGCCGACGGCGACCTTGAGCGTGAGGCCGGGCGCCACCTCCGTGGCGAAGGCCAGGTTCAGGTAGCCCGTGTTGCGCCCGCGCAGGCCGGAAGTCTTGGCGCCGGCCCAGCCGAAATAGTCCCTGGAGACGGTATGCGAGTACTTGGCCGTCAACGGGCCATAAGTCGCCGCGCCGTACAGCTCGGTGGTGTTGCCGCCGGTGTTGCCGGGATAGAGGTAGGTGAGCACGCCGACATCCATATCCACGGCGCCGAGCCTGAATTTGTAGCCGCCGTAGAGATCGGTTTCAATCGCGTTGCCCGGCAGCCAGTTCACGCTCGAGTTCCAGTTGCCGACATAAAAACCGCTGTCGCCAAAGACGTAGTCAAAGCCGCCCTGGATCGCCGGGCTCAGCGCCCTGATGCGATGCACATCCTGATCCTGGCCGCGGAACTTGTAGTTGCTGGTCAGCGACACGTTGGCGCTTAACTGGGCGCTGGCCAGTGCGGGGAAAGCGGCGATGGCGAGGGCCAGGCTCAGGGCCTTCAGGGATGTGCGGGTCATGGTTCCTCCGGTGGTTTGAAGATCGTCAGACTCGCTACCGCACGAACCATGCCAGTCGCTCACAGGTACATTTGCCAGCCAATCCGCATGTTTGCGAGGGGTGCAGCGCACCAGATTGGGGAGGGTTCACGCGATGAGTCTCGCTTTGGTGCAAAGCCGCGCGCTGCTGGGTCTGGCTGCGCCGGCCGTGACGGTGGAGGTGCATCTGGCGAACGGGCTGCCTTCGTTCACGCTCGTCGGTCTGGCCGATGTGGAGGTCAAGGAGGCGCGCGAGCGCGTGCGCGCCGCGCTGCAAAACAGCGGGTTGGAGTTCCCGTCGAACAAGCGCATCACCGTCAACCTCGCGCCCGCCGATCTGCCCAAGGATTCGGGGCGCTTTGACCTGCCGATCGCACTCGGTCTGCTCGCCGCCAGCGGGCAGATCGATGCCGCGCAGCTCACCGGCTGGGAGTTTGCGGGCGAGCTTTCGCTCTCGGGCGGCCTGCGATCGGTGCGTGGCGCGCTGGCGACGGCTTTGGCGCTGCGAACCCAGGGCGAGCAGGCGCGCATGGTGCTGCCCGCCGAGAGCGCGCGCGAGGCAGCACTGGTGCCCGATACCGCCATCTACGGCGCCGAGCATCTGCTGGACGTGGTGGCGCAGTTTCTGCCGCCCGCCAGCGGCGAGAGCACGGTGGCTCCCCTGCCAGGCTGGCAGCGCATCGAATCGGTCGCGCCGCGGCCCTCGGGCACTGCGCCGGATCTGGCCGACGTCAAAGGTCAGGCCGCCGCACGCCGCGCGCTGGAGATCGCCGCCGCCGGCGGCCACGGGCTACTGCTGGTGGGGCCGCCAGGCTCGGGCAAATCCATGCTGGCGCAGCGCTTTGCCGGCATCCTGCCACCGATGCAGGTCGAAGAAGCACTGGAGAGCGCAGCGATTGCCAGCCTTGCGGGGCGCTTTGCGCCTGAGCACTGGATGCAGCGCCCCACCGCCAGCCCGCACCACACCTGCAGCGCGGTGGCGCTCGTCGGTGGCGGCTCACCGCCGCGCCCCGGAGAAATTTCGCTTGCCCACCACGGCGTGCTCTTTCTCGATGAGTTTCCCGAGTTTGCCCGCAGCGCGCTGGAAGCATTGCGCGAGCCGCTGGAGAGCGGTCACATCACCATCGCCCGTGCGGCGCAGCGCGCGGTGTTCCCTGCGCAGTTCCAGCTGATTGCGGCGATGAACCCCTGCCCCTGCGGCTTCGCCGGATCGCGCCAGCGCGCCTGCCGCTGCACGCCCGAGCAGATCGCGCGCTACCAGGGCAAGCTCAGCGGCCCGCTGCTCGATCGCATCGATCTGCATGTGGAGGTGCCCCACATCCCTGCCGAAGAACTCTTGGGTGCCCCGCCGGGCGAGACCAGCGCCGCCGTGCGTGAGCGCGTGGCCGCCGCACGCGATCGCGCCATCACGCGCCAGGGCCAGCCCAACCAAACCCTCGCCGGCCAGGCGCTGCAAGACGCCGCGCGGCTGGACGATGCCGCCCACCGCTTTTTGCAAACCGCCGCCACGCGCCTGGCGTGGTCAGCCCGTGCCACGCACCGCGCGCTGAAGGTGGCGCGCACCATCGCTGACCTGGCGGGCTCCGAGCACATCACCGTCGCCCACGTGGGCGAGGCTATCCAATACCGCCGCGCGCTGTTGGCGAGGTAGGTACGCACACCTCGGCTTTTGACTCCCTCCCCCGCTGGGGGAGGGGGCCAGCGGGGGAAGGGGCTGTCTGCCCCGTGAAGCAGCGCCAAACGATGGCTTTGTTCCTGCCTCATCGAAAAGCAGGGGTGAGAGCCGCCCGCCGCCACCCCCAACACCACCGCCGCCACCAAGGTATCCACCCCCGCCGCAAAATCCCCCGCATGCTGCTCTTCGACGCCCTCAGCCCCGCCCCGCGCTGCCTGCGCATGTTCCTGCTTGAAAAAGGCCTCGTCCTGCCCACGCAGCAGATCGACGTGATGACGGGCGACAACCGCCGCCCGCCCTACCTCGCGCACAACCCGGCGGGCCAAACCCCCGCGCTGCTGCTGGACGATGGCAGCTGCATCGCCGAATCCATCGCGATCATGGAATACCTCGAAGAGCGCCACCCCGCGCTCACCCTCATCGGCAGCACGCCCGAAGAACGCGCGCAAACGCGCCAATGGCTGCGCCGCGTGGAACTGAACATCACCGAGCCCATCCACAACGCCTTCCACTGGGCCGAAGGCGCGGCGCGCTTTACCGGCCGCATCCCTGTCGAGCCCGAAGCCGCCCCCGGCCTCAAGCGCGTGGCGCAAGACCGCATCGCCTGGCTGGACGCGATGCTGCCCGCAGGCCAGTCGTGGCTGGCAGGCGAGCGCTTCACCATCGCCGACATCTGGCTTTACGTGTGGCTGGATTTCGCGGCATCGGTCAAGCAGCCGTTTGACCGCGCGCTGCCCCGCATCGGGCCGTGGTTCGATCGCGTCGCCGCGCGACCATCGGCGCAAGGCAGCTTGCATCCCGGTTGCCAGCCGGGCGGCGTGCGCGGGTAAGGCCCGCTGGCGCTACAGCGCATCCAGCGGGCTCAACACGCCCCGCCCGCCCTTGTTGAGCACATGCGTGTAGATCATCGTCGTGCTCACGTCCGCGTGCCCCAGCAGCTCTTGCACCGTGCGAATGTCGTAGCCCGATTGCAGCAAATGCGTGGCAAACGAATGGCGCAGCACGTGTGGCGAGACCGGCTTGGTCATCTGTGCCAGTTTCGCCGCCTCGCGCACCGCGCGTTGCACCGATTCGGGGTAGACGTGGTGGCGACGCTCCAGATGCTCGCCTGTGCGCGCATCCGGGCACGGGTCCACCCCGCGCACCGGTGAGGGGAACACCCACTGCCACGCCCAAGCCTGGTCCGCATTCGGATACTTCACCGCCAGCGCATGCGGCTAATACACCCGCCCCAGCCCCGTTTCCAAATCTTTCTCGTGCAGCGCCCGCGCCTTGCACAACTGCGCCTGCAACGGCTCAATCAGGTTTTCGGGCAGCACCGTCACCCTGTCCTTGTCACCCTTGCCCTCGCGGATCACGATCTCGCGCCGCGCGAATTCCACGTCCTTCACGCGCAGGCGCAGCGCCTCCATCAGCCGCATGCCCGTGCCGTAGAGCAACTGCGCGATCAGTCCCGTCGTGCCATCCATGTGCATCAACAGCAGCCGCACCTCGGCGGGCGTGAGCACCACCGGCAGCCGGCGCGGTCTTTTCGCCTGCACCACCTCATCGAGCCAGGGCAACTCGACGGCCAGCACCTGTCGGTAGAGGTAGAGGATTGCCGCCTTCGCCTGGTTCTGTGTGGAGGCCGACACCTGCCTATCCACCGCCAGATGGCTCAGGAATTCCTCCACTTCCCGTGCGCCCATCTCTTGCGGATGGCGCTTGTTGTGATACAGAATGAAACGGCGCACCCAATCCAGATAGGCCTGCTCGGTGCGGATGCTGTAGTGCCGAGTGCGCAGGTGAATGCGCATGCGCTCCAGCAGCTTGGGCGGCTTGGGGGCGGCCGTAGAGCCGTCGGGCGGAGGGAAGCTTGATGCATCCATCCGCAAAATTTTAGGTTTGCCTAAATGATCGAGAAATCCGGGTTTACGAGGGAATGGGCGGGTGTTGCGACATGTTATTGTTCAATAGGGCACTTGTTGAGTGCCGTCTAATTCCAGTTGTGCGTCATAGGGGGAGAAAATGAGCGTTCCAGAGTATTTGGAGTTGTTTTCTGGGCAGGGAGCGGGGCGGGTTCGCGTCCGGTTCCAGCAATACGACGGAAAAATAGCCAGTTTGGCATTCTCTCCAAGAGAGGCTCTTTCCCTTATCGCCCCTGAAAATGACACCTTTCATCAATATCTTCGGTTTGACGATTATTTATTTGAAGTGCTCAAGTATGAAATTGAGCCCAAAACTCAAACATTGACCATTGTTGCAGCCCCCAAGCAGAAGGGTAACTCCGCATGAGTACGCCCGGTCAATTGAATCAGGAGCGGTTGCTGCAACTGCGAAACCAATACTTGTCTCTTGTCCAACTTGAGGTTGAAGAGTTTGGAGTCAAGCCCACTGAAGTTCGCCATCTCATCGGAAGGCTCGGAGAGTTTGAGTGCGCGTTATTGGTTGGCGGCACTCTGTCGCACATTGCCAATCAGCACGGTTTTGATGTGGTTGCTGCTAATGGGCGAAAAATAAGTGTCAAAGTAACAGGTCAGAAATCCGGCTTTGTCGCCATTTCCAAGAGCACTCTTCATCATGCAGATGATTTGATGGTCATTCAGTATCAAAATGCGAGGCTTGAGGTTCTTTACTACGGTTGCATCAACAAAGCTGCCGAAGCCGCACGCTTTTATGCACCATCCGGCGCATATGAGCTTGAGCTTTCAAAAGCCCGTCAGTTGCAGCACGCCGCCCAACATAGCATTCAACCCGACGGCCCCGCCTCCGGCGGGTCCGCGGGTTAATTTTGGCGTTAGGTATCACAGGAGAAAAGATGGATATCTGGGGGGCAAACAAGCTCTTGCTTTTTATTGCTTTTGCAATACCGGGCTTTATAAGCCTAAAGTCCTACGAAGTACTTTGTCCATCTAGCGGCAAGAGCAGCTCCGATCGCCTCATTGATGTAGTAACTTATAGCTGCATCAACTATGCAATTTTATATCTGCCTATTCGATGGGTCGAAGTTTCTGATATACCCAAAAACTCCCCATTCTGCTACTATATTTTTTATCTTCTTGTATTAATCATTGCGCCTTTCATGTGGGCCTTGCTCTGGAAAAAAATCCGTACCTCGGAGTTTTTTCAAAAAAATGCGCCTCACCCCACAGAAAAACCTTGGGATTTCTTGTTTGAACAACGCAAGCCCTACTGGGTCAAAGTCACACTAAACAATGGAAAAATTATTGCAGGAAGATATGATTCAAGATCTTTCGCTTCAAGCGCGCCTGCAGATGAACAAATCTATCTAGAGGAGACTTGGATACTCGATGAACACGGAGCATTTTTAAGAAAAATCGATAGAACTTCAGGCACCTTAATACTTGCAAACAACATTAGTCACGTTGAACTAAGAGAGTAAGATCATGAGCAATGACAAAAAACCACTCAATGAA
This sequence comes from Comamonas sp. SCN 65-56, assembly GCF_001724135.1. GTDB lineage: Bacteria > Pseudomonadota > Gammaproteobacteria > Burkholderiales > Burkholderiaceae_C > Comamonas_C. Next base: position 3,794 of record NZ_MEDS01000006.1, on the reverse strand, counting down.
GGCTATCGTCCGGAGCGCATCGAAAGAGGCTATCAGCCTGCGAAGCCGCCTTCACAGCCCGAAGGCCCAAAGCCGCAAAGTGGATATCAGCCAACAACAGGGCATGGCACAAACCCAACAAATAATCCCCCTGGTCGCGAATGATATCTAACAGTTCGCTCAAGCCGACCCGCCTACAGCGGGCGGCTTACCTTATTCGTTAGGCATTCATTGGGGGTCTCGCATGCTGAAGCAACTCATTGATCAAGTTTGGTCAGGCGGCACTAGCCCGCAGGACTCTGAAATCTATGCACTTATCCACGACGAGCTGTCTTCTGGTGCAATGGACACCGGCCTCTGGACAAAGGCAACTGCTGTCTCTGATGGCAACACAGACAAGGCAAAATCTCGTTACATTGAGATGAGGGCGAATGTACTACGCAACGAACGAAAGCGGTTGCAGGAATTTGCGAAACAGGCCCAACGCCAACAGCTGGCCATTGAGAGGCAAAACGCTGAACGAGAAAGGAGATTCCAAGAGCTACAGTCACTGAGTCAAAGAGAGGCAGCGGTGCAGAATAAACTGTGGCTTCAGTTCACGTCTCCCGAGGCAAAAAAAGGGAAGCGAAAAAAACAAGTAAGGAACACATTGATTTTTGCAGTAGTTTCAGTGGGATCCTATCTATTGCTGGAAGAAGGCGGCGCCATACCCATAATAGTTTTTGGCTTTGGTGCATGGCTACTAAGCCTTGCCACCTATGGAAAGCAGGAACTTGAAGATGAACTCAAGAATGTCAGGCGCCGCATCAATGATCTTGGCGGGAATACCTAACAATTCATCCAAGCCGACGCCGCTTCGCGGTGCGGCTTAACTCAGGTGTTAGGCCTCACAAGATAAATCGATATGAGCTACTCCGCCGTCGTTTACAAAGTCATGATTGCGTCGCCCAGCGATGTATCCGCCGAGCGCAGCATCGTGCGAGAGGTTCTGTCCGAATGGAACGTAGTGAACTCCGACGCACGGAGACAAGTTCTCCTTCCGATTGGATGGGAAACACATTCCGTGCCAGAGATGGGCGATCGGCCTCAAGCCCTGATCAACAAACAAATACTGCACGACTGTGATCTTCTAATCGGCGTCTTCTGGACACGAATTGGAACTGCTACAGGCGAGTACGCAAGCGGTACGGTCGAAGAGATCGAACAACACATCAAGACGGGTCGCCCAACCATGCTCTACTTTTCAAGCGCACCCGTCTTGCCGGATAGCGTTGATGCGGATCAGTATCGTCGCCTGAAAGAGTTTAAGTTGAGTTGTCAGTCACGAGGCTTGTATGAACCATATGGTGATGTCCAAGATTTCCGCACAAAGCTGTATCGCCAACTTCAGCTGAAGGTCAATAGAGACGCTTACTTTCAAACAGCTGCCGATTCGACGGGCCCGCCTACTATTCGTGAGCTTGAACCTGGTCCAACCCTTTCAAAGGAAGCAGCATTCTTGCTCAAGGAATGTGTTGCTGATCCATCAGGTCAAGTGTTGCACCTCTCTCATCTCAGTGGCTATGTCTTACAGGTCCGTGGGAAGAACCTCATTGAAGACAATAATGATCGCTCACGGGCAATCTGGACTGCAGCTCTTGAAGAGCTTGAAAATGATGGCCTCTTAGCGGCGGTCGGCTCGAAGCGCAACATCTTCAAAGTTACTCGCAAGGGGTACGAAGTTGCCGACCAATTGCCGTGAGGCCCCTAACCAATCATTCCAGCGGACTGCCTGCGGCAGCCGCTGAATTCAAACGTTGGGCATCAGTCGAAGCGGAGCGAGCGTAGCAATGAAGAAATTTGACCTGAACATCGACCGGATGCTTGAAAACTGGGATGCATTCCATGCCATTCGGGAAATCATTGCCAACGCGCTCGACGAGCAGATATTGACTGGCACGCGGGAAATCGCCATCTCCCGCGACGGCGACGGCCAGTGGCGCATCAGGGACTTCGGCCGCGGCCTTCGGCACGAGCATTTCACGATGAACGAGAATCAGGAAAAGCTCGACCACCCCGGTCTCATCGGAAAGTTCGGCGTAGGATTGAAGGACGCTCTGGCCACATTCGACCGCTTGGGCATCGAGACCCGCATCCGCTCCAAGTTTTGCGATGTCTCCTTCGACCGCTCCGAGAAGCATGATTTCTCCGATGTCATCACACTGCACGCCTGCATCTCCGATCCATCCGATCCGGTATTCGTCGGAACCGAATTCATCCTGAAAGGTTGCTCTAATGAGGACATCGAGAAGGCGAAGCGGCTGTTCCTGCGGTTCTCCGGTGAGGAAAGCCTAGAAAAGACCCAATACGGAGAAGTCCTGCGGAAAGCTGGCAATGTCTCCTACATTTACATCAACGGCATTCGCGTCGCCGAAGAGGAGAATTTCCTGTTCTCCTACAACATCACTTCGCTGACGGCCGCTATTAAGAAGGCTCTCAATCGCGAAAGGACGAATGTCGGGAGGACCGCCTATTCCGACCGGGTGAAGTCCATCCTGCTCGCTTCCTCTTCGGAAGCAGTCGCCAAGGCTCTCGTCGACGACCTCGGAAACTTTGGGAGCGGCAAGCTGCACGACGAGATGAAATGGACGGATGTTTCCGTGCATGCCTCGAAGATCACCAACGCCTCGGGAAATGTCCTGTTCCTGACGGACGAGGAGATCATGAACGCCCCGCGTTTCGTCGAGGAGGCTCGGGCGAGCGGGCGGCAGATCATCACGATTCCCAGCACCGTTAAGGAGAAGCTGTCGGGACAAGTCGATAGGGAAGGCAACGCGATACAGGATTTGGGTAATTTCGTTTCCGAATGGAATGATTGCTTCGAGTTTAAGTTCGTCCCGCCCGAAAGGCTCGCGCAGGCCGAAAGAGCGGTGTTCGACATGACCGGAAGGATCGCTGATCTCGTCGGAGGGCTCCCTGCGAGGGTTCAATCGGTGAAGATTTCGGAGACGATGCGCCCCGAGACCGGAAGCTTCTCGGAAGCTCGGGGGCTTTGGACTGGCACGGAAATCATCGTCAAGCGTAGCGAACTCGATTCCATCGAGGCCTATGCCTCTACCCTGCTCCACGAGATCGCTCACGCCCGAAGCGGCGAAACCGACATCACCATCGGTTTCGAGCAAGAGTTGACCTCGCTTCTCGGGATGGTCGCGTCTAATGCGCTGTGCAGAGCTTCCGCCAACACCGAATTACCGCAAGAGCCGACAAAGGCTCGAATCCCTGAAATCCGGGTCGCATCACGGCAGCCGCAAGCAGCGAGCCGCGACCCCGCTCCCGCGAAGAAGGCGGGGTTCTGGGTTAGGTTGTTCGGCAAACCGCCAAGGTGACGTAATGATGCCCAACCCATCATTCCACCGGACCTGCGCAAAAAGCCGCGCAGGCCGGTGAATTCAGACGTTAAACCTCAGGTGGGAGAAGGTAAGTGGCATATCAGTTGCAGGTCTCTGCAAAAATCTTGAGTTGGCCTCGCCAATGCGCGTGCTGTGGGGGGGAGGCAAATGCGGAGCTTCGCGCAGCGGCGTCCCGAACGACAGGTAAAAGGGTCCAGCACACAACCACCTCGTGGTGGCATGTTCCTTACTGCAATTCCTGCCTGCACCACAAGTCACAGTACGACGAGGCGTCGAAATGGGCCGGGCGAGCTATCGCTGGTGGGCTTGCGGCTTGGGTTTTGATTGCCTGGCTTACGGGCAGCGGCTGGTTGTTGATGTCCCAGCAAGTGGTGTAAGTCTTTCACCGCGGCAAGACGCGTAGGGCGTAGCCCGAAGCGGCTTGCC
>NZ_MEDS01000005.1 GCF_001724135.1 Comamonas sp. SCN 65-56 | reverse complement strand
GTTCCGTTCAGAGCGTCGCGCCAGCGCAAAAGGATAGTCCCCGCCAGGCCCCTAAGGGGACGAACTAAACGAACAACCGTCATTTTGAGCTATACCCTAGCTTGGCGTCAGGCTCCGCAATTAGAATGCGTTAAGTTAGAGTCTTGTTCAGCATTTATTGACAGCATCCGTCAAGGGTTATAGACTTCTGGCTGACACTTTGCGCAAGAGACACCCTTGAACGGTCAACGCATCGGCTACGTGCGGGTCAGCAGCTTCGACCAAAACCCGGAACGCCAGCTCGAACAGAGTCAGGTGGACAAGGTGTTCACCGACAAAGCGTCGGGCAAAGATACACAGCGCCAGCAGCTCGACACGCTGCTGGCCTTCGTGCGCGAGGGCGACACCGTGGTGGTGCACAGCATGGATCGCCTGGCGCGCAATCTCGATGACTTGCGCCGCCTGGTGCAAAAGCTCACCAAGCGCGGCGTGCGCATCGAGTTCGTCAAGGAATGCCTGACCTTCACCGGCGAGGACTCGCCGATGGCAAATCTGATGCTGTCCGTGATGGGGGCATTCGCCGAATTCGAGCGCGCCCTGATCCGCGAGAGGCAGCGCGAGGGCATTGCGCTGGCCAAGCAGCGCGGTGCCTACCGGGGCCGCAAGAAAGCCCTGTCGCCAGAGCGTGCGGCCGAGTTGCGTCAACGGGCCGACGCAGGCGAACAAAAGTCAAAACTGGCCCGCGAGTTCGGTGTCAGCCGGGAGACCCTGTATCAATACTTGAGAACTGATCAGTAAACATGCCCCGTCGTTCCATCCTGCCCGCCGCCGAGCGGGAAAGCCTGCTGGCGTTGCCGGACGCCAAGGACGATTTGATCCGGCATTACTCGTTCAGCGATACCGATCTCTCGATCATCCGGCAGCGGCGTGGGCCTGCAAACCGGTTGGGCTTCGCCGTGCAGCTCTGTTACCTGCGCTTTCCCGGCATTCTCCTTGGTGTCGATCAGCCGCCGTTCCCGCCCTTGCTGAAACTAGTCGCCGACCAGATCAAGGTCGGTGTCGAAAGCTGGGACAACTACGGGCAGCGGGAGCAGACCCGGCGCGAACACCTGGTGGAGCTGCAAACGGTCTTCGGTTTCCAGCCGTTCACCATGAGCCACTACCGGAAGGCCGTACACACGCTGACCGAGCTGGCCACGCAAACCGACAAGGGCATCGTGCTGGCCAGCGCCTTGATTGAGCATCTGCGGCGACAGTCGATCATCCTGCCGGCGCTCAACGCCATCGAGCGCGCCAGTGCCGAGGCCATCACCCGCGCCAACCGGCGCATCTACGAAGCCTTGTCCGAGCCGTTGTCGAATGGGCACCGGCGTCGCCTCGACGACCTGCTCAAGCGCCGCGACAACGGCAAGCCAACCTGGCTGGCCTGGCTGCGCCAGTCACCGGCCAAGCCCAATTCACGGCACATGCTCGAACACATCGAACGTCTCAAGGCGTGGCAGGCACTCGACCTGCCTTCTGGTATCGAGCGCCTGATTCACCAGAATCGGCTGCTCAAGATCGCCCGCGAGGGCGGCCAGATGACGCCCGCTGATCTGGCCAAGTTCGAGCCGCAGCGGCGCTACGCTACCCTCGTGGCGCTGGCCATCGAGGGCATGGCTACTGTTACCGACGAAATCATCGACCTACACGACCGGCCATCAACGCCAAGGTGCGCCTGTATGGGCGCATTGGCCAGGCGCTGATCGACGCCAAGCAGTCGGGCCGCGACCCGTTCGCCGCCATTGAGGCAGTCATGTCCTGGGATGCCTTCGCCGAGAGCGTCACCGAGGCACAGAAGCTCGCTCAACCCGATGATTTCGATTTCCTACACCGTATCGGCGAAAGCTACGCCACATTGCGTCGCTACGCGCCGGAATTTCTCGATGTACTCAAGCTGCGGGCCGCACCTGCCGCCAAGAACGTGCTTGATGCCATCGAGGTGCTGCGCGGCATGAACACCGACAACGTCCGCAAGGTGCCCGCCGATGCCCCAACCGATTTCATCAAGCCGCGTTGGCAGAAGCTGGTGATGACCGACGCCGGAATCGACCGGCGTTATTACGAACTGTGCGTGCTGTCGGAACTCAAGAACTTGCTGCGCTCGGGCGACATTTGGGTACAGGGTTCACGCCAATTCAAGGACTTCGAGGACTACCTGGTACCGCCTGCAAAGTTCGCCAGCCTCAAGCGGTCCCGCGAATTGCCGTTGGCCGTGGTCACCGATTGCGACCAGTACCTGAGCGAGCGCTTGGAGCTGCTGGAGGCGCAGCTTGCCACCGTCAACCGAATGGCGTTGGCCAACGACCTGCCGGATGCGATCATCACTGAGTCGGGCCTGAAGATCACGCCGCTGGATGCCGCCGTGCCCGACACGGCGCAGGCGCTGATCGACCAGACGGCGATGATCCTGCCGCACGTCAAGATCACCGAACTATTGCTCGAAGTCGATGAGTGGACGGGCTTCACCCGCCACTTCACGCACCTGAAATCGGGCGACCTGGCCAAGGACAAAAATCTGCTGCTGACCACCATCCTGGCCGACGCAATCAACCTGGGCCTGACCAAGATGGCCGAGTCCTGCCCCGGCACAACCTACGCCAAGCTCGCCTGGCTGCAAGCTTGGCATACCCGCGACGAAACCTATTCGACAGCGCTAGCCGAATTGGTGAACGCCCAGTTCCGGCATCCCTTCGCCGAGCACTGGGGCGACGGCACCACATCATCGTCGGATGGTCAGAACTTCCGAACCGGGAGCAAGGCCGAGAGCACCGGCCACATCAACCCGAAATACGGCAGCAGCCCAGGGCGAACGTTCTACACCCACATCTCTGACCAGTACGCGCCGTTCCACACCAAGGTCGTGAACGTCGGCGTGCGCGATTCGACCTACGTGCTCGACGGCTTGCTGTACCACGAATCCGACCTGCGAATCGAGGAGCACTACACCGACACAGCGGGCTTCACCGATCACGTCTTCGCGCTGATGCACCTCTTGGGCTTCCGCTTTGCACCGCGCATCCGCGACTTGGGCGACACCAAGCTGTTCATTCCCAAGGGTGAAACAAGTTACGACGCACTCAAGCCGATGATTGGCAGCGACAAGCTGAACATCAAGGCTATCCGTGCCCATTGGGACGAAATCCTGCGCCTGGCTACCTCGATCAAGCAGGGCACGGTGACGGCCTCGCTGATGCTGCGCAAGCTCGGCAGCTACCCGCGCCAGAACGGCCTGGCCGTGGCGCTGCGCGAGCTGGGGCGCATCGAACGCACGCTGTTCATCCTGGACTGGCTGCAAAGCGTGGAACTGCGCCGCCGCGTGCATGCCGGGTTGAACAAGGGCGAAGCGCGCAACGCACTGGCCCGCGCCGTGTTCTTCAACCGGCTAGGGGAAATCCGCGACCGCAGTTTCGAGCAACAGCGCTACCGGGCCAGCGGTCTCAACCTAGTCACGGCAGCCGTCGTGTTGTGGAACACGGTCTACCTGGAGCGCGCAGCGCATGCCTTGCGTGGCAACGGCCATGCCGTCGATGAGGCGCTGTTGCCGTACCTGTCGCCGCTGGGCTGGGAACACATCAACCTGACCGGCGATTACCTGTGGCGCAGCAGCGCCAAGATCGGCGCTGGCAAGTTCAGACCGCTACGTCCTCTATCCGGGTCCTAGCGTACGATTTTTTCCGCTTTCTGAGACGACCCCTCCATGAACGCAGAGAATCCCCTTGAAGAAGATACCGCCTCGACGTCGTGGCTGGCACGCTTGCGCGTCGCGCTGCGGCGGCGCCCGCAGCTTGGAACTGCCGAGCTGATCGTTGTAATATCGCTGCTGAATGCGGCGCTGTACCAAATGCCGTTGTTCGCATTTGCGGTCAACGATTTGGTGCAGCTTGGCTATGGTGGACTGCTGACGTTGGCGACGCTATTTGTCGTCGTTGCATTTGTAACGGCACTTGCGCTCGCGTCCGCGGCCCTCGCATCCCAGCACCTCATCAAGCCTCTGTGCATTCTGGGTGCCATGCTCAATGCTGCGGCGCTGTACTTCATGCAGTCCTACGGGGTGCTGCTGGACAAGACGATGATGGGCAACGTCCTGAACACCGATGTGGCCGAAGCAGCGACGCTGTGGCATCCGAAGCTCGCGCTCTACTTGCTCATCCTCGGCTTGGGTCCGAGCCTGTTGCTGGCTCGGGTCCAGATTCGACCGACACGACGCCCGCGCCTATTTGGCTTCGCTGGCGTCGTGTTCGCGATTGGCCTAGGCTGGGTCTATGCGGCCTCAAGCACTTGGTTGTGGATCGACAAGCATGGACGCTCGATAGGGGGCCTGATTTTGCCCTGGTCGTACACCATCAACCTGGCGCGCTACCAGACCTCAAAGTGGGCCGCATCGAGGCAGGCGGAATTGCTACCCGATGCCAGTTTTAAAAGCGACGAGAAGACGGTCGTGGTGTTGGTGATCGGCGAATCGGCTCGAAAGCGCAACTTTTCCCTTTACGGATACCCACGGCAAACAAATCCGATCCTGTCGACTTCTGGGGCCATCCCGCTGGCCGACACGCAGGCGTGCGCAACCTACACCACTGAGGCACTGTTGTGCATCCTGTCCCACGACGATCCCAGCGTGCGTCTGGCCGGTGCCGTCGAGCTGCTGCCTAGCTACCTGCAGCGGCACGGCATCGACGTAATCTGGCGCAGCAACAACTGGGGCGAACCCCCGCTGAAGGTTGGCACCTACGAGCGTGCCAATGACTTGGCGCGGAGTTGCACTGGCTCGTCATGTTTCGGAGACGAAGTCCTGCTGAGCGGCCTCGAGCAGCGGATCCGCGACTCGACCGCCCGTAAGGTGTTCGTAGTGCTGCACCAGGGCGGCAGCCATGGTCCGGCGTATAACACTAAGGCCCCGCCCTCATTCGAGCACTTCAAACCGGTGTGCGATTCGGTTGAACTTAGCCGATGCTCGCGGCAAAGCCTGATCAACGCGTACGACAACTCCATCCTCTTCACAGACCACGTAGTCGGTCGCGCCATCCAGCTGCTGAAGAAAATGGAGGGCGTACCGACAACCTTGCTGTATATATCGGATCACGGCGAGTCGCTCGGCGAACACGGTCTGTATCTGCACGGCACGCCGATGGCGCTGGCGCCCGATGTACAGAAAGAAATCCCGTTCTTGGTCTGGATATCCGATGGCTTTGCGCACCGTCATCGCATCGACGCATCAACACTGCGCAACCGCGTTGCCCATTCACAAGACCAGGTGTTCCACAGCGTCATGGGCGCTTTCGACATGCGCAGCAGGGTTTACAGGCCGCAGAGGGACATCTATGCCCCTTGCTCGGGCGATGTCTGCGACCGCTGAGCTGGTCCCCTCAACAGGAGGAACACACCCACCGAGATCGCGCACAGCCCCGCGAGGCCTACGACCGCAATGCAGGAGAGGGTTTCGTGCGGCCGGAGCCAAAGCAGCAGGCCCCACAGGATCAACGCTGCGCCGGCCGCATGACGACCAGCGCCACGGCAAAGCCATGTCCACCAACCGGAGTGAAGCGCGAGGGCTGCTCCACTGAGGCCCGCGAGCCAGCCGAAGGCCGCCCCAGCTGCTATGTCGAGGGGCCAGTGCGCACCGACGGCCACGCGCGACACCGCGACCATGGTGGCCGCTAGTAGACCGCCAAGGATCAGGGCCCAGTCATGCCACCGCTGCGGCCTCGCAACCCAGGTAGCGATCACTGCAGCGGCGACCGCGAATGCAGTGATGCTGTGCCCGGAGGGAAAACTGTTGTGTTGGAGGATCGGGCCAATCACGTTGAACGTGGCCGAATCCAGCACTGCCGCAGGTCTCGAAGCACTAGCCCAATGCTTTGCTGACACCGAAATCAGGGCGCCCGCAGGCACCGACGCCAGCAGGGCGGCCCATACCTGTGGCTTGGAGGGCAAAAGCAAGGCAAACAAGGCCAAGACGACCGCCGCATCACCCAGCAGGGTGATGGCCGACCAAATCTCCGAAGGAAATGAGGCCAAGGCCCCGTTCCACCACAGAAAAAGTACATGCTGTTCCGGCCAGAGTGCGGTGCTTGCAGCGCCGCCGCCGAACCGCAGCACAAGTAACCCGATCAACGCCAACACCAATAACGCAGGAGCGGCCAAAATCACCAAGCGCGAAGCCGCTCGACCCAACAGAATTGCTTCTCTTGCGTGGCCCGGTCCAATTCGTTCTACGACCATGGTCATGCCTTCTTTGATCGCTTTCTGATTGTCAATCAGCGGGTCGCCGCTACGGCCATTGCAACCAGCTTAGCGCGCATTGTATTCCGTCTTCTGAGACGCCCCTAAGAAGTTGCTGGCCAGCGGCGTTCCGCCCAAGGACGTGGCCAAGAACCTCGGCGTGTCCGTTCCTACGCTGTACCGCTGGGTTCCAGCTTCTGCGCACGCTTAGCGTGCTTTATTTTCCGTTTTCTGAAGCGACCCCACATGCAGCATGGTGTTCTCGCTGCCCGAGAGCTGCGCGCCCGTCACGGCTGCCAGGCACTCGCTCTGCCAGCGGGCAAACGATTCGGCCGTGCGCATCAGCGCAAATTCCACATCCGTCACCGCCACCCCCGAGCCGCTGCGCGCCAGGTGCCAGAAATGGTCATCGCCGCGGTCGCTGGCATCGGTCGGTGCTGTGGTCATGGTCTATCCCTCGCATCGGGCGGCACGGCCAGCCCCTCGCGCAAAGCATAGCAACAGATTCCCCCAACCCGCGGGTAGTCACCCGCAATGACCCCCAGGAGCCCGCGTATGTCGCAGTCCGCCCAGCAACACCCCTTCCTCCAGCACGACAAATTCCTGTTGGCCACCTTCTCGTCCAACTGCTCCGGCGGCATGACGGTCTCCAAGCTGCCCGACCGCTGGCAGGCGACGATGGAGAACAACCTCAAGCTGGCCAAGCTGCTGGACGATGCCGGCATCGACTTCATGCTGCCGATCGCGCGCTGGATCGGCTACGGCGGCGAGACCGACTTCCACGGCACGGTGCTGGAGACCATGACCTGGGCCGCCACCATCCTCGCGCATACCAAGCGCATCACGGCCTTTGCCACCATGCACACCGTCGCCAATCACCCGGTGGTGCTGGCCAAGCAGATCGCCACGCTCTCCGAGGCCAGCGGCGGACGCATCGGCCTGAACATCGTCGCCGGCTGGAACCAGCCCGAATACCAGGCACTCGGCCTGACCCTGCCCGACGACCACGAAACCCGCTACGGCTACGCGCAGGAGTGGTTCGACTTCGTGCGCAAGCTCTGGACGTCCGAGGAGCCTTTCGACTGGAAGGGCAAATACTGGAACACCACGCGCAGCTATGGCCGCCCGCGCCCGCTCGTCGCCCCGCCCATCGTCAACGCCGCCGGCTCGGGCCAGGGGCGCGACTTTGCCACCAGCAACGTCGATTTCCTGTTCACCCCGGCGATCGACCTGGCGCGCTCCAAGGATGAAATCGTGCAGCTCAGGGAGCAGGCAAGCACCAAGGGCCGCAAGGTCGGGGTGCTGACCTTCTCGCACGTGGTCTGCCGCCCGACCGAAGCCGAGGCCAAGGCAGAGCTCAAGCGCCAGCTGGACAACGCCGACTGGGACGCAGTGGACAACCTCGTGCGCCTGCAGTTCGCCCATGCGCAGAGCTTTCCGCACGACCTGCTGGCCTTGATCCGCGAACGCATGGCTACCGGACACGGCGGCTTTCCGCTGGTGGGCACGCCCGAGCAGGTGGCCGACGGCATCAGCCAGCTGCACGAGGCGGGCTTTCGTGGCACCACGCTCTCCTTCCTCGATTACGTCAAGGAATTCCCCTACTTCCGCGATACCGTGCTGCCGATTCTCTCGGCCCGCGGCATTCGCTGAAAGAGCGCCGTGCTGCAACGAGTCACCCCCGCCACCCTGGCTGCGCTGGGCCTGCCCATGCAGGCCGATGCCGCGGGCTTTCGCGGCGCGATGCGCCAGTTCGCCGGTTCGGTCTGCGTGCTCACCGCCGAGGGCGACGCCGGCCCCACGGGCTGCGTCGCCAGCTCGGTCAGCTCCTTCAGCGCCGAGCCGCCGGTGCTGGCGCTGAGCCTGGCGCAGCGCAGCTCTACCGCGCAGGCGCTGCGCACCGGCCGCGCGCTGGGCATCAGCCTGTTGGCACCCGAGGACGAAGCCGTGGCGCAGCGCTTTTCCGGCTTTACCGGGGTCAGCGGCGCGGCGCGCTTCGAGGGCGCCGACTGGCTGCGGCTGGAGCCCGGCGCCCGGGTCCTCTCTGGCGCCCTCGCCGGCCTGGGCTGCGAGGTGCAGGAGCTGCTGCCGCGGCACGGCCAGGTGCTGGTGCTGGCGCGGGTGCACACGATTGCGCCGCGCGCCGGGCAGATCGCACCGCTGCTGTACTGGCACGGCGCTTACCGCAGGCTGCACCAGGGCGGCGATGCTTGAGGGCTTTTCAGGCATGCCGCGGATGCGCAGTCCGGGCATGCAAAAATCGGATCAAAAATGGCTGCAGCGCTTGCCCACCAAGCGCTGTCAGCTATCTTTTGAGTGAAAGCATCAACACCCCCGCGCCTACCAGGCCAATGCCCAGCCAATCGCGCAGGCCGGGGCGCTCGCCCAGAAAAGCCACCGCGAACAAGGCCACCAGCACCACGCTGAACTTGTCCACCGGCGCGACCTGCGAGGCATCGCCGATCTGCAGCGCACGAAAGTAGCAAACCCACGACGCGCCCGTGGCCAGCGCCGAGAGCACCAGAAATGCCATGCTCTTGCCCGGCAGCAGCAGCGGGTTGCTCCACTGCCCTGTCGCCAGCACAAAGCCGGTCAGCACCACCAGCACCACCACGGTGCGCACCCAGGTGGCCAGGTCGGAGTTGATGCCCGTCACCCCCACTTTGGCAAAGATCGCCGTCAGCGCCGCAAAGCCCGCCGAGAGCAGCGCCCAGAAGAACCAGGATTGCGTTTGCGCCATGGCCTCACTCCTTTGCGCCCGGGCGGCGGCGCAGCGTACGGTCCCAATCCGGATCGGGCGCGCCCTCCCCTGCCGGCCGCTGGTTGCGCGAATTCGAGCGCCACACGCCGCCCGACCAGTTCAATTGCGGCTCGGTGCGATACCAGAACCAGCGCCCGTCAGCGTCCTGCGCCAGCCAGTTCCAGCCTTCGCCCTCGGGCGCGTCGGCCCAGTCGGGTTGGGCGTCGTGTGTGTCCATCTTTGTCATTGAATTTGAATCAAATACAACCTTGGCGCTTGTCTAACATGCGCAAACAGCTATGTTTTCAAGAATGCCGCGCCCGCAACCCTACTGCGCCGCCGCGCGCAGCGTCTGCACCACCGGGCGGCGCAGCACCTCGCGCAGACCCCACCAGCCGGCGGCCAGCGCCAGCAGCGCGCCCGTGATGCTGCCCGCCAGCGGTATCCACAGCGGCGCCGTCCAGGTGAAATCAAACACGTAGAGCGCCAGCAGTGCCCCCACCACCAGCGCCACGCTGCTGGCGAGCAGGCCGGCCAACAGCCCCACACCCGCCAGTTCCGCACGCTGCACCTGGCGCAGCAGCCGCCCCGACGCTCCCAGTGCGCGCATGACGGCAAACTCGCGCGCGCGCTCTTCCCGCGTGGCGGTGACGGCGGCAAACAGCACGATCAGCCCGGCGGCCAGCGTGAAGGCAAACAGAAACTGCACCGCGCCAATCACCTGCGCCATCACGCCTTGCACCTGCGCCAGCGTGGCGCTCAGATCGACATTGGTGACGTTGGGAAACTGGCGCACCAGCGCGTTGTCAAAGCCGGCCACCTCTGGTGCACGGTAAGCGGCGAGGTAGGTGATGGGCACATCGGGCATCTCGGCCAGCGGGTAGAGGACGAAGAAATTGGCGCGCATCGAGCTCCAATCCACCTTGCGCAGGCTGGTGATGCGTGCCTGGCTGGCCATGCCGGCAATGTCAAAACTCAGCGTATCGCCGAGCTTCAGGCCCAGCGTCTTGGCCAGGCCCTCTTCGACGCTCACCGCACCCGCCTCGCCCGGCTGCCAGCGCCCGGCGGTGATGGCGTTGTGCTTTGGTGCCTGCAGGCTGTGCGAGAGATTGAATTCGCGCTCGACCAGGCCCTGCGCGCGCTCATCCGGATAGTCGGCGGCACTCACCGGCTTGCCGTTCACTGCCACCAGACGGCCGCGAAACATCGGGTACCAGTCGTAGTGCGTCACGCCCGCGCCGGCGAGCATGGCGCGGAAGTCCGCGGTCTGGTCGGGCTGGATGTTGATGACGAAGCGGTCCGGCGCATTCGCGGGAGTGGCCTGGCGCCAGCTGGCGATGAGGTCGGTGCGCAGCAGCACCAGCAGCACCAGCGCCAGCAGCCCCACGGCCAGGCTGCTGACCTGCACCACCGCGTAGGCCGGGCGCGCCGCGATCTGGCGCGTGGCCAGCACCAGCCAGCGGGGCGCGCGCGCCTCGTGCACGCTGTTGCGCAGCACCCGGACGGCCAGCCAGGCCAGCAGCGCAAACAGCAGCACTGCCACGGCAAAGCCGCCCACCGCCACCAATCCCAGCCGCCAGTCGCGGCTGACGATGAGCAGCAGCGCCGCAAAACCCGCCATGCCCAGCAGCAGCACCGCCAGCGACGCCGGCTTGACGCCACCCAGATCGCGCCGGATCACGCGCAGCGGCGGCACGCGCGCCAGTTGCAGCACCGGCGGCAGGCCAAAGGCCGCCAGCAAGGTCAGCCCCACGCCCAGACCCAGCAGCGCCGGCCAGACACTGGCGGGCGGCAGGCCGGCGGGCACCAGCCCCGCGAGCAGCCAGACGAAGACCCAGTGCACCGCCCAGCCCAGCAGCGCCCCGGCCACGCTGGCCAGCAGGCCCGCGAGTGCAAATTCGACCACATAGGCCGCGGCAATCGTGCGCTGCGCCAGCCCCAGCACGCGCAGCAGCGCCGCACCATCCAGGTGCTGACTGGCAAACGCGCGGGCCGCCAACGCCACCGCCACCGCCGACAACAGCGCGGCCAGCAGCGCGACGAGGTTCAGAAACTGCTGCGCGCGGTCCAGCGTCTGGCGCATCTCGGGGCGCCCGCTCTCCAGCGACTCCACGCGCACGCCGCGCACGCCCGGCGCCTTGGCCTGCTGCTGCGCCCAGGCGGCGAACCGCGCCACCGCATCCGCGTCGCCCGCCACCGCGTAGCGCCAGGTGATGCGGCTGGCCGGCTGCACCAGCGCGGTGGCGGGCAGATCGGCAGCGTTCATCAGCACGCGCGGCGCAAAACTCATGAAGCCGCTGCCGCGGTCGGGCTCCAGCGTGATGATGCGGGCAATGGTCAGGCGCGCATCGCCCAGCCACAGCGCATCGCCAACGGCCACATCCAGCGCGCCCAGCAGCGGCGCGTCGACCCAGACCTGGCCGGGCGCGGGAATATCCGGCGTGGGCGCGCCGGGCTGCTCCGGGACTGCCGCCGTCTGCACCTGCCCGCGCAGCGGGTAGCCGGGCGCCACGCTCTTGAGCGCCACCAGCCGGCTGGCGCCGCCCTGTGCGTCGTCGGCGCGCGCCATGGTGGGAAAGGACAGCGTGCCCACGCCCGCCAGCCCGAGCCTGCGCGCTTCATCGACAAAGGCCTGGGGCGTGGCCTGATCGCTGGCGATGACCACATCCCCCCCGAGCAACTGCACCGCATCGCGCTGCAGGCCGCCCTGCAGGCGATCGGCCAGGAAGCCCACCGCGCTGAGCGCCGCCACCGCCAGCAGCACCGCCAGCATCAGCAGGCGCAATTCGCCCGCGCGCAGATCGCGCCAAAGCGCACGCCAGCCCAGCCGCAGCGGCGATGGGGAGCGAATGGTGGGTGTGGGAGCAGGGGCTTGCATGGCTGGCGCAATTGTCTCTAAAGTGCGTATACCCCCGTCGACGCATGGCAGCGACGGGAATATCCGACACCCAAGCGGCATCTAAGCTGCTGAAACCAGGCAAAAGAAGCACCGCCATGACAACCCAGACCGTTCACCTGCTCGCCAAGACCGAAGTCGCCCGCGGCACCATCGCCTTTCACCTCGAAAAACCCGCCGGTTTCAGCTTCCGCGCCGGCCAGGCAATGGATGTGATCCTGCCCAACGCCGGTGAGGCGCGCAATACCGGCGACGGGCGCCACGCGTTTTCCATCGTCAGCGCGCCGCACGAGACCGAGCTCGTCGTCACTACCCGCATGCGCGACAGCACCTTCAAGAAGGCGCTGGGCAGCCTGCCGATCGGCGCAGTGCTGGAGATCGACGGCCCGTTTGGCTCGCTCACGCTGCACAAGAAGGTGGAGCGCGCCGGCGTGCTGATTGCCGGCGGCATCGGCATCACGCCCTTCATCAGCATGCTGCGCGATGCGGCGCACCGCCAATCGCCCCAGCCGCTGGCGCTGCTGTACTCCAACCGCCGCCCCGAGGACACCGCCTTCCTCGCCGAGTTGCGCCAAATGGAAAAGACCAACCCGCACTTCAGGCTGGTGGCAACCATGACCGACATGGCCCAGTCCAGCCAGAGCTGGAGCGGCGAGACCGGCATCATCGATGCGGATTACGTCAAGCGCGCCACCGCGACGCTGCCGGCGCCGATTTTTTACCTCTGCGGCCCGCCCGGCATGGTCGAGGCGATGCGCACCATGCTGACCGAAGCCGGCTACGACGAAGACGACGTGCGCAGCGAAGAGTTCTACGGCTATTGAAGAGGTACACCATGACTTTCGCGGCAATGCAGCTCAAGGACCAGCTGGGGCCGATCGGCGATGTGCAACTCGTCGAGATGGCGATGGCTGGCGAGAAGCAAGCCTTCATCTCCATCATGCGGCGCTACAACCAGCTGCTGTTTCGCACCGCGCGCAGCATTCTCAGGAACGATGGCGAGGCCGAAGAGGCGCTGCAGGACGGCTACCTGCGCGCTTGGCGGGCCCTCGGCACCTTCCGCGCAGACGCCAAGCTCTCCACCTGGCTGGTGCGCATCGTCGCCAACGAGGCACTGGGGCGCCTGCGCCGCAGGCATGGCGAGGTCATCCCGCTGGATGCCGCCATGCTGATTCCCGATGCCGACGTACAGTCCCATTTCATTGCCAATGCCGATGAGCAACCCGAAGGAGCCGCCATGCGTGAAGAAGTCCGCAAGCTGCTGGAAAACCGCATCGATCGCTTGCCCGATGCCTACCGTACCGTGTTCATGCTGCGTGCTGTGCAGGAGATGAGCGTGGAAGAAGTCGCCCACGCGCTGCAGATCCCGGAGGCAACGGTCCGCACACGCTTCTTTCGCGCCCGCGGGCTGCTGCGCGAAGGCCTGGCGAGCGAGATGGACATGGGTCTGAACGACGCATTCTCCTTCGATGGCGAACGCTGCGACCGCATCGTCGAGCGCACGCTCGAGCGCACGCTGGCCGAAGGCTTCTTTCGGGCAGCCTGAGAGCCGCCGCCGGGCCAATAGACATGAGGCAGCGCCATGAACAGTGTGCTCGGGCATCTGGGAAGCTGGCTGGCGCACTACCTGGCCCGGCGCAGTCCGCGCCATGATGCGCTCTCCACCACCTCGGGCGCGCAGCTGAGGGCGCTGCTGCAGCCCGGCGACGTGCTGCTGGTGGATGGCGATACCCGCATCAGCACCGCCATCAAGTACCTCACGCAATCGAGCTGGTCGCACGCCGCGCTGTACGTGGGCACGGCGCCGTTTGCCGGTACGGATCACGCCAGCCATTGCCTGGTGGAGGCCGATCTGAACGCAGGCGTGCGCAGCCTTGCCATCGATGAATACACCCAGGTGCCCACGCGTATCTGCCGCGCCGTGGGCCTGAGCGACGCCGAGCGCCAGGCGCTGGTGGCTTTCGCCGTCGCCCGCATCGGCGAGGCCTACGACCTGCGCAACGTGTTCGATCTGGCGCGCTACCTGCTGCCCACGCCGCCGGTGCCGGTGCACCTGCGCCGGCGCATGATCGCGCTGGGCAGCGGCGCGCCCACACGCGCCATCTGCTCCACGCTCATCGCCGAGGCTTTCCAGTCCATCGACTACCCCATCCTGCCGATCATCGAACACCGGCCCGAACCCACCGCCGTCTGCCCGGCCTGCACCGCCGAGGTACTGCACATTCGCGACCATTCGCTGTTCACGCCGCGCGACTTCGACGTTTCGCCGTATTTCGAGATCATCAAACCCAAACTGGCTGCGGGTTTCGATTTCCGCCATCTGGTGTGGGATCGCACCAGCGAGCCGGCCAAGAGCCAACAGACGGTGTAACTGCGCGTCTCGACGGTGACAAGCCCGGGCCCGCGCAGTTGGGGCTTCTGGCATGCTTGGCACCCCAACCATCGGGAGACAGCGGCGTGGCAGAAGTGAAAGCAGACGCATTGGTGGTCGGCGGCGGCCTGGCGGGCATAGTCACCGCGCTGCAGTTGCTGCGCGCGGGCCAGCGCGTGGCGCTGGTCGATCGGGATACGCCCGAGCGCTTCGGCGGTCTGGCGCTCTGGGCCTTTGGCGGCATGGCGCTGGTGGGCACGCCGCTGCAGGCGCGCGCCAGGATTCAGGACACGCCCGAGCAGGCGCTGGCCGACTGGCTGCGCTTTGGCGAGCTGGATGCCGAAGACCATTGGCCGCTGCAATGGGCCAGGCACTACGTCGAGCACAGCCGCGTGCAGGTGTACGACTGGCTGCTCGGTCACGGCCTGAAGTTCATGCCCGCGGTGCAGCTGGTGGAGCGCGGGCGCCACGGCGAGGGCAACAGCGTGCCGCGCTACCACATCGTCTGGGGCACTTCGCGCTACCTGACGCGCACGCTCATCACCGCCCTGCTGGCGGCGGACCAGGGACGGCTCACGCGGCTGCACCGGCACCGCGTGACGGCGCTGGAGATGCAGAACGGGCGTCTCACCGGCGCACTGGCTGTCCATGAAGACAGCGGCGCCGAAGTGCAGTTGCGGGCCGATACCGTGGTGCTGGCTATGGGCGGCATCAACGGCAGCCATGAGGAAGCGCGGCGCAACTGGCCCAAGGACCGGTCACTGCCCGCCAGCATGCTCAACGGCGCGCACCCGTTCGCCGACGGGCGCATGCACCACTGGGCGGCCGAGCACGCGGGCGCGCAGATCACGCATGCGGGCGAGATGTGGAACTACGCCGCCGGCATTGCGCACCCCTTTCCCCATTTCCCGGGGCATGGCCTGTCGCTGATTCCCGCCAAATCCGCGCTCTGGCTCGATCACCGTGGCCGGCGCATCGGCCCCGAACCGCTGGTGACCGGCTTTGACACCCACTGGCTGTGCCAGCAGGTCGCCGCGCTGCCCAGGCCCTGGACCTGGCAGCTGATGAACTGGCGCATCGCCGCCAAGGAGTTTGCGATCTCCGGCGCCGAGCACAACCAGCGCATTCGCGACCGGCAGTTTCTGCGCTTCCTCAAGGAAACCCTGCTGGGCAACCACAGGCTGCTGCGGCAGATGCAGCGGCAAAGCACCGATTTCCTCGTCGCCGACAGCCTGGGCGAACTCGCGCGCAAGATGAACCAGCGCACCGCCTCGCTGGACATCGACCCAGCCGTGCTGCAGGCCACGGCGGATGCGTTCGACGCGCAGTTCAGTCACGGCACGCCGAACGACGACGTGCAGGTGCGCCGCATCCTGCAGGCACGCGCCTGGGGCCCGGACCGGCTGCGCACCAGCCAACCCGCACCCCTGCAAAAACCGGGCAGCGGCCCCTTCATCGCCATCCACACCCAGCTCATCACGCGCAAAAGCCTGGGCGGTCTGCAGACCGATCTGCAAAGCCGCGCGCTCGATGCCCGGGGCGCGCCCATCGCGGGCCTGTACTGCGTCGGCGAGGCCGCGGGCTTTGGCGGCGGAGGCGCGAGCGGAAAGCGCTCGCTGGAGGGCACTTTTCTGCCCGGCTGCATCCTGACCGCGCAAGCGGCCGCGCGTTCGATTTCCGAAGGAGCCTGAACATGGGCCTGGCCTACCCCGCTACCGTCGCCGACTGGCGGCGCATCGCGCGCAAGCGCCTGCCGCATTTCTATTTTGACTACATCGACGGCGGCGCGGGCGAGGAGCGCACGCTGGCCGCCAACGCGCAGGCCTTTGCCGATCTGCGACTGCGCCAGCGCGTGATGGTGAATGTGGAGGGCGCCAGCACGCAGGCCAGCATCGCGGGCGAGAGCTGCGCGCTGCCGCTGGCGCTGGCTCCGGTGGGCCTGGCGGGCCTGGCCGCCGCGCGCGGCGAGGTGCAGGCGGCGCGCGCGGCCAAGGCCTTTGGCGTGCCCTTCACGCTCTCCACCGTCGGCGTTTGCCCGCTGTCGGAAGTGGCTGCGGCAACGCAATCGCCATTCTGGTTCCAGCTCTACATGCTGCGTGATCGCGGCGCGGTGCAGGCGCTGCTGCAGCAGGCCTGGCAGAGCGGCTGCCGCACGCTGGTGTTCACCGTGGATCTGGCCGTCACCGGCCCGCGCTGGCGCGACGTGCGCCACGGCGTGACGGCCACCGGCGCGCGCCCGGGGCTGATTCGCGCGCTGCAGGTGCTGGCGCGCCCGGGCTGGCTGCGGCGCGTGGCGCTGGGGGGCAAGCCGCTGACCTTTGGCAATCTGGCATCGCAAGTGCCCGGCGCACGTGACCTGAATGCCTTTCGCAGCTGGGTCGACGCGCAGTTCGACCCCAGCGTGACCTGGCAGGACATCGCCTGGCTGCGCGGGCAGTGGAAAGGCAGGCTGCTCATCAAGGGCATTCTTTCAACCCAGGATGCGCAGGCCGCCGTCGATGCGGGTGCGGACGGCATCGTCGTCTCCAACCACGGCGGGCGCCAGCTCGACTGCGCACCCGCCACCGCCAGCATGCTGCCGGCCATCGCGCAGGCGGTGGGCAAGCAGACCGAGGTGCTGATCGATGGCGGCGTGCGCAGCGGCGTGGATGTCTTCAAGGCGCTGGCGCTGGGCGCCCGCGGCGTGCTCATCGGCCGCCCCTGGGTCTGGGCTCTGGCGGCCGAGGGCGAGGCGGGCGTGGGTCGGCTGCTGGCGCATTGGCGGCAGGAGCTCAAGGTGACGATGATGCTGACGGGCGTGACGCGTGTGCAGGACATCCACGCGGCGCACCTGGACGGCAATTTTTAAGCCAAAACACCTTGCAGCGCACTTTTGACAAGAGCAACACGCTATCAATAGCATAGAACCCATCCAACGGAACCCCCCCATGAACGGCGCCCAAGCCCTGCTCAAGACCCTCGCCGACGCGGGCGTTGAGGTCTGCTTCACCAACCCCGGCACGAGCGAGATGCACTTTGTCGCCGCGCTGGACAGCGAGCCGCGCATGCGCGCCGTGCTGGCGCTGTTCGAGGGGGTGGCTACCGGTGCCGCCGATGGCTACGCGCGCATGGCGGGCAAGCCGGCGGCCACGCTGCTGCACTTGGGCTGCGGCCTGGGCAACGGCCTGGCCAACCTGCACAACGCGCGCAAGGGCAAGGTGCCGGTACTGAACATCGTGGGCGACCACGCCACCAGCCATGTGAAGTACGACGCGCAGCTGCAATCCGACATAGAAACCGTGGCGCGCAACGTCTCACCCGCTTTTGTGCGCACCTCGCAATCCACGGTGAATCTGTCCAGGGATGCGCTGGACGCGCTGACCGCCGCGCGCGGGCTGCCGGGCCAGGTGGCCACGCTCATCCTGCCCGCCGACGTGTCCTGGAGCGAGGGCGGCGTGCCGGCGGCACCCATGCCCGCCGCCGCAGCGGCGGCGGCCGACGACGCCACCATAGAGCGCATCGCCGCCGTCCTGCGCTCCGGCGAAAAGGTGGCGCTGCTGCTGGGCGGTCACGCCTTGCGCGAGGCCTCCCTGATGCCCGCCGCGCGCATCGCCTCGCAGAGCGGCGCGGCGCTGCTCGCCGAATGCTTCCCGACCCGCATGGAGCGCGGCGCCGGGCTGCCGAACGTGGAGCGCATCGCCTATCTGGCCGAACTCGCAGGGGTGCAGCTCGCGCCCTTCAAGCACCTGGTTCTGGTCGACGCCAAGTCGCCCGTATCCTTCTTTGCCTACCCGGGCAAAAAGAGCGACCTCGTGCCCGAGGGTTGCCAGGTCCACACCCTTGCCAGCCCGGCGCAGGATGCCGCCGCCAGTCTGCAAAAGCTGATGACCGTGCTCAATGCCGCCGGCACCGCTGCGCTGCTGCAGCCGGCCCAGCGCCCGGTGCGCCCGGCGGGCAGGCTCACGGCGCCCAAGGTCTGCAAGGCCATCGGTCACCTGCTGCCCGAGAACGCCATCCTGATCGACGAAGCCATCACCTCCGGCCTGATGCTGGGTGTGATGACCGCCGGCTGCCCGCGCCACGATCTCATCACGCTGACCGGCGGCGCGATCGGCCAGGGCCTGCCCAATGCCGTAGGCGCGGCCGTCGCCTGCCCCGATCGCCCGGTCGTCGCGCTGATCGGCGACGGCACCGCGATGTACACCATCCAGGCGCTGTGGAGCATGGCGCGCGAGAACCTCAACGTCACGGCGGTGATCTTCAACAACGCCAGCTACTCGGTGCTCAACGTCGAACTGGACCGGGTCGGCGCCGCGGGCGGCGGCGGGCCCAAAGCGCGCGCCCAGCTCGATCTGCATGGCCCGCAGCTGAACTTTGCCCAGCTGGCGCAGGGCATGGGCGTGCATGCGGTGCGCGCCAGCACGGCGGAAGATTTCTGCCAGGCGTTTGAATACGCCCAGGCGCATCCGGGACCGCACCTGATCGAGGCACTGGTACCTGAATCGCTCGCCGGTGCCAAGCGCCGCGTACTGCCATGGATGCTGCGCGCGCTGCCCAACCTGCCGCCCGCGGTGGCGCAGGCGATCAAGCGCAAGATCGCGCCATGAAAATCATCCCAAATCCGGTAGTTGGATACGCCTGCCAGTGCCGTGATCGGCATGCCAGGCAAGGCGTGAGAACGCAGCGCACTCCTGTGCGCCAGAACGAACAACGCCGCATGGCGTGTCGAGCATGGTGCTGGCGGGTGCATAGCGCTGTCACCCTCGCGGTGGACTGTGCTGAAGTGTCAAAATTCAACGCTCACAAGAACTTGCAGACGTTCACAAGCGGTCAACTGCCGGCTTTGGGATCACCCGCCCTGCGGCACATCCTCGCGACTGCCCGCGCGCCGCAGCTTGCCATCGGTGCCGAAGGTGGCGGTGAAGATCATCGCGCGCGTCGGGCCGTCGAGCCATTTCCAATCCCAATCGGTTTCGCGGCTCGGGTCGTAGGTCACCTTGCGCGCCGGCTGCCCCAGCAGGCGGCGCACCGCCTGCTGGTCCATGCCCGGCTGCACGCGGGCAAAATTCTCGGGCGTGAGCACCTGCGTCAGCGCCGTCATGGTGCCGCCCGCGGCGATCGTGATCATGTAGTTCACATGGCCCTCGGGCTGGCGGTTGTACTCAAAGGTGCTGGCGCCATCCGCCTCGGGCCAGATGCGCGCCGGCTCACCGAAGCGTGCGCGCACATCGGCCTCGGTCGAGATGCCGGGCTGCAGCTCGCTGATGCTTTGCATGTCGCACCCCGCCAGAGCAAAGCCCAGCAGGCAAGTGGCGACGACAGAAACCTTGCGAAGCAGAGGATGCATGGGTGGTACCGGTAAAATCCGTGGCTGACAAAGGTTGAGCCATGTATCTTATTCGCCGCCCTGACTACCAGTCCGACACCACCCAATTCATACAGCAGTTGCGCGAGCAAAAGCCTGGCCTGGAAAAGCGCCAGTTCGACGGCAGGGAGCTGCTCTGGGACAAGAAGGTCGACCGCACGCTCTGGCAGGACCTGCGCGCCGGCCGCGTGCACCAGAAGGCCTACGTCTATTACTCGTTCGACCAGAACGGCAACGACTCCATTCCCACATAAATCCGGCTCTGGCGCAATACCAGCAAGCGCGAGCAGCTCTTCATTGAATAGCGAAACTCTGTTACCCGAGCCCGCTGCCCTGCCCGCCGTGGTGGATCAGGTGGCGCTGGCCAGGCTCTACGGCGAGCCGCTGTTCAAGCTGCCGCAGGATCTCTACATCCCGCCCGACGCGCTGGAAATTTTCCTCGAAGCCTTCGAGGGGCCGCTCGATCTGCTGCTCTACCTGATCCGCAAGCAGAACTTCAACATCCTCGACATCCCCATGGTCGGCGTCACGCGCCAGTACCTGGCCTACGTGGATGAAATCCGCAGTCGCAATCTGGAGCTGGCGGCCGAATACCTCTTGATGGCGGCCATGCTGATCGAGATCAAGTCGCGCATGCTGCTGCCGGTGCGCCCGCCCGAACCCGGGCAGGAGCCCGAAGACCCGCGCGCCGAACTCGTGCGCCGCCTGCTCGAATACGAAAAGATCAAACTCGCCGCGCAGCAGATCAGCGAATGGCCCCAGTCCGGACGCGACTTCCTCAAGGCGCAGGTGTTCATCGAGCAAAGCCTGCAACCGCGCTTTCCCGAGGTCTCGATCGCCGAGCTGCAGGAGGCCTGGGCCGACATCCTGCGTCGCGCCAAGCTGGTGCAGCGCCACCAGATCACGCGCGAGGAGCTCTCGGTGCGCGAGGTGATGAGCCAGGTGCTCAAGCGCCTGCAAGGCCAGCGCTTCACCACGTTCGAAGCGCTGTTCACTCCTGAAAAAGGCGTGCCCTTGCTGGTCGTGACCTTTGTCGCGCTGCTCGAACTGGCCAAGGAAGCGCTGGTGGAAGTCACGCAGGCCGAGGCCTTCGCGCCGATCTACCTGCGCCTGGCCTACACGCCGGCCTGAGCCTCAGGCTCGCGCAGGCGCCGGTACAGCGTGCCGCGCGATATCCCCAGCAGGCGCGCCGTGCGCTGCACATTGCCGCCCTGCTCCGCCAAGGTCTGCTGTATCAGCTGCCGGCTGTGCGCACGCAGCGTCGCTGCAGGCAGCTGCTCCGGTCTGTGATCCTGCACCACCGGCTGCACCTCGGGTAGCGCCAACTGCGCCGCCGGCAGCTCCCAACCTACCAGCGCCAGCGCCCCATCGCACAGCTGCGCCTGCACCCACAGGCCAAGGCCGCTGGCCAGGCGCAACGGGCGGGCGGCTTCGGCATGCGCCATGCCCAGCAGGCCGCGCATATCGATTGCCAACAGCTCCAGGGCCGACAGCGGCTGGCTCACCGGCGCCGCACAGCCCAGCAAGCGCGCGCCCGCTTCGTTAGTCCAGACCAGGGAGCCGTCGGCCGCGATGCCGGCCAGCCCTTCCAGCGGCGAGCCCAGCAGCGACGGATGCGTCTGAAAACGAAGCACCAACTGATCGCGCGCCTGCGCCCGCAGCAAGGCATTCTCGATCGTCGTCGCGTACAGCCCGACCATGGCCGCCGGGTCAAAACCGAAGGCCTGGTCCTCCACCGTCACATCGAGCACGCCCACCAGCGCCCCCTGCGCATTGCGGATCGGCGCGGCGGCGCAGCGCAGCGCATGCAAGCCTTCAAAATAATGCTCAGAGCCCGTCACGGTGCATGCCTGGCCAGTCGCCACCACGATGCCCGGCGCATTCGTGCCCACCTGCGCTTCGGCCACGCACACGCCAGCGCGCGCCACGCCATGCATCAGCATTCTGGGGCCCGTTGGCGCGGGCGTGGCATACAGCATCACGCCGTCGCCATTGGTCAGCAGCACATGGGCGCCGGTACCGCTCAAGGCCTGCTCCAGGGTCTGCAGCGGCGGCTGCGCCAGCTCCAGCAGCCCGCGGCTGCGCTCGCGCGCAGCGTGCTGGCGGCTGGCCGACACCGGTTCGAACGCCACCTTCTGGCGCTGATTGGAAGACACCCGCAAGCAGCGCATCCACGACTGGATCACCGCCTCGCTGATCAGACCCGAAGGCCGCAGACCCCGTTCAAAAAAATCGGTACGCGCCCGCTGCACCCGCTCGGCATGCGTGGGCGCGAAAACCTGATGCGGTGCAGGGGCCGTGGTGCCCAATGAGTTCACAGACATGCGCTTTATCGTCCTCCTGATGGGACCAGTGTTCCAGTTTTGGACAGAAGTGGCATCAGGGTTAGTCCTAGGCCGGTTCTTCCGGCGTTTTCAGGGATGCTAGGTGCAGCTTTATTTGCAACCCTTCCGAGGAGACACCCCATGAGAATCCGCACCTCCGCGCTGGCACTGGCCGCAGTGTTGGCACTGGCCGCGGGCAGCAGCTGGGCCGCCAAGGGCGTTGACGGCGCGTCCATCCAGGCCAACACCGCCAAGACCGAGCAATGGCCGTCGATCGGCCTGGACTACGCCGAAACGCGCTTCAGCAAGCTCACTCAGGTCAACACCCAAAACGCCAAGGACCTCGGCCTGGTCTGGTCCTACAACCTGGAGAGCACGCGCGGCATCGAAGCCACGCCACTGGTCGTCGACGGCGTGATGTACGTCTCCGCCGCATGGAGCGTGGTGCACGCCATCAATGCCAAGACCGGCGAGCGCCTGTGGACCTACGACCCCAAGGTCAACAAGGGCACCGAAGGTTTCAAGGGCTGCTGCGACGTGGTCAACCGCGGGGTGGCGCTGTGGAAGGGCAAGGTTTTCGTCGGCGCCTACGACGGCCGCTTGATCGCACTCGATGCCGCCACGGGCAAGGAAGTCTGGTCCAAGAATACCTTTGAAGGCCAAAAGGGCTCCTACACCATCACCGGCGCGCCGCGTGTGTACAAGGGCAAGGTCATCATCGGCAACGGGGGCGCCGAATACGGCGTGCGCGGCTACATCACCGCTTACGACGCCGACAGCGGCGAGCAAAAGTGGCGTTTCTATACCGTGCCGGGCGACCCCGCCAAGCCCTATGAGAGCAAGGCCCTGGCGGACGCCGCCAAGACCTGGGACCCGGCCGGCAAGTACTGGGAACATGGCGGTGGCGCCACGGTCTGGGACACCATGGCCTTCGATCCCGAGCTGAACACGATGTACATCGGCACCGGCAACGCCTCGCCCTGGTCCGCCAAGGAGCGCAGCCCCGCCGGCGGCGACAACCTCTACATCGGCTCCATCGTCGCCATCAACCCGGATACCGGCGAGTACAAGTGGCACTACCAGGAGACCCCGAGCGA
This sequence comes from Comamonas sp. SCN 65-56, assembly GCF_001724135.1. GTDB lineage: Bacteria > Pseudomonadota > Gammaproteobacteria > Burkholderiales > Burkholderiaceae_C > Comamonas_C. The sequence continues at coordinate 122,920 of NZ_MEDS01000005.1, read as the reverse complement.
CAACTGGGACTACACCTCCACGCAGCCGATGATCCTGGCGGACATGAAGATCGACGGCAAGCAGCGCAAGGTCATATTGCACGCGCCCAAGAACGGCTTCTTCTTCGTGATCGACCGCACCAACGGCAAATTCATTTCGGCCAAGAACTTCGTGCCGGTGAACTGGGCCACCGGCTACGACAAGAACGGCCGCCCGATTGAAATCCCCGCCGCGCGCGAAGGCGACAAGCCCTACGACGCCATTCCAGGCCCGTTTGGCGCCAAGAACTGGATGCCGATGTCCTACAACCCGCAGACCGGGCTGGCCTATTTCCCGGCCCAGCACATCCCGTTGGTGATGGTGGACAACAAGCAATGGAAGTTCAACCAGGCCGAGCCGGGCGCTCCGATGTCCGGCATGGGCTGGAATCTGGCCAAGATCTTCCCGCCCACGGCCCCCGAGAGCAAACCCTTCGGGCGCCTGATCGCCTGGGATCCGGTCAAGCAAAAGGAAGCCTGGCGCGTGGAGCAGGTCTCGCCCTGGAACGGCGGCACGCTGACCACCGCGGGCAACCTGGTGTTCCAGGGCACGGCCGACGGCCGCATGGTGGCTTACAACGCCAAGGACGGCAGCAAGCTCTGGGAAAGCCCGGTTGGCACCGGCGTGGTAGCCGCGCCCATGACCTACATGCTCGATGGCAAGCAGTATGTGTCGGTGGCCGTCGGCTGGGGTGGCGTGTACGGCCTGATGAACCGGGCAACCGAGCACCAGGGACCGGGCACGGTGTTCACCTTCGCGGTCGGCGGCACGGCCAAGATGCCCGACTTCGTGGCTTACCAGCAGGGCAAGCTGGTGCAAGGCGTGGAATACGACCCCAAGAAGGTCGACGCGGGCGCGGCGCTGTATGTGGGCAACTGCCTGTTCTGCCACGGCGTGCCGGGCGTGGACCGCGGCGGCAACATCCCCAATCTGGGCTACCGCGACGCCAGCGTAATCGCCAATCTGGACAAGTTCGTTTTCAAGGGCCCGGCGTTCGAGCGCGGCATGCCGGATTTCACCGGCAAACTCACGAACGACGACGTGCAAGCCATCAAGGCCTTCATCCAGGGCACGGCGGACGCCGTTCGGCCCAAGTAAACACGGCGGCTCTCGCTGAACTGGCCGCTGGCGTCACACCCGGCGGCCTTTTTCATTCTCCAAGCAAGCGCTGCATCAGCCCGCGCGTGGACGCATCCACGCCCCACCACTGGCTGCTCTCCTGACGCGATTGCAGATCGCCCGCCAGTTGCTTGCCCAGCTCCACCCCCCACTGGTCAAAGCTGTTCACGCCCCAGACCGCGCCCGAGACGAACACCCGGTGTTCGTAGAGTGCAATCAGCGCGCCCAGTGAGGCGGGTTCGAGCTGCTCCAGCAGCAAAAAGGTACTCGGGCGGTTGCCCGGGCAACGCCGCTCGGGCGCAGCACCGCCACGCCCCAGCATCAGCGCCTGTGCCTGCGCAATCGCGTTGACCACCAGGCTTTCATGGTGCTGCGCCAGGTATTTGCCGCCATGGCGCAGCGCGACAAACTCCACCGGAATCAACTCCTGCCCCTGGTGCAGCATCTGGAAGAACGCATGCTGCCCGTTGGTGCCCGGCTCGCCCCAGACGATGGGCGCCGTCGGCACCATGAGCGGCTCGCCCGCGCGCGTCACCTGCTTGCCGTTGCTTTCCATCTCCAGTTGCTGCAGATAGGCCGTCAGGCGCCGCAAGCCGTGGCTGTAGGGCGCGATGCAGCGGCTGGGCGCGTGCGCAAAGTTGCGGTACCAGACATCGAGCAATCCGAGGCGCAGCGGCAGATTGGCGGCGTCGGGCGCCATCAAAAAGTGAGCATCCATCGCATGCGCACCCTGCAGCAAAGCCCTGAAACGCTCTGCACCGATGGCGATTGCGATCGGCAGCCCTATGGCCGACCAGAGCGAATAGCGCCCGCCCACCCAGTCCCAGAAACCCAGCGTGCGCGTGATGCCGAAACGCGCTGCTGCGTCCACCTGGGTGGTCAGCGCGACAAAATGCCGCGCAATCGACAGCGGCTGCGTCGCATCCGTGCTGCCCCCCTGCGCCAGAAACCAGGTGCGCGCCGAATGCGCGTTGAGCATGGTCTCCGCCGTGCCGAATGACTTGGAGGCGACGATGAACAGCGTGCTCTCGGCGCGTACGCGGCGCAGCACATGGCCCAGCTCATGGCCATCGACGTTGGAGACGAAATGCAGACATTTGCCGGCGTCATGCCAGTCTTCCAGCGCCTGCACCACCACCTCAGGCCCGAGGTGCGAACCGCCAATGCCGATATGCACCACGTCGGTGATCGCGCTATCCCGCCGTACCTGTTCAGCCAGCGCCAGCATGCTCTCCAGCGTGGCATGCACCTCGGCCAGCGCCGCGCGCACGGATGCGCTCCAGCGCTGCGCGATGGGGGACGCCACCAGCAGCCCCCCATCCGCCGGCGTGCGCAGCAGCCAATGCATCGCCGCGCGGTCTTCGGTCGTGTTGACGCACTCACCGGCAAACATCGCATCGCGCCACGCCGGTACACCACGTTCACCGGCCAATTGCCGCAGCAGCACTTCGGTCGCGGGGCGAATCAGGTTCTTGGAGAGATCGGCGAACACCCACGGCGCCTGCTGCGACAGCGCTGCCAACCGACCGCCGTCCTCGGCGAATGCTTCGCCCAGGTCCAGCGACTGGATGTCAGTCGCCCAATGCTGCTGCAGCGCAGCCCAGGCCGGGGTTTGGTCACAGGCAACCATCAGGCTTGCATCAGCGCTTCCAGCGTGCGCGCATCCACCGCGAAGCTGCGGATACCTTCGGCGAGCTTTTCCGTCGCCATCGCGTCCTCATTGAGCGCAAAGCGAAAACCGGCTTCATCGAATTGAACAAAATCGACAGGTGCCGCCTGTGCGGCTTGCGCATCCAGCGCACGCGCCAAAGGCTGCTGGTTCTCAGCCAGCTCCTGCATCAAAGCGGGTGCGATCGTCAGCAGATCGCAGCCCGCCAGCGCCCGGATCTGCCCGGCATTGCGAAAACTCGCGCCCATGATCTCGGTGGCAATGCCGAAATGCTTGTAATAGTCAAAGATGCGCCGGACCGATTGCACGCCCGGGTCATTGCCCCCTGCCATCGCCGCTTCATCCCAGCGATTGCCGGCTGCCTTCTTGAACCAGTCGTAGATGCGACCGACAAACGGTGAGATCAGCTGCACCTTGGCCTGTGCGCAGGCGATGGCCTGGGCAAAGGAGAACAGCAGCGTCATGTTGGTGTGGATACCCCGCGCTTCCAGCCGCCGCGCAGCTTCAATCCCCTCCCAGGTACTGGCGAGCTTGATCAGCACGCGGTCAATATGGATGCCTTCGGCTTCGTACAGCCCTATGAGCTGCTGCGCACGCGTGACCATGGCCTCGGTATCAAACGACAGGCGCGCATCGACCTCGGTGGACACGCGGCCCGGGATCACCGAGAGGATCTCGCAGCCAAAGCGCACGATCAGCCGGTCCATCTGCTCATCCAGAGAGCGCTCATGCCAGCGCGCCTTGTTGGCCTGCAGCAAAGGCGCATAGTCGCTTTTCTGCACGGCCTTGAGGATCAGCGAGGGATTGGTCGTCGCATCCTGCGGCGCAAAGCGCGCGAGTTCATGGAAATCGCCCGTATCCGCCACCACGGTGGTCATGCTTTTGAGCGCCTGCAATTGGTTCACATTTCACCTCGCTTGCACAATAGCCTAGCCGCTTCATGGGCTGCTTCATGAAAAAAGCCGCCCGAAGGCGGCTTTCGCTGAATCAGGCACTACCCACAGGGTAGCGGCTTCATCAGAAGTTGTGGCGAACACCAATGGTGTAGCTGTTCCGGCGGTCGACACGCAGGTAGTCAGCGTACGCAAAGGTACGCTTGGACAGGCTGTACTTGCCTTCCAACACGAAGTTGGTGCGCTTGCCAGCTGCATTCTTGGTATCACGGGTGATATCCAGAGTGGCCGAAGCAGCGCCGAAGATCGCCGTGCCGCCGATAGAAATACCGCGGCGAACGCTGCGGGCATCGTTGTAGGACGCGGCAACAATGAAGTTACCCATGTTGTAGCGGCCACCCAAGTTCCAGCCGGTCTTCAGGCCTTGCACCTTGTTGACGGTCAGGGCGCCAGACAGGGGACCGTTCGCATAGGTCACAGCACCTGCCCACTTGGAGCCGGGAGTCACGCCCGTGGCCAAGTCAGCGTTGTCATTCTTCGTGGTGTAGGCAATGCTTCCGGACAGACCACCGAAGTTGGGGGCGTCATAACGGAATTGGTTGTCTTGCCACACGCTATCACCACCAATAAGATAGGTGTTGAGCACGACCGAGTAGTTGGCCGCGCCTGTCAGCTCCCAGAAACCCGTTTGCGCGGAGAAAGACGGGGTGTAATAACGCCCCATCGTGAACTGACCCCAGCTGCCGCCGAGGAACACCATTGCATTACGGTTCCAGAACTGATTGACGAGCTTGTCATTACCGGTGAGATCCTTACCAGTGCGCACACCGTAGGCATTGCCAGTGCCCATCCACAAGCCGGTTTCAAAGTTGAAACCAGCCTTCAGGCCGCCACCCAGGTCCTCAACACCCTTCAGGCCAACGCGCGAAGCGCCGTTGTTGGTGTAGCTGTTGGAGCTGACGAAACCGGTCTTTCCACCGGGGGCCTTGCCGATACCACCATCAGCCACACCGTACAGAGTCACCGACGATTGCGCCATCGCAAAACCCGAGGCGCCCAAGACTGCCAAGGCAATCAGAGATTTTTTCATTACCAATACTCCAAGGTTAAATAGAAGGCTCCGGCCTGAAAGACTTTGTCCATGCGAGCGCTGCCTCGCCGGGCCAACCTCCTGGTGGGGAAGTTCTACGTATTGCAACAGAGACCGGGCGGATACGCAAAGCAATTCACCGACAAACGCCGCGAAGACCGGTCTTTTGTTGTTCTTGGGCAACAGGCCGACGATCGGCTGCGGCTATGGACCGTCATGCCTCGATCAGGTCGAACCCGGTGGTCACGCGCGCCGTTGCCGAGAGCATGGCGATGGCCGAGCAGTACTTTTCGTGGCTGAGCGCGATCGCACGCTCGACGGCGTCGCGCGCCAGTGCCCGGCCGGTGACGCTGAACTGCATGTGGATGCTGGTGAAGACCTTGGGGTCGGTGGTTGCCCGCTCGGCCGACAGGTGCACGCTGCAGCCGCGCACATCGTGGCGGCCGCGCTTGAGGATCAACACCACGTCGTAGGCGGTGCAGCCGCCGGCCCCCGCGAGCACGGTTTCCATCGGGCGCGGGGCGAGGTTGCGCCCGCCGTTCTCCGGCCGGGCGTCGTCGGGCGCGCCATCCATGGCGATGACGTGACCGCTGCCGGTCTCCGCAACAAAACCCATGCCCGAGCGCGTGCCTGCGGCGCCGATCCAGCTGACGGTGCATTCCATGGTGGGTGCCTTTCGTGAATCCATCGGTCGATTGTCTCGCACACGATGCGAATCCGCGGCGCGGTCTATGATGGCGGCCCCGTATTTTGCACTGCAACATCCCCCATGGCCGCGCCGCTTTCACCCTCTGACTACCTCAAGAAGATCCTGACGGCGCGGGTGTACGACGTGGCGATCGAATCCGCGCTGCAGCCGGCCAAGGCGCTGTCACGACGGCTGCACAACAAGGTGCTGCTCAAGCGCGAGGACCAGCAGGCGGTGTTCAGCTTCAAGCTGCGCGGCGCCTACAACAAGATGGCGGGGCTGACCCCGGAGCAGATTGCCAAGGGCGTGATCTGCGCCTCGGCCGGCAACCATGCGCAGGGCGTGGCGCTGAGCGCGGCGCGCCTGAACACCCGCGCGGTGATCGTGATGCCAACCACCACGCCGCAGGTGAAGGTGGACGCGGTGAAGAACCTGGGCGGCGAAGTGGTGCTGACCGGGGAAAGCTATTCCGACGCGTACGACGAGGCGGTGCGGCTGCAGCGCGAGCAGGGGCTGACCTTCATCCACCCGTTTGACGACCCCGAGGTGATCGCTGGGCAAGGCACGGTGGCGATGGAGATCCTGCAGCAGGTGCAGCAGATCGGTGGCAACCGGCTGGATGCGGTCTTCGTGCCGATCGGCGGCGGCGGGCTGATTGCCGGCGTGGCCAATTACATCAAGGCGGTACGGCCCGAGGTGAAGATCATTGGCGTGCAGATGCTGGACTCGGACGCAATGGCGCAATCGGCGCAGGCACGCCAGCGCGTGCACCTGGACGACGTCGGGCTGTTTTCCGACGGCACGGCGGTGAAAATCGTCGGCGAGGAGACATTTCGCATCGCCAGCGACCTGGTGGATGACTATGTGCGCGTGGATACCGACGCGGTCTGCGCCGCGATCAAGGACATCTTCATCGACACTCGCAGCATCGTCGAGCCGGCCGGCGCGATGGGTGTGGCGGCGATCAAGCAGTACGTGGCCACGAATAAACCGAAGGGCGAAACCTACGCCGCCATTCTCTCGGGCGCCAACATGAATTTCGGCCGACTGCGCTTTGTCGCCGAACGCGCCGAGGTGGGCGAGGAAAAAGAGGCGCTGTTTGCCGTCACCATTCCCGAGGAGCGCGGCAGCTTTCGACGTTTTTGCGAGATCGTCGGCGCGCTGCCGGGCGGGCCGCGCAGCGTGACGGAGTTCAATTACCGCATCAGCGATTCAAGCCGCGCCCATGTGTTCGTCGGCCTCTCGACGCACGGCAAGGGCGAATCGGAAAAGATCGCCAAATCGTTCGAAAAAAACGGCTTTGCCGCGCTCGACCTGACGCACGACGAAATGGCCAAGGAGCACCTGCGCCACCTCGTCGGCGGGCATTCGAGCCTGGCGCGCGATGAGCGGCTGATGCGCTTCACCTTCCCCGAGCGGCCCGGCGCGCTGTTCAAATTCCTGAGCCTGATGGCGCCGACCTGGAATATTTCCCTCTTCCACTACCGCAACCAGGGCGCGGACTATGGCCGCATTCTGGTGGGCATGCAGGTGCCTGCGCAGGACAACGCGGCGTTTGATGCGTTTCTGAAGGCGCTGGGCTATCCGTATATCGAAGAGACGATGAACCCGGCGTATCGGCTGTTCCTGCAGGCCAACGGGCACTGAGCTTTGCTCCTCGCCCCTTTGGGGAGAGGTTGGGAGAGGGGCCGCCTGACAACTGCGGAGGGCACGGGTGCGCCGCTGGCCCTCACCCCCGCCCTCTCCCTGCAGGAGAGGGAGAAAGAGAGGGAGATGGACGCGGCAATTCGAGTGTCATCGTGACCGGACCATCCAGCGTGGAGCCCAGGCGCACCTCGCGCCGCCCCAACGATTGCACGATCAGCCCGGGCTGCAACTCGGCACCGACGCGGTAGGGCTTGGCAGGCTTGCCGTCTACCGCAATCAGCGCCGCGCCATCGCCGTTCTGCGTGCCGACCAACACGCCTTGCAGCACCAAACGCGCGGGTGCCGACGCCGCAGCGGTGCTGGCCGGGGCTTGCGCGCCCAGCACCCGTGCCAGCGCCTGAGCATCCACCGCCAGCGGCGCAGCGGCGGCCAGCGGCACCGGGGGCGCGCCTGCAGGGCGCGACAGCTTGAGCCCCCACCAGGCCAGGCTCACGCCCAGCAGCGCCCAGACCACCAGGGTCGCAAGGCGCAAGGTCCAGCGGGGGCGGGCAGCGGTGGGCATGGCGGGCATGGCGCCATTATCATTGAGCAGCTTGCCCCTGTAGCCATAGAAAGCCTCCCCGTGCCCCTGCCGTCCGCCCTTGCCCGTCTGCGCCGCGCCGCCGGCTTTACCCTGATCGAGTTGATGGTGGTGCTGGTCATCATCGGTGTGCTGGCAGCCCTCATCGTGCCCAATGTGCTCGACCGCGCAGACGATGCCCGCTCCACCGCTGCACGCACCGACGTGACCAACCTGATGCAGGCGCTCAAGCTCTACAAACTCGACAATCTGCGCTACCCGACGGCGGAGCAGGGCTTGCAGGCGCTGGTCAGCAAGCCGGCAACCCCGCCCGTCCCGCCCAACTGGCGCCCCTATGTGGAAAAGCTGCCGACGGACCCCTGGGGCCATGCCTACCAGTATCTGAACCCGGGCATCAAGGGCGAAGTGGACGTGATGTCGCTGGGCGCGGACGGCCAGCCCGGCGGCGAAGGCAAGGATGCGGACATCGGCAGCTGGCAGTAGCGCCCGCGGTCAGCGCTCTGGCGGCTTCACGCTGCTGGAGCTGCTGGTGGTGGTGGCCATCATGGCGCTGGCCACGGCGGGCGTGGGCTTTGCGCTGCAAGACAGCGGGCGCGATCGCCTGCAACGCGAGGGCGAGCGCCTGGCGGCATTGCTGGAATCGGCACGGGCGCAATCGCGCGCCTCGGGCAGCCTGGTGCGCTGGCGGGCGGATGCCACGGGCTTTCGCTTTGACGGCCTGCCGGGCGCCGGCCTGCCAGCGCACTGGCTGGCGCCGCAGACCGGCGTGCGCGGCGCCGCAGTGCTCTGGCTGGGACCCGAGCCCATCATCGGCGCACAGCAGGTGGTGATCGTCAATGCCGAGCTGCCGGGTCAGGCGGTGCGCGTGGCGACCGACGGACTGCGCCCCTTCACGGCGCAGGCGCTGCAATGATGCAGACTGGTGCTCGCGGTTTCACGCTGGTGGAGGTGCTGGTGGCGCTGGGCATCGTCGCCATCGCGCTGCTGGCGGGCTCGCAGGCGATCTCGGCGCTCACGCGCGGCAGCGCGCGGCAGACCGACGTGACGCTGGCCCATATCTGCGCCGAGAACGCGCTGGTGGCGATGCGCCTGTCGCGCCAGATGCCTTCGCTGGGCGACAGCAGCGGGCCCTGCGTGCAGGCCGGGCGCGAATACCAGGTGACGCTGCAGGTGACGCCAACGCCGAACCCGCAGTTTCGCCGCGTCGATGCCCGGGTGACTGATGGTCAAATCCCGGTTTTGCGCCTTTCCACCATCGTCGGGCGCTATTGATGCAGGAGTGCCGACACCGCCGTCGCGGTTTCACGCTGGTGGAGCTGCTGGTGGCCATCGCCGTGCTGGCACTGCTGGCGCTCGTGAGCTGGCGCGGCCTGGACGCCATGGTGCGCGCCCAGCACCAGACGCGCGAGCACGCCGACGCGGTCGCCACGCTGCAGACGGTGCTGGACCAGTGGGGCGCCGACCTGGATGCGGTCCAAACCCTGGAACACGCCAGCGCCATCGCCTGGGACGGGCAGGCCCTGCGGCTCACGCGGCGCAGCAGCCGGGCGGACGATGCCGGGGTGATCGTCGTTGCCTGGGCGCTGCGCGATGTCGATGGCAGCGACCAGTGGCTGCGCTGGCAATCCGCGCCGGTGGCGACGCGTGAACAATGGAGCGCCGCCTGGCAGCAGGCGGCCAGCTGGGCGCGCACGCCGGACGCCGCCACGCGCCGCAGCGAAACCGTGCTGCTGCCGCTGGCCGGCTGGCAGCTGTTCTTCTACCGCGACGGCGCCTGGGCGAATGCGCTCTCCACCGGCGCCACCGGCGCGGTGCCGGGCGTGTTGACGCCCACACCCGCAGCAGGCACCAGCGCCACAGCCGCGCTGCCCGAAGGCCTGCGCCTGCAGCTGGATCTTCCCGCAGGCGGGACGCTCTCGGGCCGGATCACTCGCGATTGGGTCAACCCCACCGTGGGGGGCAACAAGTCATGACGCAGCCCCGGCGCGAGCGCGGCGCTGCGCTGCTGGCGGCGATGCTGGTGGTCACGCTGGTGGCGAGTTTCGCCGCCTCGGCGCTGTGGCAGCAGTGGCGTGCGGTGGAGGTGGAAACCGCCGAGCGCGCGCGCGTGCAATCGGCATGGATACTGATCGGTGCGCTGGATTGGTCGCGCCTCATCCTGCGCGAGGATTCGCTGGCGCGCGGCGACGGCACCGACAACCTGACCGAACCCTGGGCGGTGCCGCTGGAGGAAGCGCGCCTGTCCACCTTTCTCGCCGCCGACCACGGCGTGGCAGCGGATGCCAGCACCGACACCGACGACGCCTTCCTCTCCGGCTCCATCACCGACCTGCAGGGGCGGCTGAACCTGCGCAACCTGGCGCAGGGCAACGCCGTGGATGCGCTGACGCTGCGCCAGTTCACGCGGCTGTTCGGCTACCTGGGGCTGGATGCCGCGCTGCTGGACCAGCTCGCGCAGGCCATGGTGCAGGCCACGCGCACCGACAGCCCCGCCGATACCGACGCGCCGCTGCTGCCACGCAGCATGGACGAGCTGTCGTGGTGGGACGTGCCGCCGGCCGTCATCGCCCGCCTGGCGCCCTATGCGACGCTGCTGCCGGTGCGCACCAAGCTCAACATCAACACCGCCACCGCCGTGGCGCTGTGGGCCAGCGCGGACGGCCTCTCGCTGGCCGAGGCGCAGCAGCTCACGCAGGCACGCGATGCGCACTATTTCGCCAAGCTCAGCGATGCCGGCAGTCGGCTTTCCAAGCCGAATGCACTGCGCGCCGACCTGCACGATGTGAGCTCAAGCTACTTTGAGGTGCGCGGCCAGCTGCGCCTGGGAAGCATCGTGGTGCGCGAGCGCTCGCTGCTCTTCAAGCAGCGCGGCGCCGCGCGCACGCTCTGGCGCGATCGCGCCGGCTGGATTGCCGCCGCGACAAAACAACCCGGCGACGCCGATGCGCCACCTACAATGCCTCGCGCATCCCCGCCATGAGTACGCTTGCCCTTTCCCTGCCGACCCAGGCACTGACCGCTGCCACCGAGCTGCACTACGTGCTCTCGAGCGACGGCAGGCAAGTCACGCGCAGCGGGCGCTGCAGCGCGCCACTGCTGCCCCAGCCGGGGCGCACCGGCGAGACCGTGGCGGTGGTGCCGCCACGCCAGCTCTCCTGGCAACGCGTGACCCTGCCGCAGGGCGCGCTGGCGCAACGCCAGCGCCTGCGCGCCGTGCTCGAAGGCCTGCTGGAAGAACAATTGCTGGACGATCCGGCCCAGCTGCACTTTGCGCTGCCACCCGAGGCCGTGGCCGGGGTCCCGCTCTGGGTCGCGGTCTGCGATCGCGCCTGGCTGCAAGGCGCGTTGCACGCACTGGAAGCCGCAGGCCACCGCGTGGATCGCATCGTGCCCGCCCATGCGCCCGGTCCGACGGCCAGCGGGCAGCCGGAATGCACCGTCATCGGCACGCCGGAAGAGGCCAGCGCCGTACTGGCCGGCATGGGCCCCGAGCAGGCCGTCACCCTGCTGCCACTGCCCGCGCCCGGGCTGACCGCGCTGCTGCCGCCCAGCGCCAGCGTGCGCGCCGAGCCGGCCGTGGCGGCGCTGGCCGAGCGCCTGTTCGGCCAGGCCGTGCCGCTGCTGTCGCAGGATGAAGCGCTGCTCGCGGCTGCCAGCGGGCCCTGGGATCTGGCGCAGTTCGATCTGGTCAACAACGGCCGCCAGCGCGCGCTGCGCTGGCTAGGCACGGGCATCAATGCGCTGTGGCGGGCGCCGCAATGGCGCGCTGCACGCTGGGCGCTGGGACTGCTGGCGCTGCTGCAGGTGGCGGCACTCAACCTCTGGGCCTGGCAGGATGCGCGCGTCCTGGCGAGCCAGCAGGCGGCCGCGCGCGCCGTGCTGCAGCAGGCTTTTCCGCAGGTCAAGCTGGTGGTGGATGCACCGGTGCAGATGCGCAAGGAAGTGGCGCTGCTGCGCCAGCAGACCGGCGCCCTGGATGAGCGCGACCTGGAGCCGCTGCTGGCCGCGGCCGCGAGCGCGCTGCCGGCCGACCAGATACCCACGCGCATCGACTACGCCGAAGGCGCGCTGCGCCTGAGCGGGCTCACGCTGACCGAGGCGCAGCGCACGGCGCTGGCACCACCACTGGCCGCCCGCGGCCTGCGCGCCAGCCAGCAGGATGGCGCCCTGGTACTGCAACCGGCAGGAGCCACGCCATGAAGACCCCCGCAGCTCTGGCGGCGCGCTGGGCCCGGTTGGCGCCGCGCGAACGCACGCTGGTGCACGCGGCAGCGGTCCTCGTTGCCCTGGCGCTGCTGTGGTGGCTGCTGCTGGCGCCGCCCTTGAAGGCGCTGCGCGCCTCGCCCGCACGCCATGCGCAGACCAATGCCCAATGGCAGCAGATGCAGCAATTGCAGGCGCAGGCCGAGCAACTGCAGGGTGCGCCGCGCCACCCGGGTGCGGACGCGCCAGCGCTGCTGCGCAGCAGCGTCGAGGCCGCCTTTGGCGCCAGCGCAAAAACCACCATCGCGGGTGCTCGCGCCACCGTCACGCTGACGGACGCCCCCGCCAGCGCCGTCGCCGCCTGGCTGGCGCAGGTGCGCGCCAGCAGTCAGGCAGCGCCGGTGCAGGTGCAGTTGAGCCGCGTCGGCACCGCCTTGCCGGTGCGCTGGAGCGGCAGCATCGTGCTGGCGCTGCCGACACCATGATGCGCAACCCCGCCACCGCCGTCGCCGCGCGCAGCCTCTGGCGCTGGGCGCTGATCGGCCTGCTGCTGGGGCTGCTGCCGGCGCTGGCGCTGCTGGCGCCGGCCGATTGGCTGGCGGCTGGCCTGGCGCGCGCCAGCCAGGGCCAGGTGCGGCTGGCGGACACCCAGGGCACGGTCTGGAACGGCTCGGCGCAGTTGCAGGTGACCGGCGGCAGCGGCAGCCACGATGCGCTTGCGCTGCCCGGGCGCATGCACTGGCAGTTGCGGCCCACGCCGAACGGCGCCCGCGCGCTGCTGCAATTCGACTGCTGCACCAGCACGCCGATTGCCGTCGATGCGCGCCTTGGCCTGGGCGCGCTGCAACTGCAGGTGCACGATGGCCAGAGCCACTGGCCTGCCGCACTGCTCGCCGGGCTGGGCACGCCGTGGAACACGGTGCAATTGCAGGGGCAACTGGCACTGGCAACCACCGGGCTGGCGCTCTCTTGGGCGCAGGGCCGCATGGAGCTGGCCGGCAAGGCACAGCTGGACCTGCTGAACATGTCCTCGCGCCTGTCCACCCTGCACCCGATCGGCAGCTACCGCGCCACGCTCTCCGGCGGCGCCGCGACCCATCTGGCACTGGCCACGCTGGAAGGCGCGCTGCAGCTCTCGGGCAGCGGACAATGGGTGGGTCAGCGCCTGCGCTTCACCGGCGAAGCGACGGCCGCGCCGGGCAGCGAGGCGGTGCTGGCCAACCTGCTCAATATCATCGGGCGGCGCAGCGGCGCACGCTCCGTCATCACGATTGGTTGACCCATGTTTTTCAGGCCCGCCCGATTGCTCGCAAATACTCTCTTGTTGATAGCTGTCTGCGCAGTTGCAACAAGCGTTAATGCCCAAAATCATTCCAATTCCAAGCGGGCCGCGGCCAGCGTGCAGGCGAGCGAGCCGGTGACGCTGAATTTCGTCAGTGCCGACATCGACGCAGTGGCGCGCACCATGGCCACGATCACCGGGCGCAACGTGGTGGTCGATCCGCGCGTCAAGGGCCAGCTCACGCTCTCGACCGAAAACCCGGTCTCGCCCAAGGTGGCGTTCAACCAGTTCCTCGCGGCGCTGCGCCTGCAGGGCTACACCGTGGTGGAGGCCGCCGGCCTGTACAAGGTGGTACCCGAGGCCGATGCCAAGCTGCAGACCGACAACGTCGCCGTCTCCGCCGGCGGCGGCCAGGGCGTGGCCGCGGGCGGACAGATCGTGACGCAGATCTTCAAGCTCAATTTCGAGAGCGCCAACAACCTGGTGCCGGTGCTGCGCCCGCTCATCAGCCCCAACAACACCATCAACGCCAATCCGGGCAACAACTCGCTAGTGATCACCGACTACGCCGACAACCTGCGGCGCATCGGCCGCATCATCGCAGCGATGGATGTGGCGCACGCCACCGATGTCGAGGTGATCCCGCTGCGCCACGCCATCGCCGGCGAGCTGGCGCCGCTGGTGGCGCGCCTGATCGAAGGCGGCACGCCCACCGCCGGCGCACCGGCGAACGCGCAGGCGCAGACCGATATCTCGTACAAGACCACCCTGCTGGCCGAGCCGCGCAGCAACGCGCTGATCGTGCGCGCGGCCAACCCGGCACGCCTGGCGCAGGTGCGCGCGCTCGTGGCGCAACTGGACCAGCCGGCGGCCATCACCGGCGGCAACGCCAGCGGCAACATCCACGTGGTCTACCTCAAGAACGCCGACGCGGTGCGCCTGGCCACCACGCTGCGCGCGGCGCTGGCCGTCGATGCCCAGGGCCAGGCCCAGGGCGGCTCCGCCCTCGCCGGTCTGGGCAGCACGGCGGGCACCGCGGGGCGCAGCAGCCGCACCCTCGGCGGGCTGGGCGCCACGGGCGCGGCCGCCAACGGCCTGGGCACGGGCGGCAGCGCCATGTCCGGCGGGCTGGGCAGCGGGGTGCAGGCCGGCACCAGCAGCGGCGGCCAGCAGGAATCGGTCTCCACCGGCGGCATCATCCAGGCCGACCCGGCAACCAACTCGCTCATCATCACCGCGCCCGAGCCTTTGTTCCGTCAGATCCGCGCGGTGATCGACAAACTCGACGGTCGGCGCGCGCAGGTGTTGATCGAGAGCCTGATCGTGGAAGTGAGCGCCAACAAGGTAGCCGAATTCGGCATCCAGTGGCAGAGCGTGCTGGGGCGCAACGGCACGCTGGGGCTGCTGGGCACGAATTCCAGCGTCACCGGGCCCAACATCCTGAGCCTGGCGCTGGCAGCGGCCAGCGGCGACCCCAAGACCATCGCCCAGAACATGCCGGGCTCAGGCTTCAACGCCGCCATCGCGCCGCGCATCAACGGCCGCTACTACCTCGGGGCGCTGGCCAACTTCCTTGAAAACACGGGCGACGCCAACGTGCTCTCCACGCCCAACCTGCTGACGCTGGACAACGAAGAGGCGCAGATCATCGTCGGCGAGAACGTGCCCTTCCCCACGGGGCAATACACCAACACCGGTGGCGCCAACGGCTCGGTCAACCCCTTCACCACCGTCGACCGCAAGGATGTGGGCCTGATGCTGCGCGTGCGCCCGCAGATCAACGAGAACGGCACCGTCAAGCTCACGCTCTACCAGGAAGTCTCCAATGTCGACAAATCGACCTTGACCAGCACCTACGGGCCCACGACCAACAAGCGCGCGATCGAGTCCACCGTGCTGGTGGACGACGGCAGCGTGATCGTGCTCGGCGGCCTGCTGGAAGACAGTTATTCGCGTGGCGAGGACAAGGTGCCGGTGCTGGGTGACGTGCCGGTGGTGGGCAACCTGTTTCGCAGCGAATCGCGCACGCGCCAGAAGTCCAACCTGATGGTGTTCCTGCGCCCGGTGGTGATCCGCGACAACGCCACCAGCGAGACCCTGGTGCAGGACCGCTACGATGCCATTCGCGCGCTGCAGCAGGCCAGCCAGCCCGAGCCGCGCGCCGTGCTGCGCAGCGTGAGCGATGCGCCGGTGCTGCCCCCCCTGCCGGAAAGCGGCAAGAAGGGCGAGGTACCCGCTCCGCTGCCGCCCAACGTGTCGCGCCCACCCGGCAGCGCGCCGGAGCAACCCCTGTCGGGCAACATGCCACAGCCGCTGCAATAGCCCATCACCGCCATGCGCTACCCCCTGCCCTACGCCTTTGCCCGCGCCAGCCAGCTGCTGCTGGAGGAAGACGGCGGGCAGTTGCTGCTCTGGCATGGCCCGGCGCCCCAGCCCGGGCCGCTCTCCGAGGTGCTGCGCAAATACCCGTCGGTGCTGCTGCAGCAGGCACCTGCAGCCGAGCTGGCGCAGCGCATCAGTGCCGCCTACGCCCAGGGCGAATCGAGCGCCGCCACCGTGGTCAGCGAGGTCGAGGAAGAAGCCGATCTCTCGCGCATGATGCAGGAGCTGCCCGCCGTCGAAGACCTGCTGGAGAGCGCGGGCGACGCGCCCATCATCCGCATGCTCAACGCGCTGCTCACGCAGGCGGCGCGCGACGGCGCGAGCGACATCCACATCGAGCCCTACGAGCGCCATTCCAGCGTGCGCTTTCGCGTCGACGGCCAGCTGCGCGAGGTGGTGCAGCCCAACCGCGCGCTGCACGCCGCCCTCATCAGCCGCCTGAAGATCATGGCGGACCTCGACATCGCCGAAAAGCGCCTGCCGCAGGATGGCCGCATCAGCCTGCGGCTGGGCACACGCGCCATCGACGTGCGCGTCTCCACCCTGCCCAACGCCCACGGCGAGCGCGCGGTGCTGCGGCTGCTCGACAAAAGCGCGAGCAAACTCAGCCTGGAGGCGGTGGGCATGCAGGGCACGGTGCTGGCGCAGTTCGAGCACCTGATCACGCAGCCGCACGGCATCCTCCTGGTGACCGGCCCGACCGGCTCGGGCAAGACGACCACGCTGTACGCCGCGCTCTCGCGCCTGGACGCCGCGCGCAGCAACATCATGACGGTGGAAGATCCGATCGAGTACGAGCTGCCCGGCGTCGGTCAGACGCAGGTGAACGCGCGCATCGAGCTCACCTTCGCCAAGGCGCTGCGCGCCATCCTGCGCCAGGACCCGGACGTGATCATGATCGGCGAAATCCGCGACTTCGAAACCGCGCAGATCGCGATTCAGGCCAGTCTCACCGGCCACCTGGTGCTCGCGACGCTGCACACCAATGACGCCGCGAGCGCCGTCACGCGCCTCACGGACATGGGCGTGGAGCCATTCTTGCTGGCCTCATCGCTCTTGGGGGCCCTCGCGCAGCGCCTGGTGCGCAAGCTCTGCACCGCCTGCCACGGCGCGGGCTGCGACGCCTGCGGCCAGACCGGCTACCAGGGCCGCACCGGCGTGTTCGAGCTGCTGACCGTCGATGATGCCATCCGCGCGCTGATCCACCGCCAGGCCCCCGAGACCGACATCCGTGCGCAGGCGCAAGCCGCGGGCATGCAGCTGATGCGCGAAGACGCCGAACGCCTGATCGCGGCAGGCATCACCAGCCGCGAGGAAGTGCTGCGCGTGACGCGCGACTGAGCGTGTCTTTGCCAAGAAAGTCAAGCACGGTGACACGCAACTGGATCCGTTTCTACTCCTTCCCCCTCTGGGAGAAGGTGGGGATGGGGGCTTTCAGCGCTCGTACTTCGCCGTCAACTTCGCCTCGCCCAGCCTGGCGAAGTGAATCATGAAGCCGACATACGCCGCCGAGGCGTCGCCTGGCACATCGAGCTTGTCCACATTCAGCGCATGCAGCGTGAAGATGTAGCGGTGCGGCCCATGCCCGGGCGGAGGCGCGGCACCGCCGTATTCCTTGCTGCCAAAATCGGTGCGCCCCAGTTGAGCCCCGTCGGGCAGTGCCCCACCCGGATTGCCCGCGCCGCGCGGCAGCGATGTGCAGCTGGCGGGAATGTCGTACACCACCCAGTGCCACCAACCCGAGCCGGTGGGCGCATCCGGGTCGTACATCGTCAACGCGAAGCTCTTCGTGCCCTCGGGCGCGCCGCTCCAGGCAAGCTCGGGCGAGACGTTGTCACCGCCCGCGCCCATCGCGCTGTGTACAAAGGTCTTGGCCAGCGTCTGCTGCTCGGCCACATCGGTACTCGTCAACACCAAAGCCATCGTCGGTCTCCGTGGTTGCTACGTCGGGCATTATGGGCACTGCAGCGGAAACCGCACAGCAGACGGCACAATCGACCACCATGAAGAAGCCGCAACTTTCCATGCTTGATCTGGTGGCCGTGCGCGAGGGCGGCACGCCCGCCGAGGCGATCGCGACCGCCGTGCGCACCGCGCGCAAAGCCGAGGAACTGGGTTTTGCGCGCTACTGGCTGGCCGAACACCACAACATGCCCGGCATTGCCAGTTCCGCCACCGCAGTGCTGGTTGGCCATGTTGCGGGCGCCACCTCACGCATCCGCGTCGGCTCGGGCGGCGTGATGCTGCCCAACCATGCGCCGCTGGTCGTCGCCGAGGCCTTCGGCACGCTCGCCTCCATCTACCCCGGCCGCATCGACCTGGGCCTGGGGCGCGCGCCGGGCACCGACCGCGCCACCATGCGCGCGCTGCGCCGCGACCGGGTCGAGACGGAGGCCGACTTTCCGCGCGACGTGAGCGAGTTGCAGCGCCTGCTCGGCCCGGCGCAACCCGGGCAGGCGATCACCGCCGTGCCCGGCGCCGGCACCGAGGTGCCGATCTGGCTGCTGGGCTCCAGCCTGTTCTCGGCGCAGCTCGCGGCCGAGAAGGGCCTGCCCTACGCCTTTGCCTCGCACTTCGCGCCGCGCCTGCTGGCACCCGCGATAGAGATGTACCGGCGACTGTTCAAGCCATCCAAGGTGCTGGCCAAGCCGTACGTGATGGTCGGCGTGCCGGTGATCGCCGCGCCCACCGACGACGAGGCCAGCTACCTGGCCAGCAGCACCTTTCAGCGCGTGCTGGGCATCATCACCGGGCGGCGCGGGCTGCTGGCGCCGCCGGTGCGCGATTTTCTGGCACAGCTGGGCGAGCCCGAACGCGCGGCGATCGCCGACTTCCTGGCGCTCGCCGTGATCGGCGGCCCCGAGACGGTGCGCGAAGGCTTTGCCGCCATCCATGAAGCCACGCGTGCCGACGAGTTCATGCTGGTGAGTGATGTCTTTGATGCCGACCTGCGCCTTCTCTCGCTGGAAATCGCCGCCCAGGCCAACGCATAGGGCGCGGCGCGCTTTACCATTGCGCCACCATGCCCGCGTTCTCGTTTGAAGCTCTGGACAGCGAGGGCCGCGTGCGCCGCGGCACGCTGGAGGCGGACACCGCGCGTTCCGCGCGCAGCCTGCTGCGCGCGCAGTCGCTCGTGCCGCTGGAGGTGCAAACGCTGGCCAGCGGCAGCGCCACCAGCACATCGCTGGGCGAGCGGCTCTTCACCCACCCGGTGTTCAACCCCACCACGCTCGCCGTCTGGACGCGCCAGCTCGCCGGGCTGGTGGGCTCCGGCCTGCAACTCGAACGCGCTCTCACTGCTCTCGCCGACGAAGCCGACGACGAGCGCCAGCGCCACCTGCTCGCTTCGCTGCGCGCCGAGGTCAACGCCGGCAGTCCCTTCGCCCGCGCGCTGGCGCAGTTTCCGCGCGAGTTCTCGCCGATTTACTGCGCGGTGATTGGCGCGGGAGAGGCCAGCGGCGGCTTGGCGCAGGTACTCGAGCGCCTGGCCGACGACCTGGAAGAGCGCCAGCAACTGCGCGCCAAGCTGGTCGGCGCGGCGCTGTATCCGGCCATCGTCACCGTGGTGGCGATCGCCATCGTGCTGTTTCTGGTGGGTTACGTGGTGCCGCAGGTGGCGAGCGTGTTTGCCGGCAGCAAGCGGGCGTTGCCGCTGCTCACCGTCATCATGCTCAGCATCAGCGACTTCGTGCGCAGCTACGGTTGGGCAGTGCTGATTGCTATTGTGGTGATAGCTACGGGCGCCCGCCTGGTGCTGGCAAATGCTGGATTTCGTGAAACTTTCGATGGTTGGTGGCTGCGTCTGCCCATCCTCGGGCGCCTGGCGCGCGGCTACAACGCGGCGCGTTTTGCCAGCACGCTGGGTATGCTCGCGGGGGCGGGCGTGCCCATCCTGAAAGCCTTGCAGGCGGCGGCCGAGACGCTCTCCAACCAGGCGCTGCGCGCCGACGCGCTGGCCGCGCTCACGCTGGTACGCGAAGGCGCGCCGCTGGCCTCGGCCCTCGCCCGCACCAGGCGCTTTCCGTCGCTGCTGGCGATGTTCGCGCGCCTGGGCGAGCAGACCGGGCAGTTGCCGACGATGCTCGAGCGCGCCGCGCGCCAGATGGGCAACGAGGTGCAGCGCCGGGCGCTGCAACTGGCCACCATTCTGGAGCCGCTGCTCATCGTCTCCATGGGTCTCATCGTGATGCTCATCGTGCTGGCGGTGCTGCAACCCATCATCGAACTCAACCAGTTCGTCAAATAGCCGTGCCCCAGACACTCACCGGCAAGCTGGTCGTCGCGATTTCCTCGCGCGCGCTGTTTGATTTCGAAGAGGAAAACCGCCTGTTCGAGACCGGCGACGAGGCACGCTACATGCACTACCAGCTCGCGCATGTGCAGCAGCCGCCGGGCCCGGGCGTGGCGCTGGCTCTGGTCAAGAAGCTGCTGGCCTTCAATACCGAAGAAGAACAACGCGTGGAAGTGGTCATGCTCTCACGCAACGACCCGGCGAGCGGCCTGCGCGTGTTCGCCTCGGCCCAGGCGGCGGGCATGCACATCGAGCGCGGCGTGTTCACGCGCGGCAGAGACCCGTTTGCCTACCTGCGCCCGCTGGGCGCGCACCTGTTTCTCTCGGCCAATGCCGAGGACGTGCAACAGGCGCTGAGCCTGGGTTTTCCGGCCGCGCGGGTGCTGACCGAATCGCGCCCCGCAGGCGAGCACTACCCGCAGGAGGTGCGCATCGCCTTCGACGGCGACGCGGTGCTGTTTTCCGACGAAGCCGAGCGGGTGTATCAGGAAGGGGGCTTGCCGGCGTTCGTGCAGCACGAAACGCAGCTGGCCACCACCCCGCTGCCCAGCGGGCCCTTCAAGCCGCTGCTGGCCGCGCTCAACCACCTGCAGCAGCAGGCGGCGGCATCGCAGACCATGCGCATTCGCACTGCGCTGGTCACCGCCCGCAGCGCCCCGGCGCACGAGCGCGCGGTACGCACGCTGCTCAACTGGGGCATCACGGTGGATGAGGCGATGTTCCTCGGCGGGCTGGAAAAAGGCCCGTTCCTGCGCGAATTCGAGCCTGATTTTTTCTTTGACGACCAGCGCAGCCATGTGCTGAGCGCCGCGCAGCATGTGCCGGCGGGGCATGTGAGCGGCGCCAGCGTCCAGAAAAAAAGCTAGCACTTGGCTAGCTTTTCAAAAGCCCCCTGGCCCGAGGCCGACAAGGGCTGTTCCCCACCAAAAACCCTGCCGATTACAGACGCCCGGATTTCTTGACCGATGGATCGGCGTAGGTGACGGACTCGCTCTTGGGCGGCGGCGGCACCTGCTGGTTCAGCCGGTCGGCCAGCGTGGTCTGGTTCATTTCTTCGGCCATCTGCACCGCATTGCCGCTAGCGCGCCACATCGACTGCACGATGTCGATCAGCTGCTGGTACAGCGGCGGATCGCGCGGCGGCGGCTCCTCGACCTTGGGTTTTTCCTTCTCGGGCTGGGCCAGCGTCCAGTCGTGCTGGATGGCTTCCGGAATACCCGTCTTGCCCGAGATGCGCACGATGGCGCTCGCGCCGAGCTCATCCGTGGACGCCATCGCATTGACGGCATTCACCGGGCGCACCGGCACAGCCCCGGATGCCCCGGTGGAATACAGGTCGCTCTGCGGCTGCGGCGTCCAGTGGGCGGCCGTTCTTTCTACAGGTGATAGTGGCATGGCTGTGCTCCTCCAATGCGAGGGCGCTAGACGGGGCTAGCACTACGTCGTACCTGCAATACGGCAAACAAACCGGGAAATGAAGGTTTTTTTAGTTTTGGTTACAAATACAAGGGTAAACCCGTGGTGACGAAGTTACGTTCAATTGCAAGTCAAATTTATCGTTTGCGCTTGTCTGACACGCATCCAACGCTATAAAAACCGCTCCAACAATTTGCGCGAAGATTTGTCCAGCCGGTTGATGTCCGGAATCTGGAACTGCACGCCGTCGCTGGCGCTGATGCGCAGCTGCGTGCGTTTGGCCAGGCGCCGGATGTCTTCCTCGCCCTTGAGCACCAATGTGGCCGGGCCCTTGTCGGTCTCCAGCTGCCAGGTGCTGGGCGTGGAAAAGCTGGACACCGACACGATCCGCTCAATCGTTGGCAGGAATTCACGCGCGACGAGGTCTTCCTCGATCAGTGCACGCACGGCGCCGGGCAGCGCATCCAGCCGATCAATCCAGAGCAGCTCGCTGCCTTCGGCGCCGACGAGGGAAAGCCCCTCATCGGACGCGGTGATCGGAAACGCGCGCACCGGTATCACGCCAACATGCTCGCTGCCATCGGCCAGGTGCAGCACCAAGCGACCGTGGGCGTTGCGCACCAGTTCAAACAGACGGCTCATGCGGCGGCTCCTTCCACTTCGGCTTCGCGCCGGGCCTGCGCCTGATACAAGCGCCAATAGGCGCCTTCGCGCGCCATGAGTTCATCGTGCGGACCGATCTCCACGATTTCGCCGCGGTCCATCACCACCAGGCGGTCCGCCTTGCGCAGCGTGGAAAGGCGGTGGGCAATGGCGATCGTGGTGCGGCCCTGCACCAGGTTGTCCAGCGCGCGCTGGATTTCCTTCTCGGTCTCGGTATCGACAGCGGACGTCGCTTCGTCCAGGATCAGCACGCGCGGATCGATCAGCAGCGCACGGGCAATGCTGATGCGCTGGCGCTCGCCGCCCGAAAGCCCCTGGCCGCGCTCGCCCACCAGCGAGTCATAGCCCAGCGGCAGGCGCAGGATGAAGTCGTGCGCATGCGCGGCGCGCGCGGCGGCGATGATCTCGGCGCGCGTCGCCTCGGGCTTGCCGTAGGCGATGTTCTCGGCGATGCTGCCAAAGAACAGGAAGGGCTCCTGCAGCACCAGGCCGATGTGGCGGCGCCAATCGGCCACCGCCATGCGGCGGATATCGACGCCATCGACGCTGATGGAGCCATCCGCCACATCGGAAAAGCGGCTGATCAGGTTGACCAGCGTGCTCTTGCCCGAGCCGCTGTGGCCGACCAGGCCAATCATCTCGCCGGGGCGAATCGACAGCGAAACGTTCTTCACCACCGTGCGGCTGCCGTAGCGAAACACCACGTTTTCCAGGTCGATGGCACCCTGGATGCGCGGCAGACGCACCGGATTGGCCGGGTCGGGCACGTTGCTCACGTGGTCCAGGATGTCAAAGATGCGCTTGGCGCCGGCCGCCGCCTTCTGCGTCACTGAAACGATGCGGCTCATCGAATCGAGCCGGGTGTAGAAGCGTCCGATGTAGGCCAGGAACGCGGTCAGCACACCGACGGTGATCTGCTCATGCGCCACCAGCCAGATGCCGAAGGCCCAAACCACCAGCAGGCCGATTTCGGTGAGCAGCGTGACCGTGGGCGAGAACAGGCTCCAGGTCTTGTTCAATCGATCGTTGGCCGCCAGGTTGCGCTGGTTGGCGACGCGAAAGCGCTCGGCCTCGCGCGCCTCCTGGGCGAAGGCCTTGACGACGCGGATGCCGGGAATGGTGTCGGCCAGCACGTTGGTGACCTCGCTCCACAGCCGGTCCATTTTTTCAAAGCCGGTGCGCAAACGGTCACGCACGGCATGGATCATCCAGGCGATGAAGGGCAGCGGCACCAGCGTGACCAGCGCCAGCCAGGGGTTGATCGAGACCAGAATCACCGCCGTCATGACCATCATGAGCACGTCGGTGGCGAAATCCAGCGCATGCAGCGAGAGGAAGACGTTGATACGGTCAGTCTCGGAACCGATGCGCGCCATCAGATCGCCGGTGCGCTTGCTGCCGAAGTAATCGAGTGACAGGCGCAGCAAATGCTCGTAGGTGGCGGTGCGCAGATCGGCGCCGATGCGCTCGGACACCAGCGCCAGCACATAGGTGCGCGCCCAGCCCAGCGCCCAGGCAAAGAGCGAGGCCGCCAGCAGCCCGCTCAGGTACAGCGCCACGGTGGACACCGGAATGCTTTTGCCGTCCTGGTAAGGAATCAGCACATCGTCCATCAGCGGGATGGTGAGGTAGGGCGGCACCAGCGTGGCTGCGGTGGACAGCAGCGTGAGCACAAAGCCCAGCAGCAGCTTGCCCTGGTAAGGCCTGGCAAAGCGCCACAGGCGCAGCAGCACCCAGCCGGAGGCGGCGGCCTCCTCTTCCGTGGGCGCGCAGGCAGGGCATTCTTCGCTGCCCTCGGGCAGCAGGGCATGGCACTGTGGGCACCGCGGAGCCTGTGCCTGGAGCGCCGCGAGCGCGTGCGGACGGCCCAGGTGCGCGATGCAGCGCGCAAAGTGCTGCTGGAACTCCAGCGCCTGCGGATGGCGGGAGAGCGTGAAGCGCCACAGCGCCTGCCGGCCATCGCCATCGTGCAATTCCAGCGTGCCGACGCCGCCGGCATCGAACTCCTGCAGCGTCTGGCCCTGCGCCAGCGCCCATTCCTGCACCCGCCCCTGGGCATCGCGCGCCAGCAGGCGCTGCGAGGTCAGCAGCAGGCTGGCACGGGCAAAGCGCAATTCGCTGCTGAGGTCAACCTCCAGCACCGCCAGCACGTTTTCGCTGGATGCGAGGACGCCTTGCCAACCCCCCGCCAAGGGTTCCGTCAGAGCGCTTGAAGCGCCCGATTCATGGTGATGTTGCATTGTTTGACTATTGAACACGCTGCCTGCACTGCAGGAACGCCGCTGGTCGCAGGCGCGACCTATGGTTATCCCTAACGCCTGCACCCCGCTCGCGGCTGACAGCCGCTTGGTGCATCATTGCTTGCTGCGGCTGCAAAATGGTCCGTTTTCTCTTTCAACTCTTGTCACCATGCCACGCTTTGAAGATATCCGATTGCTCCGCGCCACCTATCTGCGCGGGCCCAGCATCTGGACCTACCGTCCAGCGCTCGAAGTCTGGCTGGCGCTCGGGGAGCTGGAGCAGCATCCATCGAACAAGGTTCCCGGCTTCAACGAGCGCCTCACCGCCTGGCTGCCGGATCTGGTCGAGCACCACTGCGGCGTGGGCGAGCGCGGCGGCTTCATCGAGCGCCTGCGCGAGGGCACCTGGATGGGCCATGTGCTGGAGCACGTCATCATCGAGCTGCTCAACCTTTCGGGCCTGCCCGCCAAGTTCGGCCAGACGCGCGAGACGTCGACGCCCGGCACCTACCGCATGGTGTTCCGCTGCCCCGAAGAGGCGGTGGCGCGGGTGGCGCTGGCGCAAGGCCATGCGCTCATCATGGCGGCGATCAACGGCGACGCGTTCGACCTCAAGCGCGCCATCCAGACGATCAAGACCACGATAGACGACAACTACCTCGGGCCGAGCACCGCCTGCATCGTCGATGCCGCGCAGGAGCGGCGCATCCCGCAGGTGCGCCTGAACGACGGCAACCTGGTGCAACTGGGCTACGGCGCGGCGCAGCGGCGCATCTGGACGGCCGAGACCGACCAGACCAGCGCCATCGCCGAAGGCATCGCGCAGGACAAGGACCTGACCAAGCGCCTGCTGGCTGCCGCCGGCGTGCCCGTTCCTGAAGGGCAGATCGTGGCCAGCGCCGACGAGACCTGGGAAGCGGCGCAGGACATCGGTCTGCCGGTCACCGTCAAGCCCAGCGACGGCAACCACGCGCGCGGCGTGACGCTGGAGCTCTACCAGGAAAAGAACATCCGCGCCGCCTTTCCGCTGGCCGAGAAGGAAGGCTCGGAGGTGATCGTCGAAAAATTCATCGAAGGCACCGAGCACCGGCTGCTGGTGGTGGGCGGCAAGGTGGTGGCCGCCTGCCGTGGCGAGCAAGTCTTCGTCACCGGCGACGGCCAGCGCACGCTCAAGGCGCTGGTCGAGGAGCTCAACCGCGACCCGCGCCGCGGCGTGGAAGAGGAATACCCGCTGGAGTTGCTGGATCTGAATCTGCCCAACATCCAGCTCGAACTGGCACGCCAGGAGGTCACGGCCGACACCGTGCCCGCCGCCGGCCGGAAGGTGCTGCTGCAGCGCAACGGCAACATGGCGATCGACTGCACCGACGAGCTGCACCCCGACGTGGCCTACCACGCCGAGCTGGCGGTGCGCGTGGTCGGCCTGGACATCGCCGGCCTGGACATGATCCTCAAGGACATCTCCCGCCCCATGCGCGCGCAGGGCGGCGCGATTCTGGAAGTCAACGCCGGGCCTGGCCTGCTGATGCACCTCAAGCCGTCCAGCGGCTCGCCGCGCCCGGTGGGCCAGGCCATCGTCGAACACCTGTTTCCCAGCAGCAGCGAAAAGGGCAGTCACGCGGGCCGCATCCCGATCGTCGGCGTGGCGGGCACCCGCGGCAACGCCTTCATCGCGCGGCTGGTGGGCTGGCTGCTGCAGCTCTCGGGCAAGCTCACCGGCATTGCCAGCAGCGAGGGCATGTTCATCGCCGGACGGCAAACCCAGAAAACCGACACCGCCCACTGGGCGGGCGCGCATCGGCTGCTGACCAACCGCCTGGCCGAGGCGGCGGTGGTCCAGACCACGGCGCGCTCCATTCTCGACGAGGGCCTGGCTTACGACCGCTGCCAGGTCGGCATCGTCACCGACATGGATGGCTGGGAGCAGCTCGCCGATCACGACATCCGCGGCCCGCAGCAGATGCCGCGCGTGCTGCGCACCCAGATCGACGTGGTGCTGGAGGGCGGCGCCGGCGTGCTCAATGCGGACATCGCGCCCGTGGCGGAGCTGGCCGAGCTCTGCGACGGCGAGGTGCTGCTGTATGCGCTCTCGGCCGACAACGCGACGCTGACACAGCACCGGGCGCAGCCCGAGGCGCGTGCCGTCTTTGTCCGCGGCGAGCACATATGCCTTGCTACCGGCGCCAAGGAGCGCGTGCTCGGCAGCCTGGCTGCGCTGCGCCCGGCGGTTGGCAGCACCCCCGATACCACCGCGCTGCTGGCGGCCATTGCAGGCGCCTGGGCCCTGGGCATAGCGCCCGATTTGATCGCCGCCGGCATCAAAACATTCGAATACCAACATTGATAGCTGCTAACGCACGACTATCAAGCGCAAAACCCATATTTCAACCTTTTTTGCACCATGCAAATTCTTCGCTCCCGCGCGCTGCGCGGCCCCAATCTCTGGACCCGCAGCACGGCCATGGAAACCATAGTGCACTGCGAACCCAGCGAGCACGACATCGCCACCATCGCCGGGTTTGAAGACCGCCTGCGCGCGCGCTTTCCCGCCATCGGGCCGCTGGCGCCACAGGGCGCCGAACAGCCGGTGTCGCTGGCACACGTGCTCGAAACCGCCACCCGCCAGTTGCAGGCGCAGGCGGGCTGCAGCGTCACCTTCAGCCGCACGCACGAAACGGTGGAGACGGACACCTACCAGGTGGTCGTCGAGTACACCGAGGAAGAGGTTGGGCGCAAGGCAGTCGATGAGGCCACGGCGCTGATCCGCGCCGCGCTGGACGATCACCCCTACGACGCGGCGGCCACCGTCGCCGAGCTGCGCGAGCTCGATCAGGACGTGCGCATGGGGCCCTCGACGCGCAACATCATCGACGCCGCCCAGGCGCGCGGCATTCCATTCAAGCGCCTGACCAGCGGCTCGCTGGTGCAACTGGGCTGGGGCGCGCGCGCGCGGCGCGTGCAGGCCGCGGAGCTGGACATGACCAGCGCGGTGGCCGAATCGATCGCGCAGGACAAGGACCTGACCAAGCGCCTGCTGCATGCCGCCGGCGTGCCCGTGCCGCTGGGCCGGCCGGTCAGCGATGTCGACGACGCCTGGGCACTGGCGCAAGAAGTCGGCCTTCCCGTGGTCGTCAAGCCACAGGACGGCAACCAGGGCAAGGGCGTGACGGTGAACATCACCACCCGCGAGCAGCTTGCAGCCGCCTACGCCACGGCACTGGAGTACAGCGGCGAGGTGATGGTCGAACGCTTTCTGCCCGGGCACGATTTCCGCCTGCTCGTCGTCGGTGGTCAACTCGTCGCCGCCGCCCGGCGCGAGCCGCCGCAGGTGCTGGGCGATGGCGAACACACCATCCGCGAACTGGTGGACATCGTCAACCAGGACCCGCGCCGCGGCAGCGGTCACGGGACGGCGCTCACCAAGATCCGCCTGGACGATATCGCGCTGGCGCGCCTGAGCAATGAAGGCTTGAGTCCTGCATCGGTGCCCGCGCAAGGCCAGCGCATCGTGCTGCGGCACAACGCCAATCTGTCGACCGGCGGCAGTGCCACCGACGTGACCGACGACGTGCACCCCGAGATCGCCGCGCGCGCGGTCGATGCCGCGCAGACCATAGGCCTGCACATCTGCGGCGTGGACGTGATCTGCGAATCCATGCTCAAACCGCTGGAAGAGCAAGGCGGCGGCATCGTCGAGGTCAACGCCGCGCCGGGGCTGCGCATGCACCTTTCGCCCTCCTACGGCAAGCCGCGCAATGTGGGCGTGCCGATGATCGACGCGCTCTTTCCCCCGGGCGAAGATGGCCGCATTCCCGTGGTCGCCGTGACCGGCACCAACGGCAAGACCACCACCACCCGCCTCATCGCCCACCTGTGCAGCGCGCATGGCTGGACCACCGCGATGACCAACACCGACGGCGTGTACGTCGGCGGACACCAGATCGACAGCGGCGACTGCTCCGGTCCCAAGAGCGCGCGCAACGCCTTGGCGCACCCCGACACCGAGGCGGCGGTGCTGGAATGCGCGCGCGGCGGCATCCTGCGTGAAGGCCTGGGCTTCGATCAATGCCAGGTGGCCGTGGTCACCAACATCGGCGCCGGCGACCACCTGGGGCTGAACTACATCACCACGGTCGAAGACGTGGCCGTGCTCAAGCGCGTCATCGTGCAGAACGTCGCCCCTACCGGCTACGCGGTGCTCAATGCCGCCGATGCCCATTGCGTGCCGATGGCGCATGTCTGCCCCGGCAAGGTGATCTTCTTTGCCCACGACCGCCACCACCCCGCCATGGTCACGCATCGCGCGCAAGGCGGACGCGTGGTGTACGTGGACGAGGGCCGCATCGTCGCCGCCGAAGGTTCGTGGCGCGAGAGCATCGCGTTGCGCGACATCCCGCTCACGCATGGCGGCGTGATCGGCTTTCAGGTGGACAACGCCATGGCCGCCGTGGGCGCCGCCTGGGGCCTGGGTCTGCCGTGGGACACGGTGCGTCGAGGCCTGGCCAGTTTCGAGAGCAGCGCCGACGCCGTGCCCGGGCGCTTCAACGTGATGGACTACCACGGCGCCACCATCATTGCCGACTACGGCCACAACCCCGACGCCATCCGCGCGCTGGTGCAGGCAACGCAGGCCATGCCCGGCAAACGCCGCGCGGTGGTCATCAGCGGCGCCGGCGACCGGCGCGACCAGGACATCAGCGAGCAAACCGAAATCCTCGGTTCAAGCTTTGACGACGTCATCCTCTACCAGGACGCCTGCCAGCGCGGGCGCGCCGATGGCGAGGTGCTGGCGCTGCTGCACAAGGGCCTGCAGGGCGCCCGGCGCGCCAGCTACATCACCGAAATCCACGGCGAATTCATCGCCATCGACCATGCCTTGCAGCGCCTGCAAGCGGGCGACCTGTGCCTGGTGCTGGTCGATCAGGTGCAAGAGTCGCTGGCACACCTGCAACAGCGCTGCAAGGAACCACATCTGTGAGCCCGATCAAAACCATCCAACACATCGTCCTCACTATCGGCGCTCTGCTGCTGGCTGCCGGCAGCGCCTTCGCCGTTTCGGGCGAGAAGATCGGCAGCGTCGATACGGCCTTCCAGTGGCTCGGGCGCGACCACGACATCATTGTCGAAGCCTATGACGATCCGCAAGTGCAGGGCATCACCTGCTACGTTTCGCGCGCGCGCATCGGTGGCATCAAGGGCACGCTGGGGCTGGCGGAAGACCGCGCGGAAGCCTCCATCGCCTGCCGCCAAGTGGGCCCGGTGGCATTCGCCAAACCACTCAAGCAGCAGGAGGAGGTCTTCAGCGAACGCATCTCGCTGGTCTTCAAGCGCCTGCGCGTGGTGCGCATGGTCGATGAAAAACGCAACACGCTGGTCTATCTGACGTATTCGGACAAACTCGTCGATGGCTCGCCGCAGAACAGCATCACGGCCGTGCCCATCCCCGAGGCAACGCCGATACCGCTCAAGAAATAGTCACCACGCGGCGACGGGGCGGGCAAAACCCTGGGGCGCCTCGCGTTCGCGCTCAAAGCTCACGAACTCCCACGCATCCTCCTGCGCCAGCAGCGCGCGCAGCAACTGGTTGTTGAGCGCGTGGCCGCTGCGAAAGGCGCTGTAGGCCGCCAGCAGCGGGTGGCCTATGAGGTAGAGGTCACCCATCGCATCCAGGATCTTGTGGCGCGCAAACTCCGCGTCGTAGCGCAGGCCATCGCTGTTGAGCACCTTGTAGTCGTCCATCACGATGGCGTTGTCGAGTCCGCCGCCCAGCGCCAGCCCGTTGGCGCGCAGCATCTCCACATCCTTGGTGAAACCAAAGGTGCGCGCCCGCGCAATGTCGCGCGCATAGTTGCCGCTGCCGAGATCGAAATCCGCCGATTGCTCGGTCGAATCCACCGCCGGATGGGCAAAGGCTATCTCGAAATGCAGCTTGTAGCCGTGGTAGGGCGCAAGCCGCGCCCACTTGAGATCTCGCCCCTCGCCGCCCCGCACCTCGACGGCCCGCTTGACGCGGATGAAGCGCCGCGGCGCGTTCTGCAGCTCCACGCCGGCGCTTTGCAGCAGGAAGACGAACGAGGCCGAAGAACCGTCCAAAATAGGCACTTCCTCTGCCGTGATGTCCACATAGAGGTTGTCCAGCCCCAGGCCGGCGCAGGCCGACATCAGATGCTCCACCGTGTGCACCTTGGCACCACCCACGCCTATGGTCGAGGCCATGCGCGTATCCACCACCGCCTCGGCCGAGACCGGGATGTCCACCGGCTCCGGCAAATCGACGCGGCGAAACACGATGCCGGTATCGGGCGCGGCCGGGCGCAGCGTCAGCTCCACCCGCTGACCGCTGTGCAGGCCTACGCCCACGGAGCGGGTGAGCGTCTTGATGGTGCGTTGCTGGAGCATCCGCGGATTTTAGGTTGAGCGTTTGGCGTTTGGCGTTTGGCGTTTGGCGTTGAGCGTGCAAAGACGCAGGGCGCTTGCTGACGTTCACGCTGAACGCTCAACGCCAAACGCTCAACCTCTTCCTCAGTCCGCCTGCCGGCGCAGGAACGCGGGAATTTCCAGCTCGTCCATGCCGCCCGAAGACATCGCATCCACGCGCGCCGAGGCCTGCGAGCGGTTGGTGCGCCAGACGCTGGGGACCGTGTAGTCGCCGCGTGCCGCCGGGTTGGCGAGCGCACCGGTCATGGGCGTGGCCGCGAAGGGCAGATTGTCCGTCCCGGTACGCTGGCCGCCCTGCACCACCTGGATGTTCTGGCGCCGC
Source organism: Comamonas sp. SCN 65-56 (assembly GCF_001724135.1). GTDB lineage: Bacteria > Pseudomonadota > Gammaproteobacteria > Burkholderiales > Burkholderiaceae_C > Comamonas_C. Next base: position 91,978 of record NZ_MEDS01000005.1, on the reverse strand, counting down.
GTCTGCGCATTGCACAGGCCCGTGGCCACCACGGTCACGCGGATCTCGTCGCCCAGGCTGTCGTCGTAGGCCGCGCCGAAGATCACATGCGCGTCCGGCGACGCGTAGGCGTTGATGGTGTTCATCGCCAGGCGCGACTCGGACAGCTTGAGGCTGCCCTTGCTCGCCGTGACCAGCACCAGCACGCCACGCGCGCCAGAGAGGTCTATGCCTTCGAGCAGCGGGCAGGCAATCGCCTGCTCGGCGGCGATGCGCGCGCGATCCGGCCCGCTGGCCGTCGCCGTGCCCATCATCGCCTTGCCCGGCTCGCCCATCACGGTGCGCACGTCCTCGAAGTCGACGTTGATCTGGCCGTACTCATTGATGATCTCGGCGATGCCGCCGACGGCGTTCTTGAGCACGTCGTTGGCGTGCGCGAAGGCTTCTTCCTGCGTGATATCGTCACCCAGCACCTCGAGCAACTTCTCGTTGAGCACCACGATCAGCGAATCGACATTGGCTTCGAGTTCGGACAGGCCTTCATCGGCATTCTTCATGCGCCGCGAGCCCTCCCAGCCAAAGGGCTTGGTAACCACGCCGACGGTGAGGATGCCCATCTCCTTGGCCACCTTGGCAATCACCGGCGCCGCCCCGGTGCCGGTGCCGCCGCCCATGCCGGCGGTGATGAACAGCATGTGCGATCCGGCAATCGCCTGGCGGATTTCCGCCTCGGCCGCCTCGGCCGCCTCGCGCGCCTTCTCGGGCTTGCTGCCCGCGCCCAGGCCGTTGCTGCCCAGTTGCACCGTCTGGTTCGCGGAGCTGCGCAGCAGGGCCTGCGAATCGGTGTTGGCGCAAACGAACTGCACGCCCTGCACGTTGCGCGCGATCATGTGCTCGACCGCATTGCCACCCCCACCGCCGACGCCGATCACCTTGATCTGCGTGCCCTGGTTGAACTCTTCGGTTTCGATCATTTCGATGGCCATGTGCTTGCTCCTGGATAAATAAGTTGAACGCTGAAATCGAATCTGGAAAACGGAAACCCTGAATCGCCATCGGGCGGCGGCTTGGCACGGCAGCGCCATCGGTCGCGCTTGCGCCGGCGCGAGCGCACCAAGGGACGCCTGCGCAGCGGGAGAACCAGCACGCAACGCATCAGAAATTCCCCACGATGAAGTCCTTGAAACGCCCGAAGGCGGTCTTCATCGAACCGTTCTTGGCCGCCACCTTGAAGCCGCGCATGTGCGCGATGCGGCCCTCTTCGAGCAAGCCCATGACGGTGGCGGCGCGCGGCTGCGCCACCATGTCGGCCAAGGCATGGGAGTAATGCGGCAGGCCGCGGCGCACGGGCTTCAGGAAGATGTCCTCGCCCAGCTCGATCATGCCCGGCATGACGCTGGAGCCGCCGGTGAGCACGATGCCCGAGGACAACACCTCCTCGTAGCCCGACTCGCGGATCACCTGCTGCACCAGCTGGAAAATTTCCTCCACCCGCGGCTCGATCACGCCGGCGAGCACCTGGCGCGTGAGCACCCGCGGATCACGATCGCCCAGGCCCGGCACCTCCACCTGCGCCTCGGGGTCGGCCAGCAGCTGCTTGGCGCAGCCATGCTCGACCTTGATGTCCTCGGCGTCCTTGGTCGGCGTTCTGAGCGCCATCGCGATGTCGCTGGTGATCAGGTCGCCGGCGATCGGCAGCACCGCCGTGTGGCGAATGGCGCCGCCAGTGAAGATGGCGATGTCGGTGGTGCCGGCGCCGATGTCGACCACCGCCACGCCGAGCTCGCGTTCATCGTCGGTCAGCACCGCCTGGCTGGACGCCAGCGGGTTGAGCAAGAGCTGCTCCACCTCCAGCCCGCAGCGGCGCACGCACTTGATGATGTTCTCGGCCGCGGCCTGCGCGCCAGTGACGATGTGCACCTTGGCCTCCAGGCGGATGCCGCTCATGCCGATCGGCTCCTTGACCTCGTTGCCGTCGATCACGAATTCCTGCGGCTCCACCAGCAGCAGGCGCTGGTCGCTGGAGATATTCACCGCCTTGGCGGTCTCGACCACACGCGCCACGTCGGCCTGGCTGACTTCCTTGTCCTTGATCGCCACCATGCCGCTGGAGTTGATGCCGCGGATGTGGTTGCCGGTGATGCCGGTGTAGACACGCTGGATCCTGCAGTCGGCGATCAATTCCGCCTCTTTGAGCGCCTGCTGGATGCTGTGCACCGTGGCCTCGATGTTCACGACCGCGCCACGCTTGAGGCCGTTGCTCGGCGCCACGCCCAGCCCGGCCAGCTTGAGCTGCCCATCGGCCAGCACCTCGGCCACCGCCACCATCACCTTGGCGGTGCCGATATCCAGGCCCACGACGACGTCTTTGCTTTCCCTTGGCATCTGTTTGGTCCTAGCCTCGTTGATTCTTGGGTGCGGCGCGGCGCGCAGGCGCAGGCGCCTCGCCGCTCAGGGTGGTGACGCCCTTCAGGCGCAGGGCATAGCCGTTGGCGTAGCGCAAATCGGCATATTCGAGCTGGTCGATGCGTCGCCCCTGGCGCTGCGCGATCTGCGTCAGCGTGCCGGTCAGGCGCTGCAGGCGCTGCAGCAGCTCCGGAGCTTCTCCCTGCCCCAGCTCGACGGCCGCGCCGCCCGCCAGCACCGCGCGCCAGCTGCCATGCGCGCTCAGCAGCAAGGCTTCGAACGGCAGCCCCAGCGGCTGCAACGCGGGTGCCAGGCGATGGAACATCGCCAGCATGCGCGCCGAGGCGCCCGCCGGGCCTTCCAGCCGTACCAGGTGTTCGTCCTCCAGGCTGCCGACATCGGCCTGGAACACCTCCCCATCGCGGTTGACCAGGGTGTCCCCGCCCGCCTCGCCCCAATAGGCCGCGGCCTGCTGCTGGCGCACGCGCACATGCAAGGTGTGCGGAAACTCGCGCTGCACCTGCACGCTCTGGATCCATGGCACCTGCTCGAACGCCTCGCGCACCGCCTGCAGGTCGGTGGTGAAGAAATTGCCAGTGAGCGACGGTGCCACCTCGGCCCGCAGCAGCTGCGGATTCACGCGCGAGAGCTCGCCATCAACACTGACATGCGTGAGCGCAAACAGCGGCAGGCGCGCCGCCCAGTGGCCCAGCGCCAGCACGAAGGCAGCGATGCAGCCCAGCAGCAACACCGCCGCCGTCCAGTTCATCAGACGCACGTCGATCGGCAGGGGCGCTGCGGCGCTCATGGCTGCCCTCCGCGGCCCTGCCAGGCATCCAGCGATGCACCCGCCAGGATGGCGAGGCACAGGTCCTCGTAGCCCACGCCGCAGGCGCGCGCCGCCATGGGCACCAGCGAATGCCCGGTCATGCCCGGCGAGGTGTTGATCTCCAGCAGAAAGGGCTGGCGATCCGAAGCCCGCACCATGATGTCCGCACGGGCCCAGCCACGGCATCCCAGGGTGCGGTAGGCGGCCAGCGAGAGCTGCTGGATCGCCGCTTCCTCCGCGGCCGGCAAGCCGCTCGGGCAGTCGTAGCGCACGACGTCGGTGTAGTACTTGTTCTGAAAATCGTAGTTGCCCTGGGGCGCGACGATACGGATCAGCGGCAATGCCTGCGCATCCTGCCCCTGGCCGATCAACGCGCAGGTGGTCTCGATGCCGGCTATGAACTGTTCGCACAGCACCTCGGGGTCGTGGCTGGCCGCCAGCCGATAGGCTGCTTCGCACTGCTGCGCCGACAGCACCTTGGTCAGCCCCAGCGTCGAGCCTTCGCGCACGGGCTTGACGATCATCGGGGCACCCAGCTCACCGAACGCGCGGCGCACTTCCTCGGCACGGGTGGCCAGGCGCCAGTCGGGCGTGCCCAGGCCCTCGAAGCGCCAGATGCGCTTGGCCATGGTCTTGTCCATCGCGATGGCGGACGCCATCACCCCCGGCCCGGTATAGGGAATGCCGAGCAACTCCAGCGCCCCCTGCACCGTACCGTCCTCGCCGTGGCGACCGTGCAGCGCGATGAAGCAGCGGTCAAATCGCTCGCTGGTCAACTGCGCCAGCGCCCGCTCCCCGGTATCAAACCCATGCGCATCGACGCCGCGCGAGCGCAAGGCCTTGAGCACCCCGGTGCCCGAGAGTAGGGAGATCTCGCGCTCGGCCGAATCACCGCCCATGAGCACCGCCACCTTGCCCAGCTGCGCCACGTCGATTTTTGAATCAAAAAAGCTCATGGCGCGCTCCCTTCCTGCGCTTGCAGCTCACTATTTCGAAGCAACTCAGTGATCTTGCCCGCCGCCGCGCCGATCGAGCCCGCGCCCATGCACAGCACCACATCGCCGCCCCGGGCGAACTGCGCCAGGCGCGCGGGCAGTTCGTTGACGTCTTCCACGAACACCGGCTCCACCCGGCCGGCGACGCGCAGCGCGCGCGTGAGCGAGCGGCCATCGGCGTGGGCAATCGGCTCCTCGCCAGCGGCATAGACCTCGGTGAGCAGCACCGCATCGGCAGCGCCCAGCACCTGGACGAAATCCTCGAAGCAGTCGCGCGTGCGGGTGTAGCGGTGCGGCTGAAAGGCGAGCACCAGGCGCCGCCCGGGAAAGGCGCCACGCGCCGCGGCGATGGTCGCCGCCATCTCCACCGGGTGGTGGCCGTAGTCCTCGATCAGCGTGAAGTGCCCGCCGTCCCGCGCCGGCAGCTCGCCGTGGCTCTGAAAGCGCCGGCCGACCCCGGTAAAACCGGCCAGCGCCTGCAGGATGGCGTCATCGGGCACGTTGAGCTCGGTGGCCACCGCAATGGCGGCGAGCGCATTTCTCACGTTGTGCTCGCCCGCCAGGTTCAGCACCACCTGCAGGTCCGGCAACGTCACGCCGTTGCGCCGCTGCACCGTAAAATGCATCTGCGTACCGACGGCACGCACATCGAGCGCGCGCACTTCGGCATCGTCACCCAGGCCGTAGCGCGTGATCGGGCAGTTCAGGCGCGTGGCGATGTCGCGCACCGCCGGGTCATCGACACACAGCACCGCCGTGCCGTAGAACGGCATGCGGTGCAGGAAATCGACGAAGGCCTGCTTGAGCCGGCTGAAGTCGTGCCCATAGGTATCCATGTGGTCGGCGTCGATATTGGTGACCACCGCCATCACCGGCAGCAGCTTGAGGAAGGAGGCATCCGACTCATCGGCCTCCACCACCATGTATTCACCCTTGCCCAGCTTGGCATTCACGCCCGCGCTGTTCAGGCGTCCGCCGATCACATAGGTCGGATCCAGCCCCGCCTGCGCCAGCACGCTGGCGACCAGGCTGGTCGTCGTCGTCTTGCCGTGGGTGCCGGCGATCGCGATGCCGCGGCGCAGGCGCATGAGCTCGGCCAGCATCACCGCGCGCGGCACCACCGGAATCTTGCGCGCGCGTGCCGCCACCACCTCGGGGTTGTCGTCATGCACCGCGGTCGAGGTCACGACCGCATCGGCACCGGCGATGTGCTCTGCTGCGTGGCCCACGTGGGTGGCCACGCCGAGCGACTGCAGGCGGCGCAGCACCGGGCTGTCGCTCTGGTCCGAACCGGAGATCCGGTAGCCCAGGTTGTGCAGTACCTCGGCGATGCCGCACATGCCGGAGCCGCCGATGCCGACGAAATGGATCTGGTGAATGACATGTTTCATCGCACACCCTCCGCATGGCACGCATCGTCGGCATCTGTGACATGCGCGACGAAGTGAATGTGGTGAATCACATGCTTCATGCCGCCAGCTCCTCGCACGCGGCTGCCACTTCGCGTGTGGCCTGTGTTTTTTGCATCTTTTTGGCCGCTAGCGCTTTATGGATAAGCGCTGGTCGCTCCCATTTTTTCATCATTTCAGCCAAACCAGATGGGGTGAGATCGGCCTGCTGCACCAGCCAGCCGCCACCGGCATCGACGAGAAAGCGCGCATTCGCCGTCTGGTGGTCGTCGACCGCGAACGGAAACGGAACAAAGAGCGCGGCGCAGCCCACGGCGGCCAACTCGGTCACCGTACTCGCACCCGCGCGGCAGATCACCACGTCGGCCACGGCAAAGGCGCTCGCCATGTCGCTAATGAAGGGCACGAGCTCGCCCTGCACCCCCGCTGCCGCATAGCTGGCGCGCAGCGCATCGAGCTGCGTCTCGCCGCTCTGGTGCGTGACCACGGGGCGCTGCGCCTCGGGGATCAGCGCCAGCGCCTGCGGCACCACCTCGTTGAGCGCACGCGCGCCCAGGCTGCCGCCCACCACCAGCAGTTTGAGCGGGCCCGTGCGGGCGGCAAAGCGCTCCTCAGGGCCGGGTTGCTGCGTGAACGCCGCGCGCAGCGGATTGCCCACCCATTGACCTTTCTTCAGCACGTTGGGAAACGCGGTGAAGATGCGGTCGGCAATGCCGGCGAGCACCTTGTTGGCCAAACCCGCCACCGAGTTCTGCTCATGCAGCACCAGCGGCTTGCCCGCGAGCACCGCCATCATGCCGCCCGGAAAGGTGACATAGCCGCCCAGACCGACAACCACGTCGGGCTTGACGCGGCGCACCACCGCGAGCGCCTGCCAGAAGGCACGCAGCAAGCGCAGCGGCAGCAGCGCCAGCGTGACCAGACCCTTGCCGCGCACGCCGGAAAAATCGATGGTCTCCAGCGCGAAGCCCTCGGACGGCACGAGGCGTGACTCCATGCTGCCGGGCGTGCCCAGCCAGTGCACGCGCCAGCCGCGCGCAGCCAGTTCGCGCGCCAGCGCCAGGCCCGGGAAGATGTGGCCACCGGTACCGCCAGCCATGATGAGAGCGGTGCGGGCCGTCATACGCACCTCCCTCGCATCAAGGCGCTGCGCGCCTTGCATGGCTGCGCCATGCGCAACTTGTTTTGGTGAAACAAGCTACTCATACGCGGCCTCCGCGCATGAGTAGCTTGTTTTCGTAATCGACCCGCAGCACCACCGCCAGCGCCACCAGATTCATCAGGATCGCCGAGCCGCCGTAACTCATCAGGGGCAAGGTCAAGCCCTTGGTCGGCAGCGCGCCCAGGTTCACGCCGACGTTGATGAAGGCCTGAAAGCCCACCCACACCGCCACGCCCTCGGCCACCAGGCCGGAGAACACGCGATCAAGCGCGATTGCCTGACGACCGATCAGCATGATGCGACGCGTGAGCCAGAGGAAGGCGACGATGAGCGTGAGCACGCCCACGAGGCCGAACTCCTCGCCGATCACCGCCAGCAGGAAATCGGTGTGCGCCTCAGGCAGCCAGTTGAGTTTTTCCACACTGCCGCCAAGACCAACGCCAAACACCTCGCCGCGCCCGATGGCGATCAGCGCATGCGAGAGCTGGTAGCCCTTGCCCAGCGCGTGGTCCTCGCTGAACGGGTCGAGGTAGGCAAAGATGCGCTCGCGCCGCCAGGGTGAGGTCCAGATCATCAGCGCGAACGCCGCGACCAGAATCAGCGCAATCAGGAAGAACATGCGCGCGTTCACGCCGCCCAGGAACAGGATGCCCATGGCGATCACCGCGATCACCATGAACGCACCCATGTCCGGCTCGGCCAGCAGCAGGCCGCCAACGATCGCCACTGCCGCCGCCATCGGCAGCACCGCGCGAAAGAAGCGCTCCTTCATCTCCAGGCGCCGCACCATGTAGCCGGCGGCGTAGATCAGCACCGCGAACTTGGCCAGCTCCGAAGGCTGGAAATTCATCACGCCGAGGCTGAGCCAGCGCCGCGCGCCATTGACCACCGTACCCACATGCGGAATCAGCACCACGACGAGCAGCGCGATGGAGGCGATGAACAACCAGGGTGCAAGGCGCTCCCAGGTGTCCATCGAAATCTGGAAAGCCAGCAGCGCCGCCACAAAACCGACGGCGATCGCCGCCACATGGCGCACCACGAAGGTGGTCGCGGTGATGTGGCCAAAGCGGGGGTTGTCCTGCATCGCGATCGAGGCGGAATAGACCATCACCACGCTGAACGCGAGCAGCAACACCACCACCCACAGCAGCGACTGGTCAAAGCCGAGCACGCGCGCCGGCACGGCGGCGGTGCGCCGCAACTCCATGCCGCCGATGCGCACCGGCAGGCGATCCACGCTCTCGGCCTGCTCCTTGCGGCTGCCGCCAAGCAAGCGCTGCAGCAGCCCGGGCTTGACGCTGGTGCTCATGCGCTCCCTCCCGCCAGCGACTGCCCGCGGGCTTCGGCCAGCGCATGCACCGCATCGACAAAGACCTGCGCGCGCTGCTTGTAGTTGTCAAACATGTCCAGGCTGGCGCAGGCGGGCGAGAGCAGCACCGCATCGCCCGAATGGGCCGCCGCACTCGCCTGCTGCACGGCTTGCGGCAGCGTCCGTGCATCGATCAACGGCACCTGCGTTGCCGCCAGCGCGGCGCGGATCAGCGGCGCATCGCGCCCGATCAGCACCACGGCGCGCACATAGCGCGCCACCGGCCCTGCCAGCGGCGAAAAGTCCTGCCCCTTGCCGTCACCGCCCAGGATCACGACGATGCGCTGGCTGGCGCCCAGGCCCGCGAGCGCCGCCACCGTCGCGCCCACATTGGTGCCCTTGCTGTCGTCGAAATACTCGACGCCATCGATCACGGCAATCGATTCGACGCGGTGCGGCTCGCCACGGTACTCGCGCAGGCCGTAGAGCATGGACGCCAGCGGGCAGCCGGCAGCGTGTGCCAGCGCCAGAGCGGCCAGCGCGTTGGTCGCGTTGTGCCGGCCACGGATGCGCAGCGCATCGACCGGCATCAGGCGCTGCAGGTGCAGCTCGTGCACCTCCGCCCCACGCCGACCGGTGTCTTCGGCTTCCAGTGCGCGCACCAGCCAGGCCATGCCGCCCACCTGCTCGATGCCGTAGTCCCCGGACGCACGCGGCAGATCGCCGCCAAAGGTCAGGTGCGGGCGCTGGCGCGGCTTCTGCAGCCGCACCGGCACCGGCACCGGCACCGGCACCGGCGGTGGCAGCATGTCCATCACCCGCGGGTCTTCGCGGTTGAGCACCATCAGCGCCTGGCTGCCGAAAATGCGCGCCTTGGCCGCGGCGTAGGCCTGCATGCTGCCGTGCCAGTCGAGGTGGTCCTGCGTCAGGTTGAGCACCACCCCCGCCGTTGGCTCGAAGCCCTGTACGCCATCGAGCTGGAAGCTCGAAAGCTCCAGCACCCAGACCTCGGGTAGCGCGCGCTGCGCCAGATGCTGCTGCAGCGTGTCGAGCAGCGTCGGGCCGATGTTGCCCGCCACGGCCACGCTGCGCCCGCAATGTTCCACCAGCCGACCGGTGAGTGAGGTGACCGTGGTCTTGCCATTGGTGCCGGTGATGGCCAGCACCCGCGGCGCATAGCCGAACTCAGTGCGCAGCGCATTGAGCGCTTGCGAATACAAGCCCAATTCGCCACAAACCTCGGCCCCGCATGCGCCAGCAGCTTCCACAACAGGAGCAATCAAGGTCGGCGGCAGGCCGGGCGAGCGCGCCACCACGGTCTGGCCCTGCGCCAGCGCAGCGGTGAATGGCCCCGCGACAAACGCCGCCTGCGGCCATTCGGCCTGCAACTCGGCCAGATGCGGCGGCGCTGCGCGTGTGTCGGCCACCGTCACCTCGGCACCGCGCAGCGCGCACCAGCGCGCCATCGCCAGGCCAGAATCGCCCAGCCCCAGCACCAGCACCCGTTGGCCTGCCAGGGGTTGCCAGTCGTCGCCCACGGCGATCGCCGGCGCAGCCACTGGCGCGGCGGCGCTCTTCTGCTCGGCGTCCGCCAGTGGCGCCGGCTCGGCGGGGCCATCGTCCTGCGCCTGCACCTCGGCAAACAGGCGGGTGACGAATTGCGCCGCTTCGGCCGCCTTGGAAGGCGCCGCCGCGGGCATTGGAGCCATGGGGGTGTGGGGCAGGTCGCTCATCGCAATTTCAGCGTGGCCAGGCCCGCGAGGCACAGCAGCATGGTGATGATCCAGAAACGCACGACGACCTGCGTTTCCTTCCAGCCGCTCTTTTCGAAATGGTGGTGCAGCGGCGCCATCTTGAGAATGCGCCGTCCCTCCCCGTATTTGCGCTTGGTGTATTTGAACCAGAGCACCTGCGCCATCACCGAGATCGCCTCGACGACGAAGATGCCGCCCATGATCGCCAGCACGATTTCCTGGCGCACGATCACCGCGATGGTGCCCAGCGCCCCGCCCAGCGCCAGCGCGCCGACGTCGCCCATGAAGATCTGCGCCGGATGGGTGTTGAACCAGAGAAAGGCCAGGCCTGCGCCCGCCATCGCGGCGCAAAACACCAGCAGCTCGCCAGAACCCGGAATATGCGGAAACAGCAGGTACCTGGCATACACCGCATTGCCGGTGACGTAGGCAAAGATGCCAAGCGAGGAGCCGACCATGATCACCGGCATGATGGCCAGGCCATCGAGCCCGTCGGTCAGGTTCACCGCATTGCTTGAGCCGACGATGACCAGATAGGTCATGACGACGAAGCCCAGCACGCCCAGCGGATAGCTCACTTCCTTGAAGAAGGGCACGAGCAGCCCGGCCTTGGGCGGCAGGTCGAGCGAAAAGCCCGACTGCACCCAGGTGATGAAGAGCTCGAACACGCGCGCGTTGGAGTTCTCGGAGATCGAGAACACCAGGTACAGCGCCGTCATCAGGCCGATCACCGACTGCCAGAAATACTTCTCGCGCGAGCGCATGCCTTCGGGGTCTTTGTTCACCACCTTGCGCCAGTCGTCGACCCAGCCGATCGCGCCCATGGAGAGCGTCACCGCCAGCACGATCCAGACGAAGCGGTTGGAGAGATCGAACCACAGCAGCGTCGAGACCGTGATCGCAAGCAGGATCAGCACCCCGCCCATGGTCGGCGTGCCGCTCTTGGAGAGGTGCGACTGCATCGCATAGCCGCGGATCGGCTGCCCGATCTTGAGCGCGGTCAGCATGCGAATCACGCGCGGGCCGGCGATCAGGCCGATCAACAGCGCCGTCATCGCCGCCAGCAAGGCGCGCAGCGTGAGGTACTGCAGCGCACGCAGAAAACTGAAATCGGGCGAGAGCCCCTGCAACCATTGGCTGAGCCACAAGATCATGCCGCCGCCTCCTCGATCGCCCGCACCACGCGCTCCATGCGCATGAAGCGCGAGCCCTTGACGAGAACGCTGCCAGTGGTGGGCAGCGCCGCGCGGGTCGCGGCGATCAGCGCGTCGGCCGCATCGAAATGCTCGGCCCCCGCGCCGAAGGACTGCACCGCATGCCGGGTGAGCGCGCCCAACGCATACAGGCGGGTCACGCCATGCTGCTTCGCATAGTCGCCGGCCTCGGCATGAAACTCCGGTCCCTGGCTGCCGACCTCGCCCATGTCGCCCAGCACCAGCAGGCGCGGCGCCGGCAGGCTCGCGAGCACGTCAATCGCCGCGCGCACCGAATCGGGGTTGGCGTTGTAGGTGTCATCGACCACAACCAACTCACGTGCACCATCGCGCATGGTGAACGCGCGCGAGCGGCCCGCGACCGGGCGAAATTGCGCCAACCCCTCGGCGACCGCTGCCAGCGGCACGCCCGTGGCCACGGCGCAGGCGGTCGCCGCCAGCGCATTGCCCAGGTTGTGCTCGCCCGCGATCTGCAAGCGCGTGTCGAAAGCGCCCTGGGGCGTGACGATCTGCACGGCCCAGGCATCGCCCTGCCATTGGGCCTGCGGGCAATGCACGTCGGAGCCCTGCGCAGGCCGGCCCTCACCCCTTTGGGGAGAGGGCTGGAGTGAGGGGCTCGCAAAGGTGATGCAACGCCTGCTGCCCGCCAGCTCACGCCATAACGGCGTGAACACATCGAACGCCGGAAACACCGCGACACCATCTGGCGGCAAGGCCTGCAGCACCGCGCCGTTCTCGCGCGCCACGGCCTCGACGCCGTGCATGAACTCCTGGTGCTCGCGCTGCGCGTTGTTCACCAGCGCCACCGTCGGCTGGGCCATCGCAGCCAGCTCGGCGATCTCGCCGGGGTGGTTCATGCCCAGCTCGACCACAGCCGCGCGGTGCCCGGCGCGCAGGCGCAAGAGCGTGAGCGGCACGCCGACGGCGTTGTTGAAGTTGCCGCTGGTGGCCAGCGCGGCATCGCCCTGCCAAGCGCGCAGGATGGACGCGATCATCTGCGTCACCGTGGTCTTGCCGTTGCTGCCCGTCACGGCGATCAAGGACCAATCGAACCGGGCGCGCCAGCCCGTGGCCAGCGCCGCCAGCGCCGCCAGCGTGTCCGGCACTTCGATGCCTGCAAGCCCCGCCGCCGCCAGCCCGCCGTGCGCTATAGCCGCGGCCGCCCCGGCGCTGCGCGCCTGCGGCAAAAAGTCGTGGGCATCAAAGCGTTCGCCCTTGAGCGCCACGAACAAATCGCCCGGCGCCAGCGTGCGGGTATCGGTATGTACGCGGGTGAATGCCAGCGCGCCATCGCCCACCAGCCTGGCCTGCGGCACCCGCGCGCGGATCAGCTCCCACGCCTGCTGCAGCGTGGCCATTTCGTGCAGCTGTGGCGCGCGCCGCGCCAGCGCCAGCCGCGCCTGCTCCAGGTCCGAGAATGGTCGGCGCACACCGGCAATTTCCTGGTAGGGCTCATGGCCCTTGCCGGCGATCAGCACCACGTCGCGTGCATCGGCCTGCGCCAAGGCCTGCGCGATCGCGGTCGCGCGGTCGAGTTCGGCCTGCACATGGCGGCTGGCGATCATGCCCTGCAGAATCTGGTGCACGATGGCCGCCGCCTCTTCGCTGCGCGGGTTGTCGCTGGTCACGATCACGCGGTCCGCGCCCTGCTGTGCTGCCGCGCCCATGAGCGGGCGCTTGAGCGCATCGCGATCGCCACCGCAGCCGAAGACACACCACAGGCGCCCGCCCCGGCCTTGCGCCAGCGGGCGCAGCGCGGCCAGCACCTTGGCCAGCGCATCGGGCGTGTGCGCATAGTCCACCACCGCGAGCGGCTGGCCCGGTTCGGTCACCTGCTGCATGCGCCCGGGCACAGCCTCCAGGTCAGCGCACACGCCGCAGGCGGCGGCGAGCGATACGCCCAGGGAACGCAAGGCCGCAATCACGCCCAGCAGGTTGGAGACGTTGTACTGCCCCACCAGGCGCGTGGAAAGAGGCACGCGCTCACCGCCCTCAACCACCGTGAACGCAAGACCGGTGGCGCCATGGTGCAGATCGACGGCCCGCAGCCGCGCAGGCGCATCAACCGCCACGCTCCACAAGTCCAGCGCGCGAGCGGCCAATACCCGGTGCAGCGCCGCCCCATGCTCGTCGTCGATGTTCACGACCGCGGCACGCAGCCCTGGCCAATCGAACAGCGCGCGCTTGGCCTCCCAGTACGCCTGCATGCTGCCGTGGTAGTCCAGATGGTCCTGCGTCAGGTTGGTGAACAGCGCGGTGTCGATCTGCGTGCCCGCCAGCCGCTGCTCTGCGATGCCGATGGAAGAGGCCTCGATGGCGCAGGCGCCGACGCCCGCACGCACGAAATCCGCCAGCACCTGCTGCAGGCGCAGCGGGTTGGGCGTGGTCAGGCCGGTGGCTTGCAGATCGGGTGCAATTCCCACACCCAAAGTACCTATCAGCCCGCAACCATCAAGCGCGAGCAGCTCTTGTTTCGATAGTTTTTGCAGCGCATGGGCAAGCCACCAGGCGGTGCTGGTTTTGCCGTTCGTACCCGTCACGGACAATACCTTGAGGTGGCGACTGGGCTCACCCAGCCAGAGCGAGGCCAGGGCGCCGGCATGCGCCTTGAGCCCCGCGAGCGCTGCCACCCTATCGTCATCGACCAGGCCTGCCGCGTCGCCCTCGACCTCGACGACACAAGCAGCGGCGCCGCGCGCCAACGCATCCTGCACAAACGCCCGTCCGTCCGCGTGGTAACCCTGCAGCGCGATGAAACCGTCGCCCGGCTGGACCGCACGGCTGTCGATGCGCAACTGCCCGCCGACGCGCTGGCGCAGAAACGCCAGTGCCTTATCCACGCTGGAAAGCCGTTGCAACGTCACAGCAGCGGCTCCTCGATCGGGTTGGAGACGATCAGCGGCTTGACCGCCAGATCGGGCGCCACGCCCATGAGGCGCAGCGTCTGCTGCACCACTTCGCTGAACACCGGGCCGGAGACCGAGCCACCGTAATACACACCCGCCGATGGCTCATCCACCATCACCGCGACGATGATGCGCGGGTTGTCGATCGGCGCCATGCCGGTGAACCAGGCGCGGTACTTGCCCGCCGCGTAGCCCTTGCCCACCTGCTTGCGCGCGGTACCCGACTTGCCGCCGATGGAATAGCCCATGGTTTGCGCCTTCTGTCCGGTACCGCCCGGCCCGGCAGCGAGCCAGAGCATGTGGCGCACCTGCTCCGCCGTCTTCTCGGAAAAGACCCGCATGCCGTGCGGACGCTCGCCGGTCTTGAGCATGGTGGCGGGAATGACCTCGCCATCGTTGGCAAACACGGTGTAGGAGCGCGCCATCTGGAACAGCGACGCCGACAGGCCGTAGCCATAGGCCATCGTGGCCTGCTCGACCGGCTTCCAGGTTTTCCATGGGCGCAGCCGACCGCTCGCCGCGCCGGGGAAGGCGAGCTGCGGCTTCTGGCCGTAGCCCAGCTCGGTGTGCACCGTCCACATTTCCTGCGGCGACATGCGCTGTGCCACCTTGAGCGCGCCGATGTTGCTCGACTTCTGGATAACGCCATCCACGGTGAGCACACCGTAGTTGTGCGTGTCGGAAATCGTGAAGCCGCCGATCGCGTACTTGCCTGGGTTGGTGTCGATGATGGAGTCGTGCTTCACCCGCCCAAGTTCCAGCGCCGTGCCTATGGTGATCGGCTTCATCGTCGAGCCGGGCTCGAAGGTGTCGGTGAGTGCGCGGTTGCGCAGCTGCTCGCCGGTCAGCTTGCGCCGGTCGCCGGGGTCGTAGCTGGGGTAGTTGACCAGCGCCAGCACCTCGCCGCTGTGCGCATCGAGCACCACCACGCTGCCGCCCTTGGCCTTGTTGGCGATCACCGTGTCGCGCAGCTTCTGGTAGGCGAAAAACTGCACCTTGCTGTCCACCGAAAGCTGGATGTCGCGCCCGTCCACCGGCGGCGTCTCGGTGCCCACACCGGCCACCACCCGGCCGCGCCCGTCCTTGATCACGCGCAACGAGCCGGGCTTGCCGGCCAGCGCGTCATCGAACGCCAGCTCCATGCCCTCCTGGCCGTGGTCTTCGACGTTGGTGAAGCCCACCACATGCGCCACCGACTCGCCCTCGGGGTACTCGCGCTTGTATTCCTTGCGCAGGTAGATGCCCTTGATGCCCAGCGCCATGATCTTCTGGCCCACATCCCAGTCGAGCTGGCGCTTGATCCAGACAAAGCTCTTGTCTTCGTCGGCAAACCTGGCCATCAGCTTGTCCAGCGGCATCTCCATGAGCCGGGCCGCCTGCTTGAGCCGCTCGCGTACCGCTGGCTCCTTGTCCTCGACATCCTCGGGGATGGCCCAGATGCTGGCCGCCGGCACGCTGGACGCCAGGATCAGCCCGTTGCGGTCCAGCAATCGGCCGCGATGCGCCGGCAACTCCAGCGTGCGCACAAAGCGCACCTCGCCCTGGCGCTTGAAGAAGTCGCTGTGGATGACCTGCACCCAGGCCGCGCGCGCCGCCAGACCGAGAAAACCCAGCGCCACCAGCGCGACCACAAACTTGCTGCGCCAGACCGGGGTGCGCGCGGCAAGCAGCGGACTGGACGTGTAATTGACGCGGTGGCGGCTCACGGCTTGCCTCCCGCGATCGGATTCAGAGGCGTGCCGTCGGCCGCCACATACAGCGTGGTGGCCGGTGTCGGCGTCAGCATGTGCAGCTTGTCGCGCGCCAGACGCTCCACGCGCAGCGGCGTGGCCTGCGCGCGCTTTTCGACCAGCAGACGCTGGCGGTCCACCTCCAGCTGGCGCGCTTGCACATTGGCGCGGTGCCATTCGGTGTTGATGCGGCGTGCGTCGTACTGCACCCGCACCAGCCACATGCTGCTGGCCATCACCGCCAGCAGCAACACGATGCTGATCCGGGTCATGCCGGCACCCCCGTGCGTTCGGCCACCCGCATCACCGCACTGCGCGAGCGCGGATTGGCCGCCTGCTCTGCCGCGCCCGGCTTGACCCGCGCCAAGGCCTTGAGCGGCATCACGCGCGGCGCGGTGAACGGAGCATGCCGATCGACCTCCTCGCGCGCATGACGGGCAATGAACTGCTTGACGATGCGGTCTTCGAGCGAATGAAAACTGATCACCACCAGCCGCCCGCAAGGCGCCAGCACGCGCAAGCTGGCCTCTAGCGCCGCGCGGAGATCTTCGAGCTCGGCATTGATGAAAATCCGAAGAGCCTGAAATGTCCGTGTCGCAGGGTTCTGCCCGCGCTCGCGGGTGCGGACCGCGCCAGCCACGAGGTGGGCGAGCTCGGCAGTGGTCTGAACAGGCCCCTGCTTCTCGCGCCGAGCAACAATCGCCTTTGCAATGGCGCCAGCAAACCGTTCTTCACCGTAGTCACGAATCACCTCCGTAATCGCTGATGCATCGGCATGCGCGAGCCACTGGCCCACGCTCTCACCCCGCGCCGGGTCCATGCGCATGTCCAGCGGCCCGTCGAACCTGAAACTGAAGCCGCGCTCGGGTGCGTCGATTTGTGGCGAGCTCACGCCCAGATCGAGCAAGATGCCGGCCACGCTGCCGCTTGCCAGTTCACCAAGTTGCGTGAAACTGCCTTTGCGAATGGAAAAGCGCGCATCGGTGAGCTGCGCCGCATGAGCCTGCGCCTCGGGGTCCTTGTCAAACGCCAGCAGACGCGCGCCCGGCCCTATGCATTGCAGGATGCGGCGGCTGTGCCCGCCACGCCCGAAGGTGCCATCGACGAACAGCGCGTTGGGCGCATGCACGTCTCCCACGAGGGCGGCAACCGCCTCCTCGAGCAAGACGGTGGTGTGTGGCTGCTGCTGATCCACCTGCCACTCTCAGAAGGAAAAATCCTTGAACACATCCGGCATCGGCGCCTGCATGGCCGCGGCTTCCTTGGCCTCGTAGGTCGCCTTGTCCCAGAGCTCAAAATGGGCGCCCATGCCCAGCAGTACCACATCCTTGACCAGGCCGGCCGCGGCGCGCAGTTCGGGCGAAACGAGCACCCGGCCAGTGCCATCCATGTCCACATCCATCGCATTGCCCAGAAAAATCCGCTTCCACCACTGGGCCTGCATCGGCAATTGGGCAATGCGGGCACTGAAGTCTTCCCACGCCGGGCGCGGGAACACCATCAGGCAGCCATCGGGGTGCTTGGTGATCGTGAGCGAGCCCGCAGCGGCGGCCACCAGTGCGTCACGGTGCCTGGTCGGCACCGACAAACGCCCCTTGGCATCCAGACTCAGCGAAGACGCACCTTGGAACACGGACTTGGAACCCCTCGAACAACCCGCAGCCGCCACAGCCCGTTTTTCGGGCTGAAACGGCACTTTTCACCACTTCATTGCACTTTTTTGCACTGTAGCAGGAAAGCAGGCGCACACAAGGGGGTTCACCCTGAGAATTTGTGAATGAAATCAAAGGTTTAGCGCTTGCGGCTCAAGGCAAAAACGAAAAAATACCTTGATGGACAAGCACTTGGATCGCATTGCGCATGTGATCCATGAAGACAGCCCGATTCAGACCCTGTCGGTCACAGGATGTAGCGCGAGATGTCTTCGTTGGTACTGAGCGACGCCAGGCGCATGTCCACCATCGCTGCATCGACCACCACGCTCTGCCCCGCACGGTTGGCGGCGTCAAAGCTCACCTCGTCCAGCAGGCGCTCCATCACGGTCGCCAGGCGCCGTGCGCCGATGTTCTCGGTGCGCTCGTTCACGTCAAAGGCGATCTGCGCCAGGCGCGTGATGCCCTCGGGGGTGAATTCCAGCGTGACCCCCTCGGTCGCCAGCAGCGCCTGGTACTGGCGCACCAGGCTGGCGTGGGTTTGCGTCAGGATGGCCTCGAAATCCTGCACCGAGAGCGAACCAAGCTCGACGCGGATCGGGAAGCGTCCCTGCAGCTCGGGGATCAGGTCGCTGGGCTTGGCGAGGTGAAACGCCCCCGAGGCGATGAACAGGATATGGTCGGTCTTGACCATGCCGTATTTGGTGGACACCGTCGTGCCCTCGACCAGTGGCAGCAAATCGCGCTGCACACCCTGGCGCGAGACATCCGCGCCACTGGTTTCCTGGCGCGCCGCCACCTTGTCGATTTCATCGATGAAGACGATGCCGTTTTGCTCCAGGTTGGCAATCGCGCGACGCTTGACCTCATCCTCGTTCACCAGCCTGGCCGCCTCTTCATCCGTCAGAATCTTGAGCGCCTCGGTGATCTTCAGCTTGCGCGTATGGCGCTTTTCCTGCCCCATCTGCGAGAACAGGCCGCGCAGCTGCTCGGCCATTTCCTCCATGCCCTGGGGGCCCATGATCTCGACCTGCGGCCGCGCATCGGCGACCTCGATCTCAATCTCCTTCTCATTGAGCTGCCCCTCGCGCAGCTTCTTGCGAAACACCTGGCGCGCGGTGTTCTCCGCCGGCGGCTCATCGGTGCGCGAGCCCTCGGAGCCACCGCCGCGCGCCGGCGGCACGAGCACATCCAGAATGCGGTCTTCCGCCGCATCCTCGGCACGCGCGCGCAGCTTCTTCATGTCCGCCTCGCGCGTCTGCTTCACGGCCACTTCGGCCAGATCACGAATGATGGCGTCAACATCCTTGCCCACATAGCCGACTTCGGTGAACTTGGTCGCCTCCACCTTGAGGAAGGGCGCATCGGCCAGGCGCGCCAGGCGCCGCGCAATCTCGGTCTTGCCCACACCGGTGGGGCCGATCATCAGGATGTTCTTGGGCGTGATCTCGGCGCGCAGGCCCACCTCCACCTGCTGACGGCGCCAGCGGTTGCGCAGCGCGATGGCGACCGCGCGCTTGGCGTCTTTCTGGCCGACGATGTGCTTGTCGAGTTCGGAGACGATCTCCTGGGGAGTCATGGAAGACATGTTGAGCGTTGAGCGTTGAGCGTTGAGCGTTGAGCGTTGAGCGTTGAGCGTTGAGCGTTGAGCGTGCGAAGAGGCAGGGCGCTGATGGAAGTTCACGCTGAACGCTCAGCGCCTAACGCTGAACCTCTCACCACGCCGGACCTCACTCAAGCACTTCAATCGTATGGTGCATGTTGGTGTAGATGCACAGCTCGCCGGCAATTTCCAGCGATTTCTTGATGATTTCCACCGCCGACAAATCGGTATTGGCCAGCAGCGCCTTGGCGGCCGAATGGGCATAGGCGCCGCCCGAGCCGATGGCGACGATGCCCTGCTCGGGCTCCAGCACATCGCCGTTGCCGGTGATGATGAGCGAGGCGGTTTCATCCGCCACCGCCAGCATGGCCTCCAGGCGGCGCAGCACGCGGTCGGTGCGCCAGTCCCTGGTCAGCTCGATGGCGGCGCGCGTCAAATGTCCCTGGTGCTTTTCCAGCTTGGCTTCAAAGCGCTCGAACAGGGTGAATGCATCGGCCGTGGCACCGGCGAAACCCGCCAGCACCTTGTCGTGGTAGAGCTTGCGCACCTTGCGCGCCGAGCCCTTGATGACGATGTTGCCGAGCGTGACCTGGCCGTCTCCGCCGATCGCGACCTGCATGCGGCCGTCCGCGAGCTGGCGTCGCACGCTCAGGATGGTGGTGCCGTGAAATTGTTCCATAGCAGGCGAAAGTGGGGGCGTCGCCCGCCTTTGCAAGGCAGGGGCGACGGCATCAATTCTTGCGCGGCTCAACCCAGGCGTGGTCGTTGATGCCGATCACGTTGAAGAACACGGCAATGACGCGGTGCAGGTTGTGAAAATGCAGCTCGCAGCCCTGCGCCTGCTGCGTCGCCGCCCAGTTGAGCACCGAGCCAACGGCGGCGAAATCAATGCGGATCAGCCGGTCGCAGGCAATCACCAGCGGCTGGCCCGGTCGGGCCATGGCCTCCAGGCGGGCCAGTTGCGCCTGCGCATCGCCTTCGATATGCCCGGTCAGCTCGGCCAGCGCGGCGCCCGCACCCGCCGCGGGTGCATCGCTCTCCAGCACCGCCTCCAGCGCCGCCGCGCCATCGAGCAGGCTGCACTTGGGATCGACCCATGAGGGCGGCGACACCTCGTAGGTGACGCAGTAATCCAGCGCCACCATTTCGAAATCGTCCGGCAGGCGCAGCAGGCGCAGCAGCGCCATGCGCAGCAGCCACCACTGCGGATCAACGCTGCGGTCTTCGGCCACCGTACGGGCCTGCACCACCTGCTGCAAGACGGCAACCGACTGGAAGTGCAGCTCGACCGCCTCGTTGGCCCAGCGCCCAAGCAGCTCGGTCAGCGCCGGCAGCGCCGCCGCCTCGATATCGGTGAGGCGGCTCCAGTTCAAGGTCCACGGCGGGCTGGAGCGCGCCAGCGAAGCCTGCAGCGCTGCCATGGATTGCTGCCCGAGCGTGGCCGGCGCATTCCAGGCCAGCTCCCGCTGCGCAGCGGCCGGCTCCTCGGCCACCGCTTCGACGCCCAGCTGTGCCGGCATGGAAAACCACAAGGGTGAAGAGCGGCCGTACTGCGCCGCGTAGTCGATGGCCAGCGCATCGAAGGGCTCCTGCTGACCCGTCGCCCGGTACAGATCAAACAAAGTCATCCAGATTTCGTGCTGATCCGCCGGGTCATCCTGCGCATGCCGCACCAGCACATCGGTCAGGCAGCGCGCTGCGCCCGCGTAGTCCGCGTTGGCAAACAGAATGGCAGCTTCTTCCAGGTCGGGTTCGTGCACGAATTTTTCCTCTCTTGGCGCGCTGGTTGCGTCGCCAGCCTGCGGCTGTGCCTGCAAGACCGATGGATCCGGCGCATTGTCCTCTCGAAACAAGGCTCGCGACGGCTCTTCCTCCTCCGAGCGCGACTGCAGCCTGGACGGCATCGTCGGCGCAAAGGCCTGCAGCGGATCGGTCCAGGCGCCCGCTTCAGAGCCGGAATGGGATGGCGGCAGCGTGGTTTCCCCCGGCGCGGCGCCAGGGTCCGGGGGTGGGGGCGAAGGCGCTCTCGATCCACCGGCCTGCAGGCCCGCTGGTGCGGTCGCCCCCGACGCCTTCCACCATTGCTGCGACATCTGCTGCTCGATCGCATCGATCTTGAGCAAGGTCTGGGCGCGGGCTTCGCGTTCGCCGACGTCGGTGTCGAGAAACGAGGTCTGCACCGGCGTATCATCCTGCACCAGTCCGGGGTTGGCCTCCTTGCGGCGCAGTTTGCGCAATTGGTCGAACTCGCGCTTGCGCACGAAATCGTTGCGCCGCTTGCGCTCTATCATGTCCTTGAGCTTCTGGCGGCTGATCTTGGCCTCGCGGCTCTCGTCCATCGAGTCGAGCTCGGACCAATCCACCGTGGGATTGCGCACAAAGCGCACCACCTTGGACAACAAGCCGCCTGGCGCCGTTTCTTCCTTGGTCATGCGCTCTCAGCCCGTGGCCGGCCCGGCATCGGGCCCGTCAATCCCCGAACATCTTCTGCTTGAGCTCGCGCCGCTGCTGAGCTTCCAGCGACAGCGTGGCGGTGGGGCGAGCGATGAGGCGCCCCACGCCAATCGGCTCGCCGGTCTCGTCGCAATAGCCGTAGTCGCCGGCATCGATGCGGGCGATCGACTGCTCGATCTTCTTGAGCAGCTTGCGCTCGCGGTCGCGCGTGCGCAGCTCCAGCGCGTGCTCTTCCTCGATCGTCGCGCGATCGGCCGGATCGGGCACCACCACCGTGTCCTCACGCAGGTTTTCCGTCGTTGCGCCAGCGTTGTCGTGGATGTCGTTCTTGAGCGCCACCAGCTTGAGGCGGAAGAACGCCAGCTGCGTCTCGCCCATGTACTCGCTCTCGGGCATCGCGAGCACATCCTCATCCGTGAGCTCCTCGACGGACTTCGCCTTCCAGTTGCTGGCCAGCTTGGGGCTTTTCTTGGCGGCCGCCACAGATTTTTGCAGGGTCGTGTTCATGGTGCAGTACGCTGGCGAAAAAAGGAATGGATACGGGAGGTAGCGGTGGATGGTAACCCCAGTTCACGACAAGCGAAAGCCGCACTCCCTCGGACGGGCGGCGATTGTATAGACGCCCCGCAGGGATGCGCGTTTACCCGCACCCCGCGGTGCGACACTCGCCGTGCGGCCGCTGCATCAACAGGGCATCAGGCGGGCACCAGGCATTGCTCCAGCCCCTGGAAAAAAATGTCCTTGGGCAGATCGATGCCGATGAACACCATGCGGCTTTGGCGCGGCTCATTCTTGCCCCATTCAGGCCCCAGGTCGCTGCCCATGAGTTGGTGCACGCCCTGAAAGATCACCTTGCGCTCGGTGCCCTTCATCGCCAGCACCCCCTTGTAACGCAGCATGCGCGGGCCGTAGATGTTGACGATGGCCCCGATGAAATCTTCGAGCTTGGCCGGATCGAACGGGCGATCCGCGCGGAACACGAAGCTCTTCACATCGTCGTCGTAATGGTGGTGGTGCAGATGGGCGCAATGCTCGCCGTGTTCATGCCCATGTTCGTGCTCATGGTCATGATGCTCATGCTCATGTTCGTCCGCCTTGAGGAAATCGGGATCGACGTCGAGCTTGTCGTTGAGATTGAAGCCGCGCAGATCGAGCACCTCCTTGAGCGGCACCTCGCCGAAATGCACCGCGCGAATCGGCGCACGCGGGTTCATGTGCTTGAGGCGGTGGATCAGCGCGTCCTTGTCCTGCTCGCTCACCAGGTCGGTCTTGGAGAGAAAGATCTGATCGGCAAAGCCCACCTGGCGGCGCGCCTCCTGGCGCGTGTCCAGTTGCTCATTGGCGTGCTTGGCATCGACCAGCGTGATGACCGAATCGACCAGGTAGGACTCGGCAATCTCGTCGTCCATGAAGAAGGTCTGCACCACCGGCCCCGGATCCGCCAGGCCCGTGGTCTCGATCACCACGCGCTCGAAGTCGAGCAAGCCCTTGCGCTTCTTCGCCGCCAGCAGACGCAGCGTGTCGCGCAGGTCCTCGCGGATGGTGCAACAGACGCAGCCGTTGCTCATCTGCAGGATCTGCTCCTTGGATTCGGTGACGAGCAAATCGCTGTCGATGTTTTCCTCGCCGAATTCGTTCTCGATCACGGCGATTTTTTCGCCGTGGGATTCATGCAGAACCCGCTTGAGCAGGGTGGTTTTGCCGGAACCGAGGAAACCGGTAAGGATGGTGGCGGGGATCAGAGACATGGCGGACCTTGGAAAAACGCACGCCCGGCGACGCGGGCTGCACGTGCCGGATTCTAGGAACTGGGCGGCAATCAGCCCTTGCACAAGGCTTTGCATTGCCATGATTCAGCGTATAACGACATCGCTGTTGCCGCGCAGACCCGCGAGCATGCAGATGGTGTCTTTTGATCGAAACCCAAGATACATTTCCACACATTGAAACAATTTTGCCCAAGAGGAGGGCTTTCATGTCCGCCAACCACCTCAAGATCAGCACCCGGCTCACCCTGGCCTTCGCATTCATGGGGTTGATGATCATCATCATCGGCGCCACGGCGCTGATCAAGACCAACACCTTGCACGACGAGTTCCAGTATGTCGTGAAGGACCAATATCCCAAGATCACCGAGGTGCACGAGATCAAGGCCGCGATGGCGTCCAACGAGCTCGCGATCTCCAACATGCTGGCATTTCGCAACCAGGACAGTGTCCAGGCGCAGATCACGGCGATGGGGAACACGCGCGCACAGATTGGCGCGCTGTTCAAGAAGCTCGACGAAAGCATCGCCTCCGCCGGCGGCAAGGCGGCGCTGGAGCGCACCCGCGCACCGCGGGCGCAGTACCTGGCGCTGCAGGACAAATTCGTCGAAGCGATCAGACAAGGACTGACCGGCGACGCAGCCGCCACCCTCGAAAAGCAGATGCCTGCCGCTCTCGTACCCTACAAGGAAGCGGTGGATGGTCTGCTCACGTTCCAGGGCGAAATGATGGACCAATCCATCGCCACCGCCAGCAGCACCGTCAACAACATGGAATGGGTGATTGGCACTGCGGCGGTGATTGCCCTGGCGCTGGCGGCGGTGCTGGCGCTGTGGATCATCCGCTCCATCACCGCGCCCATCCGACAGGCTGTGGGCGTGGCCAATGCGGTGGCCGGCGGCGATCTGACGCAGAGCATCGATGCGAGCGGTCAGAGTGAAACCGCGCTGCTGCTGCAGGCACTCAAGCGCATGCAGGACGGGCTGGTGCAGGTGGTGGCGCGCGTGCGCGAAAACTCCGAGGGCGTGGCCACGGCCAGCCAGCAGATCGCGCAGGGCAACCAGGATTTGTCCTCGCGCACCGAGAGCCAGGCCAGCGCGCTGGAGGAAACCGCCGCCTCGATGGAAGAGCTCAATTCCACCGTGCGCCAGAACGCCGACAACGCCAGTCAGGCCAACCAGCTTGCACAGAGCGCCTCCACCGTGGCCGTCAAGGGCGGCGAAGTGGTGGCGGACGTGGTTCGCACCATGAAGGACATCAACGACAGCTCCAGCAAGATCGCCGACATCATCGGCGTGATCGATTCCATCGCCTTCCAAACCAACATCCTGGCGCTCAACGCCGCCGTCGAGGCCGCACGGGCAGGCGAGCAGGGACGCGGCTTTGCCGTCGTGGCCAGTGAAGTGCGCAGCCTGGCCGGGCGCAGCGCCGAAGCGGCACGCGAGATCAAGCAGCTCATCAACGCCAGCGTCGAACGCGTGGAGACCGGCACGGCGCTGGTGGACAAGGCCGGACAGACCATGACCGAGGTGGTGCAGTCCATCCAGCGCGTGACGGACATCATGGGCGAGATCAGCTCGGCCAGCAGCGAGCAAAGCCAGGGCGTTTCACAGGTGGGCGAAGCGGTGACGCAAATGGACCAGGCCACGCAGCAGAACGCCGCGCTGGTCGAGGAAATGGCAGCCGCCGCCTCCAGCCTGAGCACCCAGGCGCAGGACCTCGTGAGCGCCGTATCGGTGTTCCGCCTGAGCGGTCACCAGATCAGCGTACGTGCCACCCCAGGCAAGTCGGCGCCCGCCAAGGCCGTACCGGCGCCAGCGCGGGCCAAGGCCGGCATCGGTCAGGCCAAGCCCAAACCGGCAGCGCCCAAGGCACTGCCGGCACGCACCGCCCCGGCCGCCGCTGCGCCGGCAGGCAAGGACGATGACTGGGAAAGCTTCTGATTACTTGCGCCAGTAATTGTTGGCGGCGGCCACGGTCTGGAAGTTGGTTGCGATGACCTGGGACGCAGCCGTCAGGCCCGCCGCGTCGTTGGCGTATTCAGGCCGCAGCTTCTTGAGCGTATCCATATCGGGCTGGGTGTACTTGACGCCGCGTCGGCTGAGCGTGATGGCCAGCTCAAAGCCTTGCTGAGGCGTGTCGGTGATCAACGAGGGCAGCCAGGTATCGGCCATGCATTTCTCCTTCAAGTGGTGGTGACGAGGCATTGTGCGGGTTTTGCCATTGCCGCAGTCAGCGCAGGGAAAAGGCGAATGCGGCCTACGGCTTCCTGTGCGCGCGCGGATGCGCCTGGTCGTAGACCTTCGCCAGGTGCTGGAAATCCAGCCGCGTGTAGACCTGCGTGGTGCTGATGTTGGCGTGGCCCAGCAGCTCCTGCACCGCGCGCAGATCGCCGCTGGATTGCAGCAGGTGGCTGGCAAAGGAGTGGCGCAGCATGTGCGGGTGCACCGGCGCGCTCAGGCCCGCCTGCTGGCTGCGCTGGCGCAGCCGCTGCCAGATGGACTGGGCGCTCAGGCGCTGCCCGCGCTGGCCAATGAACAGGGCCGGCTCCGCCAGAGCGGCAAAGGGCTGCGTGCGCACGCCGAGCCAGCGCATCAGTGCCTGCTGCGCGGCCTGCCCGACCGGCACGGTGCGGCGCTTGGCGCCCTTGCCCAGCACATGCGCTTCGCCCGCCTGCAAATCTATCCAGCCATGCCCCTGCTGCTGGGTGCTGGCCGCAGGCGCCACGTCCAGCCCCACCAGCTCGCCCACCCGCAGGCCGCCACCGTAGAGCAGCTCGACCAGGGCCGCATCGCGCGCCTCCAGCCAGGGATCGGCCTGCAGCTGCGCAAACTCCGCCAGCCGCACTGCGTCATCGACCGGCAAGGCCTTGGGCAGCAGCCTGGGCGATTTGGGCGCACGCAGGTCCTGCACCGGATTGGCTGCCACCAGGCCCTGGCGACCCGCCCAGGTGAAGAACCCGCGCCAGGCCGACAGCGCCAGCGCCAAGCTGCGGCCGCCGTGGCCACTGCCGTGCAGCTGCGCGACAAAGCGTCGCAGCTGGCTGGCGTCCAGGGCCAGCAAGGATCGGCCCTCGGCCAGTTGCACCAGTCGCTGCAGTTCAAACGTGTACAGAGACAAGGTCCGCGCTGCCAGGCGCTTTTGCACGCGCACGTACTCGAGGTACTGCTGCAGCTCGGGCGGCATGGCGTCAGGCATGGCGCGTGCCATCAGCGCAGGCGAGCGAGTGCCGCGCTGGCCAGCTCTGCCATGCGGGTCAGGAAATCCGTGCCCATGGTGCTGTCAAAGCGCGCCGCATCATCGGAGGCCAGCACCAGCAGGCCAAAGGCCGGCGCGTCGGCATCGTCCATCGCACCCGAGCGCATGGGCAGCAGCGCCACCGAGCGCACCTGGGCCGACTGCGGCAGCCAGCCTATGGCTTCAAAACCCAGGTTGGGGCCGCAAAACGGCATGGTCAGCGAGGTGGCAAAGGAGCGCACGTCCTCGCTCACGCCTTGCGTCCACGGCGCCTGCTCCCACGCAGGCGCCACATTCCACAGCCGCAGCGCCACCTTGGGTACGTCAAACAAGGACTGCAAGCCATCCTGCACCGCCTGCACCAGGTCGGCGGCCTCGCGCACCGCGAGCATGCGGCGCGCCCACTGCTGCACCTTGTCGGCGATGGCTGCGTTCTCGCCGCCATTGCGCACGAGCTCCATGATGTGCTGCTCCAGCCCCTTGATTTTCTCGCGCAGCATTTCCGCCTGACGCTCCTGCAGACTGACGGCGCGCTGGCCATGCTGGCTGGTCAGCACCACGCTGGTGAGCAGCTGTGCATGGCGCTCGAAAAACTCCGGCGTATTGGCAAGGTACTGGGCGATATCGTCTTCGGTGATCGGTGGAATGGCGGAGGAATTCATGGCGCGGCGAATGGAAACAAAAATGGTCAGGTCGGCATCTTAAGGAATCGCGGCGTGCGTGGCTATCAAGCCACCCAAACAACCGCCAGCCTTGATACCACGCCCTGACCCATGTGATAATTGATAGCGTACGTGCCATCGGTTCATCACCCTTCATCGAGTCTCCGCCCCTTCACGCACCCAAGGTCCACCATGAACGCTCTCTACCACCCGCGCGCCGGCGCCATCCTCCTGCGCACCGTGCTTGCCCTGCTGCTGCTGCCACATGGCATAGGCAAAGTAATGGGCGGGGTGGGTTGGCTCGTGGGCGCGCTCGAGAAAATGGGCATCCCGGGCTTCGTGGCCTATGGCGTCTACGTCGGCGAAGTGCTGGCGCCGCTGCTGTTGCTGGCCGGGATCTTCGTCGTGCCGGCGGCACTGATCGTGATGTTCAACATGATTGTCGCCGTGGTGCTGATGCACATGCCCGAGCTGATGACGCTCAACTCCTCGGGCGGCTGGGCGCTGGAGCTGCAAGCCTTCTTCTTCTTCTCAGCCCTGGTCGTGATGCTGACGGCCAAACCCAGAAGCTGACGCGCCCGGCGCGCGGGGCATGGCCATAATCGCGCCATGCCTCGTTCAAGCCAACTCCTCTACCCCCACCGCGAACCACCTGCGCCGCTGCCTGCGGCCACCGTGCTGCTGCTGCGCGACGACCCGGCGCACGGCCTGCAGGTCTTGATGACGCGCCGCTCGACCAAGGCGAGCTTCGCGCCCGGCGCCTATGTCTTTCCCGGCGGCGGCATCGAAGCCGCGGACCAAGCCGCGCATGCGCTGGCCGATCACCGGCCAAGCCAAACCGGCACGGCCCTCGCGCAGGCCATCGCCGCCATCCGCGAGAGTTTTGAAGAACTCGGCCTGGTGCTGGCGCGCCACGCCGACGGCCGCTGGGCCGATGCCGGCGACATCGCCGCACTGGACCGCAAGACACCGTTGGCCCCGCAATGCGCCGCGCGCGGGCTGCGCCTGGCGGCGGACAGCATGTTCCTGCTGGCGCACTGGATCACCGACCGCGACCTGCCCAAGCGCTTTGACGTGCCCTTTCTCGTCGCGCGCATGCCGCCGGGCCAGACCCCGGTGCCCGACAACGCCGAGCAGTTCGCGCCCGAATGGATCAGCCCCACGGACGCACTGGCGCGCCACGCCGCCGGCAGCTTCTTCATCATCTTCCCCACCATCCGCACGCTCGAGCGCCTGCAGCGCTTTGCCAGCGTGGATGCGCTGCTGGCTGCCCTGCACGATGAAAAACCGCTGTGGATGAGCTGCCCGCGCGCCGGCCTGAAGGGCGGCAGGGACTCGCGCCACATGGAGCACGAGATGGAGTTCGGCGAGCTGGCGCTGGTCTGCCCCGACGGCCAGATCCGGCATGCGCTGGACTGGCAGAGCGATCACGCCGTGCCGCTGCTGAAGAACGTGCAGCGCCTCACCGCGCCCAACCCCGGCGCGATGACCGGCCCGGGCACCAACAGCTACCTGGTGGGCGACCCGGCCACCGGCTACATCGCGATCGACCCCGGCCCGGTGGACCCCGGCCACCAGGAGCGCCTGTGGCGCGCGGCGGGCGGCGACATCCGCATGATCGTCTGCACGCATTCGCACCCCGACCACTCCCCCGGCGCACGCCCTTTGCAGCAACGCTGCGAGCAATCGGGCAAGCCGCGACCGCCGATTCTGGGTCTGCATTCGCTACCCACGGCACGCCCGCACAGCGAATTCACGCCCGACCGTGAACTATCAAATGAAGAGCTGTTGACGCTCGCTGGAAAAGCGCCAGAGGGTGAAATCACTCATACCCTGGAAGTCATCCACACCCCAGGCCACGCGGCCAACCACGTGTGCCTGCTGCTGCGCGAGGACGGTCTGCTGTTTTCGGGCGACCATATCCTCAACGGCAGCACCACGGTGATCGATCCGCCCGACGGCAACATGGCCGACTACATGGACGCGCTGGACCGCCTCGACGCGCTGTGCCAGAAGTGGCGCGTCGATTTCATCCTGCCGGCGCACGGCTACGTGATCGGTGACGCGCGCGGTGCGATTGCGCACCTCAAGGCCCACCGCCTGGCACGCGAGGCCAAGGTGCTGGCCGCGATGCAGCAGCTGCCCGACGGCACGCCCGAGCAATGGGTGGAGCTGGCCTACGACGATGTGCCGCCGCGCATGTGGCCGTTGGCGCAGCGCTCGCTGCTGGCGCATGTGGAGCGCATCCGCTCGCTCAAGCCCGGCAATGACTGAAGCCGAGGGCGGCGGCGAACGCCTGGCCAAGCGGCTGGCGCAGGAGTTGCCCTGCTCGCGCAGCGAGGCCGAGCGTTACATCGAAGGCGGCTGGGTGCAGGTCGATGGCCAGACGGTGGAGACCCCCGGTGCGCATGTCGGCGCCACGCAATCGGTAGTCCTTCTGCCCGGCGCGCGCGCCATCGACATCCCGCCCGCCACGCTGCTGCTGCACCAGGGCGCGGGCTGCCTGGATGCCGCCGCGCTGCTGCTGCCCGCGCATTTCGCCAGCGAGGTCGGCGGCCCGCCGCAGCGCATCCTGCAAAAACACCTGCGCCACCAGCAAAGTGTCGCCCCGCTGCCCGCCGGGGCCAGCGGTCTCGTCGTCTTCACGCAGGAAGCGCGCATCGCACGGCGCTTGCGCGAAGATCTGCTGGAGCATGAGTGCATCGCCCATGTCAAGGGCATGGTGAGCGATGCCGCAGTGCAGCGGCTATGCCACGGCCTGGCGCTCGATGGGTGCGCCCTGCCTGCGATCAAGGTCAGCCGCCAGAGCGAGCAGCACCTGCGCTTTGCGCTCAAGGGCATCGCGCCGGCGCAGGTGGGCGCCATGTGCGCCGCCGTCGGCCTGCGCCTCGCGGGCCTGCGGCGCCTGCGCATCGGCCGCATCGCACTTGCCGGCCTGCCCGAGGGGCACTGGCGCTTTCTGCAGGGCTGGGAGCGCTTCTGATCCCTGCAGGCGACAGCATATCGATATAGCGCATCCGTCTGACACTTCTGCAAGAATCGTCGCTCCAACCTCCTCGTTCGAAACCCCGGAGCCCTCCGATGAAAGCCGACACCATCCTGCAGACCATTGGCAACACGCCGCATGTACGCATTCACCGCCTGTTCGGCGCCGCCGCCAACATCTGGCTCAAATGCGAACGCGCCAACCCCGGTGGCTCGCTCAAGGACCGCATTGCCCTGGGCATGGTCGAAGCGGCAGAAAAAGCGGGCAGCCTGAAACCCGGCGGCACCATCATCGAGCCCACCAGCGGCAACACCGGCGTGGGCCTGGCGATGGTCGCGGCCGTCAAGGGCTATCGACTCATCGTCGTGATGCCGGAGAGCATGAGCGTGGAGCGCCGCCGCCTGATCAAGGCCTATGGTGCGGAACTGGTACTCACACCCAAGGAAAAAGGCACGACCGGCGCCGTCGCCCGCGCCAAGGAACTGACCGAGGCCACGCCCGGCGCGGTGATGCTCAACCAGTTCGACAACCCCGCCAACATCGATGCCCACGCCCGCACCACCGCGCAGGAGGTGCTGGCCGACTTCCCCGAGGGGCTGGACGCCATCATCACCGGCGTCGGCACCGGCGGCCACATCACGGCGCTGGCACGCGTGCTCAAGCCTCTCTGGCCGCAGCTCAAGGTGTATGCGGTCGAACCCGTCCAATCGCCCGTCATCAGCGGCGGGCCACCCGGTCCGCACGGCATCCAGGGCCTGGGCGCGGGTTTCATCCCCAAGAACCTCGATACCAGCGCCATCGACGGCGTGCTCACCATCGCCGACGAAGACGCACGCGAATGGGCGCGCCGCTGCGCACGCGAGGAAGGCATCCTCGTGGGCATTTCCACCGGCGCCGCGCTGGCCGCCATCGCCCACAAACTGCCCGACCTGCCCGCCGGTGCACGCGTGCTGGGCGTGAACTACGACACCGGCGAACGCTACCTGTCGGTGGACGGCTTCCTGCCTGCGGCCTGAAGCATCCCGCCTGGCAAACACGGCCGCCTCGAGCGGCCGTTTTCACGCTTCGCCGGATAAGATCAATCTCCTTCACAACATTCCCGGGAGCAAGCATGGCAGTCGTATTGCAAGTCGATTTCAAAATGGACGGCCCCTTTGGCGCCGAGCTTTCCACCGCCTTCGAAGGCTTGGCGCGCAGCATCGGCCAGGAGCCCGGCTTCCTCTGGAAGATCTGGACCGAGGATGCCGCCGCCAGGGAAGCCGGCGGCATCTACCTCTTCGACACGCGCGACAACGCACAGCGCTACCTGGACATGCATTCCCAGCGCCTGACGCAGGCAGGCGTGCGCGACATCCGCGCCAGGATCTACGACATCAACGGACCGCTGACGGCGATCAACCAGGGCCCGGTGCGCTGACCGGCCCGATGTCCACCACCTCCACCCCCCTGCTGCAACGCCTGAAAGACCTGAGCGCCCCCGAGCTGCGCCGCCTGCTGACCGAGCAGCTGACAAAACAAAAGCTCGGCCTGACCTGGGAGCGCGACGCCATCGCCCACGACCGCGCGCTCAACGCCGACGTGGTGCTGCCGCGCCTGCTGCCCGAAGTCAGCCACACACCCGAAGGCTGCGAGCTGCATTCCAACCTCATCATCGAGGGCGACAACTTCGACGCCCTGCGTCTCTTGCGCGCCACGCACGCGGGCAAGATTCGCGTGATCTACATCGACCCACCCTACAACACCGGCAACAAGGACTGGGTCTACAACGACCAGTACGTGGGCGCCAACGACCGCTGGCGCCACAGCCAGTGGCTGGAATTCCTGTACCAGCGCCTGAGCCTGGCGCGCGACCTGCTCACCAGCGACGGCGTGATCCTGGTCAGCATCAACGACGAGAACCGCGCGCGGCTGGAGCTGCTGATGGACGAGGTGTTTCCGGGGCGGCGGCTGGGGAGCCTGGTCTGGCGCACCAAGGACACCGGCAACGACCTGGCGCAGCGCTTCAGCCATGTGCATGAGCATGTGCTGGTCTATGCCAACGGCGGCTTCAGCTTCAACGGCCGGCCTACCGACCGCAGCAAGTTCCGCAACCCGGACAACGATCCCCGTGGCGAATGGTCGCCGCAGCCTTTGACTGCGAATAAATCGCTGTTTGAGCGCCCCAACACCTACTACCCGATTCAAAACCCGGAAACGGGCTACTGGTATCCCTGTGACCCGGACAGCACTTGGCGCTTTGCATCCGAAGCCGTCATCCGCCGCCTGTGCAACGGCGACGAGACCGCCGTCCAGGCCATGCTGGCAGGCCTGCGCAGCGACACCATGGAAGCCTTGATCACCAAGCGGCTGATTTACTTCCCGCCCTGCAAGCCAGAGGAGGTGATGCACTTCGCCACCAAGGCTGATTTGCTGGCGGCGCTCAAGGCCGGCAAAGGGCCGGTGCTGCCGAAGAAAAAAATACCGCTGCTGCGCGCTGATCTACCAGACCTGGACTTTTGGGTCGGCAAACCGATTGCCACCGGTCGCCCCTCGCGCAAGGAGCACTGGACGGCCCGCCCTGAAAGCGAGCGTCTGGCTCCACTGGGCAGTTGGATCGCGGGCATGAACGAGGACGTGGAGGACGATGAGCTGGAGCAACTCTTGTTGCTGCGTACCACGCGGGGTGGTGTGGCCACCGAGGAAGTCAAGAACGTCCTGGGCTCCAAGGCCTTCCCCTACCCCAAGCCCCTGTCCCTCATCAAAAACCTGCTCGCCCAGGCCAGCCGCCCCGGCGACACGGTGCTGGACTTCTTCGCCGGCTCCGGCACCACCGGCCAGGCAGTGCTCGAACTCAACGCCGAGGACGGCGAGGGGCAGCCGCCGCGCCGCTTCATCCTGTGCTCCAGCACCGAGGCCACCGCCAAGGAGCCCGCCAAAAACCTGTGCCGGGATGTCTGCGCCGAGCGCCTGCGCCGCGTCATCGCCGGCTACGGCGGCAAACCCGGCCACGCGCTGGCGCAGGGCGGCGAATTTGCCTACCTGCAGCTGGACAAAATCGACGGCGCCGACGTGCTGCTGGACGCCACGGCGCAGCACGCCGCCACCCTGCTTTCCATGAGAAACATGGCTGCAGCGCCCGTGGAACAAGCGCAAGCAGCTATCACAGTAGTAGCGCAACAGGCCGACTGGCTGCTCGTGTTGTGCCAGGACACCGAGCCTGCCACGCTCGCCGCCCTGCACGCGCTGCACCAGCAGCACCGAGAGGCGCGCCTGTCCGTCGTCACCCCGCGCCCCAAGGCGCTGGCCCTGTGGTTGGCCGAGCAAGGCATAGACGCCCACACCCAGGCGCTGCACGAGGCGCTGACGCTGGGGCAGGGCGGGCGCGGGCGCTCAGCGCGGGCTTGAAACCCAGGCATAAACCAAACATGTTGGGTTATCATTGACGCCATGGCCAGCCTGCGCCACAAACATTTGCGGCTCGTCGTCTATCCCAACGACCACCCGCCGCCGCACGCCCATGTGCTGGGGCCGGGCTGGGAAATTCGCGTCGAGCTGTCGCACCCACCGGCACTGCTGACGATTGCCGGGCCAGCCAAGACGCCCGACGTGGCCGCAGCCCTGCTGGCCGTGGCCGAGCACCTGGCGCCGCTGCGCGTTTTTTGGAGTGAGCTGCATGACTGATACCACCGCCAAGCTGCCCGACTGGGTTGAGGCAGAACTACAGCGCGCCCCGCAGGCAGAGGCTCTGGGCGCGGTGCGCGCAGCCGCCCACCTGCAAGCCACGGCCGCACGCTACGACGCCCGCCGCAAGCGCGTGGTGGTGGAGCTGGCCAACGGCAGCCAGTTCGCCTTTCCGCCCGCGCTGACCCAGGGGCTGGCGCAGGCCCGCGCCGCCGACCTGGCCGAGATTGAAATCACCCCCCTGGGCACCGGCCTGCACTGGCCGCGCCTGGACGCAGATTTGAGCGTGGAAGGTCTGCTGGCCGGCCTGTTCGGCAGCCGCGCCTGGATGCGCCAGCACGCCGCCCGCGCCGGGCGCGCCACCTCGCCCGCCAAGGCCGATGCCGCGCGTGTCAACGGCGCCAAGGGCGGGCGCCCGCGCAAGGCGGCGGTGTGAATGCTGCTTGCACGTTACATGCAACGCACCTATCATGTTGCATGTAACGCAAAGGAGCCCGATATGACTACCGCCTCCGTCAACGCCCGGGTGCAAAAGCACCGCGACGCTCTGCGCCAGGCCGGTTTGCGCCCGGTGCAGCTGTGGGTGCCCGACACACGCCGCCCCGACTTTGCCCAGGAATGCCAGCGCCAAAGCCTGTTGGCGGCCCAGGCCGACAGCGCCGACGTCGCCATGCAGTCCTTCATGGATGCCGCTTTGGCTGACGTGCAAGGCTGGGAAGGCTGATGCGCGGCGATTTGGTGACGATTGCCCTGCAGGGGGGCTTTGGCAAACCCCGCCCCGCCTTGGTCATCCAGGCCGACTGGTTTTCCTCGCACACCAGCGTAACGGTGCTGCCCGTGACCAGCGCCTTGATCGACGCCCCGCTGCTGCGCGTGGCCATCGAGCCCAGCGCTGACAACGGCCTGCAAAAACCCTCGCAAGTCATGGTGGACAAGGCCATGACGGTGTCGCGCGACAAGCTGGGCCCTGCCTTTGGCCGTATCGACGCCGATACGCTGCTGGAGGTAGAGCGCTGCTTGGCGGTGTTTCTGGGGCTGGGGAAATGAATTAGCTGATTTCACATCACATGACCGATTCCACCCACCACCTGCTGCAAACCCCATTCCCCCTGGCCCCGCAAGCCAGCACCGTCCAGCCCGAGCGCTTTCAATCGGAGCTGATTGCCCACATCAGCGCCGCCCTGCAAACACCCGAGCGCAGCCAGCGCCCGCCCTGCCTGCTGCGCGCGCCCACGGGCTCGGGCAAGACCTTTGTGCTGGGCCAGGTGCTGCAAAAAGTGGCGCAAGAGCGCGAGGTGCTGTGGTTCTGGTTCGTGCCCTTCGTCACCCTGGTGGCGCAGACGCTGGACGCGCTCTTGCACACCGCACCGGGGCTGCACCCGGTGCCGCTGGCGCAGGGGCGCAACCAGGAGGTGGGCGCGGGCACGGTCTTGATCTCCACCGCGCAAGCCGTGGCGCGCGCGCAGTGGCGCAAACAGGGCTACGACGCGGATGGCGACGACGATGTACGCACCCTGGCTGCCTTGCTGGCGCGCGCCCGCGCCCAGGGGCTGGCGATTGGCCTGGTGGTGGACGAGGCGCATATCGCGCTGGACAAGGGCACCGAGTTCGGCCAGTTCGCGCGCTGGCTCGATGCCGACTATCTGCTGATGGCCACGGCCACGCCCAAGGATCAGCGGCTGACGGATTTTTTGGCGCAGTCGGGCCGCATCGCACAGCGCCAGTTCGCGGTGAGCCGCGACGACGTGGTGGCCGCGCGCCTGAACAAAAAATACATCGAAGCCGTGGTCTACAGCCTGGGCGGCAGCATGGCCAGCGTCACCGACGTGCGCCGCACCGTGCTGCGCCAGGCCTGGGCGCGCAACCAGGCGATTGCCCAGCTACTGCACGCGCGCAGCATTGCCTGCACGCCGCTCTTGCTGGTGCAGGTGGCCAATGGCGCGGACACGGTGCAAGAGGCCGCGCAGGAGCTGATGCAGCACTGCGGCGTGCCGCCAGAGGCGATTGGCCAGCACAGCGCCGATGAGCCCGATCCGATCTTGATGGCAGCGATTGCCAACGACACGCGCAAACAGGTGCTGATCTTCAAGCAGTCCGCCGGAACGGGCTTTGACGCGCCGCGCGCCTTTGTGCTGGCCAGCACCAAGAGCGTGAACGACGCCGACTTCGCCCTGCAGTTCATGGGCCGGGTGATGCGCGTGGATCGCACGCTGCGCGCGGCCTTTGCCGGGCAGGCCGAGATTCCCGCCGCGCTCAATACCGCTTTTGTTTATCTGGCCAACGCCGAGGCGCAGGCCGGATATGAAGCCGCCGTGCAGGCCACAAGCGCCGTGAAAAGCCAGCTCGAAGGTCAGACCGAGCGCCTGGCGCAGCGGCGCACCCTGGGCGGGGCCGTGGTCTATACCAATCTGCCCACCGACGCGCCGCCGCTGTCCTACGAATTTGGCCTGCCAGTGGCCAGCGTGGTCAGCGGCGACGGCGAGATGCCGATTGCCGTGCAATCGCTACACAGCAGCGACCCGCAAGCCTCCTTGTTTGCATCACCCATGGCGCGGGCAAGCACGCCGGGCAACAGCATGCCGCAGGGCGACTTCTGGGGCATTGATGAGTTGGCGCCCGAGCCAGCACCCGTCACGCGCCGCCCAAGCGCACCCAGCACGCGTGACGAGGTTCTGCAAACCCTGGCCGAGCACGGCCTGCGCACCTTCGAGCGCAAGCGCGGCGCCAGCGTGCCCACACTGGGCGAGTGCCTGCGATCGGAAGAAAAACCCGGTTTCGTGGCGCTGTCTGCCATCGCCCAGCAGGTGGCGCGCGACTTGCCCCTCAGCCCCGCCTTGCAGCAGCAAGCCATAGGGCTGGCGCTGAACCTGACCCGGCAAAAAGAGCTGCACCGCGAGCTGACCACGGGTCATGCGTACACCCACGACATCGCCGTGGTGACCGACCGCCGCGCCCTGGCGCGCGAGGCGCTGGCCGCGCTGCAAGAGTTGCCGCACGCGGAGGAAGAGGACTACCGCCTCATCGTGCAAGAGCTGGTGCAGCGCCTGCAGCCCGCGCTGAACGCGGCCTTGGCGGGCCTGGCGGCTGAGTCGGATGCGGCCGCGCAAGCCGTGGCGGCTCTGCAAGACCTTGACCGTCTGCGCTTGCTGCGCGACGCCGCCAACGGGGTCATCCGCGCCAGCGCGCAAGAGCTGCGCGAGGCCATTTTCCAAGCCATCGCGCAGCAGGCCCAGACTGTGGACGCGCAGGCCCTGCCCGACCTGATGCTGTGCCCCGATGAGGCGCCGCTAGAGCATTCGCAGAAAAACATCTACGGCGTGCTGCCGCCTTGCTCCGACGACGTGGCCGACGTGGAAAACCTGCTCTTCATGGACGCGCGCCAGTGGTGGAAGGACCAAGCCATCGTGCTGCAAGACGGCAGCACCCTGCGCCTGGGCCGCTATGACGGCGCGGTGCAGCTCAACGCGCTGGAGCGCGACTTTGCCCGCGCGCTGGACGGCGCCGACTTCGTCCACTGGTGGCACCGCAACCCCGACAAAAAGCCCTACGCCGTGCGCGTGGTGCGCGCCGAGCACGCGCATTACTTCTACCCCGACTTTGTGGTGTGTGTGGCCGATGAACGCGGCAGCCCACCCATGCAGCGCCTCTTGGAAACCAAGCAAGACACCAAGGACGCGGCGCGCAAGGCGCAGCACTGGCCCATCGCCTACGGCCGGGTGCTGTTCCTCACGCCCGACGGCAGCCGCCTGCGCTGGGTGAATGACGACGGCAGCTTGGGCGATACGGTCAAACTGCCCGACATGCAGGGCGTGCACCAGCGGCTGGCGCAAACCGCGCCTGCCGCTGCCGCATGAAAAGTGTGAAGCCCACCGATAAGCCGGATTCTGTGCATGCGGTTGCCCGCATGTGACCGCCATTACTCTGGGCCGGGGGTCGCCCACCCAGCTCGATGCCACCTACCCGCACACTCCGGGGGCCCCGTCAACGTGTGCCTACTTGGTGTTGCTGCGCGTAGAGATTGCCCGTTGCACCCGAACTGAATCGGCTCGTCTCTGTTGCTCTGATCCTCACCTCACGGTGGACAGCCGTTAGCTGCTACGCCGCCCTGTGCAGTCCGGACGTTCCTCCAGGGCTTGGTTTCCCAAATTGCCCCAGCGGCGGTCTGGCGGGCTTCACTGCGGCAATTATCCGCGATCAGGCTAGGATAGGTGCGATAGCCACGCTCTCGACCGGAGCCTGAGACCATGTCTGCATTCGTCCCCCTGACCTCCCTTGCCGATGCCGCGGCGCAGCTTGCGCGTGGCGCCACCAGCGCCGTGCAGTTCACGGAGACCGCGCTGGCCCGTGCCAGCGAAGGCGAAGGGCCAAAAACCTGCACCCGCGTGTTGCACGACAGCGCCCGGGCCGAAGCGCATGCCAGCGACACCCTGCGCGCTGCAGGCCTCGCGCGCTCGCCGATCGAGGGGCTGCCGATATCGGTCAAGGACCTGTTCGACATTGCAGGCCACGTCACACGCGCCGGCTCACGCTTGTTGCGCAGCGAGCCGCCGGCAACGCGCAATGCACCCATCGTCGACCGCTTGCGTGCGGCCGGCGCCGTGATCGTCGGCACGACCAACATGACGGAGTTCGCCTTTTCCGGCATCGGCATCAATCCGCACTACGGCACGCCGCGCAACCCCTGGGCGCGCGAAGGCGACGGGCGCATCCCGGGCGGCTCATCCTCGGGGGCTGCCATCAGCGTCACCGACGGCATGGCGCTCGCGGCCATAGGCACCGACACCGGCGGCTCGGTGCGCATTCCTGCGGCTTTGTGCGGTCTCACCGGCTTCAAGCCAACGGCCCGGCGCGTACCCAGCGCAGGCACCATCCCGCTCTCGACCACGCTGGATTCGATCGGGCCACTCGCGCCCTCGGTGCGCTGCTGCGCGCTGCTGGACAGCCTCCTCGCGGGCGAGCCATTCGCCGAGCCCATGCCCGCAGCGATTGCATCCATGCGGCTGCTGGCGCCGACGAATTACGTGCTGGCTGGCATGGATCACCAGGTGGGCACCGCCTGGGAGCGGGCGCTGTCGCGCCTGTCGCAGGCGGGCGCGCGCATCACGCACGCGGCGCTGGCGCCGCTGGATGCACTGGCCGGCATCCACGCCCAAGGCACCCTGGCCAACGCCGAGGCCTGGGCCTGGCACCGGCGCTACCTGCCCGCACGGCAAGGCGAATACGACCCGCGCGTGGCCGCGCGCATACTGGTGGGCAGCCGCATGAACGCGGCCGATTACATCGATCTGCTGGCCGCACGCCAGCGCTGGATCGCGGCCATGCAGGCAGCACTGGCAGATTACGACGCCCTCGTTATGCCGACGGTGCCCGTCGTGGCACCCGAGATTGCACCGCTGGTGGCAAGTGACGAGGCGTTTGCCGCCGCCAATGCGCTGATCCTGCGCAACACCACGCTGGTGAATTTCCTCGATGGCTGCGCGGTATCGCTGCCCATGCACCAAAAGGGCGAGCCACCCTGCGGGCTGAGTCTGGCCGCACCGGGCGGACACGATGCGCGCCTGCTGGCGCTGGCACTGGCCGTGGAGAAAGAACTCAGCCGCGCAGCGCCTTGAGCGCCTCTACCCGCTGCTCGATCGGCGGGTGCGAGGAAAACAGCGCGCCTATGCCACCCGCGATGCCCATGGCCTGCATGCTCTTGGGCAGTTCGCCCGGCTGCATGCCGCCCAAGCGGTACAGCGCGTTGATCATGGGCTGCGTCTGGCCCAGCAGTTGCGCCGAACCGGCGTCGGCGCGGAATTCGCGCTGGCGCGAGAACCAGGCGACGATGATCGCGGCGACAAAGCCGAAGACGATATCGAGCACCAGCGTGGTCACCATGTAGCCGATGCCGGGGCCGCTATTGCGGTCGTCACCGCGGCGCAGGAAGCTGTCCACCAGATAGCCGATGGCGCGCGAGGCAAACACGACGAAGGTGTTCATCACGCCCTGGATCAAGGTCATCGTCACCATGTCGCCATTGGCGACGTGGGCGATCTCGTGGCCCAGCACCGCGCGCACCTCGTCGCGCGTCATGCCCGAAAGCAGGCCGGTGGAGACGGCCACCAGCGCCGAATTCTTGAACGCGCCGGTGGCAAAGGCATTGGGCTCGCCCTCGTAGATGCCGACCTCGGGCATTTGAATGCCGGCCTTGTCGGCCAGCTCGCGCACGGTCTCGACGATCCAGGCCTCATCGGCATTGCGCGGTGCGCTGATGATTTGCACGCCCATGCTCATCTTGGCGATCATCTTGCTCATGAGCAAGGAAATGATGGAGCCGCCAAATCCCATGACGAGCGCAAAGCCGAGCAGGCTGGTCAAGTCCAGGCCGTTGGCCGTGAGGTAGCGGTTGACGCCCAGCAGGCTGGCGACGACACCCAGTACCGCGACGACGGCGATATTGGTCAGGAGAAACAACGCGATGCGTTTCATGCAACAGGCTCCAGAAAGGAAGGAAGTTGGCGGGGAAGATGAGGGGAGACGCCGCGCACTTCAAGAGGTACGCGGCGGGCGGAACACCGTGGAGTCATCATAAAAGCGAAAGTTCGCGTTTTCGCCGCACCAGCCGGGCACGCCCAGCACCGGCAGCGGCGCGAACGGCTTGCCGGCAAGGTGGTGCGGCGTCAAATCGCGCGCCAGCCAGGCATCCAGCGACTCTATTGTTTCAATAGCTGTTTGCGCTTGATAGACATGCGCTACAAGCTGTTTTCTTGGTGAAAACAGCTTTTCCATCAAGGCATGGCCGAACAGCCACAGGCGCGCCTCGCGCCAGAGCGGGCGCAACTGCACGAAAAGCCGCCGCCAGTCGCGTGCGCGCAGCGCCTGCCACAGCGGCTCGGGCGCCAGCAGCAGCGCGCCGTTTTCGTCGAACACCGTCGCCGCATCGCGCAGCGGCCCGCGCGTGGCGCCCACACCACCCTGCGCCAGCGCCTCGGCCTGCAAGGCGTTGAGCCGCGCCTTGGCCAGCGGCCAGTGCAGCCAGACGAGACCGTTGAAAAAATCATGCAGATTGCTGCGCGTGGGCACCTCGCGGCGCGCGGCAATGAAGGCCTCGTAGGTCATGCCTGCGGGCAGGTGAGCCTGCGGGACAAAGCGCACCGGTAACAGTGCAGGCGCCTGCGCCATCAGCGCGTCTTCTACCCGGCTGCCCTGCGCGATGGCTTGCGCGGCGAGGCGCCCGAGCGGAGCGTAGTCCGCCAGCCACGGTGCGTCCCAGGCGATGCCCTGCGCCCAGGCGGGTTCGCCAAAGCGAACCTCAAACGCCATCGCCCGCAGGATTGCCGGCCTGGGTGCCCAGGTAATCCCAGAGCGACTGCGTCAGGCCCTTGGCCGGTTCGCGCCGCGAGGGCTTTTTGCGGTAGGCGCGCACTTCCATCACCATGCGAAGACTGTCGGGGTCTTCCTTGGGCGCTGCGCTCACGAGCTTGCGCCCGCGCACTTCCGCCCGCACCGCGCTGTGCGGCAAAAACGCGATCCCGTGGCCCTCCAGCGCCATTGCCTTGAGCCCCTCGGCCATGTCGGTCTCGTAGACGCGGTCCAGATGCACGGCGCTGCCCGCCTGGCGCAACACCAGATCGGTCATGCGGCCCAGGTAGGCGCCAGGGGCATAGCCAAGAAAAGGCAGTGGCTCGGCCGCGGTGCCGGGCAGGCGAAAGATCGGTTCGCCATCACTGCCCGCCTTGGCGTAGGGCGCAATCGGCTCCTCGCCGATCAGGATCATGTCGAAATGCTGCGGATCGAGCTGCAGCGGCTGCGACGGGTGGTGGTAGGTGATGAGCACATCGCAACTGCCTTCCATCAGGCGCACCACGGCATCGTGCACATTGAGCGCGATCAATCGGCTCTTGAGCGGCCCGAAGCCTTTTCTCAGGCTGGTCACCCAGGTGGGGAAGAAGGTCAGCGCGAGCGTGTGCGGCACGGCGAATTCGATCACGTCGTCACTGGGTGCGGTGTGGGCGCGCAGCACCGCCCGGGTGTTCTGCAAGGTTTGCAGCACCTCCAGCGCCTGGTCATACAGCGTGTCACCCGCGGCCGTGAGGCGCGTGGGGTAAGAGGTGCGATCGACCAGGTCGGTCCCCGCCCAGGCTTCGAGCGCCTGGATGCGGCGCGAGAACGCCGGCTGCGTCACGTGGCGCAGTTGCGCCGAGCGGCTGAAGCTGCGCGTTTCGGCCAGGCTGACGAAGTCTTCAAGCCATTTGGTTTCCATGGCGTGCATTATCCGGTGGCCTCAGGCGTGCACAATGCGCGACTGCGCTGCAGACCCGCAGCCACAGACCACCGCTCGCCAATACACCCCATGGCCGCCACCCCGCCTTCCTCCCCCACGCCCTCCGAACCGCCCGCCGTGACCGGCCTGCAGCGCTCGCTGCGCTTCGAAGACTGGGTGACGGTAATCACCATGGCGCTGCTGGCGCTGATCACCTTCGCCAACGTGCTGGTGCGCTATTTCACCGACGCCTCGTTTGCCTGGACCGAGGAAATTTCGGTCTTCCTGATGATCGTGCTGGCGATGGTGGGCGGCGCGTCGGCGGTGGCGCGCGACACGCACATCCGCATCGAATTTTTCGCCGAGGGCGGCTCGGCGCAGCGGCGTCGGCGCCTGGCGCAGCTGGGCGCGGCGCTGGTGGCGCTGCTGTTTGCCTTCATCGCGGTGATCAGCGTGCGCGTGGTCTGGGACGATTTTCGCTACGAGGAAACCTCGCCCGGCATTGGCGTTCCGACCTGGTGGTATTCGATCTGGCTGCCGATTCTCTCGGCGCTGATCGCGGCGCGCGCCATCGGCCTGTTCCGGCGCCGCTCGCGCCAGAGCGATGCCGAGTACCTGGCCCGGGACGCGGAGCGCGGCGCATGATCGCGACGCTGCTGTTCACGGCGTTTGTCGTCTTCATGTTCCTGGGCGTGCCCATAGGCGCTGCCCTGGGCCTGGCAGGCGCGGCCGCCATCGCGCTGGCCAACCAGGATACGCAGTGGTTCGGCCTGCTCGCCGTGCCGCAGAACTTTTACGCTGGCCTGGGCAAATACCCGCTGCTGGCGATTCCGATGTTCGTGCTCGTGGGCTCGATTTTCGACCGCTCGGGCGTGGCGCTGCGCCTTGTGAATTTCGCCGTGGCCATCGTCGGGCGCGGGCCGGGCATGCTGCCGCTGGTGGCGATCAGCGTGGCGATGTTCATGGGCGGCATCTCGGGCTCGGGCCCGGCCACGGCGGCGGCCGTCGGCGGCGTGATGATCGCGGCGATGAGCCGCGCGGGCTACCCGGCAGCGTTTTCCGCCAGCGTGGTGGCGGCTGCCGCCTCCACCGACATCCTGATCCCGCCCTCGATCGCCTTCATCGTCTATTCGGTGCTGGTCTCTGGCGCGTCGGTACCCGCCCTCTTTGTCGCCGGCATGCTCCCCGGCATCCTCGCGGGCCTGGCACTCATCATTCCGGCGGTATGGCTCTCGCGCCGGCACAAGATGGGACAGAACGAAGCCGGCGAGCCGCGCCCGCCGTTCTGGAAGAGCCTGCGCGAGGCCTCCTGGGGCCTGATGGCACCGGTGGTGATCCTCGGCGGCATGCGCATGGGCTGGTTCACGCCCACCGAGGCGGCGGTGGTGGCGGTGTTCTACGGCCTCTTCGTCGGCATGGTGGTGCACCGCACCATCGGCGTGCGCGATCTGTTCACCATCCTGCGCGAGGCGGGCGAGCTCTCGGCGGTGATCCTCATCGTGGTCTCGCTCGCCGGCATCTTCGCGTTCTCTCTCTCCACGCTGGGCGTGATCGACCCCATCACCCGGGCCATCGTGCAATCGGGCATGAGCGAATGGGCGGTGATGACCTGCATCCTGGTGCTGCTGCTCGTCATGGGCATGCTCCTGGATGGCATTTCCATCATGCTGATCTTCGTGCCCCTGGCCATGCCGCTGCTGCTGCACTACCAGTGGGACACCGTCTGGTTCGGCACCGTCCTGGTGCTGTGCATCGCCATCGGCCAGTTCACCCCGCCCATGGCCGTGAACCTGATGGTGGCCGCAAAAATAGCCAATGTGCGCATGGAAGCCACCACGCGCTGGGTGCTGTGGATGGTGCTGGCCATGACGCTGGCCACGCTCATCGTGGTGGCCTTCCCGCAAATTTCGCTCTGGTTGCCGACGCAGCTGGGCTACTGATTTTCCAACCCGCACCAGGAGACTTGTCCCATGAAACTTCGCACCTTCCTTGCCAGCGCCGCCGCCGCGGCCACCGCGCTGGTGTTTTCCGCGCCCAGCTTCGCCCAGCAGGCGAGCAACTACAAGAGCGAATACCGCATGTCGCTGGTGCTGGGCAACCCAGGGGCGCATCAACATCAAGCTCTACCCCGGCGTGTCGCTGATCCAGGGCGACCAGACGCGCGAGTTCTCCGCGCTGCGCCAGGGCGTGATCGACATGGCCATCGGCTCCACCATCAACTGGTCGCCCCAGGTCAAGCAGCTCAAT
Organism: Comamonas sp. SCN 65-56; assembly: GCF_001724135.1. Classification (GTDB taxonomy): domain Bacteria; phylum Pseudomonadota; class Gammaproteobacteria; order Burkholderiales; family Burkholderiaceae_C; genus Comamonas_C. Next base: position 47,773 of record NZ_MEDS01000005.1, on the reverse strand, counting down.
CTGTTCTCGCTGCCCTTCCTGATGCCGGACTACGCGGCGATCGACGCCCTCACCCAAGGGCCGGTGGGCAAGAGCCTGTTCACCACGCTGGACAAGGCTGGCGTGGTGCCGCTGGCCTGGGGCGAGAACGGCTACCGCGAAATCTCCAATTCCAAGCACGCCATCAAGAGCCCAGCCGACCTCAAGGGCCTGAAGATCCGCGTCGTCGGCTCGCCCCTGTTCCTCGATACCTTCACCGCACTGGGTGCCAACCCCACGCAGATGAGCTGGGCCGACGCCCAACCCGCCATGGCCAGCGGCGCGGTGGACGGGCAGGAAAACCCGCTCTCCATCTTCACCGCCGCCAAGCTGCAAAACGTCAGCCAGAAGTACCTGACGCTGTGGGGCTACATCGCCGATCCGCTGATCTTCGTGGTCAACAAGGAAGTCTGGAACAGCTGGACCCCCACCGACCGCGAGGCCGTGCGCCAGGCCGCCATTGAAGCGGGCCAAGAGCAAATTGCCCTGGCGCGCAAGGGCGTGGTGGAAGCCGACAAGCCCCTGCTCAAGCAGATCGAAGGCCTGGGCGTGACAGTCACCCAACTGAGCCCCACCGAGCGCGACGCCTTCGTGAAGGCCACGCGCGGCGTGTTCAACAAGTGGAAGGGCCAGATCGGCACCGACCTGGTCAACCAGGCCGAGAAGTCGATCGCCGAGCGCAAGAAGTAAAGAGTTCTGAAACGATAGCTGATAGCGCTTGTTAGACGGACGCTATCAGCTATTTTCATGGGTATTTCACATCACGAAAAGCAACCAGTGCAGTCTCCAGGCGCTCGATGATTGGCTGCTGCAACACCAGCGGCGGCGGCAGGTCAAAACGGCATCCCGGGCAAACCGCCGCCCTTCATGCCCTTCATCCCACCCATCTTCTTCATCAGCTTCATCAGGCCGCCGCCCTTCATCTTCTTCATCATCGCCTGCATTTGCTCGAACTCCTTGAGCAGGCGGTTGACCTCCTGCACCTGCACGCCGGCGCCGCCGGCAATGCGCTTCTTGCGCGTGGCCTTGATGAGGTCGGGCTTGCGGCGCTCCAGCGGCGTCATGCTGCAAATGATGCCTTCCTTGCGCCGAATGTCGCGCTCTGCCTTGTCCATGTCCATCTCGCCGGCCTTGGCCGTGAGCTGGGACGGCAACTTGTCCATGAGGCTGGACAGCCCGCCCATCTGCTTCATCTGTTGCAACTGACCGAGGAAGTCGTTGAGGTCAAAACCATCGCCGCTCTTTACCTTGGCGGCGAGCTTTTGCGCGGCCTCGATGTCGACACCCTGGGCCACCTGCTCGACCAGTGCAACGATGTCGCCCATGCCCAGAATGCGTCCGGCGTGGCGCTCGGCATCAAACACCTCCAGACCGTCGATTTTTTCGGAGACGCCAGCGAACTTGATCGGCGCGCCGGTGACCGCCCGCACCGACAGCGCCGCGCCGCCGCGCGAGTCGCCGTCCAGCTTGGTGAGCACGATGCCGGTCAGCGGCAGCGCCTCCTTGAAGGCGCGGGCGGTGTTGACCGCATCCTGGCCCTGCATGGCATCGACGACGAATAGCGTCTCCACCGGGTTCAGCACGGCGTGCAGATCCTTGATTTCCTGCATCAGCACTTCGTCGATCGCCAGGCGCCCGGCGGTATCGACCAGCAGCACGTCAAAGTAATGCTTTTTCGCGTAATCCAGCGCGGCCAGTGCGATGTCGCGCGGCTTCTGGTCGGGCGTGCTGGCAAACCATTCGGCGCCAGCCTGTTTGGTGACGGTCTTGAGCTGCTCGATCGCTGCCGGGCGATAGACGTCGCCAGAGACGGTGAGCACCTTCTTCTTGCGCTTCTCTTGCAGGTGCTTGGCGAGCTTGGCCGTCGTCGTGGTCTTGCCCGCGCCCTGCAGGCCGGCCATCAGGATCACGGCGGGCGGCTGGGCAGCGAGGTTGATGTCGGCCACACCCTCGCCCATGGTGGCGGCGAGCTCCTTGTTGACGATGCCGACCAGCGCCTGGCCGGGTTTCAGGCTGCCCAGCACCTCCTGGCCCAGCGCTTTCTCTTTCACGCGGCCGATGAAGTCGCGCACCACGGGCAGGGCCACGTCGGCTTCGAGCAGCGCCATGCGCACTTCGCGCAGCATGTCCTGCACGTTGGCTTCGGTGATGCGCGCCTGGCCGCGCATCTGCTTTACAAGACGCGAGAGCTTGTCGGTGAGTGCGGACGCCATGCGGTGGATGCTCCTGCGGGGCCGAAACGCCCCGGTTGACGCGCTCTGGAACAACCACCCAGAGGCTAAACTGATGGGATCATGATTTTACCGACCGCATCATCGCCGGGATGGCTGCTGGCAGGCACTGCGGCGCTGGCCTACATGGCGCCGGTCATCATGGGGCGCAAGGCATCGGGCCATGCGCAGCGCCTGGCCATGACGCCCGGCTGGCTGCTGCATGCGATGGCGCTGGCTGCGGGGCTGCTGGGCGCAAGCCCGCACTTCGGCTTTGCCCCCGCGCTGTCGATGACGCTGTGGCTGGTGCTGGCCACCTACGCGGTGGAGCACCAGTTGCTGCCGCAAATGCAGTCGCGCGGCGCGGTCGTCGTCATGGCCGTGCTCGCCGCGCTGGTGGTGCTGGCGGCGGCCGCATTCCCGGGTCTGCCGCTGGAGGAGCGCGCCTCACCCTGGCTCGCTCTGCATCTCACTTTCGGCATCGCCAGTTACGGTCTGTTCGCCGCGGCGGTGGTGCACGCCTGGCTGATGGTGCGTGCCGAGCAGCGCATCCGCCAGGCGGCCGAAATGCAGGGGCGCATGCCGCTGCTGGCGCTGGAGCGCCTGACGTTTCGCTTCATCACCGCCGGCTTCATCCTGCTCACGGCCACGCTCGCCGAAGGCTGGCTGTTCGGCGAGCAGCTCTATGGCCACGCGCCCAAGTGGGATCACAAGACGGTGTTCTCGGTGCTCGCGTGGGCGACGATTGCGGTGCTGCTGATTGGGCGCTCGCGCTTTGGCTGGCGCGGGCGCAAGGCGGTGCACGTGCTCTATGTCGGCGCGGCGCTGCTGCTGCTGGCCTACGTGGGTTCGCGCTTCGTGCTTGAAATCATTCTGGGGCGCGCGACGTGAGCAAGTACCTGCTGATCGTCGCGATTGCCGCCGTGGTCTACGCGCTCGTGCGCAGTCAGCGCAAGCCGCCTGCAGCGCCCCGGCGCAAACCGACCGCCGCGCAGGCGCCGCAAGCCATGGTGGCCTGCGCGCACTGTGGCGTGCACCTTCCGCAAACCGATGCACTGCCGGCGGGCACGCGCTACTACTGCTGCGCCGCACACCGCGAACAGGGCCCGGCTTGACGACCCGTGCCGCCACGCCTGCCGAAGGCCAGGCCTTCACCCGGCTGTGGAGCGGTTTTCTCTCCGCCCGGGTGCTGGTCGCTGTAGCGTTGCTGGCGCTGCAGCTTGCCGGCCTAGCGCTGGGCCAGCCGGTCACTGCCGCCCTGCTCGGCGCCGGAGGCGCCTACCTCGCGGCAACCGTGGCGCTGCGCTGGTTGCACCCGACCTCGCCCGCGCCGCGGCACGCCAGCGTGCGCTGGCTGTCATCCATAGGAATTGACCTCATCACCTGGACCGGACTGCAGTGGCTGCAATTGCAATCGCAAGACCCGATGAACTACGCGCCGCTGTACGGTTTTTCCGTACTGATGGCTGGCGTGCTGGGAACACGCACCACCGCCCTCGGCACCGCGGCTGCGGCAACGATCGCGCTGCTGGCGCTGGCGTGGTGGGCTGGCGTACGCAGTGGCAGCGACACAACCGGCCCCTACCTGGGCGCCGCCCTCACGGGCACCGCCTACTTCATCGTGGCCTGGCTGGCGCACCAACTATCGGCCCGCCTGCTGCGCGAGCAGCAGCACGCCGAACAAAGCCGCATCGCCGCACGCACGCAAGAGGCCATCAGCCATATGGTGATGGAACATGCCAGCGATGGCATCCTGGTGCTGGATCGGCGCAGCCAGGTGCGGCTGGCCAACCCGATGGCCCAGGTTCTGCTGGGGCAGTCCACGCCGGGCGGCACGCCGCTCGCGCTTGCACCGGAGGCGCGCTGGCAACCCCTGGTTCAGCTGGTGCATCAGACGTTTTCCGAGGCGCAGGCGCAGGCAGCGGACATCACCATCCTGCACGAAGGCCAGAGCCCCATGGGCTTGCGCACGCGCACCTGGCTGACGACGACACACCATCGCGCACAGGGTGACGACCTTGACGTCCTGTGCGTGGTGTTTCTGCAAGACCTGCGCGCGATGGAAGCGCAGCTGCGCACCGAGAAAATGGCGGCCATGGGCCGCATGTCTGCCGCCGTTGCGCATGAAATCCGCAACCCGCTGACGGCAATAGTGCAAGCCATCCAGCTTTTGCAGGAAGAGTTGACCGACACCGGGCAACAGCGCCTGGCGGAGATGGTGCGCCAGAACGCCGAGCGGCTCACGCGCATCACCGAAGATGTGCTGGACATCGCCCGCGTGCAGCACCAGATGGGGCACGCGGGCTCGACCGCGCTCGCGCTGGATTCTGCCGTGCAACGCATCGTGCACGAGTGGCAGGCTTCGCATCCCGACCGCGCACCCAGCGTCACGCTGCAGGCGCCAGATACGCAAGTGCCCTTCGATGCCGAGCACCTGCGCCGCGTGCTGGTGAACCTGCTGGACAACGCGCAGCGCTACGCCAGTGGCGCGCCCGATGCCCTGCAGGTACTCACGCAGGGCGGCGGCGGCGCACCCGCCTACGTGCAGGTCTGGAGTGACGGAGTGCCACTGGAAAGATCGGTCGAACAGCATCTGTTCGAGCCGTTCTTCTCGTCGGAGAGCCGCTCCAGCGGCCTGGGCCTGTACATCAGCCGCGAGCTCTGCCAGCGCCACGGCGCGCGGCTGCACTACGCACGCAAACCTCTGGTCACGGCCGGCGGCAGCACGCAAGGCAACGCCTTCACCATCACCTTCCGCGCTGCGAGCCGCCCCGCCGGTTCGGCCGCGCTGTTTGACACAATCGTGGTCTAGCCATGAGCACCCCTGCCCCCACCCGCGTCCTGGTCGTCGACGACGAGCCGGACTTGCGCACCCTGTGCGAGCTGACGCTGCTGCGCGAGGGCTACCGGGTGGAAACCGCGGCCGATCTGGCGCAGGCTCGCAGCCTGCTTGCGCAGCAGCGCTTTGACGTGATGATCACCGACATGCGCCTGCCCGACGGGCTGGGCATGCTGCTGCTGCACGAGCTGCGCGAGCAACAGCGCAGCGAGCGCTGCATCGTGATGACGGCCTATGGTTCAGCGGAAAACGCCGTCGAGGCGCTGCGCGCCGGAGCGTTTGATTACCTCACCAAGCCGGTGGATCTCAAGCAGTTCCGCAGCGTCGTGGCCTCGGCGGTGCAGGGTGGCGCCGCGCCATTGCCGATTGCCGCACGCAGACCGCAGAACACGCCGCATGCCCCCACCGAGACAGCTGCCCTGGCGCAGATCGTCGGCGAGTCCGACGCCATGCGCCGGCTCAAGACCGACATCGTCAAGGTGGCGCGCAGCATGGCGCCGGTGCTGGTGCGTGGCGAATCGGGAACCGGCAAGGAGCTCGTCGCGCGTGCCCTGCACGCCAGCAGCCAGCGCAGCCACGGCCCGTTTGTTGCGGTGAACTGCGGCGCCATCCCCGAGGCGCTGCTCGAATCCGAATTTTTCGGCGCACGCAAGGGCTCCTACACCGGCGCCACTCAGGACCGCGAAGGTTTTTTTCAGGCAGCGCGCGGCGGCACGCTGTTTCTCGATGAGATCGGCGAGCTGCCGCTGTCGATGCAGCCGCGCCTGTTGCGCGCCATCCAGGAACGCACGGTGCGCCCGCTCGGCTCAACGCAGGAAGAAGCAGTGGACGTGCGCATCGTCAGCGCCACCCATCGCGACCTCGCCGCGGACGTGCAGCAGGGGCGGTTTCGCCAGGATCTGTATTACCGGCTCAATGTCATCGAGCTCACCATCACCCCGCTGCGCGAACGCCTGGGTGATCTGCCGGCGCTGTGTGCGGCGCTGCTCGCCCGCATCGCTGCCGAATCGGGCATGCCTGCACCCGTGCTGGACGAGGCGGCGCTGCAGCGCATTGCCCAGTACCCGCTGCCGGGCAACGTGCGCGAGTTGGAGAACCTGCTGCACCGGGCCATGGCGCTGAGCGAAGCCGGCATGCTGCAGATTCCGCCCTTCAGCGGCCAGCCCCACGCAAGTACGCCAATGCCTGCCGCTGCCGCCAAGCGCGCCGTCCCGGAGCAGCCATCCACAACGTCCGCCCAACCGCACACATTGCAAGCCTGGCTGGATGCCAGCGAGCGCGAGATCCTGCTGCGCACGCTCAGTGAAACGGACAACGATCCGGCAGCGGCAGCGGCGCAGCTTGGCCTGAGCGCGCGGCAATTGCGCCATCGCCTGCAGCGCCTGAAGATCGCGCACACCGAACCCGATGCCCCCGCGACGTAATGCCTCCCCCTGGCGCGACGGCTGGCTGCGGTGGGCGCACCATTGCCCATCGCCCAACTGCAACGCGCGTCCAGCACACGCCTGTGTCGATCTGATCGTTCTGCACTCGATCAGCCTGCCGCCCGGCGAATACGGCACCGGCGCGGTGCAGGACTTGTTTCTCAACTGCCTCCCATGGGACGCGCACCCCTACTACCAGCAGATCCGCGGCCTGGAGGTTTCCAGCCATTTTTTCATCACCCGCGGCGGTGAAGTCTGGCAATTCGTCAGCGTGCACGAGCGTGCCTGGCATGCGGGCGCATCGCACTACCGCGGCCGCGATGGCTGCAACGACGACTCGGTCGGCATCGAGCTTGAAGGCCTGGAGGGCGAGCGCTTCGAAGCAGCGCAATACGCCGCGCTGCTGCGTCTGTGCGATGCGCTGGCGCAGCGTTTGCCGATCCGCCATATTGCCGGTCATGAACACATCGCGCCGCAGCGCAAGCACGATCCCGGCAACGCCTTCGACTGGCAACGGCTCGCGCAGCATTGCGCAGGCACGGGCATCATGATCGCGCCCACCGTGCAGCATCCCACGCGAGGGCGTTGCTGAACACGTCGCGCGCATGCGCCGCAACTCCTCAGGCGCATCGCAGCCGCGCGCCAAGCGCTGCATTGAAGCAACAAATCCCTGTTTTGCAAGGCTGGAGTGCTTTTCATTTTGAAGCACTGCTCCCATAATTCGCAGCAGGATTTGCCATGCTTCATCAAGCTCAAGACACTCTGCATTCCGCCATGCAATGGCGCGCAACGACGTCTTCTTTCGACGCCACGCCACCGGCCTCGGCCTGATCCGCCACCGTATTTGCAGCGGCTTTCCGCACCTCACCACCGATGAAATTTTCAACGTCCCGCACACCGACCACAGGCCAAAGGCCCTGGGTTGGGGGACGCTCCCCCATTCCTGTCGGCGGGCATGCTGCCACGTCGCCACGAATCGCTGCATGCGCCATGCAAGCAGGCAGTGCTCTTTGCTAATCGACTCAAGGAGAACATGATGGCAACTGCGAAGAAGCCCGCCGCGAAGAAAGCGGCACCAGCGAAGAAAGCCGCCCCTGCCAAGAAGGCGGCAGTGAAGAAGGCCGCTGCGCCCGCCAAGAAGGCGGCCGCTCCGGCGAAAAAGGCAGCGCCAGCCAAGAAAGCCGCCGCACCGGCCAAAAAGGTAGCCGCGAAGAAGGCCGCTGCACCCGCCAAGAAGGCCGCACCGGCGAAAAAGGCAGCACTAGCCAAAAAGGCCGCCGCACCGGCCAAAAAGGTAGCCGCGAAGAAGGCCGCCGCACCCGCCAAGAAGGCCGCACCGGCGAAGAAGGCCGCGCCCGCCAAGAAGGCTGCAGTGAAGAAGGCCGCCGCACCGGCCAAAAAGGCTGCGCCCGCCAAGAAAGCCGCACCGGCGAAGACAGCCCTGAACCCACAGGCAGCTTGGCCATTTCCGACGCAGAACAAGCCCTGATCGCGGCATGCGCCACGGCGGCTCCTGCAGTCCTCGGGCTGCAGGAGCCGTTGCCTATTGCGCAGTGAAATCCAGCGTGTAGTTCTGCGGTCCGCGGTGGGCGACCTTGATCGCGCCCAGACGGTTGCCCAATTCAGCACAGCGCGCCAGCGACCAGCCGCGCTCCAACCCGAACAACAGGGCACCGCGCCAGGCATCGCCGCATCCCGTAGGGTCCAGCACCGCGTCTGGCTTCACGGGCGGCACCAGCGTACACCGGCCCTCTTCCCACACCTCGCACCCCTGCGCACCCAGCGTCACCACGAGGCCTTTGACCTGTTGCGAGATCGCCTCCTTGTTCCAGCCCGTGCGTTCGCACAGCATGCGACCCTCATAGTCGTTCACCGCCACCCAACTGGCCTGCCCAATGAAGCGCCGGAGATCTTCACCATCGAACATCGGCAGGCCCTGGCCCGGATCGAACACGAACGGGATGCCGGCCTGCACCATCTGCGCCGCATGCTCGATCATGGCTTCGCGCCCGTCCGGCGCAACGATGCCTATCGACCATTCGGCGTTGCGCGCAATCCGATTGCGATGCGCTTGCATCATGGCGCCAGGATGAAACGCCGTGATCTGGTTGTTGTCGCGGTCGGTCATGATCATGGCCTGCGCGGTATAGACATCGTCGAGCAACGCGATGGTGTCCGTTGCAATGCCCAGCGTTCGCAAGCGCTGCAGGTAATCCGCCCCGTCGCTGCCGAGCATCGCCATGGGCCGCGGATCACCGCCCAGCAGCTTGAGCGCGTAGGCAATGTTGCCGGCACAACCGCCGAAGTCGCGGCGCAACGTGGGCACGAGAAATGACACGTTCAGGATGCGCAGCTGCTCGGGCAGGATCTGGTCGGCAAACCGCCCCTCGAAGGTCATGATGGTGTCAAACGCCAGCGATCCGCAAATCAGTGCCGCCATGGCCGCTCCAGTTCAAAAAATCAGGGGTAAAAAGCCAGAAGCCGATAGCCGGTGACGCGCGCTGCGCCCTCTTGCAGGCGCAGCTGCACCGCGCCGCTCCAGCTGCCCCGGGCCGCAAGCCGGTCCGGGGCACCGAGCTCGACGGCCGTCAATACGCGCCGCACCACGGGTTGCTCGCGCGCATCGATCAGCGTCAGCTCCCACGCCGGCATGGCCACCGCGATGGCAGCGCTGCTCTTCACCGTCAACTGCAGCGCATACACCGGTTCATCATCGCGCAAGCGTGCGAAGGAGGAGGCATCGATTGCCACGTCAGCGATTTGCCGCGGCACGCCAACCACGCACTGCAAGGGCTCGCACAGGCGCTTCAGCATGGGCTGCAGTGGCGGATAGGCCTCGGCCAGCCAATCGCGCTGTTGCACCGCCACCTGCAGTGCCAGAAGTGCCCCCAGCGCAAGAAACACGATGGCCAGCAGGGCGCGCACCAGCGGCTTGCGCCAGAAGGCCCCACGGCGCGCGGCGCGGACGAAATCAAAATCGGGCGGGCTGGGCTCTGAAGCTGGCACCGCGTCAGGCTCCGGAGCAAGCTCATGCTGCACCGTGCTGCCGGATGTCTCTTCGACCTCCAAGGCGGGCTCCGGGAAGCGTTCCTGCAGGGCCGGCGCGGTGTTGTCGGGCGCCGGTTCGGCGGCCCCCTCCACCTCGGGCAAGGCTGCGCTTGCATCAACCCATGCGGGCTCGGCGTCAGGCTGCGGCTCAACAGCGTCGGGCACCCAAGGATCGGGCGCCAAGGGCTCGGCCGGGGTCGGGTCGGGCTCCAGCACCGGTTCCACGCGCTGACCAAAGGGATACGACGGGAGCACATCGATCTGAAGCCCGGGATCTGGCGGCTGCGGCTGTTCGGGCGCCGCCACCAGGTCGTGCAAATGCAATCTCCACGCGGGCAGCTCTGCAGGCGGGGGGGGTATCGGTGGCTCTTGCGCCGCAGCAGGCGCTACGGCCCCGGGTGGCGACAGAGCCAGCTCGTCAGGCAAGGACAACAAAGGCGCCGGTGGGGCCGCATCGCCAGCCTCCAACAGGCTCTCGTACGCATCAAAAACCTGCTTGCATTGTCCACAGCGCACCCAGCCATCCGCGACACGCAACTGGTCGGCAACGACCTTGAACGATGTCTGGCAATGGGGGCAGCGCGTAACCTGGCTCATCGGTTTTCGATTGTAGGGAGCCGCATGCCCGCACGCAGTGGTTCAGCGCCTGGCGGTCATCAAAATCCAGCCGTCTTCACTGTCGGCCACGTCCAGCGCAAGCCACGGCGCGTAGGCCTCGCGCAGCTCCTGCGCCTGGCGCTCCAGTATTCCGGCAAGCACCAGCCAGCCATCCGTCGCCACATGGGCGCACAGCAGCGGCGCCAGCACCTTCAGCGGTGTGGCGAGGATGTTGGCCAGCACCGTCTGGTACACGCCCTGCGCCTGGTCCGGCAACCCGGCCTTGAGCACCACGGCATTGGCATCGGCATTGGCCAGCGTGGCCTCGACCGCGGCGGCGTCAATATCGACGGCATCGATATCCAGAGCACCGAACTTGGCCGCGCCTATCGCCAGGATGCCCGAGCCGCAGCCGTAGTCGAGCACTCGACCCAGCGCCGCCTGCTGCGCGCGCTGCGCAATCCAGCGCAGGCACATGCGCGTGGTGGGGTGCGTTCCGGTGCCAAACGCCAGGCCCGGATCCAGACGGATGCTGGTGCGCGCCGCCTTGGGCGGCTCATGCCAGCTCGGAACGATCCAGAAATCCGGCGTGATTTCGACCGGGCTGAACTGCGATTGCGTCAGGCGCACCCAATCCTGATCGGGCAGAGCGCTTACGCCCGCGACGCTGCAGCCCGCAAAAAAATCCTGCAATGGCAACAGTCGTGCCGCTTCATCGGCCGCAGATCGACTGGAAAACAGCGCACTGATGCGGCTGCGCTGCCAGCCAGGCTGCGGCGACGGCATGCCGGGCTCGCCGAACAGCGGCCGCTCATGCTCGGTCAGCGCATCGGCATCCTCCACCGAAACACTCAGCGCGTCGAGCGCGTCCAGAGCCTCGCTCAGCGGCTCGACACACTCCTCGGGACACAACAGGCGCAGCTCGAACAGGCTCACGACGGATTCAGCGCTTGCGCGCCGCCAGCCATTCTTCCAGGTAATGGATGTTGGTGCCGCCAGCGACAAAGCGCGCATCCACCATCAGCTCGCTGTGCAGCGGGACATTGGTGGAGATGCCCTCCACCACCGTCTCGCGCAGTGCCGTGCGCATGCGCGCCAGTGCCTGTTCGCGCGTGTCGCCGTGCACGATGATCTTGCCTATCATCGAATCGTAGTTGGGCGGCACGAAGTAGTTGGTGTAGATGTGCGAATCCACGCGCACGCCTGGTCCGCCGGGTGCATGCCATTTGGTGATGCGACCCGGCGACGGGATGAACTTGTACGGGTCCTCGGCATTGATGCGGCACTCAATCGCATGGCCCTGCACCTGCACCTGTTTTTGCGAGAAGCCGAGTTTTTCGCCCGCCGCCACCATGATCTGCCAGCGCACGATGTCCACACCAGTGATCCATTCGGTCACCGGGTGCTCAACCTGCACGCGCGTGTTCATCTCGATGAAATAGAACTCGCCGTTCTCGTACAGAAACTCGAAGGTGCCGGCGCCGCGGTAGCCGATCTTCTTGCAGGCGGTGACACAGCGCTCGCCGATCTTCTCGATCAGCTTGCGCGGGATGCCCATGGCGGGCGCCTCTTCGATGACTTTCTGGTGGCGCCGCTGCATCGAGCAGTCGCGCTCGGCCAGGTAGACCCCGTTCTTGTGCTTGTCGGCCAGGACCTGGATTTCGATGTGGCGCGGGTTCTGCAGGAATTTTTCCATGTAGACGGCAGCGTTGCCGAAAGCCGCCTCGGCCTCGGCCTTGGTCAGCTGCACCGCGTTCACCAGCGCCGCCTCGGTGTGCACCTCGCGCATGCCGCGCCCGCCGCCGCCTCCTGCCGCCTTGATGATGACCGGGTAGCCAATGCTCTTGGCGATCTTGCGCCACTGCGCCGGATCGTCGGGCAGCTCGCCGTCGGAACCGGGCACGCAAGGCACGCCAGCCTTGATCATGGCGCGCTTGGCCGAGACCTTGTCGCCCATGGTGCGGATGTTCTCGGGCGTCGGGCCGATGAACTGGAAGCCGCTTTGCTCCACGCGCTCGGCAAAGTCGGCGTTCTCGGACAGGAAGCCGTAGCCCGGGTGAATCGCCTCGGCGTCCGTCACTTCCGCCGCCGAGATGATGGCCGGCATGTTGAGGTAGGACTGCGCCGAGGGCGCCGGACCTATGCACACGGCCTCATCGGCAAGCTTGATGTACTTGGCGTCGCGGTCGGCCTCGGAATAGACCATCACGGCCTTGACACCGAGCTCGGCGCAGGCACGCTGGATACGCAGGGCGATTTCGCCGCGATTGGCGACCAGGATTTTTTTAAACATGGGTGCCCTCGCGGCTCATCGCCCGCGCGCTGGCGCGCGCCAGTGCAATTTGCTTCGCCTTGCCCACGGCAAGAACGCCGCGATTGGCGACCAGGATTTTTTTAAACATAGGTGCTCTCGCAGCTCATCGCCCGCGCCAGTGCAATTTGCTTCGCCTTGCCTGCGGCAAGAACGCCCCGGTTGGCAACCAGAATTTTCTTGAACATGATGTTCTCGCGGTTAGTGGGCTCGCCCCCCGCTCACGCAGAGGCCGCGAACATCATTCAATGACGAACAGTGCCTGACCGTATTCGACGGCCTGGCCGTTTTCCGCCAGCACGCGGGTAATGGTGCCGCTGTGATCGGCCTCGATCTCGTTGAGAATCTTCATCGCTTCGATGATGCAGATCACGTCGCCTTCCTTGACCTGGCTGCCCACTTCGATGAACGGCGTGCCGCCCGGGCTGGAAGAGCGGTAGAAGGTGCCCACCATCGGCGACTTGATGATGTTGCCCTCGGGTGCCTCAGGCGCCGGCGCGGGTACCGGGGCGGCCGCTGCCACGACGGGGGCCGCGACGGCGGCCGGCGGCACTGCCAGCACAGGCTGCATACCTGCCTGCTGCATCGGAACAGCACCGGCGCTGCCGCCCTTGACGATACGGACCTTGCCCTCTGCCTCAGTGATCTCGAGTTCGGACACATTCGACTCGGACACCAGGTCGATCAGGGTCTTGAGTTTTCGCAGATCCATAAAAATTCCAAAAAGAAGCCATAAGACGCTAATTTACAGCAATTGACGCGCAATTGCGAAAATCAGGCTTTGATTTAGAGTGGACAGCCTAGCGCAGGCGCCTAGAGTGAGTCGCGCCACTGCTGCAGGTCAGCAGAAGAAAGTTCGCCGATTTTACGCTGGGCAATCGCGCCATTGACCGCAAAAAGCACCGAGAACGGCAAGCCGCCATTGGGGTTGCCCAAACCGCGCACCAGCGTCAGACCGGAGACGCCGCCCAACGCCACCGGGAAAGCCAAGGGCGCGCGCTGCAAAAATTTCCGTACGCTGGCCAGCTGGTCGATCGCCAGGCCCAGTACCTGCCAGCCGCCCGCCTTGTGCGCCTCATGGAAAGCGTTGAGCCGCGGCAACTCCTGCACACAGGGCGGGCACCAAGTGGCCCAGAAATTGAGCAACAGCGGACGGCCCCGAAATGCCGCCATGCTGACCGCAGCGCCATCCAGCCCTTCGAATTCAGAGGCCCAGAACTGGTCCACCGCCTGCGCATCGGCGCTGCGCGGACTGAAACGCCACCACGCCAAGCCTGCGCCAGCCGCCGCCGCAGCGCCGGCCACCCCGAGCGTCAGCCAGCAGCGGCGCGATCCGCCTGCCGCAGTGTCAAAACCCGCCAAGGGTTGCGCAGTTTGATCCGTCATCATCCAAGCGTACCAGAGCCGCCCGCGTCCAGCAGTTTTTGCACCGCGGCCATATCCCCGCGCGGCGCACGCCCGCGCGGATCGCTGCGCAAGGCGCCGCGCAGATCATCCAGGTCGTAGACCTGCAGCTGCACCACGACCTCCTGCGCCAACGCCGCGCTGCCCACCAGCACGGCCAGGCTCTCCACTGGTTCGCCATGCAGTCCCACGCTGGTGTGCGGCTCGTAGCGCACCTGCTGGTTGAGCAGCGCAATCTCCGCCGATTTCGAGTCATCGCAAAACAGCGCAATCACCACGTCGCTGCGTCGCGTGGCCGTGCCCCACCAGACCGCGCCGCCCAGGTAGGGGCGAAACTCCTGCATGCGCCGCATCCACTCCAGCGCCAGCTGGCGCAGCGCCTGCAGCTCGCCCGGCTGGGTATCGGCATGAAACAGCGCAATGTGCGCACGCACCGCATCTTCCATTTGCAGCTGGTCTGGCAACGCAGTGCGCGCAGGAAGCCCCAGCTCGCGCACGGCGCGCCGCTTGGCGCTGCCCCAGTCAAAGCCTTCATCCACCGCAAGGCGGGCGGCGGCTTGGAGCAATTCTTCGGAAACAGGGCTGGGCATGGAGTGCAGGTGATGGATGCCACAAGAATACCGCCGGTGCGCAGCAGGGCGATGCGCAGCGTGCTGGAAACTTTATTTTGATAGCTGTCAGCGCTTCACGGCAAAGCGCTGGAGGCCATTTTGACTCAAATATCCATGCAAGGAGCAGCCTCTTAGAATCGCCGGATGCACATACACATCCTCGGCATCTGCGGAACCTTCATGGGCGGGCTGGCCGCGCTTGCTCGCGAGGCCGGGCACAAGGTCACCGGCTGCGACGCCGGCGTCTACCCACCCATGAGCGAGCAGCTGCGCGCGCTCGGCATAGACCTCATCGAAGGCTATGGCGCGGACCAGTTGGGCCTGAAGCCCGATCTGTTCGTGATCGGCAACGTGGTCAGCCGCGTGCACCTGGCCGATGGCAGGCCCAAATTCTCGCTGATGGAAGCGATTCTGGACGCCGGCCAACCCTACACCAGCGGACCACAGTGGCTGAGCCAACATGTGTTGCAGGGACGCCATGTGCTGGCCGTGGCGGGCACGCATGGCAAGACCACCACCACATCGATGCTCGCGTGGATACTGCAATCGTGCGGCCTCACGCCCGGCTTTCTCGTGGGCGGCGTGCCGCTGAACTTCGGCGTCTCGGCGCGGCTCGGGCAGCAGGCGAATGCCCAGGCGCGACCGCTGTTCGTCATCGAGGCCGACGAGTACGACACCGCATTCTTCGACAAGCGCAGCAAGTTCGTGCACTACCGCCCGCGCACCGCGGTGCTGAACAACCTGGAATTCGACCACGCCGACATTTTCCCGGACCTGGCCGCGATCGAGCGCCAGTTCCACCACCTGGTGCGCACCGTGCCGCAATCCGGGCGCATCGTGGTGAACCGCACTGCTGAAGCCTTGATGCGCGTGCTCGGGCAAGGCGTGTGGAGCGAAGTGGTGGACTTTGGCGACGCGAGCAGCGATCTGGCCGCACGCGGCGCGCCGCATGACTTTGAAGTGCTGCTGCGCGGCCAGCGCGCGGCGCAACTGCGCTGGGAATTGACGGGCGTGCACAACCAGATGAACGCGCTGGCGGCGATTGCGGCGGCCGAGCACGTGGGCATCGCGCCCGCGCAGGCGGCCGAGGCGCTCGCCAGTTTTCAGAACGTGCGCCGCCGCATGGAGCTGCGCGGCACGGCGGCGGGCGTGGCGGTGTACGACGATTTTGCCCACCACCCGACGGCGATCCGCACCACGCTGGACGGCCTGCGCCAGCGCGTGGGGCCGGGCACGCGCATCCTCGCGGCGTTCGAACCGCGCAGCAACACCATGAAGCTGGGCACCATGGCCGCCCAATTGCCGTGGGCGCTGGAATCGGCCGACCTGGCGTTCTGCTACACCCAGGGACTGGACTGGAACGCCGCCCAAGCGCTCGCCCCCATGGGCGCGCGGGCACACACCGGGGCCGATCTGGCCGCGTTCGTCGCCGAGGTAGTGCAGTGCGCCCGGCCAGGCGACCAGATCGTGTGCATGAGCAATGGCAGTTTTGGCGGCATCCACGACATGCTGCTCAAGGCATTGAAAGACAAGTCGGCCTGACTACACTCGCCTGACTCCCCCGCGCCGCCAATCAGCGATCACCTCCCGGTTTCACACAACACCCTACCGAGCCATGCCCATTTACCGTTGCAACCACTGTGGCCTGATCTCTGAAGAAACCGCCGCCACTCCCGGCTCCACCATGCCGTGCGCGCGCTGCGGCACCACGGCCACCGTCTTCGGCACGGTCTTCTATGTGGAAAAAGTGCTTGAGCGCTACTTCGTCGCAGTGCGCGAACTCAAGGCCTTGCAACAGGCGGAAGCCGACGCGCCGCAGGAGGCTACAGAAGCCGAAGCGGCCCGAGCTGAAGTCAGTGCACGGCAGGGCGTCGATCTGAACAACACGCAACTGCTCGCCACCGCGGAGCAGCACGCACCGCTGCAGCAATGGTTTGCCGCGCACCAGATCGAGGCCCGCTTCGACTATGGGGCGGTGGACACCAGCGGCTTCTTCGACGACGCCGCGCAGCTCATCGGCGACCAGCACGCGCTGTTTGGCAAGCTGGTCGAGCGCGTGCGCTGGGCCTACCGCAAGAGCCACAGCTGGGTCAACCTGGAGCTGGGTAC
Organism: Comamonas sp. SCN 65-56; assembly: GCF_001724135.1. Taxonomy (GTDB): domain Bacteria; phylum Pseudomonadota; class Gammaproteobacteria; order Burkholderiales; family Burkholderiaceae_C; genus Comamonas_C. The sequence continues at coordinate 31,202 of NZ_MEDS01000005.1, read as the reverse complement.
GCTCGCGCAAAAGGACGCACAGGCCATCAACACCCTGTGCCGCCAGCTCTACAGCCACACCTTTTTTGCGCGCTACTACTACCAGAAGCCCGAGAAAATCGTGCGCCTGACCCTGCAAAGCGCGACCGCGGTGCGCCAGTTCTTCGATGGCGGGTGGCTGGAGTGGTACGCCTTCATGGCCGTGCTGCGGCAACTGCAGCAGACTCAAAAGACCTTTTCCGCCGCGCGCGGCGTCAAGGTGGTTTTCCCCAACGAAGATCTGCACGAGCTCGATGTGGTCTGCCTGCCCGCCGGGCAGGAGCCGATCTGCATCGAATGCAAATCGGGCGAATTCCGGCAGGACATCGACAAGTATGTGCGCCTGCGCAAGCGCCTCAAACTCGACAAGAGCCGCTTCATCCTCTGCGCCGCCGACCTGACCGATGAACAGGCGGCGGGACTTTCGGCGATATACGACCTGAGCTTCGTCAACCTGCAAAGCCTCGCGCCGCATTTGCAGCGTGTGCTGGCCTGCCAGTGACGCTCAGGGAGTCGGCGGCTTGAAGCGCCGGCGCACCGGAAACAGCTCCCAGCCAAGCTTGCGCTGCCACAAGCCCCACAGGCCATGCTCGAAGAACAGCATGACCACCATGGTCAGCAGACCCAGCGTGATCAGGTACAGGCTGCCCAGATCCGCCAGCCATTCACGCAGCAGGAAGTAGGCAATGGTGCCGATGATCGGGCCCTCGAGCGTGCCTATGCCGCCGATCACCACGATGAAGAACATGGTCGTCGTCCAGTCGATGGAAAACGCCGCATCGGGCGCCACGCGCAGCTTGGTGATGAAGAGCAGCGCGCCCGTCATCGCGCAGCCGGCGGCGGCTGCCACCCACACGGCCCACTTGATCCGGGCGACGCGCACGCCCAGGCTGCGCGAGGCACGCTCGGAATCGCGCACCGCCACCAGCGCCAGGCCCCAGCGCGAGCGCAGCAACAGATAGACCGCCAGCGTCGCGCCCGCACCCAGAATCAGCGCCGACCACAGCGTGAGACTGGCACGCGTTTCTATCCCCATGCCCATCACCGTCTTGGCCACGCTGGTGCCCGACCCGCCGCTGACGAATGGCAGATTGGCGATCACGAGGCGAAACACCTCCGCCACCACCCAGGTGCCGATCGCGAAATGCGCACCACTCAGACGAAACACCAGCGGCGCCACCAGCGCCGCGGCGACAGCACCCACCACACCCGCCAGCGGGATCACGAGAAAGGCGTTGATGCCCATGTGCAAGCCGAACACCACCAGCGCATAGGCGCCCAGCCCGACAAAGCCCTGCTGCCCCACCGACAGCAGGCCGCCGTAGCCCGCGAGCAGATTCCACATCTGCGCCAGCGCCAGCATGGCAAGCATTTCCACCGCCAGATAGATGGTGGAGCGCTCGGCCCACCACGGCATGCTGGCGATCGCCACCACGGCCAGGATGCTGACGACGGCGGTGATGCGGGCTGGCAAATCGGCTTTCATCGTTTACCGGTCCCTGGTGGTGGGGAACAGCCCCTGCGGCCGCACCCAAAGAATCGCGAGAAACGCGAGGTGCCCGGCCAGGGTGCCCCAGCCCGGATCCAGCCGTGCGCCTATGGCCTGCGCCACGCCCAACACCACTCCGCCGGCGACCGTGCCCCAGAGCGAGCCCAGGCCACCGATGATCACTGCCTCGAAGGCGTAAATCAGGCGGATCGGCCCGTCACTCGGGCTCACGGTGGTGCGCATCACCAGAAACGCCCCGGCCAGCGCCACCATCGCGCTGCCGAAGACCATCGCCAGCGCGTAGACATGCTTGCGGTCCACGCCCATCAGCGAGGCGGTATCCGCATCGTCGGAGGTGGCGCGAAACGCCCGTCCCATGCGCGTGCGGGCAAACAGCCATTGCAATGCCGCAATCGAGACCAACCCGACCAGCATCACCACCAGTGGCAGCACGCCGACGTTGATCTGTGCGCCCAAATCCCAGGTGGCGGTCTTCATCGGACCGACGTTCACGCTGCGCACATCGGCCGAGAACGCCGCCTGCAGGCTCTCGCGAATCACGATGGAGAGGCCGAAGGTCAGCAACAGCGGGCGCAGCAGGTCACTGCCCAGCGTGCGGTTGAACACCAGGCGCTGCGCCGCATAGCCCATGACCGAGAGCACCAGCGTCACCAGCACCACCGTAAGCACCATGGGTAGCTTCAGATACGAGGCACCGACGATGGTGGCGTAGCTGGCGAAGATGATCATGTCGCCATGGGCGATGTTGATCATGCGCATCACGCCAAAGCTGATCGACAGGCCCGCCGCGAACAGCGCGTACAAGCCGCCCAGCAGCACCCCTTGCACGATGATGTTGATCCAGTCGGCCAGCATCAGTGCGCCCTCTCCATCGCCACGCCAAAGTAGGCTTGGGCGATCTGCTCGCGCCCGATCTCGGCGGGTTTGCCTTCCAGCACCACGCGGCCTTCGCGCATGCAGACCACGCGCTGCGCCACCCGCAGTGCCTGGCTGATGTCCTGCTCGACCACGATGACCGACATGCCATGTGCGCAGATGGTCGGCAGCGCGTTGTAGATATCCTTGACCACCACCGGCGCCAGGCCGAGCGAGAGCTCGTCGCACAGCAACAGACGCGGATTGCTCATCAGCGCCCGGCCGAGCGCCACCATTTGTTGCTGCCCGCCCGAGAGCTCCGTGGCCGGACGGCGGCGAAACTCCTGCAGGATGGGGAACAGGCCGAACACCGCCTGCAGATTCCACGGCCCCTCGCGCCGCACGTAGGCGCCCATCAAGAGGTTCTCTTCCACGCTCAGGCTTGGAAAGAGGCGCCGGCCTTCGGGCACCAGCGCCAGGCCCCGGGCACAGATGCGGTGGGCGGCAAGCCCGGCCAGCGCGTGCCCGTCGAAGGACACACTGCCCGAGCGCACCGGCAAGGCGCCGGCCAATGCGCGCAGCAGCGTGGTCTTGCCTGCGCCATTGGCGCCGATGATCGCAAGCACCTCGCCCGCCTGCAAGTCCAGATCGATGCCATACAGCGCCTGGAAGTCGCCATAGCCCGCCGTCAGGGCGCGCACCTGCAGCACGTTCACGGCACGATCTCCTCGGCGGCATCGATGCCCATGTAAATCTCGCGCACCGCCGGGTCGGCCATCACGGCCTGCGGCTCGTCTTCGGTGACCTTGCGACCGAAATCCAGCGCCACCAGCCGGTCCACCACCGCCAGCAGCGCATGCACGATGTGCTCGATCCAGATGATGGTGACGCCCGCGGCGCGGATCGCGCGAATGGTGTCCAGCAACTCGCGCACTTCCTGATCGGTCAGGCCGCCGGCGATCTCGTCGAGCAGCAGCAGGCGCGGCCGGGTGGCGAGCGCACGCGCAAGCTCCAGGCGCTTGCGATCCAGCAGCGGCAGCGCGCCCGCGATGCGGTCGGCCTTGGGCGCCAGGCCGGTCTGCTGCAGCACCTGCGCGACATGCGCTCGAGCGGCGCTCTCGCGCATGTCGGCGCCAAACACGGCGCCGACCAGCACGTTCTCGTAAACCGTGAGGCCGACGAAGGGGTGCGGCACCTGGTAGCTGCGCGCAATGCCGGCACGACAACGCTCCTGCGGCGGCAAATCGGTCACGTCACGCCCGGCGAAAACCACCTGGCCACTGTTGACAGGAACATCGCCCGCGATCAGGTTCATCAGCGTCGTCTTGCCCGCACCGTTGGGCCCGATCACGCCCAGCGCCTCGCCCTGCGTGACCTGCAGGCTCAGGCGGTCGACCACGCGCAGCGCACCAAAGCGCCGACTCACATCCCGCAAGTCAAGCAGCGGCACGGCCTGCGCCGCGCCGATGGTGGTCGACATCGACAATGCCTCAGGCGGGAATCGGCAGGAGCTTGGCACCCACCGGAATCATGCTCGCTTGGCTGTTTTCCACGATCAGCAGCTCAAAGCCATTGCCCTGCTTCTGCCACTGGCCGCCAACGAGCGGCGTCTTGCTGACGCTGGGCACCGGTCCCTTGGTGAAGTTCACATGACCGACGATGGTGTCCAGATCGGTGGCACGCAGTGCGTCACGCAAGGCCTTGGGGCCCTTGCCGCCAGCCTTCTTGAGCGCCGCAAAAGCCACTTCGAAGAGCGAATGCTTGAACCCGACAGGCATGGTCCAGGGCTTGCCCGTTGCCTTGGTATAGGCAGCCGCAAGATCCGCCGAACTCTGACCGGTGAGCGAACTCTTGAACGGGTGGTGCGGCGACCACCAGACTTCCACGGTCAACCCCTCGCTGCGCGGGCCAAACGCCGCAATCGCAGCCGGGAACTCGGTCGCCTTGGCGGCCGAGACGATCTTGGGCTTGAAACCCTGCTGCGCGCACTGCGCCCAGAAATTGCCGAAATCCGGCGGTGGCAGCACGCCGCCGACGATTTCCACGCCCGCCTTCTTGAACTCGGTGATGTAGTTGGTGAAATTGTCGTTCGGGCTCTGGTAGCGGCCCGGGTCAACCAGCTTCAGGCCTTTTTCCTTGCACATCAGCGGCAAGCCCATCTTGGGGTCGCCCCAGGCGTTGCCATCGGGGTCGTTGGGCAGCAACGCGCCGACCACGCGATTGGTCGGCAACAGCGTCCAGATGCTGCCGAACACCCCCATCACGTCTTCCAGACCCCAGAAGAAGTGGTTGGTCCACTCAAAACCTTTCTTGGGATCGCCACCACGGCCAAAGAAGTGGGGCTGCCACGGCGTGTCATTGGTGACACAGGGCATACCGTTGAGTTCGCACTGATCAGCCACAGGATTGGTGGTCTCCGGCGTGCAGCCGGAGATCACCATGTCGACCTTGTTCTTGAGGATGAGCTCGTTGGTCACCTCGGCGGCACGAGCGGCGCTGGACTGTGAATCCTTGTAGATCACCTCGACGCCATATTGCTTGCCATCGACGGTCAGGCCGCTGCCAACCAATTTTTTCATCGCCTCAAGCGTGAACGGGTCGGGCTCGGCGAACACCGACAACGGCCCGGTGGCTGGCGCCACATAGCCGATCTTGAAGGTCTGCGCCGCATGCACCCAGGGTGCAGGCAGCAGCGATGCGGCGGCAACGCCACCCATCGTGCCCAGGACTTTTCTGCGTGATCCATCAACCATGCTTGTCTCCTTGTGTAGTTATGGTCGTGAAATTGATTGTTGCATCAATTCGGGAGTGGCGGCAAGCTCAAACGAAGCGCAGCGAGACACTGCCCATGCCCTGCATGCGCAAACAAACGTGATCGCCCGCCTGCACCGCGACCGCCTCGGTTGCGCCGCCCGAAAGGATGAACGAGCCCGCGGGCAGCGTCTTGCCACGCCGCCCCAGGTGATTGACCAGCATCGCCACCGCCGCCGCCGGATGGCCCAGCACCGCTGCGCCGGCACCGAAAGCCACCGGCACACCGTTTTTCTCCAGTACCAGGCCGGTGGTGCGCAAATCAACACTGCGCGCATCGACCGCATGACCGCCGGCGACAAAACGCGAGGCCGAGGTGTTGTCGGCCACCACGCTCTTCAGGTCAAACTTGAAATCGCGGTAGCGGCTGTCGATCACCTCGATGCCGGGCAGCACGATGTCGCTCGCGGCCAGCACATGGGCAATGCTGCAACCGGGGCCACTCAGTTCGGTACGGGTGACGAAGCAGATTTCGGGCTCGACCTTGGGATGGATCAGATCGCTGACCTTCACCTCGCCGCCGTCGGCCACGGTGAACTCATCGACGAGAAAACCAAATACCGGGTCGGTCACGCCCATCTGCTTCATCTTGGCATGCGAGGTCAGACCTGCCTTGTAGCCCGCCATATGCGCGCCGCCCTTGAGCTTGGCGGCGAGGATGCGGTCCTGGATGGCGTAGGCATCGTCAAAATCCATCTCGGGATGGTCGTCGGTGATCTTGGGCGTATCGCGCGCCTCGCGCTGGCAGGCGTGCAGGTGCTTCGCGAGCTTGTCCAGAATCTTGCTGCTGAGTGCCATGAGCGTCCTTTCAGTTCAGGCGACCTTGAGGCCGCGTGCGCGCGCCAGCGTGAGCGCCGTGTCCTCAATCATGTCTTCCTGCCCGCCCACGCAGCCGCGCCGGCCCATTTCCACGAGGATTTCGCGCGCCGGCACGCCGTATTTTTTCTCTGCGCGCTTGGCAAACAGGAGGAAGGAGCCGTACACCCCTGCATAGCCCAGCGTGAGCGCGTCGCGGTCGATGCGGATGGGGAAATCCATCATCGGCACGATCAGGTCCTCGGCCACGTCCTGGATCTTGAACACGTCCACACCGGTCTCCACCCCCATCAGGTCAAGCACGGAGACGAGCACCTCCATCGGCGTGTTGCCTGCGCCCGCGCCCAGGCCTGCGCTGGCCGCGTCCACACGGTTGGCGCCCATCTCGATCGCAGTGATCGAATTGGCCACGCCCATGGCGAGGTTGTGGTGCGCATGAAAGCCCAGCTCGGTCTCGGGCTTGAGGGCTTCGCGTACCGCACCGAGTTTGGCGCGCACATCCTCGGGCAGCATGTGGCCGGCGGAGTCGGTGACATAGACGCAGTTGGCGCCATAGCTTTCCATGAGTTTGGCTTGCTTGACCAAACCCTCCGGGCTGTTCATGTGGCTCATCATCAGGAAGCCCACGGTGTCCATGCCGAGCTTGCGCGCCTGCGTGATGTGCTGCTCGGAGACATCGGCCTCGGTGCAGTGCGTGGCGACGCGGATGGTGTGCACACCCACCTCGTGCGCCATCTTCAGGTGCTCGACGGTGCCTATGCCCGGCAGCAGCAGCGCAGAGACCTTGGCGCGCTTCATCAGCGGGATCACCGCCTTCAGGTATTGCTCGTCGGTGTGCGCGGCAAAGCCGTAGTTGACCGAGTCGCCGCCCAGACCGTCGCCATGGGTGACCTCGATCAGCGGCATGCCGGCCGCGTCCAGCGCGGTGGCGATGCTCGTCATCTGCTCGATGCTGATCTGGTGCTGCTTGGGGTGCATGCCGTCGCGCAGCGCCATTTCATGCAGCGTGATTTTCTTGCCTTTGATGCTCATATCCAATTCCTTCCTTGTCTTCAACTTCTTCCCCCTCTGGGGGAAGGTTGGGATGGGGGCCTGCCCGATGCCTACGCTGGCGTCTACTTCATGGCTGCAAGCCCCCACCCCGGCCCTCCCCCAGAGGGGGAGGGAGAAATACGGGTCAGGCCGCGACGGGCTCCAGTTTGAGCCGCCCGGCGAGGATTTCTTCAGCAAACATCTCCGCGGTGCGCGCGGCAGCCGCCGTCATGATGTCCAGGTTGCCCGAATACTTGGGCAGGTAATCGCCCAGGCCTTCGACCTCCAGGTACATGGAGACGCGCTTGCCGTCGAACACCGGGCCGTTGACCATGCGGTAGCCAGGCACGTATTTCTGCACCTCGGCCATCATGTCGGCGACGCTCTTCTTGATGGCGGCCTGATCGGGGTCGGTTTCGGTCAGCACATGCACGGTGTCGCGCATGATGAGCGGCGGCTCGGCCGGGTTGATGATGATGATGGCCTTGCCCTTCCTGGCGCCGCCCACCTTCTCGATCGCGCCGGCGGTGGTGCGGGTGAATTCGTCGATGTTCTTGCGCGTGCCCGGGCCGGCGGATTTGCTCGACACCGTGGCGACGATTTCAGCGTAGGGCACGCTTTGCACGCGGCTGACCGCCGCGACCATGGGAATCGTCGCCTGGCCGCCGCAGGTGACCATGTTGACGTTCATTTCGCGCTTGCCGACATGTTCCCTGAGGTTGACCGGCGGCACGCAGTAGGGGCCGATGGCGGCGGGCGTGAGGTCGACCATCATGGCGCCCTGCTCGGTGACCTTGCGCGAGTTCTCGGCGTGCACGTAGGCGCTGGTGGCGTCAAACACGATCTGCACGCCATCCTGGCGCATATGCGGGATCAGGCCATCGACGCCCTGGTCGGTGGTCTTGATGCCCATCTCGCGCGCACGCTTGAGACCGTCGGACGCGGGATCGATGCCCACCATCCACACCGGCTCCAGCACCGGGCTGCGCTTCAACTTCGCCAGCAGATCGGTACCGATGTTGCCGGGCCCGATCAGGGCGCATTTCACTTTCTTGCTCATCACTTCACTCCTTTGTTCCTTGCCAGCTCAGACGAAACGCACCGAGCAGCCACCAATGCCGCCTATGGTCACGCGCAGGTTGTCGCCGGTCTTGACCGGCACCATGGCGCCCAGCGAACCCGAGAGCACCACCTCGCCCGCCTCCAGCGCGGTGCCATGTGCGCCCAGCGTGTTGGCCAGCCACGCCACCGCATTGGCCGGGTGGCCCAGCGCCGCGGCGCCCGCGCCAGTGACGACGATCTCGCCGTTCTTCTCCAGCACCATGCCGCAGGTGGTGAGATCCACATCGCGCGGATCGACCAGACGGTCGCCGAGCACGAAGACGCCGCAACTGGCGTTGTCGGCCACCGTGTCCTGGATCTTGATCTTCCAATTCTCGATGCGCGAATCAACGATCTCGAAGCACGCCATCACCCCCTCGGTCGCGGCCAGCACATCAGCCACCGTCACACCCGGGCCCTTGAGGGTTTTCTTGAGCACGAAGGCGATCTCGCCCTCGGCCTTGGGCTGGATCAGGCGGTCCATGGGGATGGACTCGCCTTCGTTGTAGACCATGGCATCGGTAAGCCAGCCGAAATCGGGCTGGTACACGCCCAGCATGTCCATCACCGCCTTGCTGGTGACGCCGATCTTCTTGCCTATGACCTTCTCGCCGGCCGCCAGGCGCCGCGCCATCAGGTGCTGCTGGATGGCATAGGCATCGTCGATGGTGATTTCCGGATGCCGCGTGCTCAGGGGCGGCAGGACGGAGCAGGACGCGAGCGCCTCATGCAGTTCCACTCCGAGCCGCTTGCGCAGTGCCGAATTCATGGGTTTTTCCTTGTTCATTTGATTCACACAATCGGTTCAGGCCCTCAAAGGCAGGGGCTCATGGTTGCTCGCCTCTGCGCAGAAATCGCCTACCAGCCGCGCGAAGCGGGCGGCATGCTCGATCTGCGTCCAGTGCCCGCAGCGGCCATAGACATGCAGCTGCGCACGCGGTATCCATTCGGCCAGCCGGTAGGCGTTGCTCAAGGGCAGCACCTGGTCCTCGCGGCCGTGGATGACCAGCGTTTCGTGCGCAAGGCCGCGGATGTCCTGCTCGTCGCTCGCCAGCGCCTGCACCCAGCGCTGGCGCGGCGCGGGAAACATCGCGGCGAACGATTCCTGAAAACCGGGCCGTATGCTGGCCTCGTAGCGCAGCTGCGCCAGCTCGTTCGTTACCAGCGAGCGGTCATAGGCGAAGATATCGAGCAGGCCGCGCATGGCCGCGACAGAAGGCTCGTAGCCCCACACCGCATCCAGCCCCGGCGTGAGCTCGAACGACACCCCTGCACTGCCCATGAGCACGAGGCGGCGCACGCGCTCGGGATGGCGGATGGCAAGCGCCAGCGCCAGCCCGCCGCCAAAAGAATTACCCACGAGATCGGCGCGCGCAATGCCCAGCGCATCCAGCAGCCCCACGGCCTGGCGCACCCACGCATCCATGGTGTAGACGAAACCCGCCGGGCGCTCGCTGTAGCCAAAGCCCACCATGTCCGGCGCGATCACGCGGGCGCGGCGCGCCAGCTCCGGCATCACGCCGCGCCAGTTCGCCCAGGCCGACACCCCGGGGCCCGAGCCGTGGATCAGCAGCATGGGCGCGCCGCTGCCGCTGTCGTGGTAATTGGTGCGGATGCCCGCAGCCTCGATACTGCGCCCCACTTCCGGATTCTGCTCAGCCGATACCGTCACATGGACTCCTCAAAAACAATAGCTGCCGGCGCTTTATGCATAAGCGCTGGGACATATTTTCATTACATTTTTACCATGACGTTGCGCAACTCGGTGTAAAACTCGAGCGAGTGCACGCCACCCTCGCGACCAATGCCCGATTGCTTGGAGCCGCCAAACGGTGTGCGCAGGTCGCGCAGGAACCAGCTGTTGATCCACGCCAGGCCCACTTCGATGTGCTGCGCCATGCGGTTGGCGCGACCAATGTCCTGCGTGAAGATGGAGGTGGCGAGACCGTAGCGGTTGGCATTCACCTTGGAAAGCACCTCGTCATCGCTGTCAAACGGCGCGATGTGGCAGCAGGGGCCGAAAATTTCCTCGGTGATCACGCTGGCGGTCTCAGGCAGGCCGGTCCAGATCGTGGGCTGCACCCAGCAGCCGTCCTTGAGGTCTGCGGGCATGTCGGGCACGCCGCCGCCGGTGACCACGGTGGCGCCCTCTTCGGCCGCCTTCTTGTAGTAGCCCAGCACCTTGGCCTGATGCTCCTTGCTAATCAGCGGACCGATCTTGGTCGCCGCGTCAAACGGACGTCCGGGCGTCATGGTCTCGGCCTTGTGCTTGAGCGCGGCAACGAATTTGTCGAAGATCGGGCGCTCAACGTACACGCGTTCGGTGCCCAGGCAGACCTGGCCGGCGTTTTCGAAGCACGAGCGCGTGACGGTATCCACCGCGGTTTCGAAGTCGCAATCGGCAAACACCACGGCGGCATTCTTGCCACCCAGCTCCAGCGACACCGGGCGGATGCCCTCGGCCGCTGCCTGCATGATGGCGGTGCCGGTGCGCGTCTCGCCGGTGAAGGTGATGCCGTTCACATCCGGGTGGCGAGTGAGGAATTCACCCGCCGAATCCGGACCGAAGCCGTGCACCACGTTGTACACGCCCGCGGGCATGCCGACCGCGTTCATCACCTCGCCCAGCAGCGCTGCGGTGGCCGGGGTTTCTTCCGACGGCTTGACGACCACGGTGTTGCCGCAGGCCAGCGCCGGACCCACCTTCCAGGTCATCAGCAGCAGCGGCAGGTTCCACGGGCAGACCACGGCGATCACGCCGCGCGGCGTGCGCACGCCGTAGCTGAGCGCCGTCTTGCCGTCGTGCGTGCGCATGGTGAACGACTCGGTCGAGACGCTCTTGATGGTGTCGATGAAGACCTGGAAATTGGCCGCGCCGCGCGGGATATCCACATGCGACGCGAGGTGGCTGGGCTTGCCGGTGTCAAGAATTTCAGCCTGCAGGAAATCGTCGAAGCGCTGGTTGATGCCCAGGGCCAGCGCATCCAGCAGCTTGCAGCGTTCGACCACCGACATGCGGCCCCAGTCGCCCTTGAGCGCGGCCTTGGCGGCGGCGACGGCGGCATCCACCTCGGGTTTGCCGGCCTCATGGACCCTGCCGATGACCTCGCCGTTGACCGGATTGATGTCGGGAAAGGTCTTGCCGCTGGTGTTGCTGACGTATTTGCCGTTGATGAAGTTGAGGATGTCTTTCATGCTTGCTCTCTGTGGTTCATGCCTGCAGGCCCAGGGCAATCAGGCCTGCCCGGGCAATGTCTTCGTCCTGCGTCTCGCTGCCGCCCGAAACGCCGATGCCGCCGATGCGCGCGCTGCCCTCCATGATGGGCAAGCCGCCGCCAAACGCGACGAAGCGCGGGCGCAGCACCAAGCCCTGGCGCACGGCTTCGGAGTGGCCTGCCAGCGCCTCGGTCCAGCGGCTCGTCGGCAGGCCGAAGCTGGCGGCGGTGTAGGCCTTGTCGCTGGCGATGTCGACCGAGTGCAGCGGCGCGCCCGCCATGCGGGCAAAGCCCACCGGCAGACCGGCGGCATCGACGACGGCCACGTTCACAGGCACGCCCAAACCAGCGGCGTGCGCCACCGCGGCCTGCACCGCGCGCAGCGCCGCGGGGGCGTCGATCACCGGCTGCGCTGCGCTCAGAGGCGCGCCGGCATCGGAAAGAGAAGGCTGTTGCATGCCTCGAAAATTCCTGAAAGAAAACAAAAACAATCCCCCCGGCAGGCTCGGGCCCGCCGGGGGAGCGCGGGTGCCTCCAGCAGCAGATCAGGTGTAGACGTCGGTGAAGGACGGCACGAGATCGCCCGTGTGATAGAAGATGCCGCTGCCCAGCTTGTCCTCGCTCCAGGTGGTCACCGGCCTGTCGCGCTGGGCCAGGTAGCCCAGACCGGCGAAGGTCTCGTTGCGGTTGCCGCTGGGGTCGAAGAAGTAGATGGTCTCGCCGCGCGTGATGCCGTGGCGCGTGGGCGCGACGTCGATGCGTACCTTGTTCTTGGCCATGATGTCGGCGGCCTTGAGCACGTCGTGCCAAGAATCAAGGAAGTAGGCGATGTGGTGCAGGCCGCTGCGCGGACCGCCGACGAAAGCGATGTCGTGCGGCGTGGTGGTGGTCGCCATCCAGGTCGCTGCCTGGATGTTGGCCTCGGGGCCCACCAGCACCTGCTCGGTCAGGAAGAAGTTCAGGCACTCCGTCATGAAACGCGTGTTCTCCGCGACGGTGTTGATGCCCGCCTCGGGGTTCATCTCGCACATCAGCAGGCAGTGGTCAAGCCAGTGCGCGCCGGCGCCGCGCACGCCATCGGGCCAGGGATCGGGGTTCAGCGAGCCGACGTCGGTGCCGACGAACTCCTTGTGCGCGTACAGCCGGAACTCGTGACCGCTGGGCAGGTTGAACTGCAGCATGCGGCCGACCGAGGGCAGCGCGCCCTCGTCGAGCATGGTGGTCTTGACGCCCCAGGCCTCTATGGTTTTCTGCAGCGCGTCCAGGTCGGCATCCTTTTCGACCTTGTAGGCCACGTGGTTCAGCCCGGCCTGATCGCTGGGCGTGAGGATGAGCGAAAACTTGTCCCACTCGTCCCAGCACTTGAGGTAGACGTTGCCGGCCTTGTCGGTCATCATGTTCTTCAGGCCGAGCACCTTCTCGTAGTGATTCAAGGCGGCTGCCATGTCCATCACCTTGAGGCTTGCGTGGCCAATGCGTAATACACCCATGTCATATCTCCTGAGTTGGGTTGGTTGGGGAAACGGAATCGGTGGCGCGCGCGGGCGCCGCACTGGGGGAAGGTCGGGAAAACGGCTTGGCGAGCTTGCCGCAGATATCCAGGCTCACCGGCGCGGTGGGAGCGACACGGCAGGCCAGGGTGTAGCCCTGCGCCTCCTCGTCCACGCTGACATGCGCCCGGCTGATCGGTCCGAGCGGTTTGACGCTGCCTTCGAGCACGCGCACCTTGCACACGCCGCAGCCGCCATTGACGCAGCCCACCGGTATGCCCTTGCGCCCCAGGCGCAGCATGCCGCGCAGCAGGCTCTCGTCCGTGGCGCAGGCGAAGCTTTCGCCGGTCTGCGTGACATGGACTTCGTGGGTGGGGCGCGGGGTCATCCACATGCGGTTTCTGCCTTGGCGTTCGTAGTCTCAAACACGTTTGAACAGCGGGCTGCGGGCCTGCCCGGCGTCGGCTGCGGAGAGGAACTTCTCGGTATAGATGTCACGCTCGAACAACCGACCCTGCATCAGCGTACCGATGCAGGCCTCGATCATCACCGGCGGACCGCAGAGGTAGGCCTTGTGCCCGACAAAACCACCTTCGCAGTGTGCCTTGGCGACATCATGCACGAAACCGCGCGCACCGTCCCAGTCACTGCCCTCGGGCTCGTCGGACAGCGCGGGCACATAAGTGAAATGCGGGTGCCGTGCGGCCAGCGCGCGGAATTCCGCGTCGTAGTACAGCTCCTCGCGCGTGCGCTGCCCGTAGATCAGCGTGATCGGTTCGGTGCAGCCGCTGGCCAGCATCTGGTGGATCATCGAGCGCGGGCTCGACAGGCCTGAGCCGCCGGCGAGAAACAGCATGGGCTGCCGCGCCGAGCGGCGCACGAAGAAGCGCCCGTAGGGCCCGGCCAGGCGTAGCCGAGCGCCCTCCTCAAGCTGCTCGTGCAGCCAGGCCGTGCCCTTGCCGCCGCGCACCTGGCGCACATTGAGTTCGATCTGCGTGCTGTCGCCGTTCGCGTCGGGCGCATTGGCGATCGAGAACGCCCGGCTCTCGCCCAGGCCCGGGATTTCAAGCTGCACGTACTGGCCCGCCTGGAAGTGGATGGGTTTGTCCAGTTGCAGGTGCAGCGCCTTGATCGTGGGCGTGAGCCGCTCGATGCGCAGCACCGTCGCGGCAAAGTCGCGTACCGGGATGACCTCGGCGTCGGGCTCTTCCTCGATATCGGCTTCGATGGTCACGTCGGACTGCAGCGTGCAGCAACAGGCCAGCGTCTTGCCATCGGCGCGCTCGCCCTCCATCAACGCAAACGGGTTGGCGTTGCCCTGATCAACCTCGCCATCCAGCACCTGCACCTTGCAAGTGCCGCAAAGACCGTGGCAACAGGCGTGGGGCAGGTAAATACCCTGGCGCAGCGCGGCATCGAGGATGGTTTGCCCCTCCTCGACTTCAATTTCAGCGCCCAGCGGTTCGATGGTCAATGCGTAGCTCATGGTGTCTCTGGGGCACTGCATCCAGGCGGATGCAGTGCCGTCATGCTTCAGGAAAAAGAGCCGGCGACACCCGTCAGGCCTGGTGTGCGGAAGCGGATCACGTCCTTGTGCTTCAGACCGTTTTCCGCCAGCGACTTGGCCGGGTCGGGCGACCAGGGCTCGCCCGATTTGAACCACTCAGCCTTGCTCCAGTCGATCTTGGCGAAATCCGGGTGGTAGCCGAAGATATCCGGCAGCACCGCCTGCGAGAGCGCCCCGAACAACGTGTCCGACGGCAGGGGCAAGGCAACAGGTGCCGCAAACAACAGATGGTCTTCCCAGCCGATAAACAGCAACGGCGCCGGAAAGTTTTCGCGCGCGTCTCGTGCCGGGAACTTGTAGGGTTTGAGGGCAACAACGCTCATTTGGCTTCTCCTTGCAAGACCTCTCCACGCCAGGCAGCAAAGTTCTTTTGGTCTTCCGACCCCTCGAAATCGAAGTTGTCCCGGCCTACATTCAGGTTGTAGTAGTCGAGCAAGGCCATCAAGGGATCGAAACCTTCCTTGGTCGGATCGGCATCCGGCTTGAAACAGTTTCCTTGATACACTTGCTGCGGCGGAAGCCATGACTGCACGAACTTCTCGGGTTCGTTGTCAAAAATCTCCTTGCAGTGGTCGCTGCAGAAGTGATACTTGTCGCCGAGGTAGTCCGACTCGCGATAGCAGATCTTGGTTGCGTCGCCAGGCTCGGTGAATATCATCGGAATCTGGCAGGTAGTGCAGAGCATCGGCAGCGTCTTGTTGTAGAAACGGTTGCCCTTGGCGGCCTGCTCGCGCCAGTAGTCCCAACGCGGACGGTAATACTTGTCGAACGTCTCGGGGTACTTCTCCGACAGCCACCCCATTTCTTCTTCTGTGGGAACCCAGGTGTGGATGGGGGCCGCGGCGTTATAGTTATAGAACACGGCGAAGGTCTGATGGCTGATGTGGTCCTTGCCTTCGCAAGCCTGGTCCCAGCCCTTGGGCTTGCGGATGCCGTAACGCGCCAGATCCTTGAACAGCGCGCCGCCGTTCTGCTCGACGTACATCTCCCAGCTCTCGCGCCAGCTCATCACCCGGTTGGGCAGCATGTAGTCCTGCATCATGGCCACGATGCTCAACAGCCGATAGCCGCGCCAGAACCACTTGTCGATCCAGCGCTGCACGATGGGCACGTTGTCCGGATCCTGTTCCAGCATGAACTTGATGCATTCGATGCCGAGTGTCATGTGGCGCGATTCGTCACTTTGCGCCGAAAAACCGAAGGTGACCGTCGACATGTCCCCGTTGTAAGCAGCACCCGACATGAAGGGGACAAACAGCAGGTTGGTCAACACATATTCGAACGAAAAGCTCACCGCGGTAAGAAACTCGAACGGTCCACCGGTGGCCGCGTCTTCAAAAAATGACTTGGGCACCGACAAATACCAGACCCGGTCGTACCAGTGCGCCGCGTGGTGCATGCCGTTGAAGTACTTGTTGTACTGGCTCAGTGCATGCGTTTCGGTCTGGAAGTGGCGCAATTCGTCGATCGACTGCATCTGCGCCGCCACGCGCGCACCGGCGCCGGTGAAGTGCCGGCCCACGTGGGCAAAACCTCGGTGTGCCATATACTCCAGCGGTGTCACACCCTGGATAAACACCTTGAGTGCGTTGACATAGCGCGCGTCGGAAATGCTCAACTGCCCGTTGTTCTGCGCGAAGGCCTCGATCACGGCGTAGAGCTTTTTCTCCTTTTCGCCCTGGTACTTCCAGTAGGCGTCCATCGTCAGGCGGAAGGGGTCTTCCCACTTGTCCCAATCGTGGATCTTGATGCCTTCGTACTTGTCGTACGGGAAGACCTTGTCCATCGGCTGGTAGGTGGTGTCCCAGTGCAGATCGCGCGTCATCGCGCGATAGCGGTCCTTGAGGCTGAGTTTCTTCTTGACTACGGGTGCGTCCATGGTGGCGTCTCCTTCAATGGTTGGTTTGTGGTGTGCGCTGCGCTCAGTCGCGCCAGCTCAGCGAAAACTCATCGTCGTCTTCTTCAATATGGCCCGACAGCGTCACCAGATTGATGTGGATCTGCTGCAGATCGAAGCGGCGGCCGGTTTGCTCCTCGATGGTCTCGCGGCGGATCACGAGGTGCCGCGGCGCGTCGATCTTCACGAGGCCGGGCGAGCGCTGAGCGCTGGCGTTGGGGTTGTCGAGCAGGATGGCATCGACCACCGGGCGGGCTTCCTCGTTGTCCTGGAAGGCGATGAAGACGCTGGATACGACGGGGGCATTCATGCTGCGCTCCTTCTCAGAGGGCGAGACCGGCCTTGCGGGCACGGGCATCGAGGGTGGCACGCACATCGGCGAGCAGCGCATCGCCCTCCGCACCCAGCGCGGCGTTGGCCACGGGCGCCAGAGCGGCCTGGGCCAGGCCGGTGTAGCGCTGGTACCAGCCGGTGATCAGCGCCAGGTTGTCGGCGTTGTCCGCCGCCGCGACCTTGACCACGGCATCGATCCAGCGGGCGCTTTCCTCGTGCCACTCAGGCATGAACGAGCACAGCATCGCCACGGCCGTGCCGCCCTGCAGCGCCACGCGGTCATCCACGAAGTGGGTGAAGATCAGCGGGTAGAGCAGGCCATTGAGCGCGAGGTTCTGCGCCACGAAGAGCTCGAACGGGTCCTT
This sequence comes from Comamonas sp. SCN 65-56, assembly GCF_001724135.1. Taxonomy (GTDB): domain Bacteria; phylum Pseudomonadota; class Gammaproteobacteria; order Burkholderiales; family Burkholderiaceae_C; genus Comamonas_C. Next base: position 14,192 of record NZ_MEDS01000005.1, on the reverse strand, counting down.
GAGCACCAGCGTGTCCTCGACGTAGCGGCGCAGCACCTGCCAGCGCGAATCCCCCAGCCAGTCGTTCTTGCCGGCCTGCAGCGCCTCGGGCTCACCCAGCGCCAGGCCCAGGCGCGTAAGGTACTGAGCGACCCCCAGGTGATCCATCGCATGGAACATTGCCGGGGCGGTGAAGGCCGTGCCCCAGCCGCGTGCGCAGATGCTGCAGTTGTTCATGTTGCCTGCCCAGGCCACATGGCGCAGCGGCATCAGGATTTCGCTGGCCTTGGTGCGCACGGAGTCAGACATCTTGGTCACGAGGCCGCGGGATTCGACGAAGTCGTAATTGGCCTCCATCGCATCCTGCTGCTTGGCGCGCGCCATGGTCCAGTTCGCGTAGTAGTACTGGCGCGGATCGCGCAGCGCGTACCAATCGGCCATCGTGATGGCCGTGCGGCCGGCGTCGAACAGCTCGTGCTCGGGCTCCCAGGTGGGCCGGTAGTGGAAGTTGGCCGAGGGCTGCACCCCCAGCGTGGCCTCTTCATAGCGCGACGCCGGCTTGTCGCCGATGTACGCAGCCACCCGTTGGAAGGTCTGGCGCTGTGGCTTGATCTCGCGCGCCTGCAGGTCAATGTTCATGCGTGGTGTCTCCTGAAACAGTGGACAACGGGTGGGTATCGATCTGGCCGGGATGCTGCTTCACCTGGTGCGTGCGGCAGAACTCCGCGAACGCCTGCTCGGGCAACATCAGCTCCACGGTCAGTTCGGGCCATCCCATCGAAAACTCGAACTCGACAAGGCCGTTGTCCCGTCTTCCCAGCACGTTGATGTATTTGCGGGTGACATCGCAGTGCGGTAACAACTCTGGGTTCATCGCGGGCTCCGGAAAATTGGCTTTGTCTCCCGTTGTAATGCAGATGCCATGCCAAGAATCGACAAAACTGCAAAACTATCGATAAAACGAGGGTAAACCCTGAATTCCCATCCGGGTCTGGACGCCTGAGAATCGATTTCTCCGCAACCCACGGCAATATCTTGATTCATGTTGCGCTGCAGCATGTTCATATCCGCATATTGATCCGCCAGGAAAGTGTTCAAATGGTGAAGTCGGGTTGAAGATCAACGAAACACTGGATAGCCCACGGTCTCTGTTTTATCGATATTTTGCCATGAACACCACGCTTCCCCCCATGCCGTCCGACCGGGATCTGCGCCGCCTGGTGCACTTTTCCCCCAGCGATGGCCGCATCTGGCTGGCCGATCAGCGCATGGTGCTCCTGCACACGGCGGCGCTGAGCGCGCTGCGACGCGAACTCATGACGACGCTGGGGCCGGTGCAGACACGGCGCGTGCTGATGCGCGCGGGCTACGCCTCCGGCGAGCGCGACGCGCTGCTGGCGCGCCAGATACGGCGCGACGCCTCGCTGTTCGAGGCCTTTTCCGTCGGCCCGCAGCTGCACATGCTCGAAGGCGCCGTGCAGGTCACGCCCCAGACCTTCGAGGTAAACGAAGACGAGGGCCACTACCTCGGGCACTACCGCTGGGACCACAGCTGGGAGGTGGAGGTGCACCTGCGCGAGTTCGGCCCGCAGGCCGAGCCGGTCTGCTGGATGCTGCTGGGCTATGCCTCGGGCTACACCAGCGCGTTCTTCGGCCGTTCGGTGCTCTACAAGGAGGTGCAGTGCGTGGCCTGCGGCGCGCCACACTGCCGCATCGAGGGGCGCTTCGCCGAGGAGTGGCCCGACGGCGACGCCATGGCGCGCGACTACGACGCCGACTCCATGCTGGTCAAGCTCGAAGAGCTGCAGTCGCAGGTGCACAGCCTGCGCACGCAGCTGCAGCCGGCGGACGAGCAGGGGCCGCTGGTCGGCCAGTCGCCCGCCTTCGTGCAGACCATAGAGCTGCTGCGCAAGGCGGCGCAGACGCAGGTCACCGTGCTGCTCACGGGCGAGACCGGCGTGGGCAAAGAGCGCTTCGCGCGGGCGCTGCACGCGATGAGCGCGCGCGCCGACAAGCCCTTCGTCGCGGTCAACTGCGCGGCGCTGCCGGCCGAGCTGATCGAAAGCGAGCTGTTCGGCGCGGAGAAGGGGGCCTACACCGGCGCCGCCGCCACGCGCGTGGGGCGCTTCGAACGGGCGCACGGCGGCACGCTGATGCTCGACGAGCTCGGCGAACTGCCCCTGCCCGCGCAGGCCAAGCTGCTGCGCGTGCTGCAGAGCGGCGAGATCGACCGCCTGGGCGCGGCGGCGCCGCGCAAGGTGGACGTGCGCGTCGTCGCGGCCACCAACGTCGACCTGGCGCAGGCGGTGCGCGAAGGACGCTTCCGCCAGGACCTGCTCTACCGGCTCAACGTCTACCCCATCCGCATCCCGCCGCTGCGCGAGCGGCTGGAGGACATCGAGCCGCTGGCCCTGCACCTGCTCGACAAATACGTGGCGCAGCACGGCAAGCGCGTGCTCGGTTTCACCGACCGCGCACTGGCTGCGATGCGCGCCTACCCCTGGCCGGGCAACGTGCGCGAACTGGAGAACCTGATCGAGCGCGGCATCATTCTTGCGTCAGCCGGCGCGGCGGTCGATGCGGAAACCCTGTTCCCGCACCTGCCGCTGGCGGGCGGCACCACCGTGAACCCCGGCGGCGCGCTGGAGCCGGCTCAGTCGCCGGCGGACCACGCCCAGGCCGGCGAGCTGTACGAGCGGCTGCAGCGCAGCGGCATGACGCTGGAGGCGCTGGAAAACACGCTGCTGCGCGAGGCCGTGGCGCGCGCGGGCGGCAACCTCGCCGCCGCGGCGCGCGCACTCGGGCTCACGCGCGCGCAGCTGAGCTACCGCCTCTCGCGCCTGCAACAGGAGGAATGAATCCACCATGGTCAAACGTACCTTCCAGCCCCTCGTCTCCCTCGTGCGCGCCACCGCCGTGCAGGGCAGCGGCGACGCCGATACCGCCACGCGCACGCTGATCGAGCAGACCTACGCGCAGTTGCGCGACGACATCATCGAAGGCCGGCTGCTGCCGGCCAGCAAGCTGCGCATCGAGCACCTGCGCACGCAGTACGCCGTGGGCGCCGGCACGCTGCGCGAGGCGCTCACGCGGCTGGTGAGCGACGCCCTGGTCACCACCGAGGGCCAGCGGGGCTTTCGCGTCGCGCCCAGCGCGCTCGAGGAGCTGGCGGACATCACGCAGCTGCGCGTGCAGATCGAGACCGAGGCGCTGCGCAAGTCGATCCGCGCCGGCGGCAGCCGCTGGCGCAGCGCCGTGCAGGCCGCCTACGACGCGATCTCCGCCGAGGAGCCGATCGCGCCCGGACGCCGGCGCCAGTGGGAGACGCTCAACGAGCGCTTCCACGAGACGCTGCTGTCGGGCGCCGATTCGCCCTGGACGCTGCGCGTGCTGCGCCTGCTCTCGCGCCACAGCGAGCGCTACCGCTACTACGCCATGACCCTGCCCGGCTGCACGCGCGACGTGCACGCCGAACACACCGAAATCTTCCAATACGCCATGGCCGGCCAGGAGGCGCGCGCCGCGCTGGCGCTGGAGGCCCATATCCGCACCACGCCCGACCTGCTGATCCAGGCGCTGCGCGACGGCAAGGTGACGCTGCCGGGCGCCGCGCCCGCTCAGTCCGCCGCGCAGACGGCCATCCGCCGCGCGAAAAAACAGACTTCTTCCGCCACCACCTGACAGGCGCGCTGCGCCGCCGGGTCAGGCACGCCACTGCGCACGCCAAACGGATCGGACGCCGCGTGCACCGCCGCGCCATAGGGTGTCGGCCAGCCGCGCAGCGCATGCACGGTGGAGCGCAGCGAGGTCAGCGCCGTACCCATGGCCTGCGGCCCGTCGGCGCAGACGATGCAGCCGACGGCGCGCTCCGACAGATACGGGCGCGCATCGTCCCGCAGCTCTTCCACGTAGTCGAGCACGTTCTTGATCAGGCCCGATATTCCGCCATGGTAGGCGGGGGTGGCCAGAACCACGCCACTCGCGCGGCGCAATCCGGCCAGCAAATCCAGCGCCTGCGCACTGCCATCGCCGTGCCCCGGCACATACAGCGCCTGAGGCAACTGGCCAGCGCCAAATGCCAAAGTCTCGCAACCCAGGGTGCGGACATGCGCCAGGGTCACCTGCATCGCACGCTCCGAAGTGGACCCGGGCCGCGTGGTGCCGCCTATGCCGACGATGAGCGGTACTGCCATGCCCCGTCTCCGAAAATACCCGCGCTCGCGGCTCAGCGCCGCGCCGCCTCGTACAAGCCCTGCACCCGGGGCAGGCTGCGCTCCAGCTCGCGGATGCGGTCCGGCCCCGTTGGATGGGTGGAGAGAAAGCCGATGCCGCCTCCGCCCGTCACCTCGCCCATCTTGCGCCACAGACTGACGGCGGCACGCGGGTTGTAGCCCGCGCGCGCCGCCAGTTCCAGGCCGACCAGGTCGGCCTCGCTTTCGTCGGAACGGCTGAACTGCAGCGTGAGCAGTTGCCCACCCAGATTGGCCGCCATGCGTCCCAGATCGCCCAGCCCCAGCAGTTGCGCGCCCAGGCTGAGGCCAATGTTGGTCGCCTGGGTCTTGGCCAGGCGCTCGCGCGCATGTTCGCGCAGCGCATGCGCCATCTCGTGGCCCATGACCATGGCGGCCTCGTCGTCGGTCAGCTTCAACCGGTCAAGGATGCCGGTGTAGAAGACGATCTTGCCGCCGGGCATGCAAAAGGCGTTGACTTCCTTGCTGCCTATCAGGTTCACCTCCCAGCGCCACTGGCGTGCGCGCTCGTTCCAGGCCATGGCGAACGGGATCAGCCGCTGGGCAATCGCGCGCAGCTTCACCAGTTGCGGGTGCTCGGGCGGCGCCAGCGCGCGTTGCGCCCTGGCCTGCGCCAGCATCTCGCCATATTGCTGCGTGGCCGCCTGCTCCAGCTGCCCGGCGGGCACCAGCTTGCGCATGCCCGAGGCATTGCCCACATCCACTTGTGCCAGCGCAGGCAGGGCCAAGCAGCCCAAGGCCGCCAGCATGAACCCCCTCCGCGCCTGCCGGGGCGGTGGCTCGGCAATGTGCTGCGGTCGATCGGAAAGCGGGAGTGTGATTGGTTCGTGCACAGTGCGCCATGGTAGCAACGGGGCGGGCCCTCACCACAACCTTCATCGGGCAGAGCGCATCTCCGCGGCGATGACCACCAGCAGCCCCGCAATCACCGCGGCCAGGCCCAGCCAGGCCAGCAGCTGCTGGCGCTCTCCCACCACCCAGACCGCCAGCATGAAGGCCGTCACCGGCTCACCCAGCGCCAGCGTGACGCCGGTGGCGCCCGAGATATGGCGCAGCCCGCTGGAAAACAGCAGGTAGGAGATGCCCGTGCTCACCAACCCGAGGAAGGCCACCACCGCCCAGCTCTGTGTCCCTGCCTGCAGCGGCCCGCCGAGCACCCAGGCCATGGGCACCGAGATAAGAGAGGCGCCCACGAACACCACCAGATTGGTACGCACCGGCCCCAGCGCCAGCACCAGATGCTTGTTGGCCAGTGCGTAAACGGCATAACACAGGCCGGCCAGCAGGCACAGCGCCACGCCGCCCGCCTGCAGCCTCAGGCCACCGCTCTGGCCCAGCGCCATCGCCACACCGCCCGCCACACTCACCAACGTGCCCAGCCACCAGAGCGGCGCGGGCAGGCGCCGCGTCAGCAGCGTTTGCAGCAGGCCGGCCCAGATCGGCCCGCTGCCGATGGCAATCGCCGTGCCCAGCGCCACGCCGCTGGCACGCACACCGGCAAAAAAGCTCAGGTTGTAGACGGCGATGCTGACGCCGGCCAGCAGCACCGGCGGCCAGTGCCAGGCCCCCGAGCGCGCCGGCGCGCCCAGCGCCAGCAGCGCAAAGAAGCCACTGGCAATCACCAGCCGCAGCGAGCCCACCCAGTAGGGCGAGAGCGTGGCCGGCGCCAGGCTTTGGGCGGTGCCGGTAGTGCCCCAGAGCATCGCGGCCATGAGCACCAGCGCGATGCCGCGCGCGGAATGTCGTGCATCGGTCATGGCAGCCATCGTGGCGCAGCCAAGGGGCGCAACTATCGAGCAACGCGCGTAGTGGAAGGCCGGGCGCCGGGCCGGCTTCTGACCAAGCCGGCGTTTTCCGTCGCCTGAGAATTTTTAGCGAAATACATTGCTGACGCACGTATATAAAGCGCTAATAGCTATCTATTCAGAAGCATATAAACGTCGTAGTGCACGCACGCCCAGGCCGCGCTCGCGCTTGAGCGCGTAGGCCAGTGCGCTGGCACTGGCGTAGCCACAGGCGAGCGCCGTGGCTTCGAGCGACTGCCCGCGCGCCAGCCACTGTTCGGCACTATCGAGCCGCAGACCGCGCAGCCAGGCCTGCGGCGTAACGCCGGCCAATTCCAGCAGACGGGCATGAAAACGCTGCGGGCTCAGGTGGCACAGCGCCGCCAGGCGCGCCGTTGGCCAATCCTCGTGCAGCGCGCCCGAGACCCCCCGCGCCAGCCGCACCAGATCAAGCTGCCTGCGCGCCAGCAGCCGTGGTGCCTGCAGCACCGCCGCCACTTGCTCGACCGCCGCCTGCGCCACCGGCTCCCTGCCGCGCCAGGCCTGCGGCACGGCAAACCGGCGCACGCGCGCCAGCGCCGACTGCTCGGGCGCATCGATCACCAGGATGCGCGCGCCAAGCGCGGCGCGGTAGCCGTGGCGCGTGCCGGCCGGAATCACGATGCCGCTGGCGGTATCGACGAAGGCTGCACGCCCGGCAATATCGAGCTCCATCGCACCGCCCAGCGCATACAGAATCTGCGCGAAACCATGCGCGTGCGCGTGGTGCTCGCCGTCGTAGTGGCGCACCGTGCATTGGGCCTCGGTCAAGGGCGTCGTCATGCCTGCAATGTTAGGGCAGCGCGCCCGGATAATGCTCGCCACACCATGGCCACGCTCCCACCCTCGCCCGTATCGCCCCCCCGCCGCTCCTGGCTCAGCGCCTGGCGCGTCTACCTGGAGCCCGCCAGCCTGCGCATGCTCACACTGGGCTTTGCCGCCGGGCTGCCGCTGCTGCTGGTGCTGGGCACGCTGTCGTTTCGCCTGCGCGAGGCGGGCATAGACCGCACGACCATCGGCTATCTGAGCTGGGTCGGCCTGGCCTACGCCTTCAAATGGGTCTGGTCACCCCTCGTTGACCGGCTGCCGCTGCCCCTCATCACGCGGCTCTTGGGGCGGCGGCGCAGTTGGCTGCTACTGGCCCAAAGCGTGGTGATCGCCGGGCTGGTCGGCATGGCGCTGGTCGATCCGCGCGACGCGCTCGGGCCCATGGTGTGGTTCGCGCTGCTGGTGGCCTTCGGCTCGGCCACGCAAGACATTGCGCTGGACGCCTTTCGCATCGAATCGGCCGATGCCGACCGCCAGGCGGCGCTGGCTGCTACCTACCAGACCGGCTACCGGTTGGCGATGATCTGGGCCGGCGCGGGCGTGCTGTGGATCGCCGCGCGTGCCGAGGTCGATACCATCGGCGGCTATCAGCTTGCAGCGTGGCGCACCGCATATCTGGCGATGGCCGCGTCGATGCTGGTGGGCGCGCTCACCGTGCTGCTCTCGCCCGAGCCCGCGCCACGCCCGCTCGCGCCCGCGAAGAATCTGGCCGAATGGCTCAATGGCGCAGTGGTCGAACCCTTCGCCGACTTCATCCGCCGCTATCGCTGGCAGGCGGCGCTGATCCTGTCGCTGATCGCCATCTACCGCATCAGCGACGTCGTGATGGGCATCATGGCCAATCCGTTCTACGTCGACATGGGCTACACCAAGGATGAAGTAGCCGCCGTCACCAAGGTGTTTGGCGTGGTCATGACGCTGGCGGGCGCCTTCGTCGGCGGCGTGCTCTCGATGCGCCTGGGGGTGATGCGCGTGCTGATGCTCGGCGCGGTGCTCTCGGCGGGCAGCAACCTGCTGTTTGCCTGGCTGGCGACGCAGGGGCACCACCTGACGGGATTGATCGGCGTGATCTCGGCCGACAACCTTGCGGGTGGCATCGCCTCCGCCGCCTTCATCGCCTATCTCTCCAGCCTCACCAACGTGCAGTACTCCGCCACGCAATATGCGCTTTTCAGTTCCATGATGCTGCTGCTGCCCAAATGGCTGGCCGGCTTCTCGGGGCAGTTTGTTGACGCGCATGGCTACAGCAACTTCTTTATCGCCACCGCGCTGCTGGGCTTGCCGGTGCTGGCGCTGGTGGTGCTGGCGGCGCAGGTAAAAATCGGCCCGCGCGATTGAAGCACATCATCCGCCAGCTATCAATTTCGCCGCTGGATGCCAACACGCTGTCACGCAGGCCGATCAAAGCAGTTTGATCACCCAGCACCACTGCCGTATTGCGGGCCATAGGCATAAGCGCTCGCCCCTCGGCGCGGGCGTCGATCCTGCTACGCCGGTGAACGAGCCGTTCTCGGCGGACTTCAGGTGGGCGACATTGCCGGGGATTCAGGCCACGCCGATCCAGTTCACCGATGGTCAGGCCAAGGTGTTCGAAGCCCTTTGGGCGCTCAAGGGAGCCGAGATGGATGATGAGCGGATCATGTAACGCGTGGAACTGGGCAGCAACAAACCGATCGACCTGTTCAAGATCAAGTCGAAGGACAAGGGCAAGCTGGGGCCAGCAGCGAGACTTGCGGCCTACCATGCCCTCGTGAGGACTCAGCCCTAAATCCGGCAGTCGATCGCTTGTGGGTCTCAGGAAGTTATTGTGAAAATTGAATTTTGTGACTTCGGCACAGTTCACCTGGAAGATGAGGGCGCTATGCACCTGCCAGCACCATGCTCGACACGCCATGCGGCGTTGTTCGTCCTTGCGCACACGAGTGCGCTGCGTTCTCACGTCTTGCCTGGCATGCCGATCACGGCACTGGCAGGCGCATCCGACTGCCGGATTTAGGCTCAGCAACGCGAAGGGCTGTACGCGATGCCCCGCGCAGCGGGCGCGTTGTCTTGATCGAGTGCTGCTCCTAACCTACCGGTCAGGCGATCTTCGATCTCATGTCAGGGATCTGCCCTCGTCGATCCTGGCCCGCAGAGCGGGGCCTGCGCGTGCTCTTGCCTTGGCGCAGCAAGGCGATGAGCTGGCGGCGCAGCTCAGGCGGAGCCATCTTGCGCCGCTTGGCAGCCTCGCAGTTGCTCAAAGTGTTGATCGACGCGACTGTAGGCAGCCACCAAGGACTCTTGCGCACCACGGCATCCGTCCAGACTCCAAAGGTCGTGCTGGTCGATAAAGTGGTGCACCAGGTTGTTCCGCAGCAGAAGCCGATCGACCTGTTCAAGATCAAGTCGAAGGACAAGGGCAAGCCGGAGCACGAGGCTCGACTGGCGGCCTACTATGCGCTCGTGGTCACGCAGCAACGCGCAGGCTTGTATTCCATGCCTTGCGCAGCGGCAGTGTTGGCGTGATGGATTGCTGCTCCAACCCCACCCGACAACGAATGGCAATGGCACGCGCGCAAATCGTGGTCGCAAAAGGCCATGTGCGTGTGCTACGGCGAAGAAGTTAGCGCCGATTTCGAGAGAAGAGAGGGCAGAACGGAGGGCAACCGGGGATGTTTCTGCCAGGCCATTGGACCCCGGTCGCACACGCAGAATGTGCGGGAACCCCGCGTGTCATGCGGGAAGCACAAATGAAAACGCCCAACTGAGAACAGTTGGGCGCTGAATTTTGGTGGTGTAGTTCCCCTTTAGAGGAAACCGCCCTGCCGTAGAAGCAGGGATACCGTGGGCGTGATTGTACACCATGCGGAAGTCCGGGGAGAGTTCGGTTTCTACCGCGCACTCCCTACCTTCTCGGGGCTCCCGTCGGCATCTCGAACTTGCCCCGGCGACTGTGATCTGGTTCGCCGGCATGCACCAACTTCCCTCTCTTCATCCTGTCCGCTATTGACATTTCCCTTTTTGGGAAATACAATGCAGGCCTGACCATGAACACATCGTCCCTACATGCGAATTCTGGGTTTGCCCATCCTCGAGGCGTTCAAAAAAGATCATGCAGCCTCGCGTGGGCCACTGGACGCGTGGCAGACGGATGTCGAACGTGAGAACTGGAAAACGCCACACGACATCAAGCGCAGATACAGAAGCGCGGATTTCTTGGCCGACAACAGAGTCATCTTTGACATTAAGGGCAACTCCTATCGGCTTGTGGTCAAGGTCCGATATCAGAACGGACTGGTGGTGGTTGAGTGGGTCGGGACACATGCCGAGTACGACAAGAAAAAGTTCTAGGCAGACGTGTGTAAGGTAAGCAAACGACAGGTGGAGATGGCGATGAATGTGAAGATCATCAAGAGTGCGGAAGACTACGAAGCAGCGATGGCGCGCTTGTCTGCGCTCATGTCGCTCGACCCCAAGGCCAACTCTAAGGAAGAAAACGAGCTCGAGCTGCTGGCACTGGTCATCCAAGACTTCGAACGCCAAACCGTTCCGCCGGTCAAGGCAGACCCGATCGAGTCGATTCTTTTCCGGATGGATCAGATGCAACTCTCCCGCAAGGATCTGATCCCTTACATCGGCTCGATCTCCAAGGTCTCGGAAGTGCTGTCGCGCAAGCGTCCCCTGTCCCTGCCCATGATCCGCCGACTCAACCAGGGCTTGGGCATCCCCGCTGACATCCTGATCGAAGATGTCGAAACGGACAGTTCGGTCGTCGATCAAGAGCCGGAGATGGACTTCACTCGTTTCCCGCTCAAAGAAATGATGGAGCGGGGTTGCTTCGGGGACTTCGAAGGAAACGCGCAGCGCCTCAAAGAGTACGCCGAAGACTTGGTCAGGAAATTCATGCAAGACCTGCTGCCAAAACAGGTCAGCCCGGCATTTCTGCGCGCTCCGATGCATCAGCGCGGGGATCGCCAAGCCGATGAGATGGCCCTCTTGGCTTGGCGTATGTGCGTCTTGCGACAAGCGCGAGCCGTCAACGCGGTCAGAGAGTACAAGCACGGAACCATCACTCCGGCCTGGTTGCGTGAGCTGGCCAAGCTCTCCACTTTCGACGAGGGTCCAAAGCTTGCGCGCGAATACCTCGCCCGTCACGGCATCACGCTCGTCATCGAAAAGCACTTCAAACGCACCTTCCTCGATGGCGCTGCAATGCTCGACAACGATCGACCGATCGTCGCCCTGACGTTGCGACATGACCGATTCGACAACTTCTGGTTTGCCTTGCTCCACGAGTTGGCGCACGTTGCCAAGCATCTGACAGCCGATGCCCCGGTATTCATCGACGACTTGGATCGCAGCAATCCCCAAAAGGTCGAAGCGGAAGCCGATGCCATGGCCGGGGAAGCATTGATCCCTGAAAAGAGCTGGCGTACCGCCAAAGTGCGGACAACGCTTTTGTCCGAAGACGCCATTGCTTTCGCCGATGAGATCGGCGTGCATCCGGCCATCGTGGCAGGACGTCTGCGCCACGAAGAGAAGAACTTCCGCCTGCTCTCGCACCTCATCGGCAAGACGGGACAGGTCAGTCAGCTACTGGATCAATGAACAAAAGTCCCAAAAAGGGAATTGATCATTTGCATTGATCCTTTTTCGGGATTATCATAGAATCCACTTGCCAGTACGGAATCGAACTCGCTATCGAGTCAGTGCCCGTGTCGGCAGGCATCACGGTGTTGCTGCAGTTGGGCCAGTGCCCAGCCGCCAACACCAAAGAAAAAGGCCCTGAAGTGCTATCAACACTCCAGAGCCTTTGGTGAAGTGAATAGGGGGCTACCAAACCACCCATGCACATCATGTCTTGAACGGACAGCGGATTTTACCAGTTCGCGGTGTGCTGGCAAGCCCAAACCCCCTCAACCTTCATGAGGAGTTGGCCATGGCCTACCACCGATGGAAGAGCGTCTTCGTGCGCGCATACACCCGGTTCCGGTTCGGGCGCCGGGAGGCTGTGTGCCAGCACTGGCGCTCGCATCCGGGTCAGATGCAATTGTTTGCCTGATCCATCCCGGGCGGGAATCAGCAGGACCTGACTCCCGTCTTTCCCTCTTTCCGCGAACTGATAAGGAAAACCCATGTCCTCCAAGAAACCTACGAACGAACAGACCTCCGCCCGCGTGGCATCGACCGCTGCCAAGTTGTTGAGCAATCCACGTACACCTGCATCCGTCAAATCCGTGGCGGCATCGGCACTGACCCAAAAGGCCAGTCCCAGCAAGTCAAAAGGCAAGTAGTCGTTGTTGCCCCCGATGCCCGCCCTGCGCGGGCATCCGCCGGGGCGCTGCGTCAATGCAGACGACGACATCAGGAGGCTCTCTTGTTCTTTAACATCCATCCGATCCGAATCATTTCTCGACCCAAGCTGACTGGCCTGGGGGAACACTGGGGCGTTCAACTGCCCGACGGTAACGTCGCGCACCTGACCCCTGATGGCGAACACGTCGTGACCTTCGCGGAGTTCGCACAAGGTCGGCCCATCAAAGAAATCCGACGCGCCGCACCCGAGCAGCGGGCGCAAATCATGCAGCGGCTCACCCTATCGCTGCAGCACCGGGGCCCCTACCGACTGCTGGACCGCAATTGCGAAACCTACGCTACATGGCTGTTGGGTGAAACGCCCCGGGGTCCCCAGGTGCAAGGCGTCATTTTCTTGGGCCTGATCGCGGCATTCCTGCGTTTCGCGTGATCTCGTCCACGCGCATGTCCAGGACTCCCCTGCAGCGTGCGCTGAAACTGGCCACCTTCGTGGCCTGGCTGGCTGACAGGAGATTTGCCGGATAAGGTGGGCGATCAGAAATAACCAATCTGCTCGCGGGTTTCCATACGAATTTTGTATGGAGCCCACCAATGACGACCAAGCACTGGGCTTGCTGCGGCATGCACTTCGTGCCCCGCCCTCAAGTTCCCGACCAGGCCTACTGTTCCGCACCCGGCTGCCAGCGTGCCCGCAAGCGCCAGTGGCAACGGGCCAAGCTCCAGTCCGATCCCGACTACCGGATCAACCAGCGCGCCGCCCAGCAGGCGTGGTCGCAGCGCCATCAGGACTACTGGCGCAACTACCGCGACGACCGGCCCGAGTACGAGCAGCGCAACCGCGAGCGGCAGCGACTGCGTGATGCCAACGGGGCAGATGTCGATATTGCAAAGATGGACGTGTGCGACCTGCCGACCGGCCTGTACCGTATCACGCGACACCCGGCGTTTCCGAGGGGAAACGGCGATTCGTGGATCGTCGAGATCACAGCGGTCTGCATGACGTGCGGTTGTGGAACCACCCAGATGCTGATCCCCGGCGGTGGCGGCACGGCGTCCTGATACCTGCCGCGCCACCCTTTCCGCGCAGCACTGGTGCTCTGGTAGTCAGACCCTTGACCCTGGGTGAGCAACCGAGCGATCTGCCAGAAGCCCACTCGACCGGGGCGCTTGGTGCGGTCGCCGTCCTGATGCCGGAAGCGCGTGGCATCCCGCAGGCGGACGGCGTTCTGGAACAGGCCCAGGCGGAACAGTTCGAGGTGCGTGCCCTCCTGATGCGCGAACCATGTCGGGTCGTGGAAGCGCCGAGCCTGTTGCTGGCCCGTGCGGCGCTGCACAGGCAGGGAGGCCAAGACCGGGGGCAACCGATGCTCGATGCCTTGCGGCAGCGCCAGCGTGCGCCGCCAGAACGTCTCCCATCCTGCGGGCGTCGTGGCTGCGTCCTGCTGGCCATGATCCGCCCCATCCTCCGTCTGCTGCGCCACCTGCCAGTGGTGCGAGGTCTGACCGACCGTGGGTCGCTGCGTGTGCGACGCGTACCTCACCTCTCCAGTCTTGTCCAACTTAAAACAAGTGACACGCTTCTACCTGACGAAGTAGAAATCGATCAGGGCCGGGCGCGGCTCACTCGCCTCCGTCGCTCTGTTCTCACCGCCGCTCAGTTGTTCCAGCAACCGTGGCATGGTTTCAGGACACGTAGCGCCATGCTCACCCTCACATACCGCGATGTCGAAGGGTTCGAGCCTTGCCACATTTCTACGCTCGTCAAGCACATCAGGCAATGGCTACAGCGGCGCGGTTTTCGCATGCTGTACGTGTGGGTAGCAGAGCTGCAATCACGCGGCGCCCTGCACTACCACGTGCTCATTTGGCTCCCCAAGGGCATAACTCTTCCCAAACCCGACAAACAAGGATGGTGGCCTCAGGTCGTGTCCCATCCCGTGGTGTAAGACCCCAGCCCGGACCGGCTGAGATACACGCTACTCAGCGTGCCACAGCGGGCAGCCGAGTCGGTGCAGTA
>NZ_MEDS01000004.1 GCF_001724135.1 Comamonas sp. SCN 65-56 | reverse complement strand
CCACCAGATCACCCCTTCAGGAAAGTACGCTGCGATCAGCGAAGCCTTGCATTGTATACCTGCTTTCAACAAGAACGCAAGAAGGAGGTGAAAAAAGTTGGGGCGCGCGCCTCCCCCTCGATAATTCAGCCCATGGCACTGATGACACTGATGGATGGCCAGCTGGCCTTTGGGCACTGGCCGCTGCTGGATAAGGCGAGTTTTGCGCTGGAGGCGCAGGAGCGCGTAGGGCTGATCGGGCACAACGGCGCCGGCAAGTCTTCGCTGCTCAAGGTTCTGGCCGGCTTGGCGTCCCTGGACGATGGCCTGCTCACGTCGCAACAGGGCACGCGGATTGCCTATGTGGCGCAGGAGCCCGAGTTGCAGGCCAACGCGACGGTGTTTGATGCAGTGTCGCAAGGCCTGGCACGGGCCAAGGCGTTGCGTGAACGTTACCAGCACGCCAGCGATGCGGCAGAACTTGCGCGTCTGCAGACCGAGATCGAAGCGCTGGATGCCTGGAACTGGGAGCAGCGGGTCGAAGAAGCTTTGCAGCGCCTGCACCTGGATGGAAATGGCAAGGTGGGCGAGCTCTCAGGCGGCATGCAAAAGCGCGTGGCGCTTGCCCAGGCGCTGGTGGCCAGGCCCCATGTACTGCTGCTGGACGAGCCGACCAACCACCTGGACCTGGAGGCGATCGAGTGGCTGGAGGACTTGCTGCTGGGCTTTGCCGGCAGCGTGGTGACGATTACGCACGACCGCAGCTTTCTGGACCGCGTTGCCACCCGCATCGTTGAACTGGATCGCGGTCAGCTCAATTCCTATCCCGGCAATTTTGGCGCCTATCAGCGACAGAAGGCCGAGCAACTGGCGCAGGAAGAAATCATCAACGCCAAGGCCGACAAGCTGCTGGCACAAGAAGAGGTGTGGATACGCAAGGGTGTGGAGGCGCGGCGCACACGCAGCCAGAGCCGCATCACGCGACTGCACGACTTGCGCCGTGCGCATGCCGAACGGCGCAATGCGCTCGGACGCGTGAAGCTGGATGTGGACTCCGGCCGCGGCGGCGGCTACCAAGGCAAGATCGTGGCGCAGCTGGAGAACGTCGGCAAGGCGTTCGGCGACAAGCCGGTGGTCGCGGATTTCACTGCCACCATCCTGCGCGGCGACAAGGTCGGCTTGATCGGCCCGAATGGCGCAGGCAAGACGACGTTGCTCAAGTTGATGCTGGGCCAGCTGCAACCCGACCGCGGCGAGATCAAGCGTGGCGCGAACCTGCAGATTGCCTACTTTGACCAGATGCGGGCGCAGCTCGATCTGGACGCCACGCTGGAGGACTTCATCAGCCCGGGCAGCGAATGGATAGAAATCGGCCAGGAACGCAAGCATGTGAAAAGCTATCTGGGCGATTTCCTGTTCTCCCCCGCGCGCGCGCACTCCCCCGTGCGCTCACTCTCGGGCGGCGAGCGCAACCGCCTGCTGCTGGCACGCCTGTTCGCCCGCCCCGCCAATGTGCTGGTACTGGACGAGCCCACCAACGACCTCGACATCGACACGCTGGAGCTGCTGGAGGAGTTGCTGCAGAACTACGACGGCACGGTTTTTCTCGTGAGCCACGACCGGCGCTTTGTCGACAACGTCGTGACCAGCATCATTGCCAGCGAGGGTGAAGGGCGCTGGCGCGAGTACGAAGGCGATGTCGAGGATTGGCTGACGCAAGTCAAACGCAGCCGGATGCTGGCCACGCCCAAAGCGGCGCCTCTTGAAATTTCAAGCAAAATCGAAGCCGAGCGTAATACTGGCGTGCGCGAACAGCTACAAAAAAAGAAGCTAAGCTACAAGGAGCAGCGCGAATTGGAGCAACTGCCCGCCCAGATCGAGGCGCTGGAAGCGGAACAGCAGGCGCTGCGCGAGGCCCTGGCCGACGGCACGCTCTACGCACGGGACCATGAGCGCGCGGCGCAGCTCGCCCGGCGCGACGGCGAGATTGAAGACTTGCTGATGCAGTCACTGGAGCGCTGGGAGGCGCTCTCGACCTGACGCAGCCTACCTGAACACGACGGTCTTGTGGCCATCCAGCAGCACGCGGTGCTCGCTGTGCCACTTGACGGCGCGCGCCAGCACCTGGCTTTCGGTGTCGCGCCCGCGCGCGGCAAGGTCTTCCACCGTATCGGTATGGTCCACACGCGCCACATCCTGCTCGATGATCGGACCTTCATCGAGGTCAGCCGTCACGTAGTGCGCCGTGGCACCGATGAGTTTCACGCCGCGTTCATGCGCCTGGTAATAGGGCTTGGCGCCCTTGAAGCTCGGCAGAAAGCTGTGGTGGATGTTGATCGCCCGCCCGGCCAGCCGGGTGCACATGTCGTTGGACAGGATTTGCATGTAGCGCGCCAGCACCACCAACTCGGCGCCCGCGGCGTCGATGATCTCCAGCTGCCGCTGCTCCACCTGCGCCTTGGTGGCGGCGGTGACGGGCAGATGGTGAAACGGGATGTCGTAGCCGGCGGCAAGCTGGTAGAAATCGCGGTGGTTGCTGATGATGGCCGCCACCTCGACGGCCAGCAGGCCGCTTTTCACGCGAAACAGCAGGTCGTTCAGGCAATGGCCCTGCTGGCTCACCAGGATCACGGTCTTCATCGGCCGCGCGCGGTCGCGCAGGCTCCAGCGCATCGCAAAGGGCTCGGCAAACCCCGCCAGCCGTGCCGTCAGCGCCGCATGGTCATGGCGATCACAGGCAAACTGCACGCGCATGAAAAACAGGCCGGTGGCCGGGTCGTTGTACTGCGCGGCTTCTTCGATATTGCCGCCATGCTCCAACAGAAAACCGGAGACGGCGTGCACCAGCCCGAGACGGTCAGGGCAAGACAAGGTCAGCACATAGGTGTGATTCATGCCGTTGATTGTCGCAGCAGGAAACCCCATCGGCGCGGTCGCGGCGCTTCAATAACTACCAAATATATAGCTACCAACGACCGTGTTCACTGAGTCAGAGTTCATTTTCAGTCTTCCCACCACATGGCCGCCAGATCGTGCGCCACGATGGGGTAGTTGACCCACGCGCCGCGCAAACCCTTGCGCACCACCGTGCCCACCTGCGGCGTATAGACCCAGGCGTTGACGGCGTCGTTGGCCAGAAAGCGCTGGATGCGTGCGAACAATTGCTGGCGTTCGCGCGCGTTGGTGCTGGTGGCATGGCGCGCAACCAGCGCGCGAAACGCGCTGCTGTCGTAGTGGAAGTAGTACGCCGGATCGGTGTAGATGAGGTAATCCAGCGGCTCGACATGGTTGATGAAGGTCATGTCGAAATCGCCCTTGAATGGCCCGGCCAGCCATTGCGCCCACGTCATCGGCACCGACTCCACGCTGATGCCGACCGCCGCCAGATACTGGACCAGCAGTGGCGCGCCGGTGACCGCGTAGGGCGTGGGCGGCAACGCCAGCTGCAGGCGCAGCGGAGTCTGCACGCCTGCGTCCGCCAGTAGCGCGCGCGCCGTTTCCGGGTTGTGGGGGTACAGGCTTTCCAGGTGCAGATAGCCAGGATCGGTGGGTGCGAAGTGGCTGCCGATCGGCACGCCGCGCCCGCCGAAGGCCTGGCGAATCATGCCTTCGCGATTGATGGCATGCGTGATGGCACGGCGCACGCGCACATCATCAAGCGGCTTGCGCCGGTTGTTCAACGCGAGCATGGTCTTGCCGCTGGATGCGCCCACCAGCAGTTGAAAGCCGGTGTTGCGCTCAAAACGCCGCACTATCGGAGTCGCGAACTGAAAGAGAAGGTCCAGCTCGCCGTCATCCAGGGCGGATGCCTGCTGGTCGGGATCGGTGATGAAGCGAAACACGCCCTCCGTGATCTGCGGTGTGCTGCGGTCATGGTGCGGCGCACGCACCAGGCGCAGGCTGTGGCCCTTGGCCCAGTGATCGAGCCGGTACGGTCCGGTACCCACCGGTTGCGTGGCCGCCTGACCTGCGCTGTCAGGGTGCAGGATCACTGCCGTGTTCTCCCCCAGATGGAAGAGAAACTGCGCATCCGCATGGTGCAGCGTGATGTCGACCTGGTGGGTGCCACTCGCCTCGATGCGCGCCATGTTGGCAAACAGTGCCTTGCGCGCCTTGTTGGTCGACCCCGGAGCGGCCGAGCGCTCAAAGCTGAAGCGCACCGTCTGCGCGGTCAGCGCATTGCCGTCGTGAAAGCGCACGCCCTGGCGCAGGTGAAAGCGGTAGTGCAGCCCGTCATCGCTGCCGCTCCAGTGCTCGGCCAGCAGCGGCACGACGCTGCCGTTCTCCTCGATCCGGGTGAGCCCCTCCAGGATGTTGTAGTGCGTCACGCCGCCGACGGCCGCCAGCGCATCCATGGTGGGGTCCAGGCTGGAGGGCTCCTGCGTGGTGCCCAGCGTCACGCGGCGCACGGAACCCTCGGCCTGCGCCGGACGCACCCATGCCGCCGCGCCGCCGCCGTATGCCAGCAGGCTTGCCAGCGCCTCGCGCCGGCGCCATCCCGGGGGGGCACCTGCACCCGCCCACCCCTGGCTGCCCTTTGGTACTGCCATTGACTGCCCTTCTGAATGCCACGCCCGACGCGACGCACAGTGATAGTGCCAACGGGCTATTCCAGCATGTTTCCAAGTGTGACATAGTAAGCTCTCTCGGCCCCGTTCTCCGGCCGTCATTGCTGCAGATGCCTCCCGCTGCCCCGTTCACCCGACAGTCCCCACGCACGCTGGCCGCGCTGGCGCTGCTGCTGATCGCGGTTTTTTCGGCCACGGGTTGGGGCTTGTGGAACAGCTATACCACCCGCGAAGCACGCTTTCGCCATCAGGTGGAGGCGGGGCTCAATGCGGTCAACGAGTTGCAGGTCAGTTCAGTCGCCATGTGGCGCGCACGGCGCGTCGCCGAAGCCGGCATGCTCAGCGACGACGCTACGCTCGCCGACGCCACCGCAAGCTGGCTTTCCGGGCGCCATCCGGCCGAAGAGCTGGCGTTGCGCGAACGCTTGCGCTCGCTGGTCGAGCGCCTGCAGTACAGCAACGCCTGGCTGGTGAATCCGCAGGGTCGGCTGCTGCTGGCAGCGCACGGCGCGCGGCGCGGCGAGCTGCCGGTGGCCGAGCAACAGGCGCTTGCACGTGCGTTGGAGATGGCGGTGCCGGCGGTCGTCGGGCTGCGCAGCGACCAAGGCATGGGCTACCCGTTCTACAGCGTGCTTGCGCCCCTGTTTGATGCGCAGGGCAAGGCGCTTGGCGCCATCTGGCTGGTGATGAACGCCAACACCACGCTGTTTCCGTTGCTGCAGACCTGGCCCACCAGCAGCCAAAGCGCAGAGTCGCTGCTGGTGCAGCGCGAAGGCGATGGCATGCAGGTGCTGAGCCCACTGCGCCACCGCAGCGACCCACCATTGAGCCTGCGTGTCTCGCCCAAGGGCGCGAAGGACCCGGTGGCCGCCCAATTGATCCAGGGCGTGCGCGGCACGCTTCAGGGGCTGGACTACCGCAACCGGCAGGTCACCGCCACCGTCGGCGCGATCCCCGAAAGCGACTGGCTGATCGTCTCCAAGGTGGACAGCGCCGAAGCCCTCTCCGACAGCGAGCAGCGCGAGGGGCTGGCGGTGCTGCTGATCGCCAGCCTGGCGCTGCTGCTCACCGGCAGCCTGGTGCTGCTGTGGCTGCGCAGCGCCTGGCAGCGCGAGCGCGCGCTCAAGCACGACTTGCAAGAGCACATGCTGTGGCTGGATGCGGCGCAAATGGCAGCGGCCATCGGCTACTACGCCTACGACACTGCAACCCAGCGTTACGACATCTCGCCCACGGCGGCCGAGATTTACGGATTTGCCGACCGCACCTCGGTTTCACGCGAAGACTGGCTCGCAGCCGTGCATCCGCAAGACCGCGACTGGGTGTGGGATTACACCGGTCAGGCCCTCAAGGAACGCCGAGCGCTGCGCATGCAGCACCGCATCGTGCGCGTGAGCGACCAGCAAACGCGCTGGATCGAAGTGCTGGGCGATTTCATGCAAGACGCATCGGACACCGCCACGCGGATCGTCGGCACGATGCAGGACATCACCGAGCGCAAACTGACGGAAGAGCGCCTGGAGCACTATCGCCAGGAGCTGGAGGCCCAGGTGCGCCTGGACCCGCTGACGCAGGTGGCCAACCGGCTGGCATTGGATGAAGCCCTGGCGCAGGAATGGGCGCGGGCACAGCGCGCCCACACCCCGGTGGCGCTCTTGATGATAGACATCGACCTGTTCAAGTCCTTCAACGACCACCACGGCCATGTCGCGGGCGACCAATGCCTGCGTCGCGTGGCCCAGGCGCTGATTCAATCGACCGGGCGCGCCGGAGACCTGGTGGCGCGCTACGGCGGCGAGGAGTTCGCCGTGTTGCTGCCCGGCACCGATGAAGAGCAGGCGCGTGTCGTCGGCGAGCGGCTGCGTCAGGCAGTACGTGAATTGGGGCTGGAGCATCTGTCCGGCGCAGACGGCCACCCGATCACCATCAGCGTGGGCGCAGCCAGCGTCTGGCCGCACACCCAGCCCGCGCCCGGCGCGACCCAGCCCAGCGGACTGGAGCTGGCCAACGAGCTGGTGCACCGCGCGGATACCGCGCTGTACGCCGCCAAGGCGCAGGGGCGCGACCGGGTGGCCTCGTGGCTGCCGGGCATGGGGCAATCCACGCTGTTTGACCTGGCGCCGCCGACCACATTGCAATGAGCTTTCAGGCGGTGCTTTTTGACTGCGACGGCGTGCTGGTGGACAGCGAGGCCATCACCAACGGCGTGCTGTGCCAGATGCTCAATGAGGCGGGCTGGGCGCTTTCGGCGCAAGAGTGCCTGCGCATCTTCATCGGCAAGGCGGTGCGCAGCGAAGCCCAG
Source organism: Comamonas sp. SCN 65-56 (assembly GCF_001724135.1). Taxonomy (GTDB): domain Bacteria; phylum Pseudomonadota; class Gammaproteobacteria; order Burkholderiales; family Burkholderiaceae_C; genus Comamonas_C. Next base: position 130,617 of record NZ_MEDS01000004.1, on the reverse strand, counting down.
CGCATCCAGCAGGAGACCGGCCAACCGCTGACCGATGCCTGGATGGCGGCCTTTTACACGCGGCGCAATGCACGGCTGAGCGCAGAGCTGCAAGCGATCCCTGGCGCCGTGCAGACCGTACGCACATTGCATGCACAGCTCGGCGGGCGCATTGCCTGCGCCTCGGGTGCGGATCTCGCCAAGGTGCAGATGCAGCTGGCGCAGGTCGGCCTCGCACCCTACTTTGGCGCGCATGTGTTCAGCGGGCACGATCTGCCGGCGAGCAAACCCGCGCCCGATGTGTATCTGGCTGCCGCCGCCAGTCTGGGCGTCGCGCCCGGGCGCTGCCTGGTGGTGGAAGACACGGCCATCGGCGTGCGCGCCGGTGTGGCGGCGGGCGCCACGGTGGTCGGTTTTTGCCCGCCGCAGGGCGCCGTCAACACCGAGGCGCAGCTGCGCGATGCCGGTGTCGTGCATGTGCTCAGCGACATGCACCAGCTCCCCGATTGGCTCAATGCAGCTTGATGAAAAACAGCACCGTCATCACCAATCCGATGACGACGATGCTCCAGCGCAGCACGGCTGGCGGCAGCTTGCGCGCACCGCGTGCGCCAAGGTAGCCGCCCAGCGTGGCGGCCACCATCATGATCAAGGCTTCCTTCCACTGCACGATGCCGCCGACCGCGTAGATCGCCACCGCAATCGCGGTGAGCAGAGTCGAAACCAGGTTCTTGATCGCATTCATCGCGTTGAGCTTGGTCTGTCCCAGCAGCCCGAAGAGCGCCAGCATCAAGATGCCCATGCCGCCGTTGAAGTACCCCCCATAGCCCGCCACCAGCAGCAGCCCCGCCACCGCCTTGGCACGCGAGGCTTGCGCGCCCCCGGCCCTGTGACCGTCGGCCCAGCGGCGCAATTGCGGCCCGAAAGCAAACATCGCCGTGGCCGCCAGCAGCAACCACGGAATCAGGCGGTTGAAGGCTGCCTCCGACGTGACCAGCAGCAAAGCGGCGCCCAGCACGCCGCCGATCAGCGAGAGCACTATCACCAGCGGCATCGAAAGGCCCGGCGCCGGCTCCATGTCCTCGCGCGAGCCGGCGATGCTGGCCACATAACCCGGCAGCAGCGCCACCGTGCCGGTGGCGTTGGCTGTCACCGATGGCACGCCGACGGCGATCAGCGCAGGCAGCGTGAGAAAGCTGCCGCCGCCGGCGACAGCATTGAGCGTGCCGGCGAAAAAGGCGGCCACCAGCAGCAGAGCACTGTCCATCATCCGGCGGCGTAGGGGTCGGCAAAGCCCAGCCCCGCAAGAATGGTGGTTTCACGCGCTTCCATCGCGCGCGCGTCGGCTTCGCCGGTTTCGTGATCCCAGCCCTGCGCGTGCAGCGTGCCATGCACCAGCAAGTGGGCGTAATGCTCCTCCAGCGTCTTGTTCTGCTCGCGCGCCTCGCGTTCCACCACTGAGGCGCACAGCACCAGGTCGGCCATCACGGCGGGCTCCTGCTGGTAATCAAAAGTGAGCACATTGGTCGCGTAGTCCTTGTGGCGGTAGCTGCGGTTGAGCTCGCGGCCTTCCTCCTCGCCGACGATGCGCACCGTGATCTCGCCATCCAGCTCCAGCGCGTGGCGAATCCAGCGCGCGACCTTGTGGCGCGCCAGCAGCGCACGGTGCGCGCTGGCGCCGCGGGCGAACTGCAGCGAAAGCGTCAGGTGATGCAAGGGCATGGTTTCAAGCAAAATCGGCCTCTAGCGCTTGATGGGCAAGCGCAAGCAGCTATCAAACAAGGAATTCACAGCATCTGCGTCGGCACCCGGTGGGTAAGGGAAACCTGGCGATTGTTCTCATCGACGAAGACCAGACGCGGCTGGTGCGTGGCGAGTTCCTCCTCACCCACCTGCGCGAAGGCCGCAATGATGAGCAGATCGCCCACGCAGGCGCGGCGCGCGGCTGAGCCGTTGACCGAGATCATGCCGCTGCCCCTCTGGCCCTTGATGGCGTAGGTGACGAAGCGCTGGCCGCTGTCCACATTCCAGATGTGCACCTGCTCGTTCTCGACGATGCCGGCGGCGTCCAGCAGGTCTTCATCGATGGCACACGAGCCCTCGTAATGCAGGTCGCAAAGCGTGGCACGCACGCGGTGAATCTTGGATTTGAGCAGGGTACGGATCATGGAGGCAAAGCAGAAAAAATCAGGTTGCGCTGCGCGTCTTGCGCTGCGCATCATAGGCATCGACGATGCGTGCCACCAGAGGGTGGCGCACCACGTCGGCACTGGTGAAATGCGTGGTGGCGATGCCTGGCACGCGCCGCAGGATACGCTCCGCATCCACCAGGCCACTGGTCGCGCCACGCGGCAGATCCACCTGGCTGACATCACCCGTCACGACGGCTCTGGAGCCAAAGCCGATGCGCGTGAGAAACATCTTCATCTGCTCGGGCGTGGTGTTTTGCGCCTCGTCCAGGATCACGAAGGCATTGTTCAGCGTCCGGCCGCGCATGAAGGCCAGCGGCGCGATCTCGAGCTGAGCGCGCTCGAAGGCCTTTTGCACGCGATCAAACCCCATCAGCTCGTAGAGCGCGTCATACAGCGGACGCAGATAGGGGTCGACCTTCTGCGTCAGATCGCCCGGCAAAAAACCCAGGCGTTCGCCCGCCTCCACGGCCGGGCGCGTGAGGATGATGCGCTGCACTGCCGAACGCTCCAGCGCATCCACCGCGCAAGCCACCGCCAGATAGGTCTTGCCGGTGCCCGCCGGGCCGATGCCGAAGGTGATGTCGTGCGCCGCGATCGCGGCCAGGTACACGCTCTGGTTGGGCGTGCGTGCCTTCAGGTCGCTGCGGCGCGTGCTCAGCTGGATGGCGCCATCCGCATCCTCGGTCAATTGCATGTCGCTGGCGAGCACCAGCTGCACCTGCTCTGGCTTGAGCGGACGCGCCGCCATTTCATACAGCGCCTGCAACACCTCCATCGCCCGCGTCGCCTGCGCCTTGGCGCCCTCTACCTTGAACTGCTCATGTCGGTGCGCAATCTTCACCGAGAGCGCCAGCTCGATGTTGCGCAGATACTCATCGGCCGGGCCGCACAAGTGCGCAAGGCGGGTATTGTTCAGGGGAATGAAGGTATGACGCAGGATCACGCAGATAATTTCCGTCAGGCGCTGCAAGCGTAGTGGTGCACGCTCATTGCGGCAAAGGATGTGAATGATAGGCAAACTCAGCGGCCAGCTCCTGGAGAAGAACCCTCCCGAGGTATTGATCGACTGCCACGGCGTGGGCTATGAGGTACTGGTGCCGATGAGCACCTTCTACAACCTTCCCGCCATCGGCGAGAGCGTGAGCCTGCTCACGCAGTTCATCGTGCGCGAGGACGCGCAGCTGCTCTACGGCTTCGCCACCCAGGCCGAGCGCCAGACCTTTCGCGAACTGATCAAGGTCAGCGGCGTCGGCCCGCGCACCGCGCTGGCCATCCTCTCGGGCATAGGCGCGGCAGACCTTGCGCAGGCAGTGACGCTGCAGGAAACGGGGCGCCTGGTGAAGGTCCCTGGCATCGGCAAGAAAACCGCCGAAAGACTGCTGCTGGAATTGAGGGGCAAGCTGGGCGCCGACATCGGCGTGCGTGCGCAGCCCGGCAGCCAGGCGCAGGCGGATATCCTGCAGGCGCTGCTGGCGCTGGGCTACAACGACAAGGAAGCGGCCGCTGCGCTCAAGGCACTGCCAGCGGGGGTGGGTGTCAGCGAAGGCATCAAGCTCGCACTCAAGGCGCTGGCCAAGTAACAGGACAAGCATGCACACAATGCATTTGCAGCGACTCTCATCGCTTTGCCTGGTGCTGGCACTGGCTGGCTGCGGCGGTGGCTCTGACGCACCTGCACCCGCCCCGACGCCCACGCCAGCGCCTGCACCTGTTCCCGGCTCCAATCGCATCGAACCCTATGACCCCGGGCCGCTGCAGAAACTGGCACCGTCAAACATGGCCGATCTGCCGCTGGTCAGCGTGGTGCCCGACGCGACCATCACCCTGGCGCTGCTTCCGCCACCCCTAGCCAAAGCAGGTGAGACGCAGCAGGCGGGCACACCGCTGCAGATCGGCATCGGGCGCTCCATCGCCGCCACCGCGGACGAGGCGTCCACCGCGGCGCTGCTGCAATGGCAGCCTGCAGAACGCGGTATGCAGCAGGCCGCACTGCGCTTTCACGCCGACGCAGCGCAGGGCCTGCGTCTGGGCCTTGCCGTACGGGCGCTGCCGGATGCATCGCAATTGCTGGTTCAGGGCGCGCAAGGACAGGCGCAGCGCATCGACACCGCGCTGCTGCAAGCCGCCACGCCGCTGGTCTGGAGCCCCGAAGTGGCTGGAGAAGAAGTCACTCTCGTCATCCGGGTTCCCGCACAAGCATCACCGCTGCAGGTGCGCCTGGCGGTGCCGCGCCTGTCGCAGACCACCGTGGCGCCAGATCAGGCACCAACGCTGGCAAAGGCCGGCGCCGGCAGTTGCGAAGTGAGTGTTGCCTGCAGCCCGGACTACATCGAGCAGGGCCGCTCGGTCGCACGGCTGCGCTTCGTCGAAACCAACGGGAACGCCTTCCAGTGCAGCGGCACGCTGATGAATGACATGGCCTCCAGCGGCACGCCCTACCTCCTGACGGCCCGCCACTGCATCGCAGACCAGGCGGCAGCTGCCACACTCACGACCGACTGGCTGCTGCGCGCCAGCGCCTGCGGCAGCTCCACACCCACCGCCGAACGGGCACAGCGCACCGGCGGTGCGACAGTGCTATACACCAACCCCGGCACCGACACCACACTGCTGCGCCTGAACGACATGCCGCCCGTGGGCGTGGTCTACGCCGGTTCGTATTTCGGCGCCAACGTCATCGCCGGCACGGCGATTTCGGATGTGCATCACCCCGAGGGAGACCTGCAGCGCGTCAGCCTCGGCACCGTGACCGGCTACAGCAACTGCACCAGCAACCTGTGCGTGAACGAGGACCGCAGCCTTGCACGCTTTTATTCGGTGCGCTGGCAGCAAGGCGTCGTTGAACCCGGCAGCAGCGGCTCCGGTGCCTTCACCGCAATAGGCGCGCGCCGCTATCTGGTAGGGCAGCTGTTTGGCGGCACTTCCAGTTGCAGTGCGCCCAACGGCACCGACTATTTCGCTCGCTTCGACGTGAACTACGCCAACGGCCTGCAATCTTGGCTCAACCCCTGAAAGAGCCACCCTCATGAGCATCCACACCGACGATTTCGCAGCACCGCCTGCAAGCACCCATGCCCGCGTAATTTCGGCGGGGGCCGCATCGCCACAGGAGGAGGCTCTGGAGCGCGCGCTGCGCCCCAAGCTGCTCGATGAATACGTGGGCCAGGCCAAGGCGCGCGAGCAGCTCGAGATCTTCATCGGCGCGGCCAGGAAGCGCGGCGAGGCGCTGGACCACGTGCTGCTCTTCGGCCCGCCGGGCCTGGGCAAGACGACGCTCAGCCACATCATCGCCACCGAGCTCGGCGTGCAGCTGCGCCAGACCAGCGGCCCCGTGCTGGAAAAGCCCAAGGACTTGGCGGCGCTGCTTACCAACCTCGAAAAGAACGACGTTCTGTTCATCGACGAGATCCATCGCCTCTCGCCGGTGGTCGAGGAAATCCTCTACCCGGCGCTGGAGGACTACCAGATCGACATCATGATCGGCGAGGGGCCGGCGGCGCGCTCGATCAAGCTCGACCTGCAGCCCTTCACGCTGGTGGGCGCCACCACGCGCGCGGGCATGCTCACCAATCCGCTGCGCGACCGCTTCGGCATCGTCGCGCGGCTGGAGTTCTACACGCCGCAGGAGCTGACGCTGATCGTCACGCGCTCCAGCGGCCTGATGAACGCGCCGATAGACCCCGACGCCAGCCACGAGATCGCCCGGCGCTCGCGCGGCACGCCACGCATCGCCAACCGCCTCTTGCGCCGCGTGCGCGACTACGCCGACGTGAAGGGGGACGGGCGCATCACGCTCGACATCGCGCGCCGCGCGCTGGCCATGCTCGACGTCGATCCGCAGGGCTTTGACGTGATGGACCGCAAGCTGCTCGAAGCCGTGGTGCAGCGCTTTGATGGCGGGCCGGTGGGGCTGGACACCATTGCGGCCAACATCGGCGAGGAAGCCGGCACCATCGAAGACGTGATCGAGCCCTACCTGATCCAGCAGGGCTTTTTGCAGCGCACACCGCGCGGGCGGGTGGCCACGCTCGCAGCCTGGCGGCATCTGGGGTTGCAGGCGCCTGGCGCTGCGGACGGCCTCTTCCCTGAATGAACCGGCACGCAAAAACCACGCTGAAACACCGGACAAGCAATCCCGGCACACACCCCACTTTCTGCTAGCATCTTTTAGCCCACCGCCGACCTTCTTCGTGGCCGACTGCGTGAGCCGATCCACCCCACCAGGAGCCAAAAAATGAATCTCTTTGCACGCACATGGACGGAGCTCGCCTGCGCCGCCGGTCTGGCATGGAGCGCTGCCGCCATGGCCGCGCCCACGCAGGTGAACATCGGCATCGTCACCGCGCCCTCCTTCGTGCACACGCTGTCGGCGCAAAAATTCAAGGAAGTGCTCGACAAGGAGCTGCCCGGCAAATACGACGTGATCATTCACCACTCCGGCGCTCTGGGCAGCGAGACCCAGGTGCTGCAGCAGCTGCAGCTGGGCACGGTGCAGATGTGCGTGTGCACCACCGGGCCGGTCGAGGCCTTCGTGCCCGAGGTCAAGGCGATCGAGATGCCCTTCCTCTTCAGCTCCTACGAGCAGACCGACAAAGTGCTCGATGGCCCGATCGGGCAAGACCTGCTCAAGCGCTTTGGCAATGCAGGCATGGTGGGCATGCATTTCCTCGACAACGGCTTTCGCAATCTCACCAACTCCAAGCACGCGGTCAAGGAGCCGGCCGACGTCAAGGGCCTGAAGATCCGCACCATGGAATCGCCCACGCACCTGGCGATCTGGCGCGGCATAGGAGCCAACCCCACGCCCATGGCCTGGCCCATCACCACGCAGCTGCAGCAGGGCGTGCTGGACGGGCAGGAGAACCCGATCTCGGTGATCTCGGCGGCCAAGTTGAGCGAAGTGGGGCAAAAGTACCTGACGCTGACGCGCCACGTCTATTCCGCGCTGGTGTTCGTCGGCAGCAAACCCTTCTTCGACAAACTGCCCGCGGCCGACCAGAAGGCCTTCATGGACGCCGCCGCGCAGGCCTCGGCGTTCGGGCGCAACCACGTGCGCAGCAACGAAGCCAAGGAGCTCGCCGCGCTGCAAGCCGCTGGCGTGCAGGTCGTCACCAACCCCGACTACGCCGCCTTCCGTGCCAAGACCGAACCGGTGTACGCGTCGCTGACTGGCGACACCAAGAAGATCGTCGAAGAAATCCGCAAGAGCGAAAAGTGAGCCATCGGCCCCAAGCCACTGCCGTTCACGCATGACGCTGCACCAGCTGCTGGGTGCCGCCAGCGACCGCGTGAACCGCGTCGTTGAGTGGGCGCTGCTCGCCATAGGCGTGGCGTTCTCGCTGATCCTGTTCGCGCAGGTCGTGGCGCGCTACATGGGCAACTCGCTGAGCTGGTCCGAGGAAGTCGGGCGCTACTTGCTGGTGGCCACCAGCTTTCTCGGGGCCACGGTGGCCTACAAGCGTGCCGAGTTCATCGGGCTGGCGGGCCTGGGCGCGAAGTTCGGCCCGCAGGTGGAGCATGCAATCACGCGGCTGCTGCAACTGCTGACCCTCGCCTGCTTTGGCCTCATCACCTGGTTTGGCGTGGGCTACACGCTCAAGGCCTGGGATCAGACGTCTTCAGCAGTGCAAATGCCGATGTCGCTGCCGATTTCGGTGCTGCCGATCTCGGCGGCCATCTTTTTGCTGCATGTGCTGGTGGACCTGACCGGCCCGGTCAAGAGCGGCGGCACACCATGATCATCATCCTGCTGTTCGGGCTGATGTTTTTCCTGATGGCGCTGGGCCTGCCCGTGGCGCTCAGCATAGGCCTGCCCGCCATCGGGCTCATCATCACACCCGGCGTGTTCCCGGACACGGTGACGCTGGCCGCGCTCGGGCAGACGGTGGTGCAGCAGCTTTTTTCGGGCGTCGATTCGTTTGATCTGCTGGCGGTGCCGCTGTTCATGATCGCGGGCTCCATCATGGAAGTGGGCGGCATCTCGCGGCGCCTGATCGACTTTTGCAACAGCCTGGTGGGCTGGGCACCCGGGGGGCTGGCGGCGGCGGCGATTGGCGCTTCCATCATCATCGCGGGTATCTCGGGCTCGGCTGCGGCCGACACCGCCGCCATCGGCGCGGTGGTGATTCCCACGATGATCCGCCAGGGCTATCCGCCGGCGTTTGCCGCTGCCGTGGTGGCCGCAGGCGGCGCGATCGGCATCATCATTCCGCCCTCGATCCCGATGATTCTGTTCGGGTTCATGACCAACATCTCCACCTCGCAGCTGTTTGCCGGCGGTCTTCTGGTGGGCGGCCTGCTCGGGCTGTCGTTCATGGTGGTGGCCATCTTCATCTCCTGGCGCAAGGGCTATGGCTTGCGCCAGCCCTTCACCTGGGCGCAGGTCGGTGCCACCGGGCGCGCGGCGCTGTGGTCCATGGGCGCGCCGGTGATCGTGCTGGGCGGCATTCTGGGCGGCATCGTCACCGTGACCGAAGGCGCGGCGCTGGCGGTGTTCTACGCGCTGCTGGTCGGCACGGTGATCAACAAGGAGCTGGCCTGGCGCGAACTGCCGCAGCTCATCATCCGCTCGCAGGTGGTGGCAGGCGGCATCCTCTTTATCATCGCCATGGCCAAGGTGTTCGGCTGGCTGCTGGCGATGCAGCAAAGCGCGCAACTCCTGAACACCTTCGTCAATTCGCTGGCGCTGCCGCCGGTGGGCCTGCTGCTGCTGGTGATGGTGCTCTTGCTCATCATCGGCTGCGTGATGGAAACCACCGCCGCGCTGCTGCTCGTCGTCCCGGTGCTGGCGCTGCTCACGCCGCAGATGCAGATCGACCCGGTGCAGTTCGGCGTGCTGGTGGTGGTCAACCTCGCCATCGGCATGCTCACGCCGCCGGTGGGCATCTGTCTGTTCGTCAGTTGCGGCATCGCGCAGGTGTCGCTCGGGCGCGTGTCGCGGGCGATTGCGCCGCTGGTACTGGTGGCGATGATCGACCTACTCATCGCCGCGCTCTGGCCGCCGCTGACCATGTGGCTGCCGACACTGCTCTACCGCTGAGCCCGGCACTCTCACGCCCCCCTGCGACCGATGGTGGGCGCGTGCGCGGGCGGTGGCCCGGTGTAAATATCGGGATAGGTTTCGAAACTCTGCTTGATCAGTTCGCGCAGCCAGACCAAACCGGGCTCACGATGAAACAGCGGGTGCCAGTACTGGTTGATCGCGAACGTGGGCAACTCCAGCGGCGGCTCGAGCATGCGCACGATGCCCAGGCGTGCAAACACATTGCCCAACTCCAGCGGCACGGTGGCGATCAGCTCGGGGTTTTGTTCCAACAGCAGCGGCACCATCAGGAAATGGGGCGTGCGCAGCACGACGGTGCGCCGGATGCCCGTGTCTTCCAGCACCTTGTCGTAGGCCACCGGCTCGCGTCCCGTCAGGGTGACCACGATCTGGGGTGTCTGCTCGAACTGTTCCAGGCTGATCCGCCGCCCCCATCGGGTGTTGTCCGCATGGGCAATCGTCACGAAGCTGTGCATGAACAGGCGCTGCTTGTACAAGCCATCCGGCGCTGTCCGGTAGGAGCCTATGGCCAGGTCGGCGCTGCCGCTGGCCAGCAGTTGCTCGATCTGTTCTGCAGGCACCTGCAGGGTTCGTAACGAGCACTGTGGCGCCTCCAGGCGCAAGCGCCTGAGCAAGGTAGGCAGAAAGACCAGTTCCCCCATGTCGGTGATGCACAGCACAAACTCGCGCTGCGCGGACTGGGGCTGAAACACGGCCTGCATCCGGATGCGTTGGCGCACCGTGGACATGACATCGAACACGGCGGGCTGCAGCGATTCGGCCTTTGGGGTCGGCACCATCGCATTACCCGACTTGACGAACAACGGGTCATCAAAAAATTCACGCAAGCGATTGAGTGCGTGGCTCGCTGCGCTTTGCGTCATGTCCAGACTGCGCGCCGCACGCGTCACGCTGCGTTCGGAAAGCATGGCCTCCAGCACGCGCAGCAGATTCAGATCGAAAGCATCCATATGAATTTCATTCATTGTGCATATGAGAACAATGATATTGCTGCATTCATGAAGAATCCATACATTCCATGTGCCTATTCATCAGGAGATCGCCATGTGGCTTCGCAATTGCTGGTACGTCATCGCCTGGGACCATGAGATCCCGGCGGCCACCGAAGGCACGCTGTTCTCCCGCAAAGTGCTTGGCGAGCCCATCCTCGTCTACCGCACGGCGGACGGGAAATTCGCCGCACTCGAAGACCGTTGCTGCCATCGCCATGCACCGCTGTCCATCGGGCGGCGCGAAGGCGACGCCGTGCGCTGCGGCTACCACGGGATGAAGTTCAATACCGCTGGTCAATGCATCGATTTGCCCGGCATGGAGCGCATTCCGCCCAAGGCGCAGGTCAAGTCCTACCCGGTCGTCTGCAAGAACAACTGGGTTTTCGTCTGGATGGGAGACCCGGCCTTGGCCGATGAGAAAAAGCTGCCGGACAATTTCTCATGCGATCACCCGGACTGGGTCAACGTGCCGGGCTATATGCACTACGACACGCCTTACCTGCTGATCTGCGACAACCTGCTGGACTTTTCGCACCTGAGCTACGTGCACGAAAAGACGCTGGGAGGCTCCACCGCAATTGCCCAGGCCAGACCCAAGATCGAAACCATCGATGCCGACGGCCAGCGCGGCATCAAGGTCACGCGCCATGTGCACGATGTGCCGGCACCACCGTACTACCAGCGCTTTCGCAGGTTCGACTCCCACCTGGATCGCTGGTTCATCTACGATTTTCTTTTCCCAGGAACGCTGTTGATGCAATCCGGCGGGCGGCCCGTCACCGATGCACCGGACGATCTCAGCCATGCGGTTCAACTGCACAGCTGCCAGACGCTGACGCCCGAGACAGAAACCTCGACACACTACTTTTTCCAGCAGTCGCATCGCCACGGCGAAGGCGATTCGACGATGAAGAACTCGATGTATCGCACGCTGCTGGAGGCGTTCAACGAAGACTGCCGCATGATTACCGCGCAGTACAAAAACCTTGCGCCTGGGGCAGAAGAACACATGCTGCCCTTGCACTTCGATGCCGCGCTGATCCGGTTCCGCCAGATGCTCGCGGACGCCGTCGCAGCGGAACGGGCGGGCGCAACCGAAGGCGCCAGCGCTTCCTCTTGATCACCACCGAACCCTGACACCGGAGACAAGCTTCATGAAATTTCCCCTGATCGCACAGGTTGCGGCACTGCTTCTGACCGGCGCGGTGATGTCTGCACGGGCCGACATCAATGTCGGCGTGACGCTCTCCCTGACCGGGCCCGGCGCGTCCCTCGGCATCCCCAGCCACAACGCGGTCAAACTGTTTCCCAGGGACATCAACGGCGAGAAGATCAATTACGTGGTGCTCGACGATGCCTCTGACCCATCCACTGCACTGCGCAACCTGCAAAAACTCTCCGACGACAACCGGGCGGACGTGATCATCGGCTCCAGCATCACGCCTGCGACACTGGCCATGGTGGACGCGGCTGGCGAACGCAAGCTGCCTCTGCTGAGCCTGGCGGCCAGCGCACGCATCGTGCTGCCGCAAGACGCCAACCGGCGCTGGGTCTTCAAAGCCATTTCCAACGAAAGCCTGGTGGCTGCCGTCACGGTCGACAACATGCTGGCCAACAAGGTCAAGACGCTGGGTTTCATCGGCTTCTCGGACCCCTATGGCGAATCCTGGCTCAATGAAATCAAGGCCGCCGCGGAGCCAGCGGGCATCAAGATCGTGGCCGTCGAGCGCTATGCGCGCAACGACACCAGCGTGATCGGTCAGGCCGTCAAGCTGCTCTCGGCCAAGCCGGACGCGATCATGATCGCCGGCGCCGGCACCCCCGCCGCACTGCCGCAAAAAACCCTGGTCGAGCGCGGCTACAAAGGTCCCATTTACCAGACCTACGGCATCGCCAACAACGATTTCCTCAAGGTCGCCGGCAAGGATGCGGAAGGTGCCGTGTTTGCCGCCGGTGGCGTGGTGGTGGCGGACCAGCTGGATCCCTCCAACCCCACGCGCCCGATTGCGCTGGGCGAAATCCAGGCGTACGAGAACGCCTACGGCAAAGGCTCGATGAACATCTTCGCAGCCAATACCATAGACACCAACCTGCTGCTGCGCAAAGCCCTGCCTGCAGCACTGGCCAAGGCCAAACCAGGCACCGCGGAGTTTCGCGCCGCGTTGCGTGATGCGCTCGAGCAGGTGCGCGAGCTCGTCACCACGCAGGGCATCATCAACATGACACCCGAGGACCATGTCGGCTACGACAAACGTGCGGTCGTCGCCATTCAGGTGAAGAACGGCGCATGGCGCTATGTGAAGTAAAACCCCGAGTCACCCCATGAAGGACATGGGCTCATCGCCGTACTTGACGGCGTGGGTGTTGCGTCTGATCATCATTGACTTTGCTGAGCAACATGACACATCGGGAATTCCAACCAGTGCATTGGTTTGAAACAGGCATTTGCATTGAATGAATTCGTAACGTTTTTTAAATTGGAGACCATTGATGATCAAACTCAAAAAAATAGCCCTTGGATGCATTGCCACTCTTGCATTCGGAATCTCGCACGCCGATATCAATGTCGGGGTGATCCTGTCCTTGACAGGCCCCGCGGCTTCACTTGGGATACCAGCGCAACAGACCGTTGAAATGTGGCCTCAGACGATTGGCAATCAAAAGGTCAACGTCACCGTATTGGACGATGCCTCCGACCCGACTGCAGCGACACTGGCCGCGCGCAAGCTCGTGACCAAGAACAATGTCGACATCCTGATTGGCCCATCGATTACCGCGACGGCACTTGCCGTGCTGGAAGTGGCCGGTGAAACCAAGACGCCCATGATCACGCTCTCGGGCGGCGGTGCCGTCATCAATCCCCAGGAAGGGCCCAAAAAATGGGCCTACAAATTGCCGCCTTCGGAAGAAATCCAGTTGAATGTCATATTCAACCGGATGAAAAAGCGCGGGGAGAAAACGCTCACCATCGTTGCAGCCAAGGACGGGTATGGCCAGGTATTCATCGAAGAAGCCAACAAACTCGCGCCAACCGTTGGAATCGATATCGTCAGCATTGAACGTTTCGCCAGCAACGACACTTCGTTCGTCTCGCAGGCATTGAAAATCATGAGCAAAAAGCCGGATGCAGTCTTTATTGCAGCATCCGGTACGCCAGCGGCAATGCCGCAACTGGAACTGAAGAAAATCGGCTACACCGGCACCCAATACCAAACCCAGGCCGTCGCCAACAACGATTATCTTCGCGTGGGCGGGAAATCGATAGAAGGCACATTCATGTCGGTCTCTCCGATCCTGGTTGCAGAGCAATTGCCGGACAACAATATCGTCAAGCCAGTTGCAGTGAACTATGTCGAGAAAGTGAAAGCCAAATACGGGATCGGCGCGCTCTCGCTGTTTGGTGGTACCGCCTGGGACGCACACCTGCTGCTCAACCACATCATCCCCGTGGCGATGAAATCAGCCGCTCCGGGCACGCCTGAATTCCGCCTGGCATTGCGCGATGCACTGGAAAACGACATCAAGAATCTGGTCTTGGCAGAAGGCGTATACACGATGTCGCACACCAACCACAACGGCGCGGACGGACGCAGCCAGGTTCTGGTTGAAGTCAAGGATGGCAAATGGAAATTTGTCGAATGAAGCGTGGCTGCGCCTGGCTTCCCGTCTCACGACAAGGAGATTGACATGGAAAGAGTACTGACAAAGGACGAAATCGCCGCCTATGAACGCGATGGGGTGATATGCGTCAGAAACATATTGACGCCGGAATGGATCGCCAGGATGACCGGCGTCGTCGATGCGCAGTTGGCAGCACCCAGCCGCTGGGTCAATGATGCCAACCCGAACGCCAGCAAGAACCGATTGTTCACCGACCGATATCTGTGGCGGGAAAACGCGGAAATCAAAAATTTCGTCTTCGAATCCGGGATTGCCGCCATTGCCGGACAGGCGATGCAAAGTTCGGTGGCCCGCTTTTACTTTGATCACATGCTGGTCAAGGAGCCAGACACCACCGCGCCGACACCGTGGCATCAGGATGTGCCGTACTGGCCATTCAAGGGCCGGCAGATTTGTTCGATCTGGGTGGCCCTGACCGATTCGACCGTGGAACAAAGCGCACTGGAATTTGTACGTGGTTCGCACTTGGACAACCACTACTACATGCCGGAACAATTCGGCAAACGCGACAACCACCCCAGCAGCTGGCAGCTCAAAGGCATCGAGGGCGAGCCGGTTCCAGCCATAGAAGCAGACCGAAGCGCCTACGACATCGTCGGCTGGGACATGAAGGCCGGGGATGGCGTATTGTTTTCTGCGTGGACTTTGCATGGCGCCCGTGGCAATAGCTCGTCAAAGCATCGGCGGGCCGCCATCTCCACCCGCTGGCTGGGCGACGATGCGATCTGGTATCCCCATCCCGGATCGGACCCCACGGTGACGCAGGCGGACGTGAGCGTCCAGCCGGGCGAGGCGGCGCACGACGACGACCGCTTCCCGATCGCCTGGAGAAGGTGACTGGAGCGCGGCTGGCCGCGCGCTGCGCACGCCAGCCGCCTACGCTGCAGCTGCCGGCGCCACAACGGGCCCGCTGACAGCCGTCGCGCGCAGCACACCGACGACGATCAGCACCTGCGCCGCGTAGTAGCTGGACAGCACCCACACCTGCGACCAGGGCAGCGGCTGCACGAAGCGGTTGATCGCCAGCAGCGAATCGCTGAGCATGAAGCAGCAGGCACCCAGCGCGACCCAGAGCGTCGGCCGGTCGCGCAGCACCTGCCAGCGCGCCCAGGCCTGGGCCGCCATCAGCGCAATCACCAGCACATAGGCAGCCACTGGCGCACGCAGCTCCGGCGGCAGTCCGCCCTGCCAGAGGAATGCATACATCCCGCCGGCCAGGGTGAGTGTCGCCAGCAGCGCGCCGCGGTGCGCGAACCACGGCGCATCGCGGCGAAACAGCACGATGTAGCACAGGTGGGCCAGCAAAAAGCTCACCAGCCCGGGGATGAAAAACCCGGCCACCATCAGGAACAGATCTCCCGCGAGCGAACCGAGCAGCGCCAGCAGTAGCCATCCAGATGAATGTGAACGAAAATTGCCTTCAGCCCTTGATGGATAAGTGCGAACAGCTACTGCAGCCATAGCAAAAATCATGGCCGCCGGCTTGGCGATGTAATGCCACTCGGCAAGACCAAGCGCCGCGCTTGCCGTCGCCAGCGCACCCGCCTCGATCATCAAGGCCTCCAGCATGGTCAGCCGCCCCTGCATCGCCGCTCCCAGCGCCCATTGGCACACGAGCAGCACGGCAAACCACAGCAGGTTGTCGGCCAGCGGCGCACTGTCGGCATGCCAGAGAAAGACGCTGACACCCGCCAGCAGCAGCACGAACTGCGCACCCGCAAACCACCGCTGGGCGCGCGTCATCGCAGGATTGAAAAGCGTCATCTGCGCCAGCTCGAATGCCGGTTTGGGGAAGCGCGCCGCCACATCCGCCGGCCGCCAGCCCGGCGGTTTGAGCCACACCAGCAGCTTGTCGCGCCAGCGCCGCGCATGCCAGCTGTCGCGCGCCAGAGTGGCATACACCTGCACATTGGCCCACAGCGGGTCCCAGCTGGCGAGCAGCCCGCGCGTGCCGTAGACGCAGGGTTCGCGATCGTCTTCCTCGACAAAGGTACCGAAGAGCCTGTCCCAGACGATAAGAATGCCACCGTAGTTCTTGTCGAGATAGCGATCGTTGACGGCATGGTGCGCGCGGTGGTTGCTCGGGCTGCAGAACCAGCGGTCAAACCAGCCCAGACGCCCGACCTGCTCGGTATGCACCCAGAACTGGTAGAGCAGATCGATGAGGCCGACGACCACGAACACCAGCGGCGGCACGCCCACCAGCGCCATCGGCAGGTAGAACAGCCAGCCCAGCAGCGCGCCCGAGCTGGTCTGGCGCAAGGCGGTGGAAAGGTTGTAGTCCTGACTCTGGTGGTGCACTGCGTGCGCCGCCCAGAGCACCGCCACCTCGTGCCCCATGCGATGCAGCCAGTAATAGCAGAAGTCGTAGAACAGCAGCGCCAGCAGCCAGCCCGGTGCGCTCAGCCAGAATGCATCGTTGCGCCATAGCGCCAGCTGCTGCCACGCCAGCGTGTACAGCCCTACACGCAGCAGCACGGTGAACACCGCGCTGGTCTGGCTCAGCATCCCGAGACTGACGCTGCTGACCGCATCGGCCAGGCGAAACACCACGCGCCCGCGCGCCCGACCCACCGCCCATTCCAGCGCCATCAGCGCGAGGAAGACCGGCGTGACGAGAACGATGATCTGGCTGCCGGACACAGTGCAGAAAATAAATCAAATCATGGCCTGACGCTTGTCCATCAAGCGTCTGCAGCTATCAATGCAGGAATCATCGGGCAGACTTGGCCTTGCGCGCCGGCGCTTTCTTTGCCGCCGTCTTGCCCTGCGCGCCCTGCGGCTTTTTCGCCGCTGCAGCCGCTGCCTTGGGCACCAGCGACGACGCCATCTCTTCCGCCGCCTTGAGCGCGCCGGTGGTCATCTCGCGCGTGGCCTGCAAGGCGGCCTGTTGCGCGCTGGCATCGGTCATGGCCTTGGCGGCGATCTGCTGGAACTGCTGCGTGAGCGCGCCCCACCATTGCAGCGGGTCGACCGTGGGCGCGGCAGCGGCCTCTTTCGGTGGGGCGGCCTCTGGCGCTGGCGCCGGGGCTGCTGGCGCCGCTGCAGGTGCGGCAGCCTTGGCCTCGGGCGCGGCCGCAGGGGCTGCGGCGCCGGTCGCCTTGAAGGCCCCGCCAGCAAGGTCCTTCATCGCCACGTTCATGCCCTGCAGCGTGGCCAGGGTCATGCGCTGCACCTCCAGCGCCTGGATAGTGGCGGCCAGCGCGCGGGCATTTTGTTCAAGCCAGAACTGCACCGTCTTGAGTTCACGAATGCGCTGGTCGATTTCCTCCACGCTCATCGTCGGTGCCACCCAATTGGCCATGGGCGGCATGGCAGGCATGCCGGCAGCCGCACCTTCGGTGAGCTTTTGCAAAAAGTCAAAACCCGGGACGAAGCGCCCGAAGCCGAAGGGGGAAGAATCGCTCATGTTCGCTCCTCGCGGTGAATGAAGGCGCCAGCTTAGCGCGGCGGCGCCTCCAGGTACAGCGCCGCGAGCCGCGCACGTGCGGCAGCGCTCAAACCCAGGCGGCCCTGCAAATAGCCTTGCAGCCCGCCCGGGCCCTGGTCCAGCGCGGCGAGCGCGGATTGCAGGTATTCGGCGCGCACGCCCCAGATCACGTCGTGCACCGCGCGCGTGGTCTCGTCCTGCGCGGGCGGCGGCGGGCGGCGGTAGAGGCGGTTGGTCAGCAGATAGTCCTGCATCACCTGCTCGCGCCCCACGCCCAGGGCCAGCAGCAGCAAGGCGGCCGCGAATCCGGTGCGATCCTTGCCCGCGGTGCAGTGAAACACCAGCGGCGCGTCGTCGGCCAGCAGCTGCTCGAAAAACTGCGCAAACTGCGGCGCGTCATCGGTGACAAAGCCTTGGTAGGTTTCACGCATGAGCTGCTCGGCCAGCGCCACACCGAAGCGCTCGCCGCGCGCCGCCAGCTCGCGGTAGCGGCGTACCACCGTGGGTTCAATCGGCAGGGGAAGCTGGCGCACTCGTGGCAGAGAGTAAGGCTGCGCGGCGCGCTCTTCCTGGCCGCGAAAATCCACCGTGCGGGCCAAGCCCAGGCTGGCCAATGCGTGCGTGTCCGCCGGCGTCAGGGCCGACAGCTGGTCCGAGCGGAACAGCCGGCGCCAGCGCACCCGCATGCCGTTGCCGGCCGCATAGCCGCCCAGGTCACGAAAATTGCTGGCCCCCGCCAGCGGCACCGCACGCATTGCATCATCCATGCTGCAACTGTATGCGAACGCCGCCCGCTGCCGGGCGCCGGCGCCCGGGGGATGAGGCGGCCTCAAAGCAGCATCACGGCGCGGGCCTGATCACAGCGCCCCACACCCGCGCCTGCAAGGCCTGCGGCAGCTCCAGCGCCAGCGCCTGGTGTTCGCGCTGGTGGTGGTGGTCGAGCACATGGCGCAGCGCATGCGCGGCGTCGATGAGCCAGAGCGCGGCGCGGCGACGCGTAAGCTCGTCCGCCGGCGGATCGGCCAGCACCTGCGCCAGGCGCGTGGCGTATTCGTCCGCCAGCAGCGCGATGCGCTCATGTTCCTGCAGATAGACCCTGGCAGCCCAGCGCGCCTCCAGGGGCAGATGCGGCAGCAGTTCGCGTTCTTCGACCGCGATATGGGCAGACAGCGCAGTGCGCCAATCTGCCAACCGGGCTGCCGCCTCTGCAAACTCGCCGCCGATCACCGCCAGCAGGTGCGCTTGCAACTGCGCCTCCAGCCGCTCGTGCTCGCGCACGAAAAAGCGCGCCGCGTCCAGCGGCGCAGGTGAGTCAATAGGTGTAGACACCCCGCCCCGTCTTGCGCCCCAGGTGGCCGGCGGCGACGTATTCGCGCAGCAGCGGGCAGGGGCGATATTTGCTGTCGCCAAACTGCTCCAGGTACACCTCCATCACCGCCAGACAGACGTCCAGGCCCACCATGTCGGCCAGCGCCAGCGGGCCGATCGGGTGGTTGCAGCCCAGGCGCATGCCGGCGTCGATGTCCTCGGGCGTGGCCAGGCCCTCGGCCAGCACGAAGAAGGCTTCGTTGATCATCGGCACCAGGATGCGGTTGACGACGAAGCCCGGTGCGTTCTTCACCGTGATCGGGCTCTTGCCCAGGCGCAGCGCCAGGTCCTTGACGGCGTCGTGCGTCGCATCGCTGGTCTGCAAGCCGCGGATGATCTCCACCAGCGCCATCATGGGCACCGGGTTGAAGAAGTGCATGCCGACGAAGCGTTCGGGGCGCTGGGTGACGGCGGCCAGTTGCGTGATCGAGATCGACGAGGTGTTGGTGGCGATCAGGACCTCGGGCGCGAGCAACGCGTCGAGCTGCTTGAGGATCTTGTTCTTGAGCTCGTGGTTCTCGGTCGCGGCCTCGATCACGAGCTCAGCGCCCTTCAAGTCGTCGTAGCTGGTCGAGCCCTTGATGCGCACCAGCGCCGCGGCCTTGTCGGCCTCGGTGATCTTTTCCTTGGCGATCAGGCGGTCCAGGCTCTTGGCGACGGTCGCCAGGCCCTTGTCCACAGCGGCCTGGGCGATGTCGATCATCACGACCTGGATGCCCGAGACGGCGCAGGCCTGCGCGATGCCGTTGCCCATGGTGCCGGCGCCGATGATGCCGACGGTGTTGATGTTCATGGTCTGCTCCACAAGAGTGTTCGATGGGGAAAGCGTGGATGGTAGCCGCGCGCCTGTACGCGCCAGGTTCCGGCCTTCTTGCCTGCGGCTTGGATCACACCCAAAAATTCAAGCAAAAAATGGCTACAGCGCTTTTGTATCAAGCGCTGCAAGCTATCAAATTATGAATCAGCGCCTGAAACGCTGACGCGTGAGCGCCAGCGCTACCCACAGCCCGACGACGGCAAACGCAGCCAGCAGCGCAGACCAACGCCAGGGCTGCGCCGGCCACTGGCCGAGGAACAGCGGGCGCGCCAGCTCCACCGCGGCCGTGAGCGGCAGCCAGTCGGTCACCACGCGTGCGGCCTCGGGCAGTTGCTCGCGCGGGAAGAACACGCCCGAGAGAAACATCATGGGCGAGAGCACCAGCGTGAAGTAGTAGTTGAAGAAATCGTAGCCCGGCGCCTTGGCGTTGAACACCAGCGCCATCGCGGCAAAGGTGATGCCCGACGCGAGCAGGATGGGCACAGCCAACCACATCAGCGGTGCACGGCTGATGTCAAGCAGCCAGATCACGCCCAGGATGATGGTGACGGAAAACAGCGCCTTGAAACCGGCCCAGAGCATCTCGGCCAGCACCACGTCGTCGAGCTGCACGGGGGTGTTGAGGATGCCGTCCCAGGTTTTCTGCACGTGCATGCGCGAGAAGGCCGAGTACAGCGCCTCGAAGCTCGCGGCGTTCATCGCGCTCATGCAGACCGAGCCGCTGGCGAGGAACAGGATGTAGGGCACGTTCTGCCCCAGCGTGGGTACCTGCCCGATCATGCTGCCCAGGCCGTAGCCGAAGGCCACGAGCCAGATCAGCGGCTCGACGATGTTGGCCAGCAGGCTGGGGATGGCGAGCTTGCGCCAGACCAGCCAGTTGCGCAGGAACACCGGCCACCAGCGCACGGAGAGGCGCGGCGGCGCCCAGAGGGAGGGAGCGCTCATGCCAGCCTTTCGCGGATTTGCCCCCTCCCCCTCTGGGGGAGGGAGGGGTGGGGGCCAGCGGTGCCCAACAAGGCTGGCTGTTGCAGTGGAGTGCAAGCCCCCATCCCGGCCTTCCCCCAGAGGGGGAAGGAGTGAATTGCAATGCGCCGGTACATGTCAGCCATCGTCCCTGATCTGGCGCCCGGTGAGCTTCAGGAACAGGTCTTCCAGATTCGCCGGGCGGTGCAGCGTGCGCAGCTGCGGGTGCGCCTGAAGCGCCTGCAAGAGCGCGCGCGCCTGGCGGGTGTAGAAGAACACCGTCTCGCCGCTGGTCTCCACGCGCTCGGCGTGCGCGGTCAGATCCGACTGGGCCAACGGCAGCGCGCCATTGCCATAGACCTCGACCACCTCTGGCTCCAGGTGTTCGGCAATCAGCGCGCGCGGCGACCCTTCGGCGATCTTGCGGCCGTGGTCCATCACCAGCAGGCGCTGGCACAGGCGCTCGGCTTCGTCCATGAAGTGTGTGGTCAGCAAGATGGACTTGCCCTGCGCCAGCAGAAGTTGCAGGCGCTCCCACATCAGGTGGCGCGCCTGCGGGTCCAGGCCGGTGGTGGGCTCGTCCAGCAACAGCAGATCGGGGTTGTTGATGAGCGCACGCGCCAGCGACAGGCGCCGGCGCATGCCGCCCGAGAGCTCGCCCGGCCGTGCGTCGGCCTTGTGCGCCAGCGCCGCAAATTCCAGCAGTTGGGGCACCCGCTCGGCCAGCTCGGCGCGCTGCAAGCCAAAGTAGCGACCAAAAACGAAGAGGTTCTCCGCGCAGGTGAAATCGGGGTCGAGAGAATCGAACTGCGACACCACGCCCAGGCGCGCCTTGATCGCCAGCGCATCGCGCGGCATGGCGAGGGCCGAGCCGACCGCCTCCGCGCCCTCTTGCACGAAGTAGCGAATCTCGCCGCCGTCGGGCGCGGTCAAGCCCAGGCACAGGCGGATGGTGGTGGTCTTGCCCGCGCCGTTGGGGCCGATCACGCCCAGGCATTCGCCCGGCGCGATGGCCAGCGACACGCCATCGACGGCGAGCGCCCCGCCATAGCGCTTGCGCAGGCCGGTGACCTGAAGCAGTGCAGCCATGGCTTACTGAAACGCCACCTCGGCAAAGCTGCGCAGCTTCCTGCTGTGCAGCCGCCCCACGCCGCCGGCCTGCAGCAGCTCGATGGCGCGCATGCCGATGCGCAGGTGCTGATCGACGCGCTCGCGGTAGAAGTGGTTGGCCATGCCGGGCAGCTTGATCTCGCCGTGCAGCGGTTTGTCGGAAACGCACAAGAGCGTGCCATAGGGCACGCGAAAGCGAAAGCCGTTGGCGGCGATGGTCGCGCTCTCCATGTCCAGCGCCACCGCGCGGCTCTGGCTGAAGCGCCGCTGCGGCGTGTTGTCCGGCAGCAGCTCCCAGTTGCGGTTGTCGGTGCTGGCCACGGTGCCGGTGCGCATGATGCGCTTGAGCTGGTCTTCGGGCATCTGCGCCACGTCGGCCACGGCTTGCTGCAACGCCACCTGGATTTCGGCCAGCGCCGGGATCGGTACCCAGATCGGCAACTCCTCATCGAGCACATGGTCTTCGCGCACGTAGGCGTGCGCCAGCACATAGTCGCCCAGCTGCTGGCTGTTGCGCAAGCCCGCGCAGTGCCCCAGCATCAGCCAGGCGTGCGGGCGCAGCACGGCGATGTGGTCGGTGATGGTCTTGGCATTGGCCGGGCCGACGCCGATGTTCACCATGGTGATGCCGCCGTGCCCCTGGCGCACCAAGTGGTAGGCCGGCATCTGCGGCAGGCGCGGCGGCGCGACCCCGAGCGCATCGCCCGGCTCAGCCGCCAGGCCCGTGCGGCGCGTGAGCACATTGCCGGGCTCGACAAAAGCGCTGTAGGGGCTGGCAGCATCCTGCATCGCCGCATGGCCCAGGCGCACGAACTCGTCGATGTAGAACTGGTAGTTGGTGAACAGCACGAAGTTCTGGAAATGCTCGGCCCGCGTACCGGTGTAATGGCGCAGGCGCTGCAACGAATAATCCACGCGCGGCGCCGTGAAGAGCGACAGCGGATGCGCCTCGCCGGCGCGCGGCTGCCAGGTGCCGTTGGCGATGCCGTCGTCCATCGCGGTGAGATCCGGCAGGTCAAACAGGTCGCGCAGCAGCAGGCGCTGCTGATGATCGAGCGTGCCTTCCAGCGGGTCGTCAGCGTCGAGCGCAAAGTAGACCGGAATCGGCTGCGTGCTGGTGCCCACCTCCAGCGCCACTGCGTGGTTGTGCGTCAGCAGTTCGAGCTGCTCCCGGTAATAGTGGGCGAACAGGTCGGGGCGGGTGAGCGTGGTTTCGTAGCGCCCCGGCCCTTGCACAAAGCCGTAGGCCAGGCCGGAGGATGCGCGTGCCACGGTGCTGGTGTGCAGGCGCACGAAGGGATAGAAGGCGCGCACCGGCGCCTCGGGCGTCTCGCCCGCGACAAAGCGCTGCATCGCGTTGCGCAGGTGTGACGTCTGCTGGGTGTAGATGCGCTGGATCTGCGCCAGCGCCTCGGCCGCATCACGGTGGTGCGAGGGAGCGATGAAATCAGGTGTCAAAGGCATGCCGCGATTGTCCACGCAGCCTCGCTCCCCAGCCCGCGATGCGACGCGCGCAAGCAACTATTTCAGCAGCGCACCAGCGTGGCTCAGAGGTTGAGAGTTTTTTGTCCGTGCCCGAAAGGCGCACCAAAACGCACCGGATCGAGGCGCAAAACGCAGCCATAGCTCGGGCTATGGCGAGTATTTGCAACGCGGAGCCGGGGTGTTTTGGGGTGCAAGGCGGGCATGAGTGAAAAGCTCTCAACCTCTCAGTGCGGCAATTGCACCAATTTGCGCAACAGGGCGATCAGCCGCGCGGCATCGCGCGCGCCCAGCGGCTTGACCACTCGGGACTGGTGTTCGAGCGCCAGCCGGGTGTGGCCTTTGGCTACCTCTTTGCCTTTGGCGGTCAGCGTCACCAGCGTCTGGCGCCGGTCAACGGCGGTATCGCTTCTGGCGACCAGCCCCTGGCGCTCCATGCGCTGCACGATCTTGCTCAGCGTCGGCTGCTTGGTCAGCGTGAGCTCGCTCAGGGCGCCAATGGTCTCGCCCGCGCTGCCGGACAGGCTGGCCAGCACGCGCCACTCGGTCACGGACAGGCCGGCGCCTTCCACCGCATGATGAAAAACACCCGAAACGCGATGGCTGGCCTGCGCCAGCAGGAAGGCCAGGTACTCGTCCACGAAGCGCGTCGTCCCGGCATCCGCGGCGGGCACAGCTCCGGACCGCGCAGCCGGGCCTTCGCCACGGCTGGGCAGAGAGGGGTTTGCGGCGGCTTTGGTCACTGTTCAAGCATAGCGCGCAGCGCTGAAATTTCACCCATGAAAGCTAGGGGTTTTCCCGTAATTTTGTATGATTTTTCATGTTTTTTATTGACATTTAAAGCATTCATTTCTACAGTCCGCATTTATCAACCTTCCCGTTGTCGCGCCCATTGCGCAGCGGCGGGCAGGCGCCACTTCCCACAAAGGTCCCCATGTCCGGTCCCTTGCTCCAGGTTTCTGAAATCCGCGCGGAAACGCCGCTGATTCGCCGCATCCGCCTGGTGGCGCCGCAAGGCGGCACCCTCGCGCCGCTGGCTTCGGGCACACATCTGCAATTCATGCTGCCTGGCGTTGCCGATCGGCGCTGCTACTCCATCGTGCAGCTCACGGCCGCCGAGGCGACCGACCCAGCCCCCACCGCCTGGTGGATCGCGGTGCGGCGCGAGGAAGCCAGCCGCGGCGGCTCGGCCTTCATGCACCAGCTCAAGGTCGGCGACACCATCGCCACCAACGAGCCGCGCAACGAGTTCCCGCTGCATGCAGCCACTGCGGGTGAGGCACCGACGGTACTGATCGCCGGCGGCATTGGCGTCACACCGCTGGCCAGCCACGCGGCAGCACTCAAGGCGGCCGGGCGTCCCTTTGCCCTGCACTACAGCAGCCGCAGCCGCGACCAACTGGCGATGGTGGACGAGTTGCAGGCGCTGTGCGGCGACGCACTGCATCTGCATGCCGACGACGATGCGGCGACGCGGCTCGATCTGGCGGTGCTGCTGAAGACCCTCAAGCCCAGCCAGCATCTGTACGTCTGCGGCCCCAAGGGCATGCTCGACGCGGCGATCGCTCTGGCCACGCAACAGGGCTGGCCCAAGGACCATGTCCATGTCGAACTGTTCGTCGAAGCCGGGACGCTGTCGGGCGACCAGCCGTTCGAAGTCGAGCTGCGCCAGTCCGGCAAGGTGTTGCAGGTACCGGCCAACAAGACCATTCTCGAGGTGATGGAAGAGGCTGGTCTTGATCCCATGTTCGATTGCCGCCGCGGCGAATGCGGCGTCTGTCAGGCCACGGTGCTCGAAGGCATTCCGGACCACCGCGATTACGTCCTGAGCGACGAAGAACGCGCCTCAGGCAAACTCATTCAGATTTGCATCTCGCGCGCCAAATCGCCGCGCCTCGTGCTGGATTTGTAGACCCCGCTGCAAGGAGATTCACATGGGCCGATACACCGACAACCCCGCCGCGATCCGCGCACTGGTGCGCGAGGCGGAGGTGCACAAAGACACCTACGTCGATCCCGAGATCTTCGATCTCGAGATGGAGCACCTGTTCGCCAACACCTGGGTCTACGTGGGCCACGCCAGCCAGGTGCCGAACAAGGGCGATTTCTACACCACCACCGTCGGCACCGAGCCGGTGGTGATGGTGCGCCACACCGACGACAGCATCCGCGTGCTCTACAACCGCTGCCCGCACAAGGGCGTCAAGGTGGCGGCCGAGACCTGCGGCAACACCGGCAAGTTCTTCCGCTGCCCCTACCACGCCTGGACCTTCAAGACCGACGGCTCGCTGCTCTCGGTCCCGTTCAAGAAGGGCTACGACAACACCGGCTTCGATTGCTGCGAGGCGAGCGGCGGCATGGCTGCGGTGCAGGCGGTCCATGTGTACCGCGACTTCGTCTTCTGCCGCATGAATCCCGAAGGCATCTCGTTCGAGGACTACTTCGGCCAGTCGCTGTCCACGATCGACTTCATGGTCGATCGCTCGCCCGTGGGCAAGCTCGAGGTCGTTGGCGGCGTGCTGCGCTACATCAACCGTTGCAACTGGAAGATGCTGGTGGACAACCAGACCGACACCACCCACCCCATGGTGGTACATGAATCGTCGGCCGGCACGGCCGCCTCGACCTGGAGCCAGGTACCCGACGGAACGCCCAAACCCATGGCGGTCGAGGTATTCACCCCCTTCGTCAGTTCCTATGAATTTTTCGATGAATCGGGGCTGCGCGTCTGGCCCAATGGCCACGGCCATGACGGCGTGGGCCGCTCCATCCACTCGGACTATTCAGGCATCCCCGGCTACACGGAAGCCATGGTGGCTGCCTATGGCGAGGAGCGCGCCCATGCCATCCTCGGCGAGGCCAGGCACAACACCATCCTGTTCCCCAACCTGACGATGAAGGGCCCCATCCAGACCATGCGGCTGTTCAAGCCGATCGCGGTCGACAAGACCCTGGTGGAATCCTGGACCTTCCGGCTCGTGGGCGCACCCGACAAGCTGCTGGAGCGCACGCTGATGTACAACCGCCTGATCAACGCGCCCACCTCGGTCGTCGCACACGACGACACCGAGGTCTACGAGCGCGCGCAGGAGGCGCTCAAGAGCCGCGGCCGCGACTGGATGAATCTGTACCGCTCGTACGACCCGAAGGAGCCGCGCAACGAGGCGCACTTCGAGACCAACGGCACCAACGAGTTGCAGATGCGCAACCAGATGCGCGCCTGGTCGCATTTCATGACCGTCAGCATGGAGCAAAAAAACCAAGGGAGCGCAGCATGAGCCAGATCACCGACAGCCAACTGATCGACTTCGTCTACCGCGAGGCCGATCTGATCGACACGCAGCAGCTGCACGAGTGGGAAGCGCTGTTCGCCGACGACGGTTACTACTGGATGCCACTGACCCACGGCCAGACCGATCCCATCCTGCAGGGTTCGCTGATGTACGAAGACAAGCTGCTGCTCAAGATCCGCATCGAGCGCTTCTTCGGCAAACGCACCTTCTCGCAGCAGCCGCACACGCGTTGCCACCACCTGCTGCAGGCCCCGCGCGTTGTCGCGCGCGACGACGCGGCCGGGCGCTACACGCTGCGCACCGCGTTCCACTTTGTCGAGACCCGCGTGGACGACCAGCTGTTGCTCGCCGCCTGGGCCACGCACGAGCTGGTGGTGGTCGATGGCCAGTTGCGCATCCGCCTCAAGCGCGTGGATTTGCTCAATTGCGACGCGGCGCTGCCCAACATCCAGTGCTTCATGTGACGAAAGACTGAGATTCCCATGAGCGACGCGATTGCCCGTTTTGCCCCTGCCGAGCGCACCCTGCCCGCCATGCTGGCGCAGCAATGCGCACGCTTTGCCGAACGCACCTTGCTGGTCTGCGGCGAGACGCGCTGGAGCTATGTCCATGCGTTGGGGGTCGCGCAGCGCATGGGCGCGCTGCTCAAGGCACACGGCATTCAGGCGGGCGACCGCGTGGCGCTGATGTGCGGCAACCGGCCCGAGTTCCTCCAGGTGTTCCTCGGCTGCGCCTGGATCGGCGCGATCACCGTGCCGATCAACACCTCGGCGCGCGGTGCCAACCTGCGCCACATCCTGAGCAATTCGGGCGCGCGCCTGTTCATCGGCGAGGGGGCCACGCTGCCCGCTCTGGCCGGCCTGGAAGGTCGCGAAAGCCTGGCACTGCAAGCCGTCTGGAGCGTCGATGGATCAAGCATCGCCAACGCGCAGCCCATGCCCGCACTCGGCGATGCGCTGACCGATCCCGCCGCCATCACGCCCGGCCACACGCTGGCCATCCTCTATACCTCGGGCACTACGGGTCTGTCCAAGGGCGTGTGCTGCCCGCATGCGCAGTATTACTGGTGGAGCCGCTATTCCAGCGAGCTGCTGGGCCTGCGCGATGGCGACGTGCTGCTCACCACACTGCCACTGTTTCACACCAACGCGCTCAACGCCTTCTTTCAGGCGCTGCTCACCGGCTCCACGCTGGTGGCCGAGGCGCGTTTTTCGGCATCAGACTTCTGGGCCGCCCTGGTGCGTCACCAGGCCACGGTCACCTATGTGCTGGGCGCCATGGTGCCCATCCTGCTGTCGAAAGAGTCCACGCCGCAAGATCGAGCGCACCAGGTGCGGATCGCGCTCGCGCCCGCCATTCCCACGCGTTTTCATGATGTCTTCAGCCAGCGCTTCGGCATGGCGCTGCTCGACGGCTACGGCTCGACCGAGAGCAACTTCGTCATCGGTCTTCATGCGGAGCAAAAGCCCGGCAGCATGGGCCGGCTCGTGCCCGGCTTCGAAGCGCGCGTGGCCGATGAATGGGACGAAGAAGTGCCCGACGGTACGTCCGGCGAGCTGCTGCTGCGCGCCACCGAGCCCTTCGCCTTTGCCTCGGGCTACTTCGGCATGCCGGAAAAGACCGTCGAAGCCTGGCGCAATCTGTGGTTTCATACCGGTGACCGCGTGGTGCGTGACGCAGACGGCTTCTACACATTTCTGGATCGGCTCAAGGACGCCATCCGCCGCCGCGGCGAGAACATCTCCTCCTACGAGGTCGAGCAGGTACTGCTCAGCCATCCGGCGGTGGCGCTCGCTGCCGTCTTTCCGGTGCAAAGCGAACTGGCCGAGGACGAAGTCATGGCCGCCATCGTCGCGCGCGAGGGCCAGGTGATTGACCCGGTGGAGTTGATCCGCTATTGCGAGCCGCGCATGGCCTACTTTGCCGTGCCGCGCTTTCTCGAATTCATGACCGAGCTGCCCAGCACCGAAAGCGGCAAGATCCAGAAATTCAAGCTGCGCGAACGCGGCACCACCGCCACCACCTGGGACCGCGAAGCGGCCGGCATCAAGGTCAAGCGCTGACATGGCCCATTTCCTCAAGCGCAAGGGCTACGAAGGCGTGGCCGTCACTGTGCCCGTCACCGTGCCCTATGAGCGCTATTCGACGCGCGGTGCGCACTGGTTCCTGGGCCAGGCGGTGCGCGCACTGGTGCAGCAATCGGGCCTGGCCAAGGAGCAGATCGACGGCCTCACGGTCAGCAGCTTCTCGCTCGGCCCCGACACCGCCGTCGGCGTCACCCAGCACCTGGGCCTGTCACCGCGCTGGCTCGATCACATCCCCACCGGCGGCGCCTCGGGCGTGATGGCACTGCGCCGCGCAGCGCGCGCGGTGCAGGCGGGGGACGCCGAGGTGGTGGCCTGCGTGGCCGCAGACACCAACCATGTGGACTCGTTCCGCCACACGCTGGGCGCGTTCAGCCATTTTTCACGCGACGCCAGCTACCCCTATGGCGCGGGTGGGCCGAACTCGATGTTCGCCTTCATCACCGCGCACTACATGCGCACCTATGGCGCGAAGCGCGAAGACTTCGGCCGTATCGCAGTGGCGCAACGCAGCAATGCACTGAAGAATCCGAATGCATTGTTCAAAAAGCCACTGAGCCTTGAGGAATACATGGCGGCGCGGCCGGTGTCCGACCCGATCCACCTGTTCGACTGCGTCATGCCCTGCGCCGGTGCCGAGGCCTTTCTCGTGATGTCGCCCGAGCGCGCGCGTGACCTGGGTCTGCCGCATGTGCTGCTGCGCGGCGCGATCGAGCGGCACAACGCCTTCAGCAGCGATCCGGTGATGGTCTGTGGCGGCTGGGCGATGGACCGCGACGACCTGTACGCGCAAGCGGCCGTCAAGCCGCAGGACATTGATGTGCTGCAGACCTACGACGACTACCCGGTGATCGTGATGATGCAGTTTGAAGACTTGGGGTTTTGCGCCAAGGGCGAGGGACCCGCCTTCGTGCGCAGCCACGACCTGACGCATGCGGGCAACTTTCCTCAGAACACCGGCGGCGCGCAACTCTCCTGCGGCCAGGCAGGCGCGGCCGGTGGTTTCATCGGCATGACCGAAACCATTCGCCAGCTCACCGCGCAGGCGGGCGAGCGCGCCGTGAAAAATGCCCGCTATGGCATGGTCGGCGGCTTCGGCATGGTGACTTACGACCGGTGCCTGTGCACCGGCGCGGTGATACTGGAGGCCGCATGACCGAGCCCCTGCAACGCCCGCCGCGCAAGAACCCCATTCTGCGCACGCCGCAGATGAACCTGCCGCCGAGCCAGCGCGGACGCGTGGCGCTGGGTATCACCGCCGGGGCGGCCGAGGGTCGCTTCGTACTGCAGGTATGCGCCGAATGCGGCGCAACCCAATATCCACCGCGCGAAGCCTGCTATCAATGTTTATCCCCAGAACTGCGCTGGCAGGCGCAGGACGGCCAGGGGGAGCTGCTCGCCGAGACCACGCTGTCCCACAGCAATGACCTGTACTTTCGCGAGCGCCTGCCCTGGCGCCTGGGCATGGTGCGCCTGGATGCCGGCCCCAGCGCCATGGTGCATCTGCATGGTGAAGTGGGGCATGCACCGGCACGCGTGCGTGTCGTCACGCGACTGGACCGCTCAGGGCAGGCGGTGCTGATCGCGTTGCCCGAAAAAGGATCCCCGCATATGCACGACGACCCCATGCTGCGCGAGATGGCGTGTGACCCGAAGCTGCGCAAGGTGCTGGTGACCGATGGCAAATCACCCGTCGGCCAGGCCATGGTGCGAGCGCTGATCGCAGCCGGCGCCGAGCATGTCTGGGTGGGCGCTGCCGAGCCGTGGAAGCAACCGCCCGGCTTCGCCGAGCGATCGCAATCGCCACAGGTCACCGTGGTGGCGCTGGACGTGCGCGACGAACGCTCGGTGCAGGAGACGGCCAGCCTGATTGGTGCCAAGGTGGACATCGTCATCAATACTGCCGAGATGCACCGCAGCGGCGGCATCACCCACCGGCGCGGTGTCGACGTGGTGCGCGAGGAGATGGACGTCAACTACCTCGGGCTGCTGCGCCTGGCGCAGGCCTTCGGCCCGGTGCTGCAAAGCCGTGCGGCCGATGGCAGCCTGCATGCCTGCGCCTGGGTCAATTTGCTGTCCATCTTCGCGCTGGCCAACCACCCGCCGGACGGCACCTTCTCGGCCTCCAAGGCTGCCGCGCTGTCGCTGGCGCAATGTCTGCGCGCGGAGATGCGTGGCGCGGGCATACGCGTGGTCAATGTTTTCCCGGGGCCCATCGACGACGAGTGGAACCAGAACCTGCCGCCGCCCAAGCTCGCCCCCAAGGCAGTGGCTACGGCCATCGTCAAGGCCTTGCAGAGCGGTGTCGAAGACGTCTATCCCGGCGACATCGCACAGGACTGGCTGGCGCGCTGGCGCGACAACCCCAAGGTGCTCGAACGCGAGCTGGCCGCCGGAGGCATGTAAGCGATGAACCCCACGACCTCCTCCGATCTGCTCGCCGGCTTTTCGCTGGGCCTTGCCAGCGGTGCAGTGCGCATCGTCGATCTTTCGCACACGCTGAGCACCGACTTCCCCACGCTCGGCCTGCCGCCCGAGCTCGGCCAGTGCGCGCCGTTTCGCGTCGAGCAGGTCTCGCGCTACGACGAACGCGGGGCAGCCTGGTACTGGAACAACATCTCCTGCAGCGAACACACCGGCACGCACTTTGACGCACCCATCCACTGGATCACCGGGCGCGATCTGCCGAACAACGCGGTGGATGCCATCCCTGCCAAGCACTTCATCGCGCCCGTCTGCGTCATCGACTGCAGCGCGCAGGCCGCCCAGAATGCCGACTATCTGATGACCGTCGGCGACATCGAGACCTTCGAGGCCGCGCACGGTCGCATTGCGGCCGGTGCCTGGGTTTTCATGCGCACCAACTGGTCGCACCACTGGAGCCACCGGCGCGATGCGCGCGCCTACCAGAACTACGACGCCAGCGGCCAGCACACGCCGGGGCCGAGCGTGGAGGCGGTGCGCTTTCTCGTCGAGCAGCGCGACGTGCTCGGCTTTGGCTCGGAAACCATAGGCACCGACGCCGGCCAGGCCGCGCACCTGCTGCCGCCCTACCCCTGCCACACGCTGATGCACGGGGCGGGCAAGTACGGACTTCAGTGCCTGGCGAATCTGGAACAGCTGCCGCCGACGGGCGCACTCATCATTGCCGCGCCGCTCAAGATCGAACATGGCAGCGGCAGCCCGCTGCGCGTCATCGCGCTGGTGCCGGGTCAGTAAGGAGACATTGCCATGCACTACACCGCATTGGTCACCGGCGGCTCAGCCGGCATCGGAGCAGACATCTGCCAGCGCATGCTGCAGGATGGCTGGAAGGTCATCAGCCTGGCACGCCGCGCGCCGCAGTGGTCGCACGCCAACTTCACCACCATCAATGTCGACCTGCTCGATGCCGCCGCCACCGCGCAAGCCGCGCAGGAAATCGTCCAGCGCTTTGAGGTTTCGCATTTCATCCACAACGCCGGCGTGATCTGGCCCCACCTGCTGCAAGACGCCACCGTGGACGAGCTGCAGGGTCTGACGCAAATCCACCTCGGAAGCGCTCTGACGCTGATGCAGTCCGTGCTTCCAGCTATGGAAAAACAAGCATTCGGGCGCGTGGTGCTGATGTCCTCGCGCGGCGCGCTGGGCCTGGCCACGCGCACCAACTACTCGGCGACCAAGGCCGGCATGATAGGCATGGCACGCACCTGGGCCCTGGAGCTTGCGCCCAAGGGCATCACCGTGAACGTCGTCGCGCCCGGCCCGATCCAGACACCGATGTTCTACGACGTCGTGCCCTCGGGCAGCGAGCGAGAGGCCAAGCTGGCAGCCAACATCCCCGTCGGCCGCATCGGCCGCCCGGACGACGTGACCCGCGCGGTGATGTTTTTCTCCGATCCCGCCAACAGCTTCGTCACCGGCCAGACCTTGTACGTCTGTGGCGGCGCGAGCGTGGGCACACTGACCATTTGATTTCCCAACCCTCCACAACACGACAGGAGACATTGCATGCGCATCCCACGCACACTCAAACTCGCCGCCCAGGCCGTGGCGCTGTCCGCCGCCCTGGGGCTGGGCAGCGGCGCCGCCGTCGCCCAGATCAAGGTTGGCGTCATCTATTCCGGCACCGGAGCCACCTCCTTCGTCGGTATCCCGCAGGGCAACACCATTGCTTTGTTGCCACAGAAGATCGGCGACTACACGGTGCAGTACATCGGCCTGGATGACGCCAGCGACCCGACGCAGACCGTCACCAACGTGCGCAAGCTGATCGACGAGCAGAAGATAGACGCGCTGATCGGGCCCAGCGGTTCGCCCAACGCCATGGGAGTGATCCAGTTCATCGCCGAAGCCGGCATTCCCATGCTGGCACCGGTGGGCACCGCCGCTGTCGTACAACCCATGGACGACAAGAAAAAATGGGTCTTCAAGACCACGCAGAACGACGAAATCATCGGCGCGGCGCTGTTCGACCAGATGAGCAAATCGGGGGTCAAGACCATTGGCTTCATTGGTCTCAACGACCCCTATGGCGAAAATTGGTACCGCGTCTCCACGGCTCTGGCGGAAAAGCACGGCATCAAGATCATCGCCAACGAGCGCTTCGCGCGCACCGACGCCTCGGTCACCGGCCAGACGCTCAAGCTCATCGGTGCCAAGCCGGATGCCGTCCTGATCGCCGCTGCCGGCGGCCCCACCGTGCTGCCCGAAGTGTCGCTGCGCGACCGCGGCTACAAGGGTCCCATCTACCAGACACACGGTGCGGCGCTGCCCGCCTTCATCAAGCTCGGCGGTGCCAAGGTTGAAGGCACCATCATGGCCGCCAGCCTGATGCTGGTGCTACCTGAAATCGCCGACAGCAACCCGTCCAAGAAGGTCGCCCAGAACTACATCGACGCCTACAAGAAGCAATACGGCGAGCCGCCAGCCACTTTTGGTGCCAACGTGTTTGATGCCGGTCTGCTGCTGCAAAACGCCATTCCCAAGGCCGCAGAAAAGGGCAAGCCTGGTACACCGGAGTTCCGCTCTGCGCTGCGCGATGCGCTGGAGCAGACCAAGGAACTCGTGGGCACGCAAGGCGTTTACAACATGACGCCCCAAGACCACAGCGGGTTTGACCAGCGTGGGCGTGAACTCATCACCGTCAAGGACGGACAGTTCCGCTTGCTCAAATAATCAGAGCACCGTACATAGAAAAACCGGGCGCCAGGCCCGGTTTTTTCATGGTGCCTGTCAGCTTCAGTTGAGCAGCTTCACACCCGTCTTGGACTGGATTTCGTCAAAGCTCACGTCCGGCGCCAGTTCGACGAGCTTCAGGCCCTGCGGCGTCACGTGCATCACGCCCAGGTCGGTGATGATCTCGTGGATCACGCCCACGCCCGTGAGCGGCAGCGTGCACTGCGGCAGGATCTTCAGATCGGTCGTTCCGTCCTTCTTCTTGGCCACATGCTCCATCAGCACGATGACCTTGGGAACGCCGCCGACAAGGTCCATCGCGCCGCCCATGCCCTTGACCATCTTGCCCGGGATCATCCAGTTGGCCAGATCGCCCTTCTCGCTCACCTGCATCGCGCCGAGGATGGCGAGGTTGATCTTGCCGCCGCGGATCATCGCGAAGCTGTCATGGCTGCCGAAGATGGCCGAACCGGGCAGCGTGGTCACGGTCTGCTTGCCGGCGTTGATCAGGTCTGCGTCCACCTGGTCTTCCGTCGGGAAGGGGCCGATGCCGAGCAGTCCGTTTTCCGATTGCAGCCAGACTTCCTTGTCACCGGTGTAGTTGGCCACCAGCGTCGGGATGCCGATCCCCAGATTCACGTAGAACCCGTCCTGCAATTCCTGGGCGGCACGCGCCGCCATCTGTTCCTTGGTCCACGGCATGTCAGGCTCCTGCTTTCTCGGTGATGGTGCGTTTCTCGATGTGCTTGCTCGGGTTGGTGTTGAGCACGATGCGGTGCACGTAGATGCCCGGCAGATGCACGTCGTCGGGCGCGAGTTCGCCTGGCTGCACGATTTTTTCGACTTCCACAACGCAGATCTTGCCCGCCATGGCCACCGCCGGATTGAAGTTGCGCGCGGTGAGGTTGAAGCGCAGATTGCCGGTGGTGTCGGCCACGGCGGCATGCACCAGCGACACACCGGGCACCAGCGAGCGCTCCATCAGATAGGTGTGGCCGTCGAACTCGCGCGTTTCCTTGCCCTCGGCCACGATGGTGCCCACGCCGGTGCGCGTGAAGAAGGCCGGAATGCCGGCGCCACCCGCGCGCAGCTTCTCGGCCAGCGTGCCCTGCGGGGTGAACTCCAGCTCCAGCTCCTTGGCCAGGTACTGGCGCTCGAATTCCTTGTTCTCACCCACGTAGGAGCTGATCATCTTCTTGATCTGGCGCGTGTTGAGCAGCTTGCCCAAGCCCACGCCGTCGATGCCGGCATTGTTGGAAATTGCGGTGAGGTTTTTCACGCCGGAAGCGCACAGCGCCTCGATCAGCGCCTCGGGAATGCCACACAGGCCGAAGCCGCCGACGGCGATCAGCTGGCCGTCGTGCACGATGCCCTTGAGGGCCTCGGCCGCGGAGGGATAAATCTTGTTCACAAATGTTTCTCCTGAATCTGAAGCGACTGCCCTACGATACTGCGAGTTCAATTTTGTTGCGTTGCACAATGGGTGTCAACAGCCGCGCAACGGGGTTATCCCTGAGTCTTGTGCGGCGCCTGCGCACCCGTCGCGCACACTAAGGCCGGGCGCCCGCTCACGCCGGGCGGGGCACGCCCAACTGCTCCACCGGCACGGGGCGAGAGAACCAATAGCCTTGGAACAGCAGACAACCGTGCGCGGCCAGAAAATCCCGCTGCGCCGCGGTTTCCACTCCCTCGGCGATCACCTCCAGCTCCAGCGTGCGCGCCATCGCGATGATGGTCTGCACGATCACGTCGGCCGCTTCCTGCCGACCGATCTGATGCGTGAAGGATTGGTCGATCTTGAGTTGGTGCAGCGGCAGTTGCGTGAGGTAGGCGAGCGACGAATGCCCGGTGCCGAAATCATCGATGGCGAAGCGCACGCCCTTGGCTCGCAGCTGGTGCATCTTCGCGATCGAACCCTGCATGTCTTCGAGCACCAGCGACTCGGTCAGCTCCAGCACCAGCTTTTGCACCGGTGCGCCGGTGCGCTGCAACGCCTCGACGGTCTGCGCAACAAAGTCCTCCTGGCGAAACTGGCGCGCACTGACGTTGACGGATACCTGCCAGTCCTCGCGGCCGGGCTCGCGTGCCCAGGCAGCCAGCTGGCTGCACGCCTGCTCCAGCACCCACTGCCCCAGGGCGACGATGAGACCGCTGTCCTCGGCTACCGCGATGAAGGCACCGGGCGCGATCAGGCCACGCTCGGGATGCTGCCAGCGCAGCAAGGCCTCCACACCCACGGTGCGGCCGTTGTGTGCAAACTGGGGCTGATAGTGCAGCACGAACTGCCCCCGCTCCA
Organism: Comamonas sp. SCN 65-56; assembly: GCF_001724135.1. Classification (GTDB taxonomy): domain Bacteria; phylum Pseudomonadota; class Gammaproteobacteria; order Burkholderiales; family Burkholderiaceae_C; genus Comamonas_C. Next base: position 94,710 of record NZ_MEDS01000004.1, on the reverse strand, counting down.
GCGCCGTCTGCAGGTCGGCCTCCAGCGCGGCACGCTGGTTGATGCGCTCCTGCATCTGCGGGTCAAAAAAGCACAGGCCATTGCCGCGACGCTGCTTGACCTGGTACATCGCGATGTCGGCGCGCTTGAGCAGCTCCTGCGCATCCAGGCCCGCCGCGTCGTCGTGGCCGAACAGGGCTACGCCCACGCTGCAACTGCTGCGCTGCACCTGCCCATCCAATTCATAGGGCTCGCCCAGGCTGGCCGTCAGCTTGTCACCCACGCGCCGTGTCTGCTCGGCCGCGCGTCCAGGCTCGGCGGCCAGCTGCGACAGCATGACGACAAACTCATCCCCGCCCAGCCGCGCCACGGTGTCGCAGCCACGCACCGCGGCTTGCAGGCGCTCGCCCACCTGGCGCAGCAGTTCATCGCCTACCTCGTGGCCGCGGGTGTCGTTGAGCAGCTTGAAATGGTCCAGGTCAATGAACAGCAGCGCGCCCATCTGCCGCTCGCGCCGCGCCTGCGCCACCGCCTGCGTGAGCCGGTCCAGCAGCAGGCGCCGATTGGGCAGATTGGTCAACGGATCGAAGAACGCCAGTTGCGCGATCTCGGCCGTGGCCTGGCGCAACTCGGTCACGTCGTGGTAGCTGATCATCAGGCCGCTCTCGGGAGCGGCACGCTCGCTCACCTGGATGCGGCGGCCCGTGGGCAGCTGCAGCTCATGGGTCGCGGCATCCCGGCGTTCCTGCCTCGCCAGGCGTTCACGCACCCAGTCGGCATGCGCCTCGGGTTGCGCATCCGGCATGTATGCCTGGGCCGAGGCGTCCAGCACCGCATGAAACGGCATGCCCACGCGCATCGCTGACTGCAGCCACGGGAACAGCTCAACAAAGCGCCGGTTCCACTGGACGACGTTGCGCTGTGCGTCCAGCAGCAGAAAGCCGCTGACGATCGCGCCCAGAGCCTGGTTCAGCATGGCACGCGAGCGCGCCGCTTGCCGGCGTGCCCGCTGCAGCCGCAACACGTAGGACTGCAGCAGCACACCCGTGACCACCAGCAGCGCGGCAAACAGCAGCGCCGCCGCCAGCACCGCGCGCATGTCCCGCCGCCAGCGCGCCAGCGCCGCCTGCTCGGGCAGGCTGGCGGTGATCCACAACTGCGGGTACAGCGTCGGCTGGGCCACCACCAGCGCGTGGCTCCCCGAAAGGCGCGCGCGCCCGCCCGAAGCATCGCTTTGCCGCAGCGGCGCAGCGCCCGCGGGCAGCCGCTCGGCCAAGGGCACGCCCAGCAGCAGCATGCCCCCCGTGTGCTCCAGGGTGACCTCCAGGCCCGGGATGTCAGCGCCCTGCATCAGCACCGGTTCCAGCCCCGCCAGCGGCACCTGGGCCACCATCAGCAGCCGCGAGCCGTCGGTGACGGGCACGGGCCGCGCCATGTAGACCACCCGCTCGGCACTGGCAAAGCTGACCTGGGGCTCGCTGATGACCATCGCCGGCACGATCTGCGCCAGCGCCTGGGCGGCAAAGCCCGTGGGCAGATCCACCGTCAATTGCTGGCCTGCCTGCTGGGTTGACGCAAGCACTCGGCCCTGGCCATCGAGCAGCGCCACGTAACGCACCAGCAGGTTCTGGCGCACGGCAACCTGCATGAAACGGTTGGCCTGCGCGGCATCGATGCCGGCGCCACCGGCGCTGCGCAAGCCTGGCAGGTCGTGGACGTTGGACAGCAGAACGTCAAGGCCCAGCAGTGCGCGATTGATGGACGCCCGCGCGCCCGCGGCAAAGCGCTCGGTCTGGGCGCGGCCATCGTCCAGCGCGCCCTGGCGCAGCGCCAGCGCCAAGCCACCGATAGCCAGCGCCATGATCACCACCAGCACCCCCACCGCGGACCAGATGCTGAACTTGACACGCAGGGCGGCGGGGGCGGCAGCGTTCATCGCGGCGCGGAGAGGTGAATGCCGGTCTCGGCGGCCAGCGTGCGGTCCCAGACCTGTGCGCAATCCGTCGCACAGCGCGCCACCCAGCGCGGCAGCACCACGGTTTGCAGGATTTCGCGGCGCAGCTGCGTATCGTGCAGCGACAGCGGCACCACCGTCATCTGGCCCTTGTCGTTCTTGCGGCATGCCGGCGCGCCGCTGTTGCAGACCACGCCCTCGGCGGTATCGCGCTCGGCTGCTGCCCAGATGTCACGCTCCAGCCGGGGCAGCTCGCGCCCGAGCAGCTCGCGCAAATCAGGCGGCAAGGCATCCCAGGCGGTCTGATTGGCGCCAAAGATGGCCAGCCCCCAGGTCACGGGCAGCGGGTAGAGATAGCGCGTGACCCGATACAACCCCAGCGAGTGGCCCGACATGGTGCCGGTGATGGCGCACTCGGTATCGCCCGACTCCAGGCTGCGCATGAGCTGCGCAAAACCAGTGTGCACCGGCACGCCGCCCAGCGCATCAATGAAGTCCGCCTGCCCCACCGAGGACACACGCACCCGCCGCCCTTTCAGATCCGCCAGCCGCGTCAGGGACCTCTTGCAGAACACCACCTGCGCCGGATAGACGTAGATGGCCAGCGTGCGCACGCCATGGCGCTCGCGCAGGGCGTTTTCCAGCCAGGGGCGAAACGCCGTGACGTTGGCGCGCAATTGCGGCATGTCGGCGCTCAGACCGGGAAGATCGATGGCCGCGTACTCCGGGTACTGCATGGTCGTCAAGCTCAGCAGCATGGTGCCGAAAGGCACGACGCCCAGCTCCATCAAGCGCAGCATCTCGGCGCCAGGCACCCCGGCGCGGTCAAACGGCACGATGTCCGCGCCATAGCGCCCACCGCTCAGGCGCGCCAGCTCCCTGGTCCAGAAGGGCTGCTCATACTCCTGATATTGCGTCAACCCCGCCAGGCCGCCGACGATTTGCAGCTTGAGTGCCGCCGCCTCGGATGGCGCGCTGGCTGCCGCCAATGGCAGCAGGCCGGCCAGCGCCAGCACGCCCGCACGAATCAGGCGCTGCAAGGGGCGACGAGGACGGGTGAAGGGCATGGGCAAACACCAGGGCGCGACATGTTCAGCCGCGCTGCAGCATACAACGCCAAACCCCTGTCCGTCACCAGAAAACCTACCAAAAAGCGAGCGCCCGACGCTGTGCATGCCAACGCCTCGGCACCAAAGAAGAGGGAGGCCAGGAGTCAGGATCGCTGCACGGCCAGCCGCCGACCCAGCCGCGGCAGCGCCGCGCCGGCGTTGCGCCAGCTGGCCTCGGCCAATGCCTCTGGCGCCATGCCGCGCAGCCCGGCGATCACGCCCGCGATGCGTGGCAGCTCGGCCGGGCTGTTGCGACCCTGGGGCACACCACCCGCACGCGCGGCGGCGTCGCGGTACAGCCAGTGCGGCGGAATGTCGGGCGCATCGGTTTCCAGCACCAGCGCCGAAAGCGGCAGCTCTGCTGCCAGGCGGCGCAGCTGCAGCGCGCGCTCAAACGTCACCGCGCCGCCGAAGCCGAGCTTGAAGCCCATGGCCATGAAGGCCTGTGCCTGCTGCAGGCTGCCGTTGAACGCGTGGGCGATGCCGCCCGCCACCGGCAGCTCGCGCAGCGCCTTGAGCACCCGGTCCACACTCCTGCGCACATGCAGCAACACCGGTAGATCAAAGCGCCGCGCCAGGCGCAGCTGCGCGCGCAACAGCCGCTCCTGGTGCGGGCCATCGAGCCCCGGAACGAAATAATCAAGACCGATCTCGCCCACGGCGACAAGATGCGCGTCCTCGCCGCAGGCGTGCATCAGAGCCCCGAGCGCGTCGATATCCGCATCGGTGGCATCCGGCGTGCACATGGGGTGTATGCCCAGCGCATAGCTGTCGCCCCACGCATGGGCCAGCGTGCGCACCGCACCCCAGTTGGAGCGCGCCACCGCCGGGATCACGCAATGCACCACTCCCACGGAGCGCGCTGCCGCGCGCATGGCCGCGCGGTCGGTGTCGAACTCCGCTGCGTCCAGATGGCAATGGGTATCGACGAAAACCGTCACACCCGGCCCAGCACCGGCACCAGCGCGCCATGCACCGCGCGTGCCGCGTCCGAGGCCAGAAAGCCGATGATCTCGGCCAGCGCCTCGGGCGCGACCCAGCGCGAAAAATCCGCATCGGGCATGGCAACGCGGTTGGGCAGCGTGTCGATGATGGAGGGCAGCACGGCATTGACGTTGATGCCGTCGTCGCGCAGTTCGGCCGACATGGATTCCACCAGGCGCATGAGCGCGCTCTTGGATGCGGCATAGGCTCCCGTCGAGGCACCGCCCTTGAGCCCCCCGGCAGCCCCGACCGCCACGATGCGGCCGCGCGTTTGCCGGCGCATGTGCGGTACGACGGCAGCCGCCATGTGGATGAAGCTGCGCGCGTTCAGGTCCATCATGAAATCCCAGGCACTGGCTGGTGTCTCGTGCACCGGCTCACCCATGTGAAAGCCGCCGGCGAGGTGGCACAGCACATCAATGTGGTGCACCCGCGGCAATGCCTGCGCCACGGCCTGCACCAGCGCGTCGCGATCGAGCAGATCGACTGGCAGCAGCAGCGCATCGGCCAGTCCACCGTAGCGCGATTGCAGCGCCTGGGCATCGCGGTCCAGCAGCACCAGGCGCGCACCCTGGCGTTCAAACCATGCGGCGGTGGCCACTCCCAAATTGCCGGCCGCGCCGGTGATGCAGACCACGTCTCTATCGGTACCCATGACATTCCTCCAGCTGAGACTGTGGATCATAGAAGCGGCGCCGGTCGGCTACGCTTGCGCTCTCGCCCATTTCTTTTTACCGAGGAGCTCCGATGACCGCCGCACTCACCACCACCGATTACAAGCAGCTGACCAGCACCATCTCCGCCAACGTGCGCACGCTCAAGGACAGCGTGCCGGACGTGCTGGCCGGCTTCAACGCCATGGGCAAAGCCGCGCTGGCGCCCGGTGCCATTGATGCCAAGACCAAGGAATTGATAGCACTTGCCATCGGCGTGGCCGCGCGTTGCGATGGCTGTTTGGGTTTTCACACGCAGGCGCTGGTGCGCCTGGGCGCCACGCGCGAGGAAGTCCACGAAATGCTCGGCGTCGCCGTTTACATGGGCGGCGGGCCTTCGCTGATGTACGCGGCCAGCACGGTGGCCGCGTTTGACGAGGCCCTGGCGGCCAGGAAGGCCTGAGCTTCGAGGCGGCCGGGCCTCGGGCTCCCACGCACCCGTGGGGTCGAGGCGCCACGAGGCCTACGCCGCGACCTTGCCCGACGCCGCTGTCCGGGTCTGCTCTTGCACGATGGCCGCTTCCAGTGTGCGACGCATGCGCACGGCAGCCACATCGTTGCTCATCAGCACCGGACTCATGGAGAAAAAGTCATCCACGTCGTGGCTCACGCCCATGCGCTCTTGCACGGCTTCGGCCAGCGGCACGTCTTCGTCGACGAAAGCCTTGCGCATGGCGTCGATCTTGAATTGGTTGAATTCCGCGTCATCGACATTGTGGTTGCGCCGGGTGACGAAGAAGTAATGGGTGCTCCCATTGGTTTCAGGGGTCACCGTGTGCAAGTCGTACTGGCCCGTGGTGCCAACCAAATCGAGGGGCGCACCCGCGTCTTGCGTGGCACCGACGGACAGCTGGATGTTGCCGGGCATCAGGTAGGTGATGTCGAAGAAGTGGCGCGCTGCGGCCTTGGGGTCTGGCAGGAAGCCGGCAAAAATCATCATTGCCGGGGTCTGAGACCATTCCCAGCGCGCGGCGAAAGCGTCTCCCACTGGACGCACCTGCGGCACCAGCGGCGAGAGCTGACCGCGCGTGGTGATGATCTCGCCGTGGACATGGTCGATATGGCTCAAGTCCATGACGTTGTCCAGGATGAGCTTGTAATTGCATTTCACGTGGATGTGGGTGTAGCCCACGCCGCTTTCCGGCCCTTCGGTCAACGGACTGAAATCGTGCAGCTTGGCTTCGTCGGCGGGTGCGTCACCCATCCAGATCCAGATCAGACCATTGCGCTCGCGCAGCGTGAAACTGGGCACGGTGGCCGCCGCAGGAATATGCTGGTTACCATGCGGATTGTGGGTGCAGGCTCCGTTGCAGTCGAACTGCAGACCATGGTATTTGCAGGTCACGGTGTCGCCGTTGCGATCACCCATGTGCAGGGGCAGGAAGCGGTGCGGGCAGCGGTCGAGCATGGCGACCGGTTCGCCACTGCCCTTCTTGCGGTAGATGAGGACAGGGGTGTCCAGCAGCGTGCGATGGAACAGCGCTTCTGCATCGACTTCCGTGCTGAGCGCTGCCACGTACCAGGCGTTCATGAGGTAGGGCTTGGGCTGGGTCAGCGGCTGGGCGAGATTGGACATGGGGGTCTCCTGAATTTTCAAACGTCAAATTGAAAGAAACTGTGGCGTGCCGCCGCAACACACGGCCGTTCACCACGGGCGATGCCTGCTGCGCCGTACCCTGGGCCACGGCGCGGCAAACCTAGATGCGCTCCAGAACGAGGCGCGTTGATCTGGAGCGCGAACAGCAGGGCGTGAAGAGCCCGCTCTGGTGTTCACTGTCGGTGAAGAACATGTCGCGGTGGTCTGGCTCGCCCGACACCACGCGCATGGCGCAGGTGCCGCAAATGCCTTGTTCGCAGGACATGGACAGCTCCACGCCTTGCTTGGTGAGGCATTGCAGGATGCTTTGGTCCGGCGCAACCGTGAAAATCCCATCCACCCCTTGCACTACCACTTCAAAACGGTCGCCCGGATCGCAAGCGGCTTGAGGGTCGGCGCTGAAGCGTTCGAAATGAATCTGTGCGTCGTGCCAGCCTTGCGCGTGCGCGGCGCCGCACACGTAATCGATGAACCCCGCCGGACCGCAAACGTAGAGCCGAGCGTGTTGCGACGGACCCGCCAGCACGCGCCCGGCATCCAGCTTCTGCCCGGCTGCGCCATCATCCTCGTGCAGATGAACGCGATCCGCGTACGGGCGCGCACTCAATCGGTCCAGAAACGCTGCACGGTTACGGCTCCTCACGCAGTAGTGCAGTTCGAAGGATTGGCCAGCGGCATGCAGCTGCTCAGCCATCGCCAGCAGCGGCGTGATGCCGATACCCCCAGCCAGCAGCACCGTGTGCTCAGCCGGCTGCAGCGCAAAGTGGTTGCGCGGGCCGCGCACACGCACGCGCGCACCCACGGTCAGATCTTCATGCACGCTGCGCGAGCCGCCCCGCCCGCCCGGTTCCAGCAGGATGCCCAGCTCGTAGCGATAGACATCGCCAGGCGCATTGCACAGGGAAAAATTGCGCACCACACCTGCCGGCGTTTCCAGGTCGATGTGCGAGCCAGCGTCAAACGCTGGCAACCTGTCTCCGCTCGCGCTGCGCAGCTCCAAACCAACGACCTGCTCGGCAAGCGCCTGGTGTGAGGTCACCACAAGTTCAAACCAACCGGCATCTGACTGCATGACTGTCTCCTTGTTCTTTCAACCCTACGCAGGGGTTGATGAGCAATCGACGTGCCACGCCACAGAGGTTTCATAAGTCATTGATTTTCAATGATAATTTATTCACAACCATCCTGCCGACTCTCATCTGGCTTGGAAATTTCACCTGTGCATTAATATTTGAAGGAAATTTCTCTTCAGGCGAAATTTCAGCCTCAACACCAACAGATGCGCCATGAAGCCACGCACCGCCATCCCTGTTGCCGACCCTGACGCACAAGACTTGCTGCGCAACTTGCAGTTCACGCCAGAGACCGGTGAAGTGCACTTTCTGGGTCACCGCATGCTGCTGCTGCACGCAAGCTCCCTCGACGAGTTGCGCCATGGGCTGATAGACCGGCTGGGGTCGGACGTCACTCAGGAGCTGTTCATGCGCATGGGCTACCAGCAAGGATTCGCCGACGCCCTCAAGATCAAGGAACTGCACGGCTCGGAACCACTTTCAAGACAGCTCGCCCTCGGTCCGCGCGTGAGAGAGCTTGAGGGTTTCGTAAAGAACCTGCCCATCGAACACATGGAACTGGACTCCACCAACGGCGCCTTCCGGGGCGACTTTTTTTGGGAACATTCGTGGGAAGCCACGGCCCACCTGAACCACTTCGGCCTCAGCGGCTCGCCGACCTGCTGGATCATGACCGGCTACGCGAACGGATATTGCACGGCGATCACCGGCGTTCCCATTCACTGGCACGAAGAAGAATGCTGCGCGATGGGCCACGCCCGCTGCCGCGTCATCGCCCGCCCGTTGGCCGAATGGAAGAACCTCGGCGAGACCGAGATCGCCTACCTTCGGACCAGCCAGCTCACTGCCGGCACGGAGGCAGGCAGCGCGGCACCGATTCAACGCAAAGCCACCTCCAAGGGCGAACCGTCCGCCGCCAATGCACCACCGCCGCAGGCGATGAACCTCCCGGGCTTTGAAGACATGGTAGGCACGTCAACAGGGTTTCTTGCAGCCGCCGCGCTCACCAGCCGTGTTGCGCCGACCAATGCCACCGTGCTGCTCAATGGAGAAACCGGCACCGGCAAGGAAGGCTTCGCGCGCGCCGTGCACCGGCTGAGCGAACGCAGAGACGCAACGCTGGTAACAGTCAATTGCGCCGCCATCCCGAGCGAACTCGTGGAGGCAGAACTGTTCGGCGTTGAACGCGGCGCCTACACCGGTGCCACAACATCCCGCGAAGGCCGATTCGAACGCGCCCATCTCGGCACGCTGTTCCTCGATGAGGTGGCCAGCCTGCCGTTGGCGGCCCAGGGCAAGTTGTTGCGTGCGCTGCAGCAGCAGGAGATCGAACGGGTCGGCGGTACGCAGGTCTTCAAGGTCGACGTGCGCCTCATCGCCGCGGCCAATCGCGATCTCTACCAAGAGGTCCTGGCCGGGCGGTTCAGAGAGGATCTGTACTACCGGCTCAACGTCGTTCCGGTGCAGATTCCGCCACTGCGTGAGCGGCGCAGCGACATTCTCTTGCTGGCTTCGGTTTTCATGCAGCGCTTTCAGCACCAGCTCAACAAGCATGTGCACGGCCTGTCGCCACGCGCCAGCGATCTGCTCCTGAAATACGATTGGCCCGGCAATGTCCGCGAACTTGAAAACACGATGGAGCGCGGCATCGTCCTGGCCAACCCCGGGGGCGTCGTCGACATCCAGCATCTGCTGCTGCCGCAGGAAGTTGACAGCCCGCAGGACTCCCAGCTCCAACACCGAGATGCCAGAAGCAGCGCAAGCCCCAGCGCCGCTGCACGGGAGAGCTCCGAGCCATCGCCTGCCACGCTGATCGATGCGCTGCTGGCCGATACTCCTCGGTTCGAGGATATTGAGCGCCTCGTCCTCTGCCGCACCCTGGCCTTGTGCAAGGGCAACATCTCAGCCACTGCGCGCGCTTTGGGTTTGGGCCGCGCGCAAGTCGAATTCCGCTTGAAGCGCCACGGCTTGCACGCCAGCAAGTCGTCAGGCGAGGGGGGCGCCGCCTGAGCCCCAGCGCAACACGCCAGCGACCAGCGGCACGGTCTTGTCGCACTGCGCCGCCAGCTGCTCATCGTGCGTCACCACGATGAAGGCCGTGCCTTGTTCGCGCGCCAGGCGCAGCATCAGCGCAAACACCTGCTGTGCGGTGCTGCGGTCCAGGTTGCCCGTGGGCTCATCGGCCAGCACGCAGGCCGGGCGCGTCACCAGCGCGCGAGCGATGGCCACGCGCTGACGCTCGCCACCCGAGAGCTCCGCCGGGCGGTGCGCCAGGCGCTCGGCCAGGCCGACCTGGGCCAGCATCTGCGCCGCCTGGCGCATGCACTCAACCTGTGGCAAGCGCCGGATGCGCAGCGGCATGGCGACGTTCTCCTGCGCGGTGAATTCCGGCAGCAGGTGATGAAACTGGTAGATAAAGCCCAGCTTTTCATTGCGCAGCCGCCCCTGCGCGCTGGGCGCGAGCTGCAGCAGGCGCTGGCCTTCAAGAACGACGCTGCCACTGCTGGGCGCATCCAGCCCGCCCAGCAGGTGCAGCAGCGTGCTCTTGCCCGAACCCGAGGCGCCGACGATGGCCAGCGTCTCGCCGGCATGCACCACCAGATCCACACCGGCGAGCACCTGCACATCCAGCGGTCCCTCGGTGTAGCGCTTGGCAAGGCCACTGGCCTCAAGTACCACGTCACTCATAGCGCAGCGCCTGTGCGGGGTTGACGCGGCTGGCACGCCAGCTCGGGTAGAGCGTGGCGACAAACGCCAGCAGCAGCGAGATGATGGCAATCGGCACGATATCGCCCTCCTGCGGGTCGCTGGGCATGCGACTGATGAGGTAGATGTCCTTGGGCAGGAAGTGCACGCCCAGCAGGTGCTCGATGGCCGGCACGATCACATCGATGTTGAAGGCCACCAGCAGGCCCAGCGCCAGACCCGCCAGCGTGCCGATCACGCCCACCATCGCGCCCTGCACCACGAACACCCCCATGATGCTCGCCGGGCTGGCGCCCAGGGTGCGCAGGATGGCGATGTCGGCGCGCTTGTCCTGCACGCTCATCACCAGCGTGCTCACGAGGTTGAAGGCGGCGACGGCAACGATCAGCGTGAGGATGATGAACATCATGCGTTTTTCCACCTGCACCGCGGCAAACCAGGTGCGGTTTTGCTGTGTCCAGTCGCGGATCAGCAGATTGCCCGAGAGCGTCTGCGCCAGCTCCTGCGTCACGCGCGGCGCCTGGTGCAGATCCCGAAGGCGCAGGCGTACGCCCGTCGGACCTTCCAGCCGGAAGATGCGTTCGGCATCCTCATGCTGCATCAGCACCAGCGTGGAGTCGTACTCGTAATGGCCCGAATGGAACAAGCCCGAGACCGTCACCTGCTTGAGGCGCGGCACGATGCCCGCCGGCGTGACCTGCCCGCTGGGCGCGACCACGGTGACCTTGTCGCCGGGACGCACGCCGAGCGAGCGCGCCAGGTCCGTGCCCAGCACCGCGTTGAAGCTGCCGGGCGTCAGGGTATCCACTGCCCGGCGGTTGGCATCGGCGATCTCGGTCACCGCGCCTTCCTGCGCCGGATCAATGCCGCGCACCAGTACGCCTTTCATGTCTTCGCCGCGCGCCAGCAGTGCCTGCGCCGAGTCGAACGGCGCCGCGCCCACCACCTCGGGATTGGCCCGTACCTCGGCCAGCGTGCGCGCCAGATCGGGCAACGCACCGCCGTCTGGTGAAAAGACCTCGATATGCGCCACCACGCTGAGCATGCGGTCACGCACCTCTTTCTGAAAGCCGTTCATCACCGACAGCACGATGATCAGCGCCGCCACGCCAAGCGCAATGCCCAGCATCGAGACGCCCGAGATGAAGGAGATGAAGCCGTTGCGCCGCGTCGCGCGCCCGGCCCGGGTGTAGCGCCAGCCCAGGGCCAGCTCGTAGGGGATGTGCATGATCGAAAAGGAACCACCCTGAGAGGGCGGGGGCGATTGTGGCATCCCGCAAAATAGCCGGCATGTCCCCTCACCTGCTGATTCCCATGGCGGCAAGCCAGGCGCCCGGCTGCGACGCGGTGGCTGCCGGTCTCAAGCTGCCGCAACTCGACCGCCTGCTCTCGCGCCTGACGCTCAGCCACACCGACGCGGGCCAGGAAACCGATTTCGCCCCCCCGCACGAACGCGCGCTGGCGCGTGCGCTCGGCCTGCCGGAACCCGCCACGCCCTGGGCCGCGGCAACGCAACCGCTGGATAGCGGGGGCTGGGCCTACCTCACACCCTGCCATTGGCAGGTGGGCGCGGACCATGTCACGCTGCTGCACCCGGCGCAGTTGCAACTGGACGAAGCCGATGCGCGCGCACTGGTGGACATCCTCGCGCCTTGGCTGGCGCAGGACGGCATCGCCCTGAGCTACGAGCAGCCGACTCGCTGGCTGGCGCACGGCGAAATCTTCGAAGGCCTGGAATGCGCGTCGCTGGACCGCGTCATCGGCCGCGACGTGCGTGCCTGGATGCCGCGAGGCCCGCGCTCCACCGAAGTGCAGCGCCTGCACAGCGAGGTGCAGATGCTGCTCTATACCCACGCCTTCAGCGAAGCACGCGCCGCCAAAGGGCAGCTGGCGGTGAATGCCTTCTGGGTGCATGGTGCGGGCAGACTCGCCGCGCTGCCGGCGCAGCACGATGCGCCCGACATGCCGGGCGCGCTGTTCGACGCCGCACTGCAGCAGGATTGGAGAGCCTGGGCCCGCGCCTGGCAGCAGCTGGACAGCGGGCCGGTGGCTGAACTGCTGCGCCAGGCAGCAGCAGGCGCCCCCGTCACGCTCACCCTCTGCGGTGACGCCAGGGCGCTGACCTTCACCAGCGAGCACCGCGGGCTGGGTGCGAAAATTCATGGTATTTTCAGTCGCCAGCGCTTTGCTGACCTGCGCAAGCAGCTATGAAAATAATCACCCGGGACGTGCCGCCCCGCCAGGCCTGGGCGCTGGAGCAGGCGGGCGTGCATCCGCTGCTGGCGCGGCTGTATGCTGCTCGCGGCGTGCGCAGCGCCGCCGAGCTCGACGACGGGCTCCGGCACCTGCTGCCACCAGAGGGCCTCAAGGGCCTGGCGCCGGCCGCCCGCCTGCTGGCTGATGCGATCGCACGCGACGCCCGCATCTGCATCGTCGCCGATTACGACTGCGACGGCGCCACCGCCTGCGCCGTGGCGCTGCGCGGTCTGCGCCTCTTGGGTGCGCGCCACGTCGACTACCTCGTACCCGATCGCGTGGTCGATGGCTACGGCCTCACACCGCCGATTGCGCAGCGCGTTGCCGCCAGGGGCGCCGATCTGCTCGTCACCGTGGACAACGGCATTGCCAGCGTCGCGGGCGTCGCCGCCGCCAAGGCGCTGGGCCTGCAGGTGCTGGTGACCGATCACCACCTGCCAGGCTCCGAACTGCCCGCGGCCGACGCGATCGTCAACCCCAACCAGCCCGGTTGTGGCTTTGCCAGCAAGGCACTGGCAGGCGTGGGCGTGATGCTGTATGTGCTGATGCAGCTGCGCACGGAACTGCGCGCGCGCGGCCGCTTTGATGCCGCCAGCCAGCCGCGTCTGGAGCCGCTGCTGCCGCTCGTTGCCCTGGGCACGGTGGCCGACGTGGTGCCGCTGGACGAAAACAACCGCCGCCTGGTGGCTCAGGGGCTCAAGCGCGTACGCGCTGGCCAGATGCCTGCGGGCATGGCCGCCCTGTTTGCCGCCGCCGGACGCAAGGCGCAGCAAGCCGCCACCTTTGACTTCGGCTTTGCGCTCGGCCCGCGCATCAACGCCGCCGGGCGGCTGGCGGACATGACGCTGGGCATCGAATGCCTCAGCACCGACGATACGGGCCGCGCCCGGGAGCTCGCGCAACAGCTCGATGCCATCAACCGCGAACGCCGCGAGATCGAAGGCGGCATGCGCGAGCAGGCGCTGCAGATCGCCGCCGGGCTGCTGGATGTGGACGAAGCACCGCCGCCCGCGATCAGCGTGTTCGATGGCGAATTCCACGAGGGCGTGGTCGGCATCGTCGCCTCGCGCCTGAAGGACCAGTTCCATCGCCCCACCTTCGTCTTCGCACCCAGCGCTGCGCCGGGGCACACGCATGAGCTCAAAGGTTCTGGGCGTTCCATTCCCGGCTTTCACCTGCGCGACGCGCTGGACCTGGTGGCCAAACGCCATCCCGACGTGCTGCTGCGCTTCGGCGGCCACGCGATGGCCGCCGGCTGCACCATTGCCGAGGCGCATTTCGAGGTCTTTGAGCAGGCCCTGGCGCAGGTGGCCCAGGAGTGGCTGGATGCCGCCACGCTGCTGCGCCGGCTGGAAACCGATGGCCCGCTGGCACCCGAATACCTGCGCCCGGACCTGGTGGACATGCTCGCGCACGAGGTCTGGGGCCAGGGCTTTGCGCCGCCCACCTTCAGCGACCGGGTACAGGTGCAAAGCCAGCGCCTGGTGGGCGAGGCGAAAAACCACCTGCAGGTCAAGCTGCTGCACCAGGGCCAGCCGGTGGACGCGATCTGGTTCAACCACACCGAGCCCCTGCCGCAGCAGGTGCTGCTGGCCTATCGTCTGGACATCAACGAATGGCGCGGCGAGCGGCGCGTGCAATGGCTGGTGGAAGGAATGCAGGAGGGAGGTTGAGCGTTGAGCGTGAATACCGCGATGCGCCCCGACTTTCCCACGCTGAACGCTCAACACCCAACACTCAACCTCCTCCTAAAATGGACCGCATGTCTACCCCCTTGCGCGCCGACCTCCACTGCCACTCCACCATCTCCGACGGCACACTCACGCCCGAGCAGGTGGCCGAGCGCGCGCAGGGCCGCGGCGTGCAGCTCTGGGCGTTGACGGACCACGACGAAGTGGCTGGCCAGCAGCGCGCCGCAGCGCGTGCGCGCGCACTGGGCATGGATTACCTGGCAGGCGTGGAAATCTCCATCACTTTTGCCGATACCACGGTGCACATCGTCGGGCTGGGGGTAGACCCGGAAAACGCCGCACTCGTTGAGGGCCTGCGCGCCACGCGCGAGGGTCGCGACGAGCGCGGGCGCGAGATGGCCGCGCAGCTGGAAGCTGTGGGCATACGCGGCGCCTACGAGGGCGCGCTGCGCTACGCCGGCAACCCGGCGCTGCTGGCGCGGCCGCACTTTGCGCGCTACCTGGTCGAGCGCGGCGTGTGCCACGAGGTCAGCGAAGTGTTTCGCAAATACCTGACCGAGGGCAAGCCCGGCTACGTGCCGCACCGCTGGGCCAGCCTGGCGGATGCGGTGCACTGGATCCGCGGTGCGGGTGGCGTGGCGGTGATCGCCCATCCGGGGCGCTACCGCTTCACCGCCAATGAGGAATACGCGCTTTTCACCGATTTCAAGGCGCACGGCGGGCAAGGCGTGGAGGTGGTGACCGGCAGCCACACCACGGCCGAATACCAGGAGTACGCCGACATGGCGCGCGAATTTGACCTGGCGGCATCGACCGGCAGCGATTTTCACAGCCCGGACGAATCGCATGCCGATCTCGGCTCTCTGCCGCCGCTGCCCGCCGGTCTCACGCCCATCTGGGAATTGCTGCAGGAGCGCATCCAGCGCGCAGCGGCACACTGAATCTCCTCCCATGGCCCAGTATTTCGAAGTCCATCCCGACAACCCGCAGCCGCGCCTGCTCAAACAGGCGGCGGCGCTGCTGGCCGGTGGCGGCATCCTTGCGGTGCCCACCGATTCCAGCTACGCCTTCGTCTGCCAGCTCGACGACAAGAGCGCCGTGGACCGCATCCGCCGCCTGCGCCAGGTCGATGAAAAGCACCACCTCACGCTGATCTGCCGCGATCTGTCGGAGCTCGCCACCTACGCGCACGTGGACAACCGCCAGTACCGCTTGCTCAAGCTCGCCACGCCCGGCCCCTACACCTTCATCCTGGACGCGACCAAAGAGGTGCCACGGCGGCTGAGCCATCCGCAGCGAAAGACCATTGGCCTGCGCGTGCCCACGCGCGCCACCACGCTGCAATTGCTCGAGGCACACGGCGCGCCGCTGTTGGCCACCACCCTGATCCCGCCCGGCGAGACCGAGCCGCTCAATGACCCGGAAGAAATCCGTGAGCGCTTTGAAAAGCTCATCGACGGCATCATTGACGCCGGCGCCTGCCCGCTGGAGCCGACCACGGTGCTGGACCTCACGCCCATGGGCAGCGGCGGCGAGCCGGTGGTGCTGCGCGAAGGCCGGGGCACCCTGCAGGCGCTGGGCTTGTAACAAACGCCCGTCACGGCAGACCGCCGGTCTGCGAAAATCCCCCGCGTGAACGCCGACGCCATTCAAACCATCCTCATCTACGCCCTGCCCGTGCTGTTGTCCATCACGGTGCACGAGGCAGCCCACGGCTACGCCGCGCGCCACTTCGGCGACCGCACGGCGGAAATGATGGGGCGCATCACCCTCAACCCGCTCAAGCACATCGACCCCATCGGCACCATCGTGATGCCGCTGTTCCTGTACTTCGCCACCTCGGGCGCCTTCCTCTTCGGCTACGCCAAGCCGGTGCCAGTGAATTTCGGCAAGCTGCGCAACCCCAAGCGCGACATGGTCTGGGTGGCGCTGGCCGGGCCGGCCTCCAACCTGGCGCAGGCCATAGGCTGGGCGCTGCTGCTGGTGGTCTACGCGACCCTCGGCGTCACCGAGCCCTTCTTCGTCAAGATGGCCCAGGGCGGCATCCTCGCCAATCTGGTGATGTGGGCCTTCAACCTGTTCCCGCTGCCGCCGCTCGACGGTGGCCGCATCCTCGTCGGGCTGCTGCCCTGGCGCCAGGCGCAAGCCGTAGCCCGGCTGGAGCCCTGGGGCTTTTTCATCGTCATGGCGCTGGTGCTCGTCGGCATCGTCGGCACCTGGTGGCTGCAGCCGCTGATGGAGCTGGGCTACTGGATGATCCACCTGCTGTTGATGCCGTTTGCCGCGCTGCTGAGTTGATTTTTTTATGTCCATCACCCGTTTTCTCACCGGCATCACCCCCTCCGGCACACCGCACCTGGGCAACTTCGTCGGCTCCATCCGCCCCTCCGTGGCCGCCAGCCGCAACCCGCAGGTGCAGAGTTTTTACTTTCTCGCCGACTACCACGCGCTCATCAAGACGCAGGAGCCCGCGCGGGTCAACCGCTCCACGCTGGAAATCGCCGCGAGCTGGCTGGCCTGCGGGCTCGATCCCGAGAAGGTCACGTTCTACCGCCAGTCCGATGTGCCGGAGATCCCCGAGTTGACCTGGCTGCTGACCTGCGTGACCGGCAAGGGTCTGCTCAACCGCGCCCACGCCTACAAGGCTGCGCAAGACAAGAACCACGAAGCCGGGCGCGACCTGGACGACGGCGTCAATGCCGGCCTGTTCATGTACCCGGTGCTGATGGCCGCCGACATCCTGATGTTCAACGCGCACAAGGTGCCCGTGGGGCGCGACCAGGTGCAGCACCTGGAGATGGCGCGCGACATTGCGTCGAGTTTCAACCACCTCTACGGCGAGCATTTCACGCTGCCCGAGGCGGCGATCGAGGACAACGTCGCCACGCTGGCCGGCCTCGATGGCCGCAAGATGAGCAAGAGCTACGACAACACGATTCCGCTGTTTGCCTCGCGCGCACAGTTGCAGAAGCTGATTGCCACCATCGTCACCGATTCGCGCATGCCCGGCGAACCCAAGGAGGTGGAAGGCTCGGCGCTGTTCCAGATCTACCAGGCCTTTGCCACGGCCGAGGAGACGGCGGCGATGCGCCAGGCCTATGCTCAGGGCATCGCCTGGGGCGAGGCCAAGCAGTTGCTGTTCGAGCGCGTCGACCGCGAGCTGGCCCCGATGCGCGCGCGCTACGAGGCGCTGATGGCGCAGCCCGATCAGGTCGAGGCGGCGCTGGTCGCCGGCGGCGAGCGTGCACGCGCACTCTCGCGCCCCTTTATCGAGCGCCTGCGCGCGGCCGTCGGCCTGCGCTCGGTGGCGGCGAAGGTGGAGCACAAGGGCAAGGCCAGGGCATCCGCCCAGCTGCCCAGCTTCAAGCAGTACCGCGAAAAGGACGGCAAGTTCTATTTCAAGTTCGTCGCGGCCGACGGCCAGTTGCTGCTGCAAAGCACCGGCTTTGACGCCCCGCGCGAAGCCGGTCAGGCCATCGCCCGCCTGCAGCACGAGGCCGGCGCGCTGCAGGCACTGGCAGCGCAATTGCAGCCCGCCGAGGGGGTTGCGCCAGCCACCATCGCGGCGGCATTGGCGTTGTTGGGTGCGTCGCTCAACGATCAATGATTTACTTGCTTTGATAGCACATACCGCATACCTATATTGCGCAAATACCATAAATCATTGGTATTTTTCAAGGAGTCGCCATGCGCATCGCAGCGGTAGATGACGATCCGCTTCAGCTGGAGTTCTACGCCCGGGTCCTGGACACCCAGGGCCATGGCTTTCACGGCTTTGCCAACGGCGCCGAGCTGCGCCGCCAGTGGCGCCGCGAGACCTTTGACCTCCTGATCGTCGACTGGCAGTTGCCCGATGCCAGCGGCCCCGAGCTGGTGGCCGAATTGCGTGCGCAGTCGGGCGCCGCGATGCCCATCCTGTTCGTCACCCACCGCGACAGCGAAGCCGACATCGTCGAAGGCCTGGCCCGGGGCGCCGACGACTACATGACCAAGCCGGTGCGCGTGGGCGAGCTCACCGCCCGCATCACCGCGCTGCTGCGCCGCGCCTGGCCTGCGCCGGCGCAGGAGACGCTGAATCTCGGGCGCTACCGCTTTCTCACCACGCAACGCGTGCTGCAACTGGACGGCCAGCCGCTGGCCTTGACCGGGCGCGAGTACGACCTGGCGCTGCTGCTGTTTTCCAACCTCGGGCGGCTGCTCTCGCGCGACCACCTGCGCGAGGCGGTCTGGGGCCACAGCGCGGAGGTGATCTCGCGCACACTCGACACCCACGTCTCGCGCCTGCGCCAGCTGCTCGATCTGCAACCCGCCGGCGGGCTGGTGATTACCGCCGTCTACGGCATTGGCTATCGCCTGGAGCAGGTCGCCGCCGACACCCCAAGCGCTCGATGAGCGCGCTCTCGAACTCACAAAAATCATAGCTTATTGCGCATGCTGGTCATGCGCAAACGCCTGTTTCAACCCTTAACACTGAATCAACCATGGCCGGAGCCACCCTTCTGACCCTGCTGGACGACATCGCCGCGCTGCTGGACGACGTGGCGCTGATGACCAAGGTGGCGGCCAACAAATCCACCGCGATGGCCGACGATGTCGCCGTCCTAAGCAAGGTGGCGGCGCAAAAGACCGCCGGCGTGCTGGGGGACGACCTGGCGCTCAATGCCGAGCAGGTCTCGGGCGTGCGCGCCGAGCGCGAGCTGCCCGTGGTCTGGGCCGTCGCCAAGGGCTCGCTGGTGAACAAGGTGATCCTGGTGCCGGCGGCGCTGGCGATCAGCGCGCTGGCGTCCTGGCTTATCACGCCGCTGCTGATGCTCGGCGGTGCCTACCTGTGCTTCGAGGGCGTGGAAAAACTCGCGCACAAGCTGCTGCACCACGGCGCGCCCCATGACGCCGGTGCCCCGCCGGCCCAGGCCCATGCGGCCACCGATCTGGCGGCGTTTGAGAAAGAGCGCGTCAAGGGCGCCATCCGCACCGATTTCATCCTCTCGGCCGAGATCATCGTCATCGCCCTGGGCATCGTGGCGCTGGCGCCGCTGTCGCAGCAGGTGGCCACCCTCAGCGTGGTGGCGCTGGCAATGACGATCGGCGTCTATGGGCTGGTGGGCGGCATCGTCAAGCTCGACGACATCGGCTTCTGGCTGCTGCGCAAACGCGGCGCGCCGGCGCAGGCGCTGGGCCGGGCGCTGGTGGCGGCCGCGCCCCGGCTGATGCGTTTTCTCTCCGTTGCCGGCACCGCCGCCATGTTTCTCGTCGGCGGCGGCATTCTGGTGCACGGTGTGGCGCCGCTGCACCACGCGGTGGAGGCTGCGGCGGCCGCCGTGGCGCAGGGCGCGCTAGGCGGGCTGTGGCGGCTGCTCGCCACCAACCTGCTGAACGCCGTCGCCGGCATGGCGGCCGGTGCGCTGGTGCTGGGTCTGGTCTCGGTGGTTCAAAAGCTGCGCGGCGCCTGAGCACGTGCCAGCGCTCCTCGCCGGAGCCAAACGTCAACAATGGTGAAGCGCTGCCCATCGGTCGCCCTGGGCACGCGCCAGCGACTAGCATTGGGCTGAAGGGACGACAGGCGTGTTTCATATCCAATCCCGGCTTGCAGAGCGTGCTGGCGCGGCACCCGCGGTGCTCGCGCTTTTGGCGCTGGCGTTGTCCGTCCCTTTCGCCACGCGCGCCCAGGATGCAGGGGCGGATGGTCTGGAACATACCGTCGTGGCGGGCGACACGCTGGAGGCACTGGCGCGCAACTACCTGGATGACGCTCGCCAATGGCCCGCCCTGCAGCAGGCCAACCGGATCGCCGATCCGCGCCGGCTGCAGCCTGGCAGCCGCATCCTGATCCCGAACGCGCTGCTGCCCACGCGCCCTGCCCGGGTGCAATTCACGCACGGACAGGTGCAGGCCACGCTCCCCGGCACGCAAGCCCCTCACACCCCTGCGGCAGACCAAGCCCTGCCCGAGGGCACGCGGCTGCAGACTGGCAGCGACGGCTTCATCAGCATCCGCCTGTTCGATGGCAGCACCGTGCGCGTGCAGGCCGATACCGAGCTGCGCCTCTCGCGCCTGCGCAAACAGGCCCGGCCCGGCAGCGCACAGTCCGTCATCGAGCTGCAGCGTGGCGTGATCGAGCCTTCGGTGCCTGCGGCCCGCGATGGTTCACGCCGGCTTGACATCCGCACACCGAGCGCCACCGCCAGCGTGCGCGGCACGCGGTTTTCGGTCGGCGCGGAGGAAGATGCGCGAACGCTCACCGCCGTCACCGAGGGCACGGTGGCGGTCCAGGGCAGCGTGGGCGCCACCGCCCTGGTGCCGCACGGCCAAGGGTTGGCGGTGGCGGCCAATGGCCAGGCCGGCTCGCCACAGGCCCTGCTGCCCGCGCCTGACCCCACGCACTGGCCGGCAAGCGTGCACGATGCCGACTTCCTGCGTCTGCACCTGCCGCCCGTGCCGGGCGCCAGCGCCTACGAAGTGCAACTGGCACGCGATGCCGATTTGACCCAGGTGCTGCGCGCCGCCACCAGCCGCAGCAGCGATGCCACGCTGCCCGCCGTCGAGGACGGCGACTATCAATTGGCGCTGCGCGCCATCGATGTGCAGGGCCTGCCTGGCCAGAGGACGGTGCGGCCGCTGCGCGTCAAGGCGCACCCCATCCCGCCGCTGTACGCCGCGCCCGCCAGCGGAGCCATCCTGGCAGCCGGAAAGCTGCGTCTGGTCTGCACCGGCGTCGCCGAAGCCGGGCGCTACCGCCTCCAGCTGGCGAGCGGCGGCGATTTCGGCCAGCCTCTGCTGGACACCAGCACCGACGGCGCCTGCGAAGCCACTACCCCGGCGCTGCCACCGGGCCGCTACCAATGGCGCGTCGCCAGCCTGCGCCGGCTGGCCGACGGCCACTGGGACCAGGGTCCGTTTGCCGCGGCGCAAGGCTTTTCCGCAGTCGCACCACCGCAGGCGCCGGCCACTGTTGAAGTGCGCGGCGCCACCCATCTCTTCTGGCCGGCCCAGCCGGGGCAGCGCTTTGAACTGCAGGCCGCTGCCAACGCCGATTTTTCACCACTGCTGGTCGATGCCACCCTGGATCGGCCGGAATGGTCTGCCGCCGCGCTGCCGCCGGGCCGCATCTGGGTGCGCATCCGCACACTGGATACCTCGGGCCTGACGAGCGCGTTCTCCACGCCGCACCTGCTGACCATTCCCGCCCGGGTACAGGCGGGCGACGGCCTGCCCGTCACCAGCGGCGATGGCCAGTCGCTGCAACGCCCCTGAACGTCACGCAGCCAAGGCTGTAAGCTCGCCGGATGATGCAAGCCAGTAGGCGCGAGCGACGCCCCTACCTGCGCGAATGGCTGACGCTCTCGCTCGCGCTGCTGGTCTTCGTGGCGCTGGCCAGCAGCCGCGGATCGCTGGCGCGGCTGGACCACCTCGTGCAAGACTTGGGCAGCCGGCTGCTGGCGCAAGCCGCCGCGCAGGACATCGCCGTGGTCGCCATGGATGACCGCAGCATTGCTGCCATCGGGCGCTGGCCCTGGCGGCGCGCACTGCACGCCGAGCTGGTGAACCGCATCAGCGCCCAGCACCCGCGCGCCATCGGCCTGGACATCCTGCTGGGCGAAGACGACCCGGACTATCCGCAGGACGACGCCTTGTTGGCACACGCGATCGCGCGCAGTGGCCGCGTGGTGCTGCCGGTGGCGCAGCGCGGCCAGGGCAGCACCGACGCGGCCGACCTGCCGCTGCCGGCGCTGCGCCAAGCGGCGCGCCAGATCGGCCACGTACAAGCCCAGGTGGATGCCGACGGCATCACGCGCGGCGTCTTCGAGTACGAGGGGCCGCAGCCAGCGCCCTGGCCGCATTTCAGCACCGCGCTGCGCTGCGCCGGCGCCCAGGCCGAGCCTGCCGCCTGCCGTGGCAACGCACTGCCCGCAGCCGGCCCCTGGGTGCGCGAGGAGCTGCGCTTGTTGCGGTTTGCGCGCGGTACGCCGCCCTTTCCCACCTATGCCTACATCGACGTGCTCAAGGGCCGCGTGCCGGTCGACGCGTTTCTCGGCAAGTACGTGCTGGTGGGCGCTACCGCCACGGGGCTGGGGGATTTTTTCGCCGCTCCCGTCGCCTCGGGCTCCGAGCGCATTGCCGGGGTAGAGCTGCTGGCGCACGCACTGCATACGCAGCTCTCGGGGCTGGACATCCGGGCAGCCAGTGCGGCGCAGGCCACCGCATTCAACACCGCACTGGTTGCCGCCGCCCTCGCCGGGCTGTGGCTGCTCGGCCCCTTGGGCAGCCTGCTCGCCTGCGCCCTGCTCTGGTTGGCGGCCATCGCCCTCACCCTGCTGGCGCCCGGGCTGTGGGGGCTGCAATTGGCGCCGGCTGCGGCGCTGGTGGGCATTCTTGCCGCCTACCCGCTCTGGAGCTGGAGGCGCCTGAGCTTTGCCGCGCACTTTCTGCAGCGCGAGCTGCGCGCCTTGCGCCAGGACGGCATGCCGGCGGCGCAGGACAGCACGCCGCCGCTGCTTTCCGCCGACCGACTGGAACAGCGCATCCACGCGGTGGAATCGGCAACGCAGCAGTTGCGCGATCTGCACCGCTTCATCGCCGGCAGCCTTGAGCACCTGCCCTCGCCCACTTTTGTCTGCGACCAGGCCGGGCGCATCACCTTGGCCAACCAGGCGGCACAGGCCTTCGCACAGCAACAAGGCAGCCTGCAACACCAGCCATTGATGGAGGTGCTCGCCCCCCTCGTGCGCCCGGAAGGCAGCCAGCCACTGCTCAGCCAGTGGCCGCCCCAGCCCTTGTCCCAGGAGGGGCGCGACCGCCAGGGCCGGCGCTGGCTCATGCTGACCAATGCCTTCGCCCAGCAGACCGAGCAGCACTGGCTGGTCACGCTGGTGGACTTGACGGAAATGCGCCAGGCGCAAGAGCAGCGCGACCGCGCGCTGCACTTCATCTCGCACGACCTGCGCGCTCCGGTCGCCTCCATCCTGACCCTGCTGGAGATGCAGCGCGAACTGCCCAACCCCATGCCGGAGTCCGAGTTGCGTGCGCGCATCGAACGCCATGCGCGCACTGCGCTGGAGATGGCGCAAAACTTCATGCAGCTTGCCAGCGCGCAGACGCAGGCACTGCGGCGCACGCCGCT
The DNA here is from genome assembly GCF_001724135.1 of Comamonas sp. SCN 65-56. Taxonomy (GTDB): domain Bacteria; phylum Pseudomonadota; class Gammaproteobacteria; order Burkholderiales; family Burkholderiaceae_C; genus Comamonas_C. Next base: position 71,530 of record NZ_MEDS01000004.1, on the reverse strand, counting down.
GGACCTGGCCATGCTGCTGCAGGAGGTAGTGCAGCAATGCTGGGCCCTGGCGCAGGCACGCCAGGTGACGCTGACCTGCGCCGCCCTGCCTGCGCAAGCGCCGTGCGAAGGCGACCGCCATCTGCTGCAGCGCACCCTCACCAACCTGCTGACCAACGCCATCAAGTTCACCGCGCCGGGCACCGAGGTGGCCTGCAGCCTGCGACCGCAGGGCGCGCTGTGGGAGATCGCCGTGCGCGACCAGGGTCCGGGCATCGCGCCCGAGAGGCAGACTGAGTTGTTTCAACCGTTTCGGCGCCTGCATGGCGCCAGTCATCCGCAGATCGAGGGCGTGGGGCTGGGGCTGGCCTTCGTGCATGAAGTCGCGCGCCGCCACGGCGGCAGCATCCAGGCGCAAAGCGACGGCCTGCACGGCAGCACCTTTGTGCTGCGCCTGCCGATGGCATGAGCGCCTGACGAGACAGTTTCGGGGTTTTCCCTGTATCGCTTCGACACACTGGGGTTGGTGCAGCATCAGGCACTACACTTGTTCGCAAAACAACAGCAGCGCCGGCGTGCGCTCACTCAAGGGGACATTTGTTGGCAACGCAAAGTGCAGGTGCGCCGGCAGAAGGCGCGGTGCTGACCTGCGAAAAGGTCAGCCGCTGGTTCGGCGGGGTCAGGGCACTGTCGGAAGTCTCACTGGACATCCGCCAGGGCGAGATTTTCGGCCTGGTCGGCCCCAATGGCTCGGGCAAGACCACGCTGGTCAATTCCATCACCGGCTTTTATCCGCCGCAGGAAGGCGTGATCCACTTCGAGGGGCAACAGATCAACGGCGTGCGTCCGCACCGCATCGCCGCGCTGGGCATCGCGCGCACCTTCCAGAACGTCGCGCTGTTCAAGGGCATGAGCGTGCTCGACAACATCCTGATGGGCCGCCACACCTTCATGCACCCGAGCGCGCTGGCGGCGCTGTTTTACTGGTGGTGGGCGCAGAAGGAAGAGCTGCGCCACCGCGACAAGGTGGAAGAGATCATCGACCTGCTGCAGCTGGAAAGCGTGCGCGATGAACCGGTCGAAGTGATCCCGCTGGGCATGCAGAAACGCGTCGAGCTGGCGCGCGCGCTCGCCGCCGAGCCGCGCATGCTGGTGCTGGACGAGCCCATGGCCGGCATGAATCAGGAAGAAAAGGAATACATCGTGCGCTTCATCCTGGACGCCAAGGAAGCGCTCAACCTCACGGTGCTCATCATCGAGCACCACATGGACGTGATCACCGCCATCTGCGACCGTGCGCTGGTGCTGAACAACGGCCGCATGATCGCCCAGGGGCCGGTGCGCGAAGCGGTGAACCATCCGGACGTGATTGCCGCCTACATCGGAGGAGGCCAGGATGCTGCGTGAAGATGCCTCGGGCCTGCAAGCCGCCCAGCCGGGCAACCCGCACACCAGCGCCAATCCCGGTGACCACCTGATTGCAGCGCTGGCCGCCAACGCCAAGAACCACGGCAACAAGATTGCCATGCGCGAGCGCGATCGCGGCATCTGGCAGGAAACGACCTGGGAAGACTACCTGCAGCACACGCTGGAGGCCGCCGCCGGTTTGCAAACGCTGGGCCTGGCCGCGCACGACAAGGTGCTGGTCGTCGGTGACAACCGCCCGGCGCTGTACTTCGGCATGCTGGGCGCCATCACGCTGCGCGCCATCCCCTCGCCCGCCTACCCCGACTTCACGCCCGAGCAACTGCTCGGGCAGCTGCAGCGCGAAGGCGTGCGCTTTGCCATCGCCGAAGACCAGGAGCAGGTCGACAAGCTGGTGGCGCTGCGCGAGCAGTACAAGGGCCTGCAGTGGATCATCTACGACGATCCGCGCGGCCTGGCAGGCCATGAACCCGAAGGCACGATGGCCTTCACCGAGCTCGCCCGGCGCGGACGCGAACGCCTCCAGGCCGAACCCACGCTGGCCGACAATCTGCAACGCCGCCCGCAGGCGGACGATGTCGCCATCCTGCTGCACTCTTCGGGCACCACCGGCGCGCCCAAGGGCATTCCGCTCAAGCACCGCCATGTGCTGTTCGCCGTGCGCAGCGCGGCCCAGGCCGGCTACTTTCGCACTGGCGAGACGCACATGGCCTACATGCCGATCGCCTGGGTGGGCGATTTCATCTTCACCATCGCGGCGGCGCTGGCGCTGCAGTTCTCGGTCAACATCCCGGAAAAGCAGGAGACGGTGCAGCGCGACCTGCGCGAGATCGCGCCCACGGTGTACTTCACCTCGCCGCGCGCCTGGTCCACCATGCTCACGCGCGTGCAAGTGGGCATCGCCGAATCCACGCCGCTCAAGCGCTGGCTGTACCAGCGCTTCATGCCGCTGGCGGTGGATATCGAACGCGCGCGCCTGAAGGGCCGGGAGCCTGGCATCGGCCAGCGTTTCATGCGCGCGCTCGGCGAGTTGCTGGTCTACGGTCCCGTCAAGGACCAGCTCGGCCTCTCGCGCGCGCAGCACGCCTACACCGCCGGCGAGGCCATTGGCGAAGAAATTTTCCTGTTTTTTCGTGCGCTCGGCCTGCCACTGCGCCAGTTCTACGGCCAGACGGAAAATTCCGCCTTATGCGCCGCGCAGGAAATGGGTTCCGTCAAGCTGCACACCGTGGGCAAGCCCTTCCCCGGCATCGACTTGAAGATCAGCGACAGCGGCGAGATTCTGGTGCGCGGCGGCAACGTCTTCGACGGCTACTTCCAGGACGATGCCGCGACCGCCGAATCACTGCAAGGCGGCTGGCTGCATACGGGCGACGCGGGCTACCTGGAAGATGACGGCCAGCTCGTCGTGCTCGGACGCGTCTCGGAGGTGATCTATACCAAGGGTGGCCAGCGCTTCATCCCCACCTTCATCGAGAACCAGCTCAAGTTCAGCCCTTACATCAAGGACGTGTGCGTGCTGGGCGACGGGCGCGATTACCTCGCGGCGCTGCTGGCCATCGACTGGGAGGCGGTGGGCCACTGGGCGCAGGAACGCGGCGTGACCTACACCTCATTCTCCGAACTGTCGCAGCAAAGCGGCGTGTACGACCTCATGGCGGGTGTGTTCGCCGCGGTCAACGCCAAGCTGCCCGAAGGCACGCGCATCCGCCGCTTCGTCAATCTGCACAAGGAGTTCGATCCGGATGATGGCGAAGTCACACGCACGCGCAAGCTGCGCCGAGGGGTGATCGCCGAGCACTATGCGGACATCATCGAGGCGATTTACGCCGGCAAGAGCGATATTGAATCCATAGCGCACATCACTTATGAAACGGGCGAAACAGGCGTATTGAAGCGTCATCTCGCGATCCGTGACGTGCCTGTGAACGCGGGGGCTGCCGCATGAGCTATTTTCTTGAACTGCTGGTCAACGGTGCACTGACCGGCCTGATGTACAGCATGGTGGCGCTCGGCATCGTGCTGATCTACAAATCGTCGGGCGTGCTCAATTTCGCGCAAGGAGCGCTGGTGATGATGGCCGGTTATGGCGTCTGGCTCTTCACCAGCTGGGGGTTGCCGCTATGGCTTGGGGCCATCGCGGCACTGGTGGCGATGTTCGTGCTCGGTCTGGTGATCGAGCGCTTTCTGCTGCGCACCATGGTGGGTCAGCCCATCATCATGGTCGTGATGCTGACACTGGGGCTGGATGTCTTCCTGCGCGGCTTCGGCCCCGGGCTGCTCGGAACCGAACCCAAGCAACTCGACATCGGCCTGGGTCTGGCGCCCCTCATCATGGGCGATGTCCTGGCCAATCGCACCTATGTGGTGGGCGGTGCCATCGCGCTGGTTCTGATCGGACTGGCGCTGGCGTTCTTTCGCACCCGCCTGGGCACCAAACTGCGCGCCGTTTCCGACGATCACGTTTCCAGCTGGTCCGTCGGCATTTCCGTGGAGCATGCGGTGGCCGTCTCGTGGGGCCTGGCCGGCATCTGCGCGGTGGCCGCGGGCACGATGTGGGGCTCGGCGCAGGGGGTGGATTGGTCACTCACCGCGCTGCTCTTTCCGGCCGTGGCGGTGGTGATTCTGGGCGGCATCGACAGCATCGTCGGCGCGCTGCTCGGCGGCCTCATCCTGGGCATCCTGGGCAGCGTGATTCCGGGCTATGTCGATTCACTGGTGGGCGGCAGCACGCGCGACGTGGTCACTTCGGTCGTGATCCTGCTCACCATCCTGTTCCGGCCGTACGGCATGTTCGGCCGCGAAGACATCGAACGCATCTGAGGGACTCCTGTCATGTTCTACCGCCTCTCCGGTGTCTACCACACGCGCTACAGCCAGACGCGCCAGCTCTGGCCGATTCCCGCCGACCGCTGGCAGGTCGGCATCGTGGCTGCCCTAGCCCTGCTGGCGCCGCTGTACATGTCCACCCTGTACCTGTCCAGCTACATGCTGCCGTGGCTGATCTTCAGCAGCGCCACGCTGGCGCTGACCCTGCTGATGGGCCTGGCCGGGCAGTTGCACTTCGGCTTTGCAGCCGTCATGGCGATCGGTGCCTACACCAGCATTCACCTCACGCGCTTTGGCGTGCCCCTCGAATTGGCGTTGCTCGGCGCCGGTCTGATGTCGGCCGTGATCGGCTGCGTCTTCGGCGCGGCGGCGCTGCGCGTCAAGGGTCTGTACCTGGTGATGGCGACGCTTGCCATGCAGTTCCTTGTGGACTGGGTCATCACCAACGTCACCGTGATTTCCGGCGGCGCAACGGCAACGCTGCAAACCCCCAACGTACGCTTTTTGTTCATCCCGCTGGAGAGCCTCACGGCGCGCTACTACCTGGCACTCGCCTGGACGGTAATCGTGGTGCTGTTCATCCTCAACATCAAGCGCACCAGCTTTGGCCGCGCCCTCGTGGCAGTGCGCGACAAGGACTTTGCCGCCGCCGTGATCGGCGTGAACATTTTCAAGTACAAGCTGCTCGCGTTTTTCGCCAGCTCGTTCCTGGGCGGCATCAGCGGCGCCATCCTGGCCTTTTGCTTCTACAAGGCGGTCACGCCCTCACAGTTCAATTTCGACGTGACCATCCAGCTCGTCGCGATGGCGCTGGTGGGCGGCCTGGGCAGCGTGATCGGCGGCTTCCTGGGGACTGGTTTCGTGCTCTTGATTCCGATAGTGCTGCTCAACCTGATTTCCTGGATCGTCAGCAACGGCTGGCTCGACGTCTCGACCTCCCTGATGGCACACATCCCGATGATGCTCTATGGCGCGATGATCATCGGCTTCCTGCTGTTCGAGCCGCTCGGACTGGCAAAGATTTACGATAACGCGCGCAAGTACCTTCTGGTCTGGCCCTTCCGCCATACCCAGAGTTGATTTCCCAGAGCTGATTTTCGTCAACCACCCCAAGGAGACATCACCATGAACCATACCGATCTGGCACTGCGCCGCCGTACCGTGCTCGGGGCCGCAGCGGCTTCCAGCTTGGGCGCCGCGCTGCCCGTCTGGGCCCAGGGCAAGGACCCCATCCAGTTCGCCACGCTGCTGGATTTCACCCGCGTCTACACCTTCCTGACCGATGAATACAGCCAGGGTCAGCAGGACTACATCAAGCTCGCCAACCTGGAAGGCGGCATTGCCGGTCACCCGATCAAGATGATCATCAAGGATCACGCCAGCTACCCGGAGCGCGGCATCGCGCTGTACAACGAGGCCAAGGCAGCGGGCGCGGTGTTCTTCGACTTTCTCAGTTCGCCGGTGGCCAACGCGCTGATGCCGCGCTGCGACGAGGACCACCTGCCGATGATCGCCTTTGCCCACGGGCGCGCCGACGCGGCCGACGGTACCGCGTTTCCCTATGTATTCCCCTCGGCCGCGATCTACCGCTCCCAGGCAGCGCTACTGCTCAACTACATCGACGAGCATGAAGGTGGCCTCAAGGGCAAGAAGATCGCCTTCGTGCACATCGATTCGGCCTTCGGCAAAGAACCGATCGAACTGCTGGAGCGCGTGGCCAAGACCAAGGGCTTCGAGGTCAAGCTCTACCCCTACCCGGTGCCCGGCACCGAGCAGGCCGCCACCTGGAGCGAGGTGCGCAAGAACCGTCCGGACAAGGTCATCATCTGGGGGGCGGGCCCGGGTCAGGCGGTGTCGATTCGCGGTGCAGTCACCAACGGGATTTCCCCCAAGGACATCCACTCGGTGCTCTGGCTCTCGGAGAGCGACATGTCCGCCTTCAAGGGCAACGAAGTCGTCGGCGTCAAGCGCGTGACCCTGGTGCATACCGGCACCAACAACTCCATCCTCAGGCGCATCCTGGACAAGGTCGTGGCGCCCGGCAACGGCAGTGGCGACAAGAAGCGCGTCGGCTGGAGCGGCTACAACATTGGCGTGGCAAGCATGGCCATCGCCGTGGAAGCCGCCCGCCTGGCCATGAAGAACGGCAGCGGTCCGCTCACGGGCGAGAGGTTCAAGGCGGGCTTCGAGATGCTCAAGAACTACAACGCCGAAGGCATGATGCCGCCGATCACCATCACCGCACAGGACCACCAGGGCGGGGGCATGGGCATCATTTCCGAGTGGGACGGCAAGCAATGGGCGCCCAAGTCCGACTGGGCAGCCGCCTACCAGGACGTGGTCTGGGAGCTGATCAAGGAAGACCAAGCCAAGGCCAAGGCGAAGAAATGAGCCTGCTCAACCTGAACAACGTCGAGGTCGCCTACGACCGGGTGTTCCTTGCCATCAAGGGCGTTTCGCTCGAAGTTCAGGAGGGCTCGGTGGTGGCCCTGCTCGGTGCCAATGGCGCCGGCAAGTCCACCACACTCAAGACCGTCAGCGGTCTGCTGGCACCCGAGCGCGGCGAGGTGCGCCGCGGCGAGGTGCACTTCATGGGCCAGGATATCGCCCACCTCTCACCGCCCGAGCGCGTGCACATGGGCCTGGTGCATGTGATGGAGGGGCGACGCATCTTCGGCCACCTCACGCCCGACGAAAATCTGCTTGCTGCCTATCGCGGGCGTGGCGCCAAAAAGAGCTTTGACGAGTTGCGTGAGCAGGCCTACACCTACTTCCCGCGCCTGAAGGAGCGTATCCGCAGCAAGGCGGGCTACCTCTCAGGCGGCGAGCAGCAGATGCTGGCGATCGCGCGCGCGCTCGTCACCGAGCCCAAGCTCATCATGCTTGACGAGCCCTCGCTGGGATTGGCCCCGGTGCTGGTCAAGGAAATTTTTGCCATCATCCGCGAGATCAACCGCACGCAGAAACTCAGCGTGCTGCTGGTGGAGCAGAACGCCACCGCGGCGCTGAACGTGGCCGACCACGCCTACCTGATCGAGAACGGCAACATCGTGATGAGCGGCGAAGCCGCCGAACTCAAGAAAAATCCTGATATCCAGGAGTTCTATCTGGGCGGCGGCGAGCGCGTGGATTACCACAACGTCAAGCACTACCGCCGCCGCAAGCGCTGGCTGGCTTGACGCGCTCGCTCAAGCGCGCACCGCCAAGGCCTGCTGCGCCAGTTTTTGCGTCAGCGCAAGATACTCGTCGCGCTGCTGCAGGCCCTCCAGGAAACGCTGCGGAATCGCCTCCATGCCTCCAATCGCCCCGCTGAGTGCACCCGTGAGCACCGCGCGCGACTGGTTCTGGCCGCCGCCGTTGACGGCATGCAGCACCGCCTGCTCAAAATCGCCTTGGAACCGCGCCGCCAGGTAATAGCTTGAAGGCAGCACAAAGTAGGCCGCGCACTGCAGGCCATGCACCTGGGCGATGCTGCTTGCGGGCTCCACGCGAATCTGCGGGTTGGCGGCCATGCGCGCCGCCGTTGATGCCATCAGCAGTGGCTCCGGCGTAGGGAACTGCCCTGCCACCGCAGGCTTGCCATCCACCGGCGTCGATCCCTGAAAGCGCAATTGCCCGCCACGCGCCGCCGTGACCAGCCCGCCCGAGAGCGCACCATCGAGCGAGGCACCCGACATCAAAGCGCCGAGCACGATGCCGTAGGCCGTGGTCATCGCTGCCACCGTGGTATCGCGCTGCAGCAGCACGGTATTGCTGCTCACGTGGTCGGCGATCTGATTGGCATCCAGTGCGTAGCGCGCAGCGATCGCGATGATGCGCTCGACCGCATCGGTGTTGTCTGCCAGGCGCGCCACCTGCCCCCAGGGTTGGCCCGCGTAGCGCCCTGCCCAGCCCTCGCGGATGGACTGGTTGGTATAGCCGCCGGGGCCCGAGTTCGGCGTTCCATCCATGCGGGCAAAGAGTTCTTCATCCATGCGGCGGCAGAAATCCGCCTCGTCGTAGCCGCCCTTCTCGACCAGCGAGCGCAGCGTCAGCGCCAGGATGTAACCCGATTGCGAGGATGCCCCCGCAGGCAGCCCACCGTGATAACGCCCCGCCTTGGGCGCCGTATAGCCATCCACCCAGGCGCCGTAATCGCGGCGCATTTCGTCCAGGTCGTAATACCAGTGCGGCCCGAGCGCCAGCGCATCGCCAATGAAGGCGCCCATCAGCGCGCCCTGAATGCGGCTTTGCATCGAGGGTTGAACCACAGCGTTCATCGCAGTCTCCTTTCAAGAATCACGCATCACTCCATGACGATGCAGTCGCGCAGGCCGGAGCCGCTGGCCAGGTGGTCAAAGCCTTCGTTGACCGTCTCCAGCGTGAACGCCTCGCCCAGCAATTGGTCCACCGGCAGCTTGCCGGCCTGGTACAGGTCGATGTAGCGCGGGATATCGATGGCGGGCACGCCCGAGCCCAGGTAGCTGCCACGCACCTCGCGCTCCTCACCGACGAGTTGCGAGATCGGCAGCGCAAAGGTGGTTTTGGGGTGCGGCAGACCCGAGGTGATGGTCATGCCGCCGCGGCGGGTGAGCTTGTAGGCCGATTCAAACGCTGCCAGCACGCCGGCCGTGTCGTAGCCGAAATCCACCGCACCACCCGCCGCCGCCAGCAGATCGGCATCCGATCCCATCGCCTTTGGATCGACCACATGCGTTGCTCCGAGCGCTTTGGCCAGCTCGCGTTTGCGGGCGTCCGGCTCCACCGCCACGACGCGCCGCGCGCCGCCAGCGACAGCGGCCAGCAACGCACTCAGGCCGACACCGCCCAGCCCGACGATGGCGATGGTGTCTCCTGCCTTCAGGTGTGCCCGGTTGATGACCGCCCCAGCACCGGTGAGCACCGCACAGCCGAACAGTGCGGCTTCGCGGTGCGACAGCGGCGTTGACACCTTGACGCAGGAGCGGGCGGAGACCACCGCGTATTCGGCGAAACAGGACACGCCCAGATGGTGATTGAGCGCCTCGCCACCGGCGCGCAGACGCCGCCCGCCACCGAGCAGCTCGCCCACGGTATTGGCGCGCGCACCGGGTTCGCACAGTGCCGGCCGCCCGGACATGCAGGGGGTGCAGTCGCCGCAGCTTGGGACAAACACCGTCACCACATGATCGCCCGCGCGCAGACGTGAAACGCCCGGACCCACCTCGACCACCTCGCCAGAAGACTCGTGCCCCATGGCCAGCGGCATCACGCGCGGTCGGTCGCCGTTGATCACCGAAAGATCGGAATGACAGAGCCCGGCCACCTTGATTTTCACCAGCACCTCGTCCGGGCCGGGTGAATCAAGCTCCACGGTTTCGATCTGCACCGGTTTGCTCTGCGCGTAAGGCGCGGGCAATCCCATGGTTCTGAGCACGGCGGAACGCATTTTCATTGTCTGTTTCCTTGTCCACTCTGTCTGCTGGATTTATGGTGCAGCGCCCGGCAATGCAGCCGGGAACGCACTACATTTATTTCATCAGTATGCGCCTGTCGCAAACGCTGCGCGCCGCACGCTTTCAACACCCTTCAACACCAGGAGATTTTCAATGGACATGCCCGCCTCCCCCCTAGCCCAACTGGCCGACGCCAGCCTGCTGGTGACCGACAGCCTGATCAACGGCAAATGGCTCAAGGGCAAGCAGCGTTTTGACGTGACCGACCCGGCGACCGGCCTCAAGCTGGCCGACGTGGCCGATCTGGGCGCCAGGGAAACCAGGACGGCCGTGGATGCAGCCAATGCCGCGTTGCCCGCCTGGCGCGCCAGAACGGCCAAGGAGCGTCACGCGATCCTGATGAAGTGGTATGAGCTGCTTGTTGCCAACCAGGAAGATCTGGCTCGGCTGATGACGGCCGAACAAGGCAAGCCCCTGGCGGAGGCGCGCGGCGAAGTAGCCTATGGCGCGAGCTTTGTGCAATGGTTTGCCGAGGAAGCCAAGCGCGTGAACGGCCAGACACTGGCCACCTACGACGGCAACAAGCGTTACATGGTGCTCAAGCAGCCCATAGGCGTGTGTGCCGCGATCACGCCGTGGAATTTCCCGCTGGCGATGATCACGCGCAAGGTGGCGCCGGCACTGGCCGCAGGCTGCACCGTGGTCATCAAGCCGGCCGAGCTCACGCCGCTCACCGCGCTGGCAGCGGCAGAGCTGGCACAGCGCGCGGGTTTTCCCGCCGGCGTCATCAACGTTGTCACCGGCATGGACGCGCCTGCCATTGGCGGCGTGTTGTGCGAGAGCGACATCGTGCGCCATCTCTCGTTCACCGGCTCGACCGAGGTCGGCCGCATCCTGATGGCGCAGTGCGCGCCGACGGTGAAAAAATTGGCGCTGGAGTTGGGCGGCAACGCGCCCTTCATCGTGTTCGACGATGCCGATCTGGATTCCGCCGTGGAAGGCGCGCTGGTGAGCAAATACCGCAATGCCGGCCAGACCTGCGTTTGCGCCAACCGCCTGTACGTGCAGGACGGGGTATATGAGGCCTTCGTCAAGAAACTCGCCGCCAAGGTCAAGGCCATGAAGGTGGGCAACGGCTTTGACGAAGGCGTGACCGTAGGCCCGCTGATCGAACCGGCGGCGCTGGTCAAAGTCGACAAGCATGTGAAAGATGCGCTGAAGAAGGGCGGGCGTGTGCTGGCTGGCGGCAGCAAGCTCAAGGGCCAGTTCTTCGAGCCCACGGTCATCGCGGACGCCAACGCCAAGATGCTGGTGGCGCGCGAAGAGACTTTCGGGCCGGTCGCTCCGGTGTTCCGCTTCAAGACTGAGCAGGAGGCGATCGACGCCGCCAACGCCACCGAGTTTGGCCTGGCGAGCTACTTCTACGCGCGTGACATCGGCCGCATCACACGCGTGAGCGAAGGCCTGGAATACGGCATGGTGGGCATCAATACCGGCCTGATCTCGACCGAGCATGTGCCGTTTGGCGGCGTGAAGCAGTCGGGCCTGGGGCGCGAGGGTTCGAGCCACGGCATGGAGGAGTACCTCGAGATGAAGTACCTCTGCATCGCCGACGTGACGAAATAGGGTTACTGCGGGTACAGCCCCCACTGGCGCGCATGCAGGCGCGCCAGCCCGAGCAGCGCATCGGTGAATGGCGTTTGCACTCCCGTGAGCTGACCGAGTTCGCGCACCGAAGCGACGAGGGCATCGAGCTCCACCGCCCGCCCGGCGCGCACGTCCTGCAGCATGGACGGGCTGAAATCGCCCAGCTTGGCCGTCACCTGATGGCGGTCTTCGGGCGAATCCGTGATCGGCACGCCGATGCGAGCGCCGATCTCGCGCGCTTCCAGCATCACGCGGCTCATGAAATCGCGCACCAGTGGGTCGGCGAGTACCGGCCCGGCGCTCGATCCCGTGAGTGCGCAGATCGGGTTCATCGTCATGTTGCCCCAGAGCTTGTACCAGATCTCTTTTTGAATTTCGGCGGTGAACCGCGCGTCCAGCCCCGCGCTGCGCGCCAGCGCCACCAGCGCCTGCGCGCGTTCGCTGTCGGCGCCGGAAGGCTCGCCGATGATGAGTTCGTTGCCGAAACGATGGCGCACCACACCCGGGGCATCCAGCGCGCAACTGGCGTGCACCACGCAGCCCAGCACATGCGCCAGTGGAATTTCACGCGCAATACTTCCGTCCGGATCGACGCTGCTCAGGCGCTGGCCGGCCACCGCGCCGCCAAAGCCTTGGAGAAACCACCAGGGCACACCGTTCATCGCCGTGAGCACCACCGTGTGCGGCGCCAGCAGCGGGGCGATTTGCGCCGCCACGCCAGCCAGTGCCGGGGCCTTGACGGCAACGACCACCAGGTCTTGCGTGCCAAGCTGCGCCGGATCCTCGCTGGCGCGCACGGCATGAGCGCTCTCCTGCTCCACCCCATCAGCACCCTTGCCGCGCAGACGCAGGCCGTGCGCCTGCAAGGCCTGCAGCGTGGCGCCGCGCGCCACGGCGCTCAGCACCACGCCGGGTTGGGTGGCAAGGTGTGCGCCGATCCAGCCACCGATCGCGCCTGCGCCGTAAATGGCAATTTTTTCGAACATGGCGTCAGAAGGTGCGCGGCATGGTTGCGGGATCAAGCTTGAGATCGATCAGCAGCGGCTTGCCGCGTGAACGGCTGCGGATCACCTCCTGCATCACGCCCAGATCGGCGAGGGTGCGCACGATCACGCCCTGCCCGCCCATGGTGCTTGCCACCTCGGAGAACTCCGGCCAATCAAACAACGCCAGGCTCGGGTCCATGCCGTAGTCGGTGAAGTGCAGGTATTCGGCACCATAGCCGCCATCGTTGCAGAGCACGACGATGAGGTCGAGTTTCTCGCGCACGGCCGTATGAAATTCCGTCAGCCCTCCCAGCATGAACCCGCCATCGCCGACCACCGCCAGCGTCGGCAGGCCGCGCTCGGCCACCGCAGCGCCGATCGCGTAGCCGATGCCGGTGCCGATCGCACCGAACAGGTTGCCGGCAATGAAATGCCGCGGGTGCTGCACGCGCATCAGCTGCCAGGGCTGGCGCATGAAACGCCCGCCATCGGTCACCAGCAGGCGCTGCTGCTGCACCGCATGTTCGACGGCGAGCAGCGCTTGCCCGATGGTGATGGGCGCGTCAGAGGGCGCGGGCAGCGACGCATCGTAGGAGGCGTTGATCGCTGCCACGGCCTGCGTCACCACCTCCTCGCTGGCGAATTGCGACGACGGAATTTCCGCTTCGTCCAGCCAGTACAGCATGCGCTCGGCCACCGCGCCCGGCTCACCGAGGATGGCTGCATCCACCGCCATGGTGCGCCCGATTTCGCTGCGGTCATCGGTGACCATCACCAAGCGCTTCTTGGCCAGCAGCGTGCCATTGGCGGTGGTGAACATGTGCAGGCTTGCGCCAAAGGCGATCACGCAATCGCTCACGCCCACGGCCTCCGTCACCTCTTCGCGCCCGGAGATGCCGAGTACGCCGAGGTTGTTCGGCTCGCCACGGTACAGGTCCTTGGTGCGCAGCGTGGTCATGACGGGCGCATCCAGACGCCTGGCGAGCTTCAGCACGGCGTCCGCCTGCCCGCTCGTCACCACGCCGTAGCCCGCGAGCACGATGGGGCGCTTGCTGCTGGCGATGATGCCGACGGCCAGTTCCAGCGCCTCGGTATCGAGCTGCGTGCCAGCGCGATCGGGCGTCTGCAGGCGCGGCGGCTGGTACTCGCCCAGATCCTCCCACTGCAGGTCGTAGGAGGGGAAGTTGAAGACGATGGGCCTGCGCTCAGCCCAGGCGCGCTGGAAGGCATGGACCAGATCGCGCGGCACATCCTCGATGCGCCGCGGCGCCTCATAACCTGCGCCCGTTGCCAGCACAAATTCGCGGTGCGAGGCGCTCTGCGGGTGGTACTTGAATTTGGACAGGCTGTCGCCGGTGACGATCACCATGGGCACATGGCCCTTGACCGCCTCGACCATGGGCATCAGCGCATTGACCAGCCCGGGCCCGCAGGTCACCGTCGCCACACCGGTCTTGCCGGTCACCTGAGCCCAGCCCGAGGCCATCAGCACCGCCGCCGATTCCGTCGTCGCGCTGGTGTACTTGCCACCCTCCTTCATGAAGCGATCGACGATGAACAGGTTCACATCGCCGATCACGCCAAACATCTGCGCCACGCCGATGTCCTTGAGCAGACGGGCGATGGTGTCGTTCATCTTCATGCAGCAATCCTTTGAAACGTTTTATGGCCGTAGCGCTTGCCACACAAGCGCTGACAGCTTCATTGTTTGTAGCTGTCGTCGATGCGGTCGATCTGGCGCACCAGCGCGTCGAACACGTCTTGCCCCGCACCCCGGCGCGGATCGAACTGGAAGGAGTCGCGCGTGCATTGCGCCGCGATCGCCTCGGGGATGGGCAGCGGCGCACCCATGCTTTGCGTGGCGAGCTGGATTTCGCAGGCGCGCTGCAGCGTCCAGAGCACCGCGAAGGCCAGCGGCAGCGTCTCGCCCCAGGACAGCAGTCCGTGGTTGCGCAGGATCACCGCCTTGCGCCCGGCGATGCTCGCCACCACGCGCGGGCCTTCCTCGGCGCGGATGGTGATGCCTTCGAAATCGTGCATCGCCACCATGCCGTGGAGCTGGGCGCTATAAAAATTGCTTTGCGACAGTCCCGAGGCCAGTGACGCCACCGCCACGCCCGCCGTGGTGTGGGTATGCATCACGCAGTGCGCGCCGGGCACGCCGTCGTGGATGCAGCTGTGCAGCACGAAACCGGCCGGGTTGATCGGATGACTGCTGTCCGAGAGGATTTCGCCTGCCAGGTTCACCTTGACCAGGTTGCTCGCCGTCACCTCGCTGTAGTGCAGGCCAAACGGGTTGATGAGGAACTGCTTCTCATCGCCGCTCGCGCTTTCTGGCACACGCAGCGTGATGTGGTTGTAGATCATCTCCGTCCAGCCCAGCAGGGCGAAGATGCGGTAGCAGGCGGCGAGCTGCTGGCGCGCCACCCATTCGTCGGGGTGCACGCGCACTTTCATGCCTGGCCTTCGGGCAGCAGGCCATCGAAGTCGCTCGCCGCATGGCGCTCGCGCAGGCCCTTGTGGCGGCGGTTGACGATGCGCCCGCGCTGTACCGCGGGACGGGCCGCAATCTGCTTTTGCCAGCGCAGCAGGTTGATGTACGAGGCTGCATCGAGAAACTCCGCCGCGCCATAGGCCTCGTTCACCACCAGCGCGCCATACCAAGGCCAGATCGCCATGTCGGCGATGGTGTAGTCGCTGCCGGTGATGTATTCATGCTGCGCCAGCTGCTGATCCAGCAGGTCGAGCTGGCGCTTGACTTCCATCGTGAAGCGGTCGATCGGGTAGGCCTGCTTCTCGTTGGCGTAGGCATAAAAGTGGCCAAATCCCCCGCCCAGGTAGGGCGTTGCGCCCATCTGCCAGAACAGCCACGACAGCACCCGCGCGCGCGCGGCGGGCTCGGTGGGGACAAAGGCACCGAATTTCTCGGCCAGGTAGAGCAGGATGGCGCCCGACTCGAACACCGGGATCGCCGTACCGCTGCTGCGATCGACCAGCGCCGGAATCTTGGAGTTGGGGTTGACCGCAACAAAGCCGCTGCTGAACTGGTCGCTTTCGCCGATATCGATCAGCCAGGCATCGTATTCGGCGCCTTTGACGCCACGCGCCAGCAGTTCTTCGAGCAGGATGGTGACCTTCTGTCCATTGGGCGTGGCCAGCGAATACAGTTGCAGCGGATGCTGGCCGACGGGCAGCTCGCGTTCAAAGCGGGCCCCGGCGGTGGGGCGATTGATGCTGGCGAACTGGTTGTCTTCCTTGGGTTCCCAGTGCCAGACTTTGGGCGGAACATAAGCGGTACTCATGCGTGTCTCCCTTGTCGTTCGTGGTTACTGCTTCGCATCGGCAAAGCGCTCGGCCAGCGCCGTCGTGCCACGCGCGAGCAGGGTCATGTCTATGCCCACGGCCATGAAGCTTGCGCCCCAATCCATGAAGCGACGCGCCAGCGTTTCATCAATCGCCAGGCTGCCCGCAGCCTTGCCGCTCTTGACGATACGACGGATCGCATCCTCGATCGCCGCCTGTACATCCGCATGCCCCGGGTTGCCCAGATGCCCCAGGCTGGCCGAGAGATCGGCCGGGCCGATGAACACACCATCGACACCGTCCACCGCGGCAATCGCCTCGATGTTCTTCAGCGCCGTGCCGGTCTCCACCTGCACCAGCACGCACAGGCGTTCGTTGGCCTCGTGCAGGTAGCGCGGGTAACGCCCCCAGCGCGAGGCGCGCGCGCCGCCGATGCCGCGGATGCCGCCCTGGCCGTTGGCGTCGGGGTAGCGTGCGGCGCGCACCACGGCGGCGGCCTGTTCGGCCGTATCGACCATGGGCACGAGGATGGTCTGCGCGCCGATGTCGAGCACGCGCTTGATCCACATCTCGCCCACTCGGCCATGCCCCATGGGCACGCGTACGATGGGGTGCACGCCGGGGTAGGCGGCGACGGCCTGCAGTTGCGCCTGCACGCCAGCCACGTCATTGGGCGCGTGCTCGCAATCGATGAGCAGCCAGTCAAAGCCCGCTCCGGCGCAGATTTCCGCCGTCGTGGCGTTGGCCAACGTGAGCCAGAAGCCGAGCTGCCGGCGCCCGGCCTGCAGGCCTTGCTTGAAAGGGTTGGGGGGTGTTTGCATGGTGTTTCAGACAAATTCAAAGGACAGCGTGCCGAGCGGCCCGTAATCGGCCTGGAAGGCATCGCCCTTTTTGGCCGCGACCGGGCGCGTGAACGAGCCCGCCAGCACGATCTGCCCAGCCTTGAGCGTCTCGCCCCAGGGCGCGAGCTTGTTGGCCAGCCAGGCGATGCCGATGGCCGGGTCGCCCTGCACGCCGGCCGCCAGGCCGGTTTCCTCGACCACGCCGTTCTGGCACAGGATGGCGCCGACCCAGGGACGGTCGATCGCACGCGCATCGGCCCGCCCGGCGCCGACGACGATGCCGGCATTGGCCGCGTTGTCGCTGATGGTGTCGTAGACCTTGCGCATCACCTTGGTGTGGCGGTCAAACTGCTCGATGCGCGCATCGATGATTTCGATCGCCGGCGTGACGTAGTCCGTCGCCGCCAGCACGTCTTCGACACCGATATCCGGCCCCTGGAGATCGGATTTCAGGACGAAGGCCAGCTCCACCTCGACGCGCGGTGCGATGAAACGCTCCGTGGGCAGGCGCAGCACCTGACCCGGTGTGGCCGTGAACAGCATCGAATCGAGCAGCGTGCCGTAGTCGGGCTCGGTGATCTGGCTGCTGATCTGCATCGCGCGGCTGGTGAGGCCGATCTTGTGGCCGATCACCGTGCGGCCCTGCGCCAGCTGCAGCGCCACCCAGGCGCGGCTCACGCGGTAGCCGTCCTCGATGGTCATGTCGGAAAAGCGCTTGGAAAAATGCTCCACCTGCTGACGCGATTGCTCGCTGGCCTGCAGCTCGGCGGCGAGCTGCGTGATCTGTGCTTCGGTCAACATGGCTCAGGGTTTCTTGAACAAGGGATGAATGGTGCTGTGCTTGGCGTCGAACACTTCCATGCCTTCATCCACCTGCACCGTCAGGCCGATGTGGCGCGTCGCCATCGCCGGGTCCAGGTGCATGCGAATGGCCGTCACCACCGCCTCGCCGGCCTTTTGCTGCGACGCGGCACTTCGCCCGCGCGCCATGCGCAGGTTGGCGTACATGAAGCCGTACTCGCCCGGGTCATCGCTCGTCAGGCCGGTCTTGCCGGCACCCGCCGCGCGGCCGGCCGCGCCGCCGTCGGCCAGCGCGAAGTGCGGCGCGGGAAAGGCCAGCACGCGCGTGCCGCCGGTGGGGAAGACCTGCTTGCCCTCCTCATCGCGCACGGCCAGCATGGCATCGGCGCAATCGCGGCACAGGCGCGGCATGTCGAGCACGGCATCGAGATTGCCGGAGTAATTGATCACGAGATGGGGCATGGTGCGGTCTCCAATCCAGACATTTCACAAACGGGGAAAGGCTTTGTAGCTGCCGGCGCGCGAGGCTTCGGGCTCCGGCACCGCACTGCCGTCCTGCGGCGTGACGGGGAAGATGGCATTCAGCTGCCCGGTGCCCGAGGCCGCGAAGTACGGCGTGATGACTTCCGCCTTGCCGTCGTAGGCCGACCAGCCGAGCGCGCCCAGCAGCATCGCGGTGTCGTGCATCATGCCCTCGCCATGGCCCTTGACGGCGTATTCGGGCAGCATAGCGCAGAAGTCCTGCCACTCACCGCTTTGCCACATCCGCACGACATCATGGTCCAGACGCTCAAGGAAGGGGCTCCAGATCTTGAAGGCAAATTCCGGCGCCAGGCCGTTTTGCGCAAAACGATGCGACAGCGAGCCGCTGGCCAGGAAGGCCACCGTGCCGTCGTAATGCTTTTCCACCGCCTCGCGCATGGCCCATCCGAGGCGCGCGCTATCGTTGAGATAGTGGCTGGTACACAGCGCCGAGACCGAGACCACCTTGAATTTTTCGTCCTGGTTCATGTAGCGCATCGGCACCAGCGTGCCGTACTCGGGCGCCAGCGTGGTGGCATCGTGCGCCAGGGTTTCCACGCCCTGCGCGTTGCACACCTGGGCCAGCAGCCTGCCAAGTTCCGGATTGCCGGCAAAGCTGTAGCGCATGTTGCTGATGAAATGCGGCAGCTCGTTGCTGGTGTAGGTGCCCGACCAGTGTGGTGCGCAGTTGAGGTGGTAGTTGGCATTGACCAGCCAGTGGGTGTCAAACACCACCAGCGTATCCACGCCCAGCGCGCGGCAGCGGCGGCTGATCTCCTGGTGACCTTCGATGGCGTCCTTGCGCGTGCCCTGGCGCGGGCCGGGCAGCTCCGAAAGGTACATGCTGGGCACGTGGGTGATCTTGGCAGCGAGAGCAAGGGTTCCCATGACGATCTCCTTGAGTGAAGCAGGCGGGCCGGCGCGAAGGCGTCAGGCACCCCAATGTGGAATGTGGTGCGAGCCCATCGACACCGCGACGTTCTTGGGCTCCAGAAAGACTTCATAGCTCCAGGTGCCGCCCTCGCGCCCGGTGCCGCTGGCCTTGGTGCCGCCGAAGGGCTGGCGCAAATCGCGCACGTTCTGGCTGTTGACGAAGCACATGCCGGCCTCGATCGCGGCGGCCACGCGGTGCGCGCGGCCGATGTTCTCGCTCCAGACATAGCTGGACAGCCCGTACTGGATGTCATTGGCCAGTTCGATCGCGTGCGCCTCGTCCTTGAACGGAATCAGGCAAGCCACCGGGCCGAAGATTTCCTCTTGCGCAATCTTCATGCGGTTGTCGACATCGGCAAACACCGTCGGCCAGACGAAGTTGCCGTCCTTCACGCGCTCCGCCAATGTTGGCGCGTAGCTGGGCCTGTCAATGCCGCCGCACAGCAGGGTCGCGCCCTCTTTGGGACCCAGCTCGATATAGCTACGCACCTTGGCGAGATGGTTCTTGCTGACCATCGGGCCGACGATGGTCTTTTCATCCTGCGGATCGCCGACGATGATCCTCCTGGCGCGCTCGGCGAACTTCTGCGCAAAGTCCGCGTAAATGCTCTGCTGCACCAGGATGCGGCTGCCCGCGGTGCAACGCTCGCCGTTGTTGGAAAAGATCATGAACACGGCGGCATCCAGCGCGCGTTCGAAATCGGCGTCGTCAAAAATGACGAACGGGCTCTTGCCGCCCAGCTCCATGCTGAATTTCTTCAGGCCTGCCGTCTTGACGATACGGTTGCCGGTGGCGGTCGATCCGGTGAAGCTGATGGCGCGCACATCCGGATGGGCGCACAGCGGCTCGCCGGCTTCCTTGCCAAAGCCATGCACGATGTTGAGCACGCCGGCCGGGATGCCGGCCTCCAGCGCCAGCTCGCCCAGGCGCGCGGCCGTCAGGGGCGAGAGTTCGCTCATCTTGAGCACCGCCGTGTTGCCGAACGCCAGACACGGCGCGACCTTCCAGGTCGAGGTCATGAACGGCACGTTCCAGGGGCTGATGAGCGCGCACACGCCCACCGGGTGAAACAGCGTGTAGTTCAGGTGCGTGGGCGTGGGGTAGGTGTGGCCGTCCACGCGCGTGCACATCTCGGCGAAGTAGTAGAAATTGTCGGCGGCGCGCGGGATCAGGGCCTTGCCGGTCTGCGCTATGACCTGGCCGGTATCGTCGGTCTCGGTGCGGGCGATTTCGGGCACATGTCTGGCGATCAGATCGCCCAGCGCGCGTACCTTTTTGGCGCGCTCGGGCGCAGCCATGCTGGCCCATTTCGGAAAGGCGGCTTTGGCGGCAGCGACGGCGGCCTGCACCTCGGCCTCGCCGCCCGAAGCCACCTCGGCCAGCACCTGCTGCGTGGCGGGGTTGACGGTCTCGAAGTAGTCGCTGCCGGCAACGCTTTTGCCGTCGATCAGATGGTCAATTTTCATAGCTGTCCTCGCGCGGATATCAAGGGGTGGAGTGGTGTTGCGCCACCATGGTGGTTGCCAGGCTGCCAATACCTTCGATGCTGCAGACCACATGGCTGCCGACCGGGCAGTCAACCACACCGTCGGGCGTGCCGGTCAGGATCAGATCGCCGGGGTAGAGCGTCATGAAACCGGTGAAATACTCGATCAGCGTCGGCACGTCGAAGACCATGTCGGCGGTACTTCCCTGCTGCGTGATCTGACCGTCGACCGTGGTCTGCAAGCCGAGCGCCATCGGGTCAGGCACATCGGACGCATCGACCAGCCAGGGGCCGATCGGCGTGCAGGTGTCGCGGTTCTTCACGCGCAGATTGGGGCGGTACCAGTTCTCCAGGTAGTCGCGGATGGCGAAATCGTTGGCCACGGTGTAGCCGCGCACGAAATCGTAGGCATCGGCCTTGCGCACTCGCCGGGCTTCGCGGCCAATCACCACCGCCAATTCGCATTCGTAATGCATGTTGGCCACGCCATCGGGGCGCACGGTGTGGGCGCGGTGGCCGATCAGCGAGGCTGCGCCCTTGGCAAAGGCCAGCGGCTCCTCGGGCGGCTTGAAGGCCAGCTCGCGCGCATGGTCGGCATAGTTCAAACCCAGCGCGAGCACGGTGCGCGCGCGTGGCGTGGGCGCCAGCGGCGGCAGCCAGGTAACTTCATCCAGTGACAGGCGCCTTCCCTGGAAGGCGGGCGTTTGCAGCTCCAGCTGACCGTCACGCTCGATGGCGTGGTGAACGGCGCCAGCCCAGGCGATGCGGGCGTGCTTCATGCGGCCTCCTGAATCAGGGTGTGGTGCAGCGCGGCCAGGCCGGGCGCACGGATGTCAATGCGGTCTCCCGCCTTGGCCAGCGGGCGCGTGCCATCGGGCAGGCAGTCGGTGCCCAGCATCAGCACATCGCCGGGCTGCAGCGTCATGAATTCGGACACATCGGCCAGCAGCGCCGCTGCGTCGCGCACCAGCGTGGACAAATCCTGGGTTTGCACCAGCGTGCCGTTGATGCGGGTTTCGATTTGCAGCCCGGCCAGCTCAGCCAGCGCCAGCGGCGTGACCGCCGGGGCACACACCAGAAATCCGTCGCGGTTGCGGAATTTGATCGGCGGGCGGTAATAACTCTCGTGCGGCAGGCTCAGATCGGCCAGCAAAACGCAGCCGATGACGCCAGGCAAACTACCTGTTTTGATAGCTGCTTGCGCTTGCCCATATTGCGCCAACGCCCTGTTTTGATCTGAATTTCCGACCACCAAACCCAGCGAAGCGCTGACCCAGACTTCACCCGGCACTGACACGGCCGCGCCATAGTGCGCAAAGGTATTGGCGGTCTTCACGTACAACACCGGCGCCTTCGGTGCCGCCTTGTAGGGCGCCTCGGCCATCCTTGGCGCCCACAGCGCATGCTCACGCTGAAAGTTCAGCAAGGTGCCGTAGACGGTGCCCCGGGGCTGCCAGGGTGCGGGGGTGGTCATGGTTCATTCCTCCACGGATTTTTGGAGCTCCACCGCATGCGCCGGCAAGGCGAGCAGCCCGTCCAGCAAGCGGTAGAGCTGTTGCAGCGGTTCAGCGCCCAGATGCTGGGCCAGGTCTTCGTACTGCGCGGCAATCGAGCCCGACAGCGCATCCGCCAATGCCCGCCCCTGCCGAGTGGCCCGCACTACGCTTCGGCGCGCATCCTCGCCGCTGCGCTCGCGTGTGACCAGGCCCGCACGCTGCATGCGCGCAAGAATGCCGGTGAGGCTGGGGCCAAGAATGAACGCCTGCTCCGCCAGCCGCCCGGTCTCCAAGCCATCGGACTGCTCGCGCAGCACACGCAGCACGCGCCACTGCTGGTCCGACAGACCGTGCTCGCGCAAGGTGGGACGCCAGTGCTGCATCAGCGCCTCGCGCGCCTGCAGCAGCAAAAGCGGCAGGTTGCGATAGTGCAGATGGGTTTTCTGAAGCATTTATTTAATATATTAAATAATTGAACGAAAAGCAAGCGGCCGGAGCATGGATTGAAAAAAAGGGCAGTACGCCTGCCCCGATAGCGAAAACCCGGCGCAGGCGCTGCGTCAAGCCGCCTTCTTGCCCGCGCCCAGATAGGTCTCGATCACGCGCTTGTCGCTCATCAGCATGCTGGCCTCGCCGCTGAGCGCCACCGCGCCCATCTCGAGCACGTAGCCACGGTCCGCCACCTGCAGCGCGCCGCGTGCGTTCTGCTCCACCAGCAGCACGGAAACCCCCATGCCGCGCAGTGAGGCGACGATTTGCAGCACCTCGCGCACGATGAGCGGTGCCAGGCCCAGTGAGGGCTCATCCAGCATCAAGAGGCGCGGGCGCGCCATCAGCGCGCGGCCGATCGCCAGCATCTGGCGTTCACCGCCGGAGAGCGTGGCCGCCAGCTGCGCCCGGCGCTCCTTCAGGCGCGGGAACAGCACGAACACCTCTTCCATGCGCTGCGCCTGGTCGCGCTGGCCGCGGCGCCAACGCGCAAAGCCGCCCAGCAGCAGGTTGTCCTCGACCGACATCTCGCCGAACAGCTCGCGCTTCTCGGGCACCAGGCCTACGCCATGCGCCACCATGGCCTCGACCGAGGGGCGATCGATCGTCTTGCCCTCGAACTGCATCTCGCCGCGCGAACCCAACAGGCCCATGGCGGCATTGAGCAGCGTCGACTTGCCGGCGCCATTGGGGCCGATGACGGTGACGATCTCACCTTCGTTGACCGTGAGGTCCACCTGGTGCACCGCCTCCACCGGGCCGTAGGAGACGGAAAAACCCTTCAACTGCAACAGCGCGTTGGTACTCATGCCGGGGCTCCTTCGGTATCTTCCACGCCCAGATAGGCTTCCATCACGCGCGGGTTGGCCTGCACCTCGGCCGGGTTGCCGATCGCGATCACCTTGCCGAATTCCAGCACCGTGATGCGGTCGGCCAGGTTCATCACGAACTCCATGTCGTGCTCCACCACCAGCAGGGCCATGCCCTCGCCACGCAGCTGGGTGAGCAGCTCGGTCAGCGCCTGCTTCTCCAGGTGGCGCAGGCCGGCTGCCGGTTCATCGAGCAGCAAGATGGTGGGCTGCGCTGCCAGTGCGCGGGCGATTTCCACCACGCGTTGCTGTCCGAGCGGCAGCGAGGCCGCAGGGGTATCGATGTAGCTCATCAGACCGCAGCGCTCGATCTGCTTGCGCGCCTCGGCCAGCAGCGCTGCCTCTTCATGGCGGTCGCGGCGCAGCATGGCGGCGATCCAACCCTTTTTGCCGCGCAGGTGGGCGCCCAGCGCGACGTTTTCGAGCACGCTGCGCTGACCCAGCAAGCGCACGTGCTGGAAGGTGCGGCCCATGCCCAACCCCGCAAACGCACGCGAAGGCTTGCCCGCCATGGATTGGCCCATCAGCGTCACGCTGCCCGAGGTGGGGTCGTCCACACCTGAAATCATGTTGAAGAAGGTGCTCTTGCCTGCGCCGTTGGGGCCGATCAGCGCATGCACTTCGCCAGCCTTCACGTTCAGGTCCACCGCATCGTTGGCCACCAGGCCGGCGAAGCGCTTGGTCACCTGGGTGGCATCCAGCACCACCTGCCCCGCCGGCGGCAACTTGCGCCGCGCCAGCACGGCCTGCGTGACATGGGCGCTCGCCGTCGCAGTGCTGGCAGGCTTGACCCAGCGCTTGGCGCGTGCGGCGATCAAGGGCCAAAGACCATCGGCCGCGCGCTGCAGGATCAGCAGCATCAAGATGCCGAAGACGATGACTTCGAAGTTGCCGCTCGTGCCCAGGAGCTTGGGCAGCAGATCCTGCAGCTGCTCCTTGAGCAGCGTGATCAGCGTCGCGCCCAGTACCGCACCCCAGAGGTGGCCCGAGCCGCCGACCACCGCCATGAACAGGTATTCGATGCTGATGTTCAGGCTGAAGGGCGTGGGGTTGACGAAGCGCTGCAGATGAGCGTACAGCCAGCCCGAGACGGCCGCCAGCAGCGCCGCCAGCAGGAACAGCTTCATGCGCTGGCGCGAGGTATCAACGCCCATGGATTCGGCCATCACCCGGCCGCTCTTGAGCGCGCGGATCGCCCGGCCCTCGCGCGAATCGAGCAGATTGTTCATCGCCAGGATGCCCAGCAGCAGCACCGCCCAGATGATGATGCCAAACAGCCGCGGCGATGTCAGTTCGTAGCCGGCAATCGACAAGGCCTGGATGCCGGAAATGCCGGTAAAGCCCCCCAGCCCCTCCAGATTGCCGAAGACGTAGTACAGGCTCAAGCCCCAGGCAAGCGTGCCCAGCGCCAGAAAGTGACCCGACAGCGGCAGTGTCACGGCGCCCAGCACCCAGGCGATCACGCCGGTGACCAGCAGCCCCAGCACCAGCCCGAGCCACGGCAGCACATCAGCATGCACCCAGGACAGCGCCTGGGCCGCCACCGGCGAGGTGCAGATCCACGCCGTGGCGTAAGCACCCAGGCCGACGAAAGCCGCCTGCCCGAAAGAGGTGATGCCACCCACGCCGGTGAGCATCACCAGACCCAGTGCGACCATGGCGTACAGGCCGATGTAGTTGAGCAGCGTGACAGAAAACGGCGACAGCAGCGGCCAGGCGACGGCCAGCAGGACAATCGCCAGCAAGGTCCATTGACGATGGGTCATTCCTCGTCCTCCACGTGACGGGTATTGAGCGAGCGCCACCAGAGCACCGGGATGATGAGCGTAAAGACGATGACCTCTTTGTAGGCACTGGCCCAGAACGAAGAGAACGATTCGAGCTGCCCCACCAGCACGGCGCCGGCCACAGCGCCCGGATAGCCCGTCAGCCCGCCGATGATGGCCGCCACGAAGCCTTTGAGACCGATCAGGAAGCCGGTGTCGTAGTAGATCGTCGTCACCGGCGCGATCAGGATGCCCGAGGCGGCCCCGATCAGCGCGGCCAGCGCAAAGCAGACATCACCCGACAGGTCGGTGGGTATGCCCATGAGGCGCGCCCCAACCCGGTTGATGGCGGTGGCGCGCAGCGCCTTGCCGATGATGGAGCGGCCGAAGAACCAGAACATCACGATCAGCAGCACGATGGCGGTGGCCACCACCACCAGCGACTGGCCACTGACCGGCACCCCGCCCAGATCCCAGGACGCATCCCAGATCGCATTGGTACGCGAGCCTTCGGCGCCGAAGTAGTACAGGCCCAGACCCACCATCACCAGATGCAGCGCCACCGACACGATGAGCAGGAACAGCACCGAGGCATGGGCCAGCGGGCGAAACACCAGCCGGTACACCAGTGGCCCCATCGGCGTGATCAGCGCCAGAACCACCAGCGTCTGCATCCAGCCGCTCTTGGGCTGGAGGCCGAACACCAGCCCCGCCGCAATCGCCGGCACCACCACCGCCCAGACCAGCGTGGATTTCCAGTCCACCCGCACGCCGCGGCTGTGGCGCCAGGCCTCCACGATGAGCACCAGCACCGCCAGCGTGATCAGCAGCCAGACGATGGACGGGAGCTTGCCCGCCTGAATGGCCGCCATCGACAGTGCCGCGTAGGTGACGAACTCCCCCTGCGGAATGAGGATGACGCGCGTCACCGAGAACACCAGCACGAGCGCCAGTGCCATCAGGGCGTAGATGGCGCCATTCACCATCCCGTCCTGCCCCAGCATCAAAGCAATCTGTAAATCCATGGATGCCACACCGCCTTTGCAACTTGAAAACGCGACTGCAGGGCCACCCCTGTCCGGGAAACACGAAACCCGCGTTTATAGCTGAATAAATGGTTATTGAATATCAGTAAATACCCGATGATTACAGCACGAAATTACAGGAAAATTCATGCATTTTCGAACCTGGCGTCGCGCGGGTTTGACAGCAGGAGTATCGGCGAACCCCCGTCTTGCCACAAGCCGGATCGCGCAAATGTCGCAGCGCAAGCCTTGGCCAGGCAGTCGGTTGTCGCTGTTGCCCAATCCTCCATGGTCCGGCACCCGTTGGGCAGATGCAGCACCACGGCCACTGACGTGGCGCATTCTAGGCAAGGCCGACACCCCGAATGGGCGAACAAAATGTCCGCACCGCTGGACAATCGTGCCCTTCAGCCTTCATACGGCTTTGCATTCAGGCGTAGAACAAGGTGGGAAGCCGCAGGCAGTGCTGTAGCACGACAAGGCGATCCAACGCAGTCATACGTTTGAAGGCAAAGCCGTATCAGTGCTGGGTGCGCGCGTAGTCGGCCAGTGCATCGAGGAAGTGCCGCACCTTCTCGGGTACCAGGCGTTTGCCCGGCAGCAGTGCATACACGCGCAGCGGCTCGCAGGCATAACCCGGCATGGGCAGGCGCACCAGAGCACCGCTGGCCAGCAGCGGCGCGCAGAAAGTCGCCGTGACGCGCGTCACGCCCAGCCCGGCGATGGCCGCCTTGACGCGGAAGTCGGCGTTGTTGCTGACGATGCGCGCCGCCTTGAGCGGCACGTGGTGGTCTATGCCGTGGCCGTCGGCAAACGACCATTGGGCGTCCACCGTGCTGGCCAGCAGCGGCCATTGCTGCAGGTCATCGGGCGATTGCGGCTGGCCCAGCGCCTGCACCAGCTGCGGCGCGGCGAACAGGCCGCGTTCGAGCGAGAACATGCGCCGGATGACGACCGTGGACGCAGGCAAGGGACTCTCCAGCATGGCGAACACGATGTCGTAGGGTTCGGTCAGCGGGTTGATGGGACGGTGCTCGACTTCGAGATGCACCTGCAGCCCCGGAAACGCCGCCATCACCTTGCAGGCCACCGGCCCGACATGGTGGGCACCGAACTCGTAGGGCGCGGCGATGCGCAGCGTGCCGGCCACCTCGCGCCCCGAGGTCAAGGTCTCATCGCAGGCTTCGCGCAGGCGGGTGAACAGGTGCGCGGTGCGCTGGTAGAGCAAGTCGCCGGATTCCGTCACACGCACGCTGCGCGTGGTGCGCTCCAGCAGCCGGGTGTCCAGCTCCTGCTCCAGGCGCTGGACGGCACTGCTGATGCTGGACTTGGGCTGCCCGAGGAAGTTGCCAGCGGCAGAAAAGCCGCCGTGCTCGACCACATGGCAAAAAATTTCGCAGTCATTCCAGTTCATAGTGTCGATTATCCAAACTGTTGAACAGTCTGTCCGACATTGCCCCGTTGATCGCGCACAGTCATCTTTCTAGACTGCAGGCTGCATGTTTGGCGGTTCACCAAAAACATTGCCATGGGCACCCAAGATACCGTCGAGATGCTCCCCAAGGGCTGTTGGCACGCAGTGGCCTCAAACGGGCAGACCATGCGCGTGAAACCGTAAAGGAGATCAAATGCTAGATAAGGCAACGAGGATTGGGATTGTTGGCGGGGGGCTGGGCGGGCTCTCCGCCGCAATCGCGCTGAAGAAAATTGCGGGGATTCAAGCCACCGTATTCGAGCAGTCCGACAAGCACGACGAGGTCGGCGCCGGGGTGACGATTGCACCCAATGCGTGCCGGGTGCTCGACAAACTGGGCTTGCTAAAAGCGATGCAAGACGCTGGTGCGATTCCGGACGGGCACGGTCTTTATCTGGACGCCCTGGGCAATGTGGTCACCGACGCCGCCTGGGAAGACACCTCCGGGCAATACAAGAACATCGGCATGTACCGGCCGGACATGATCGACATTCTGGCCAAAGCCGTCGACCCCGCAGCGATTCGTCTGCATCACAGGGCCAAGTCGGTGGAAATGATCGGCTCCGGCGTGCGCGTTCATTTCGAAAATGGCGCGCAGGAAGATTTCGATGCCGTCATCGGCGCGGACGGCATTCGCTCGGTGGTTCGCCAGGCCGTGGGGCAGCCCACGAATTTCGTGTATTCGGGCTATATGGCGTACCGCGGGGTGATCGATGCCGACGACCTTCCCAAGGACTGGAAGAGGGTCAGCCAGACCTGGATGGGCAACGACCGGCACTTGATGACCTATCCCCTGCAGCAGCACAAGCTGTACAACTACGTCGCTTGCGTGCCCAGCGACCGGCCGCTCAAGGGCCATTGGTCCGGCCCTGCCGACGTGGCCGAAGTGCATGCCGAATTCAGCCGGCAGAAATGGGACCCGAAAGTCGAGCAATTCCTTTCGGCGATCAAGGAAACCTTCTGGTGGGGTTTGTTCGACATCGAACCGCTCACCAATTGGTCACGCGGCCCCATCGCGCTACTCGGCGACGCCGCGCACAGCATGATCCCGCACCAGGGCCAGGGCGTAAACCAGGCGTTCGAGGACTGCATCACGCTGGCCTACTTCCTCAAGGAAGCCAACAGCATCAGCGACATTCCCGAAGCCTTCCGGCGCTATACCGCCGCGCGCATGCAACGCGCGGTGATCTTGCAGGTGGGCTCACGCAGAGCCGGCGCGATGTTCGACTCGCAATTGCAATTCACCAATACCAGGAAGCGCAATGTCGACATCACTTCCGGTCGCGATTTCCGCCGGGCGGTGGTATTTGATTACGACGCGCTGAAAGTGGCCGAGAACACATTGCAACGATTCAAGAAAGCTTAATTCATATGACATCGATCAGCATCATTGGCAGGGGAAAGATGGGCTCGGCGATTGCGAACATCGCTGAACTTGCCGAGACCCACGTACAAATCGTCAATCGCAGCGCCACCCCCAGCAAGGATCACCCGAATGCGACCTACTCGGTTCTCGGCGACGACCTGACGGGCGAGCTCGTCGTGTTCGCGATTCCCTACGGGGCCTATTCGAGCGTACTGGAGCATTACCGCAATCGCCTCGGCGGCAAAGTCGTGATCGACATCAGCAACCCCATCGACTTCACGACCTACGAGCAGCCGCAGGCCCTGCTCGGCTCCTCCACGGCGCTGGAGCTTGCCAAGCAACTGCCTGCAGACGTGGGTGTACTGAAGGCCTTCAACGTCAACCTCGCCGACACCCTCATCACGCGCACCAACGGCACCACGGCGACGACCGTGCTGTTTGCCGGAGACCACGCCGAAGGGAAGATCGCACTCGCCGGGCTGCTGCAGGCCGCGGGGCTTCGCGCCATCGACGCCGGCCCCCTGCAGCGCTCGCGGCAACTGGAAGCCATCGGCTTTCTGCAGATGGTGCTGGCGTCGTCGGGAAAGACGCACTTCGAATCTGGCTTCACGTTGCTGCCTTGAGCGCGGTGATTGTCCACATTCATGGACATTTTGTTCGCCAGATTCCCGTTTATCTACTGATCTCGCTCAGCTAAGGTAATCCATCCCCCGTCGCGCAACGGCGACGCGGGGTGTCAACGTCCGCAGACAACCCAGGAGACAACAATGACATACACACAACTATTGCGCGGTGCCTGTGCACTCGCCGCCCTCGCCCTGGCCACCGCCAGCGCCCAGGCGCAGATCAAGATCGGGGTGGTGCTGTCCACCACCGGCCCGGCCGCCTCGCTCGGCATTCCGGAGCAAAAGACCGTCGAGCTCTTCCCCAAGGAAATCGGGGGCGAGAAGGTGCAGTACATCATCCTGGACGACGCATCCGATCCGACCGGCGCCGTCAAGGCGACCAAGAAGCTGGTGCTGGAAGACGGCGTGCACGCGGTGATCGGCTCGACCACGACGCCGAGCACGCTGGCGATGCGCGACGTGGTGGCAGAGGCGGGCGTGCCCGAGATTTCCGTCGCCGCCGGGCGCTCCATCGTCTACCCGATGGACGACAAGCGCAAATGGGTTTTCAACACCGCGCCCTCGACCGCGCTGATGGCCACCGCCATCGCCAATTTCATGAAAAGCAAGGGCGCCAAAACCGCCGCCTACATCGGCTTTGACGATGCCTTCGGCGAAGACTGGGCGGTGAACTTCGCCGAATCGGCCAAGGCCGCCGGCATCGCCATCGTCGCCAACGAACGCTACAGCCGCGCCGCCACCTCGGTGACCGGCCAGGCGCTGCACATCAAGGCCGCCAAGCCCGACGTGGTGATGATCGGCGCCTCGGGCACCGCCGCGGCGCTGCCCGAGCGCGCGCTCAACCAAGTCGGCTACAAGGGCACGATGTACCAGAGCGGCGGCGTCGCCAACCCTGACTTCCTGCGCATCTGCGGCGCCGACTGCAACGGCACCATCGTCGCCGCCGCACCCGGCCTGGTCGCGCACCAGTTGCCGGAATCCGCCTCCTTCAAGCAGGCCGCGATGCGCTACGCCAAGACCTATGAGGATGCCTACGGTCCCAAGACGCTGACCCAGTTCAGCGCCAACGCGTGGGACTCCGGCGTCCTGCTTGAACACGCGATCCCGGTCGCGCTCAAGAAAGCCCAGCCGAGCGATCGCAAGGCCTTCAGCGCCGCGTTGCGCGACGCACTCGAAGGCCTCACCAAGGTACCCGCCGCCGGCGGCGTCTACACCATGACGCCGACCGAGCACAACGGTCTGGACGAGCAAGGCGTGGTGCTGGTCGAGATCGTCAACGGCGACTGGAAGCTGCTGAAGTAACCGCACCCAGCAACGCTCTGCAAGAAACGATGGGATTGTGTCGCCGCATCGACTTCGCTGCGCGAAGTGTGCAGCGACCAAACCGCGCCACCTGGGCGCTGCGCGCAGCGGCTGCGCCGCCCCAAGCGCGTGCCGGTCAGTGTGATACGCCAGCAATTGCAGCGGCACCACATGCAATAACGGGCTGAGCTGCCCATAGTGCTCCGGCATGCGGATGACGTGCATGCCATCGCTGCTTTCAATGCGCGTATCGGCATCGGCCAGCACGTAGAGCACGCCGCCGCGCGCGCGCACCTCCTGCAGGTTGCTCTTGAGCTTCTCCAGCAGTGCGTCGTGCGGCGCCACGGCCACCACCGGCATGCTGCTCGTCACCAGCGCCAGCGGTCCGTGCTTGAGTTCACCCGCCGGATAGGCCTCGGCGTGGATGTAGCTGATTTCCTTGAGTTTCAGCGCGCCTTCGAGCGCGATCGGGTAGTGCAGGCCACGGCCCAGGAACAGCGCGTTCTCCTTCTTGGCGAAGTCTTCCGACCAGTCAATGAGCTGCGGCTCCAGCGCCAGCACCGCTTGCAGCGCGACGGGCAGGTGGCGCATGGCCTTGAGGTGCGCTGACTCTTGCTCCGGCGTGAGCCGCCCGCGCGATTGCGCCAGCGCCAGCGTCAGCAGGAACAGCCCGGCGAGTTGCGTGGTGAAGGCCTTGGTGCTGGCCACGCCGATCTCGACCCCGGCGCGCGTGACGTAGGCCAGTTCGCACTCGCGCACCATGGCGCTGGTGGCGACGTTGCAAATCGTCAGCGTGTGGCGCATGCCCAGACTTTGCGCGTGGCGCAGCGCCGCCAGGGTGTCGGCGGTTTCACCGCTCTGGCTGATGGTGACGACCAGTGTGCACGGGTCAGGCACGCTGGTGCGGTAGCGGTACTCGCTCGCCACCTCGACCTGTGTCGGGATGCCTGCGATCTCTTCCAGCCAATACTTGGCCGTGCAGCCGCTGTAGTAGCTGGTGCCGCAGGCGAGGATCAGCACGCGGTCGATTTCCTTGAACACGCGCCAGGCAGCGGCATTGGCACCATCGAACAGCTCGGGCACGACGGATTCGATGCCGTCCAGCGTGTCGGCAATCGCGCGCGGCTGCTCGAAGATCTCTTTTTGCATGTAGTGGCGATACGGCCCCAGCTCCGCTGCGCCGCTGTGCGCGACCACCGTGCGCACCGGGCGTTGTTCGGCAGGCAGCGGTTTGCCCGCGCGATCGGTGATCCAGTAGCGCCCGAGCTGGAGATCGACGAGGTCGCCCTCTTCCAGATAGACGATCTGGTCGGTCACGCCCGCCAGTGCCATCGCGTCGCTGGCAAGAAAATGTTCCCCCTGGCCCACGCCGAGCACCAGCGGCGAGCCCGCACGCGCGCCCACCACGCGGTGCGGCTCATCCTTGTGGATCACGGCGATCGCGTAGGCGCCGCGCAGTTCGGCCGTGGCAGCGCGCACGGCAGCGAACAGATCGCCGTCGTACAGGCTGTCGATCAGGTGGGCGATGACTTCGGTATCGGTCTGGCTGGCGAACTGGTAGCCGCGCGCCTGCAGACGGGTGCGCAGCGCCTCGTAGTTTTCGATGATGCCGTTGTGCACCAGGGCCACATGACCGGCCTGCGTCGTATCTGCTGGGGATACGCCCGGACCGTAGCTCGCATGCGGGTGGGCATTGTTCACGGCCGGCGCGCCATGCGTGGCCCAGCGCGTGTGCGCTATGCCGGTCGCGCCTTGCAGCTGTTCCTGCTCCACCTGCGTCAACAGCTCTGCCACGCGCGCGGTGCTGCGGGCGCGGCGCAAGCCCCCTGCGCCCGTGCCGCCCAGACTCGCCTCGTGCACTGCCACGCCGCAGGAGTCATAGCCACGGTATTCCAGACGCTGCAGGCCCTGCACCAGGATGGGAACAATGTTGCGCGAGGAAACCGCGCCGACGATGCCACACATGGGAAAACTCCTGAAGAAACACAGCAGATGCTAGCCATGTCGCAAAGAATGATTGATTCAATTTTTGAATGTTTTTGAATGTTTATTTCATTGACTAAATAAAATTCAATAATCATTCATTTTTGATAAAAATATGAAATTTTCAATCTCTCCAGATGCCATCGATCTGCAGCTGATGGATCTGTTGCAGCGCGATGCGACACTGAACAACCAGCAGCTGGCGCAACGCATCGGCGTCTCACCCGCCACCTGCCTGCGGCGCGTGGCACGGCTGCGCGAGAGCGGCCTGATCGAGCGCCAGGTGGCACTGCTGTCGCACGACGCATTGGCGCAGGTGCAAGGTCATGGGCTGGCGGCGATCGTCGAGGTCTCGCTGGACCGCCAGGGCGCCGAGCACCTCGCCGCCTTTGAAGCTCGGGCGGTAGAGGAAGACGCCGTGCAACAGTGCTGGCGCGTGTCGCCCGGGCCCGATTTCATCCTGGTGGTGCAGGTACGCGACATGCCCGGCTACCTGGCGCTGGCGCAGCGCCTGTTCACCCAGAACGCCAACGTGCGCAACGTCAAGGCCTTCTTTGCCACGCACCGCGCAAAATTTGATACAAAAATGCCGCTGGCGCTCTCTGGTCAAGCGCAACCAGCTATCAATTCAGGAAAAACCGCCGATCGATCCTCCTCTGCCTCTTGACCTGCGCCGCATTCACCATCATCTTGTGGGCATGACCGGCTGCCGATGCGGCAGCACAGGGGGCACGACACATGGAGTTCAAGGACTACTACAAGGCACTGGGCGTGGAACGCACTGCCGATGCCGACGCGATCAAGAAGGCCTATCGCAAGCTGGCACGCAAATACCATCCGGACGTCAGCAAGGAAAAAGACGCCGCCGTGCACATGGCGGAGGTGAACGAGGCCAACGCGGTGCTCTCCGACCCGGAGAAACGCGCCGCCTATGACGCGCTGGGCAGCGGCGCGGCGCATGCCGGCGGGCAGGATTTTCGCCCGCCACCCCACTGGGATGCGGGCTACGAATTTTCCGGCGCGCCCGGGGGCGACACCGGCATGGACGAAGCCCGGTTCAGCGATTTCTTCGAACAATTGTTTGGCCACGCGGCGCAGGCGCGCCAGGCCGCAGGCCGCGCACGCGGCGGTGCTGGTGGTGAAGGCGGCGCGCAGCGCGGTGCGGACCACCACGCGCGCATCGAGCTCGAACTGCGTGACGCCTACCTGGGCGGCGAACGGCTGCTGACGCTGCGCGGCGCGCGCCTGGATGCGCAAGGCCGGTTGGTGCAGCACGAGCGCCAGGTGCAGGTCGCCATTCCCAAGGGGGTGCGCGAAGGCCAGCTCATCCGCTTGAGCGGCCAGGGTGGGCCGGGGCTGGGCGCAGCGCCGGCCGGCGACCTGTTTCTGGAAGTGGAGTTCAAGCCCGACGCGCGCTGGCACACGCAAGACCGCGATGTGTACCTGCGCCTGCCCGTCGCCCCTTGGGAAGCCGAGCTGGGCGGCCCCATCGAGGTGCAAACCCCGAGCGGCGCCACCGTGGAAGTGACGGTGCCCGCGCATTTCAAGCCCGGGCGCAAGCTGCGCCTGAAAGGGCGCGGCATTCCAGCGGCCACGCCGGGCGATCTGTATCTGGAGCTGCAGCTGGTGCTGCCCACCGCGCACACCGAGGCGCAGCAGCAGGCGTATCGCACGCTGGCGCAGGCCTTTGCCGGTTTCGCGCCGCGCGCTTCCCAAGGAGTTTGAAATGGCAAACCATTCCCCTGCGACCGCAGTGCACGCCGTGGCCGAAATTCTGGGTGATGCCCCCTGCCTGAGCGCGCAGGATCTGGCGCAGGCCTGTCGCATGCAGCTGAGTTGGGTGACCGAGCGGCTTTCCGCCGGTCTGCTGCAAGGCGAGCTGCAGGCTGGCCACTGGCGCTGCAGCGCCGCCACCATCGTGCGCGCGCGGCGCCTGGCGCAGTTTGAGACCACCTTTGACGCCGACCCGCAATTGGCCGCGCTCACCACCGATCTGATCGAAGAGGTCGCGCAGCTGCGCCAGCAGCTCAGACGCCTGAATGCACGCCTGGGCTTGGCCGACTGATCAGGCGGCAGGCGGCGCCGGCCAATCCAGCGTGATGGTGCAGCCCGCGCCTGGCTGCGCAGCGGCGCTGATGTGCGCGCCGTGGCGTTCGGCGATCAGCTTGCACAGCGCAAGGCCCGCGCCGACGCCATCGAACTCGCCCTCTCGGTGCAGGCGCTGGAACACGCCAAACAGGCCTTGCGCATGCGCCGGGTCAAACCCCACGCCGTTGTCACGGATGGCAAAAGCCACGCGCTTCGGTGGCGCTGCCACGGGCGCGATGTCGACACGCGCCGGCGCCTGGCGGCTGGAAAACTTGGCGGCGTTGTCCAGCAACTGCTGCAGCAGCTGCTGCAGCAAGGCGGGATCGGCCTGCAGGGTGGGCAGTGGCTGAACCACATTCCACGCCACGGCGGCGCCACGCGGCAAGCCCGCGACCACGTCCCACACCGCGCGTGCGAGATCGACCGGCACCCGATGCACGGGCGCGCGCGCTGCGCGGCTCAGGGCCTGCAGGCCGTCGATCATCGCGGCCATGCGGCGTGCCGACCGCTCCATCGTGGCGGCAAAGCCCAGCGCCTCCAGCACCTGGTCGGGGGGCTCGGGCAGCTCCTGCAATACCTCGCGCAGGAGCGCTGCATACGAGGTGACATGGCGCAGCGGCGCCCGCAGATCATGCGACGCGGCGCGCAGAAACTCGTCCTGCGCGGCCGTCAGCTCCTGTACGCGGGCCCGCAGCGCATCGCGCTCGGCGGTGAGGCGCTCGAGGTCCGAGGTCATCTCAGAGCTTGAGAGGAAATTGTCCGTGCCCGAAAGGTGCGTCAAAACGCTGCCAATCGAGGCGCAAAACGCAGTCATAGCTCGGGCTATGACGAGTATTTGCAACGAAGAGTGGTGGTGTTTTGGCGTGCAGGGCGTGCATGGGGGATTGCCTCTCAAGCTCTCAGTTTTTCAGCGGCTTGGCGGGCCTGTGCCACTCGGTCTTGCTCACCTGCCGCCCGCGGCCCAGCGTGAGCACGCCCGGCGGCGCATCTTCGGTGACGACCGAGCCTGCACCCACCACGCCATCGGCACCGATGGTGACCGGCGCCACCAGCACGCAGTTGCTGCCCACATGCACGTCGTGCTCGATCACGGTGCGGTGCTTGTTCACGCCGTCGTAGTTGGCGGTAATCGAGCCCGCGCCGTAGTTCACGCGCTCACCCACGCTGGCATCGCCGAGGTAGGCCAGGTGGTTGGCCTTGGCGCCATCGGCGAGTTGCGAATTCTTGATTTCGACGAAATTGCCCACGTGCACCGCACGCCCCAGCACCGCCCCGGGGCGCAGCCGCGAGAAGGGACCGACCCGCGCGCCCACACCCACCTGAACCCCGGCCTTTTCGCCGTCGATGTGGGTGAAGGGCTGGATCACCGCACCCGCTTCGATCACCGCGTTGGCAATGCAGCAATAGGCGCCGACCTGCACGCCCTCGCCCAGCTCCACGCGGCCGGTGAAGATGCAGCCGACATCGATCTCCACATCCTGCGCGCAGAGGAGTTCGCCGCGTGTGCCACGCGCCGCATCGTCGCGCAGCTCAAAACGCGCCGGGTCCGCCAGGCGCACGCCCTGCTCCATCAGCGCATCGGCCTGGCGCCTCTGACAGGCCCGCTCCAGCTCGGCCAGCTGCAGAGGGTTGTTCACGCCCGCCACCTGCACGGCGTCGTCAATGCAATGCGCCACCACCGGCACGCCCTCGGCCACCGCCAGCGCCACCACGTCGGTGAGGTAGTACTCCTGCTGCGCGTTGTCGTTCCTGAGCTGGCCTACCCAGCGCCGCAGCAGCCGGGTGGGCACGGCCATGATGCCGCTGTAGATTTCATCGATGGCGCGCTCGGCGTCGCTGGCGTCCTTGTGCTCGACGATGCGCTGCACCTGCCCGCCGGCGGCGCGCACGATGCGCCCGTAACCGGCAGGGTCCGGCAGGCGCACCGTCAGCAAGGCGAGCCGCGCGCCGCCACTCGCGGCCAGCAGCGCCTGCAGCGTATCCCGCTGCGTGAGCGGCACATCGCCCGACAGCACCAGCACCAGCCCGTCGTCCTGCAGTTGCGGCAGCGCCTGCTGCACAGCATGACCCGTGCCAAGCTGCGGCTGTTGCAGTGCAAATTTAAGATCAAATGTGCCTTCAGCGCTTGCCACGCCTACGCAAGCAGCTTCCACTTGCATAGCATCATGACCGGTGATCAGCACCACCCGCCTGGCCTTGAGCCCGCCGGCCTGCTCCAGCACATGAAACACCAGCGGCCGCCCGGCGAGGCGCTGCAGCACCTTCGGGATCCGGCTCTTCATCCGCGTGCCCTTGCCCGCGGCCATCACCACCACGTCGACGGGCATGGTCATGACAGCAGCACCCGCGCGAACTTGCGCTTGCCGACCTGCACCACATAGCTGCCCGCGGCGAGCTTGAGCGCCTTGTCGCTCACGCTGGCGCCATCGACGCGCACGCCGCCGCCGTCGATCAGGCGGTTCGCCTCGCTCGTCGAAGGCGCAAGCCCGGCCTGCTTCAGCAAGGCGCCCACGCCCAGCGGCGCGCCCGAGAGGCGCACCTGCGGGATATCGTCCGGAATGCCGCCCTTGGCGCGGTTGGCAAAATCCTGCTCGGCCGCATCGGCGGCTGCCGCGTTGTGAAAGCGCGTGGTGATCTCCCGGGCCAGCATCACCTTCGCATCCTTGGGGTTGCGCCCACCCGCTACCTCTTTTTTCAAGGCCGCAATCTCTGCCAGACTCTTGAACGACAGCAGCGTGTACCAGTCCCACATCAAATCATCCGAGATCGAGAGCACCTTGGCGAACATCGAATTGGCCTCTTCGGTGATGCCAATGTAGTTGTTCTTGCTCTTGGACATCTTGTCCACGCCGTCCAGCCCCACCAGCAGCGGCATGGTCAGGATGCACTGCGGCTCCTGGCCGTATTCCTGCTGCAGGTGCCGCCCTACCAGCAGGTTGAATTTCTGGTCGGTGCCACCCAGCTCCAGATCGCTCTTGAGCGCCACCGAGTCGTAGCCCTGCATCAGCGGGTAGAGGAATTCGTGCACGCTGATCGACTGCCCGGCCTTGAAGCGCTTGTCAAAGTCGTCGCGTTCCATCATGCGCGCCACGGTGTACCTGGCGGCCAGCTGGATCATGCCGCGCGCGCCCAGCGGATCGCTCCATTCGCTGTTGTAGCGGATCTCGGTTTTCGACTCATCCAGCACCAGCCTGGCCTGGTCGAAATAGGTCTCGGCATTGGTGCGGATTTGCTCGGCGGTCAGCGGCGGGCGCGTGGCGTTGCGCCCGGAGGGGTCGCCGATCAGGGTGGTGAAGTCACCGATCAGAAAAATCACCTGATGGCCCAAATCCTGCAGCTGGCGCATCTTGTTGAGCACCACGGTGTGACCGATATGAATGTCGGGCGCCGTCGGATCCAGCCCGAGCTTGATGCGCAGCGGCTGGCCGGTGGCTTCGGAGCGCGCCAGCTTTTGCGTCCAGTCGTGCTGCGGCAGCAGTTCGCTGGCGCCGCGCAGGGAGATTTCCAGCGCATGGCGCACGCCGTCCGTGACCGGGTATTTTGTAACAACAGGCTGATTCATAAGGGTTTTCGCGCTGGTGCGCAAGGCGGGAAGACTATACTCTTGCGGTTTTCGCAGTGGCGGATTCTAGTGACCACCTGTTTCGGCAGGCCGCTGTCGCACCGCCACCTTCGTTTTTTGTCGCCACACTGCAAGCGAGCACCTGCATGATGCCGCAGCGCTGGCGCCCATTTGCCTGGGGCCGAGATTGACCAACGGATTGAACAACGCCGCTACGGCATTTCTGAGTTCACTCAAGGTTTCGGTCCAGAAACACCCCCAACGCATCACCGCCATCCTGGCCGCCGCGCTGCTCACCGGCGGCGGCGGTGCCTTTGCAGTGGCATCCCTCGGCCCGGACCCTGCGGACCTGCCCATGGTCACCATCACCGAAAGCGTTCCCTCGCTGGCGGTGGATACCGAACTCGCCGATCTGTCCGGCATCGGCGCTCTGGCACTCTATCGCTCGGACATTACGCGCAGCAATGACACGCCCGAGGCCATCCTGCAGCGCCTGGGCATTGCCGACCCGGTCGCCTCCGGCTTCCTGCGCAGCGACGCGCTCAGCCAGCAAAACCTGCTGGGGCGCGCCGGCCGCGTGCTGTCGGCCGAAGCCGGCAGCGATCAGGCGCTGATCCGCTTGACCGCACGCTGGGCGCCCGACGACAGCGGCACGTTCAAGCGCCTGGTCGTGCAGCGCCAGGAAGGTGGCACCTTTGCCTCGCGCATCGAGAGCGCGCCGCTCAGCGTGGGCACACGCCTGGGCAGCGGCGCCATCACCAGCTCGCTGTTTGCAGCCACCGATGCCGCCAACATCCCCGACGCGGTGGCCGTGCAACTGGCGGAACTCTTTTCCGGCAGCATCGATTTTCGCCGTGCCCTGCGCAAGGGCGACCATTTCAGCGTGGTGTACGAATCGCTCGAAGCCGACGGCGAGCCCATGCGCACCGGCCGCGTGCTGAGCGCCGAGTTCTTCAACAACGGCAAGACCTACAGCGCCGTCTGGTTCCAGGACAGCCCCCAGGCCAAAGGCGCGTACTACACGCTGGACGGCCACAGCATGAACCGCGCCTACCTCACCTCGCCCGTCGCCTTCACGCGCGTGACGAGCAGCTTCAAGATGCGCTTTCACCCCATCCTGCAAACCTGGCGCGCCCACCTGGGCACCGATCTGGCCGCCCCCTCGGGCACGCCGGTGCGCACCATAGGCGACGGCACGGTGAGCTTTGCCGGCGTGCAGAACGGCTACGGCAACGTCGTGCACATTCAGCATGCCAACCAGCACGAGACGGTCTACGCTCACCTGAGCCGCATCGACGTGCGCCAGGGCCAGGCGGTCTCGCAAGGGCAGACGATTGGCGCCGTCGGCCAGACCGGCTGGGCCACCGGGCCGCACCTGCACTTCGAGTTCAAGGACCATGGCAAGCAGGTCGATCCCATGGCCACCGCGCTGCGCAGCCAGGAGGCCGCGCCGATTGCCCAGTCTCAGCGACCGGCGTTTGACCGCCTGGCCGCGCAGATGCGCATCGAACTGTCGGCCGCCGACCAGACCCTGCTGACCGCGCGGGCCGACTGAGCACGCGCTCATCCCGCCCACGCCCGCAGCCCATGGGCGCACACACTCCGCGCTGGTTCATCGGGCTGATGTCCGGCACCTCGCTCGATGGAGTGGACGGTGTGCTTGCGGATTTATCTGAAGAAAAATGCCGTGTAGCGCAGTCTGCATCTGCGTCGCTAGCTCCTGAATTGAAAGCAGAACTGCTCGCCCTCAACCGCAGTGGCAGCAACGAACTGCACCGCGCCCAGTTGGCCGCCAACGCGCTGGCGCGCACGTATGCCGCCGTCGTGCAGCGCCTGCTGGCACAGGCCGGGCTGCCAGCCCATGAGGTCGAGGCCATCGGCGCCCATGGGCAGACCGTGCGCCACCAGCCCCAGGCCTTTGACGGCACAGGCTACACGCTGCAATTGAACAACCCCGCCCTGCTGGCCGAGCTGACCGGCATCACGGTGGTCGCCGACCTGCGCAGCCGCGACGTCGCCGCTGGCGGGCAGGGTGCGCCGCTGGTTCCGGCGTTCCATCGCCATGTCTTCGGCCAGCCGGGGCAAACCGTCGCGGTACTCAACATTGGCGGCATGGCCAACCTGAGCATTCTGGCCGCCGATGGCACGACCGCGGGCCTGGATTGCGGCCCCGGCAACGTGCTGATGGACGGCTGGTGCCAGGCGCACACCGGCAAGCCCTACGACGCCGAAGGCCGCTGGGCGCGCAGCGGGCACGTGCTCCCCGCCCTGTTGCGCGCGCTGCTGGCCGAGCCGTTTTTTGCCCAGGCGCCGCCCAAGAGCACCGGGCGCAACCTGTTTCACCCGCAATGGCTTGCCACCCACCTGCAGGCGAGCGGCGCCGCGAACGCACGCCCCGAGGACGTGCAAGCCACCCTGCTGGAACTGACGGCGCGTACCTGCGCGGCCGATGTGCAGCGCCACGCCGCCGGTGCCACCACGCTCATCGTCTGCGGCGGCGGCGCGCGCAACACGGCTCTGCTGCAGCGGTTGAGTGCCCTGCTTTCCGGCCTGCGGGTGGATGTCTCGGACGACCACGGTCTGCCGGCGCAACAGGTGGAGGCGGCCGCCTTCGCCTGGCTGGCCCAGCGCTGCATCGACGGCCTTCCGGGCAATCTGGCCGCGGTGACGGGTGCCCGCGGCCCGCGTGTGCTCGGGGCCATCTACCCTGCGTGAATCACTGCGTCAGCGCGGTGCCGGCACAAAAAAGCCGCCCTCACGGCGGCCTGATGCCATCGGCATGCGCAGCTCTCAGCAACCGGCCGGCGAAAAACTCGTGCCGCAACCGCAGGTCGCCTCGGCGTTGGGGTTGCGCACGACAAACTGCGCGCCTTGCAAGCTCTGCTCGCAGTCGATTTCCGCGCCCTCGAGAAACGGGTAGCTCAAGGCATCGATCACCAGCGTCGCACCATTCTTGACCAGCGTGGTATCGCCTTCGCGGCTGTCGGCATCGAGCGAAAACTTGTATTGCATGCCGGAACATCCGCCGCCCTGCACCAGCACCCGCAGCTTGAGCGCCGGGTTGCCTTCTGCCGCCACCAAGTGGGCCACCCGCGCAGCCGCGCCATCGCTCATTTGAATTGGGATCGGCAGGTTTGCAGTCACGAAACGTCCTCACAGGCACGAAAGGGCTGGATGGTAGACCAAGGCCGGCTTTTCTGCCGGCACCGCCGCTCAACCGGAGGTCGCGGCCAGCTTGAGGGCGGGTTTGTCGTCCGCCAAAACATCGCCCACGGGGCACATCTGACCGGAAATCACGGCCCCCTGGTGCATCTCCAGCGCCTTGTAGTGCACATCGCCGGTCACGCGTGCGCGTGGCTGCAGCTCCAGCAGGTCACGCACATGCACCGGGCCGTCCACCACGCCATCGATGATCGCGTGCGCCGCCACGATGGCGCCGCGCACCTTGGCCGACTCGGAGATGACGACGATGCTGTGCTCGCCCTCGGCCCGCACATCGCCGCACACCTCACCATCGATGCGCAAGCCATCGGTGAAGGTGATATCCCCCTGCACGCTGGTACCGCGCGCGATCAGGGTCTTGATGAGCAGAGGTTTCTTGCGCGAAAACATGGGCTGGGCTCCAGCAGGTGGCGAAGACGCGTCAGGCGCATCCGCGGCCATGGGTCATTCCAGATTCACCGTTTGCAGGGCTCGCACCGAGCCCTCCTGCGTCAGGCGGACGGTGACGGTTTTTACCACAGCCCGCTCGGGCACCTGCACCACGCCTTCCACGCGCCGGTACTGCTGCAGCTGCAGCGGGCGTGCCACTGCCGGAGGATCGGAGGTCCACGGCTTGCCATCGCGCAATCCTGCCAGCAGCAGTTCCAGCTGGCCCTTGAACTCCGGCGCATTGCGCATCGGCTGTATCACCAGCACCTGCCAGCGCAGCTGCACGCCGCCGCCCATGAGCTCGGCCTGAAGGCCGCGGATATCCATGGCGGCGCCCTTGCCGGACGACGCGGGGATGAGTTTTTCGAAGAAGGCCAGGTCGTCGCGCAGGCTGCGGTTGTCGGCTTCGAGCTGGCGCAAGCGCTCGGCCAGCGTGTCCATCGCGGCCCGCTCCGTGACGCGCAGGCTCTCGGCGGCGATCGCGCCCTCTTTCATGCGGCTGATCTGGGCGTGCAGGTCTCTGGATTCGGTGCGCAGGTATTTCAGCTCCTGGCGTGCGCCCGCGTCCAGTCCGGCCAGTGATTTGCCGAATTCAAACGCCCACAGCGCCACGGCAGCGCTCAGGCCCAGCACCAGTGCCGCCGCCAGCCAGCGCAAGGGCCAGGGCATGGCGCGGCGCACCGCCAGTCGCGGACCGGTCAGCGCAAAACGACGACGCAAGCGGCGCAGACGCATGGTTCAGAGCCCTGCCAGAAACGCAAAAACCGCCCAGAAGGCGGTTTTTGCTGTGGTCAAGCCGGTAGCGCTGCATGCACCGTCCAGGCGCCGCTGCAGCGCGGGGTGCTGGCTGCAGGGATGCGGCGGCATGGCAGGGTGCTGCGCAGCGAGCCGCTGCCAATCAGCGCTTGGAGAACTGCTTGGCGCGGCGTGCGGAGTGCAGGCCGACCTTCTTGCGTTCCACTTCGCGCGCGTCACGCGTGACGAAGCCGGCCGCGCTGAGCTGGGGCTTGAGCGCGGTGTCGTAGTCGATCAGCGCACGGGTGATGCCGTGGCGCGCCGCGCCGGCCTGGCCGGACTCGCCGCCGCCATGCACGTTGATCTGGATGTCGAAGGTTTCGCCATGCCCCGTCAGCATCAGCGGTTGCCTGGCGATCATGATCGAGGTCTCGCGGCCAAAATACTGCTGAATGTCCTTGCCATTCACCGTGATCTTGCCGCTGCCTTTTTTCAGAAACACGCGGGCGACGCTGGATTTGCGACGGCCGGTGCCATTGTTCCATTCACCAATCATTGCCTGGCTCCTCAGATTTCAAGCAGCTTGGGCTGCTGGGCGGTATGGGGATGCTCGGCGCCGCCGTAGACCTTGAGCTTCTTGACCATGGCGTAACCGAGCGGGCCCTTGGGCAGCATGCCCTTGACGGCCTTCTCGAGCGCGCGGCCGGGGTGCTTGGCCTGCATGTCGCGGAAGTTGGTCGCGCGGATACCGCCCGGGAAGCCCGAGTGGCGGTAGTACATCTTGTCGATGGACTTGGTGCCAGTGACCTTGAGTTTGGAGGCGTTGATGACGACGATGTAATCGCCCGTATCGACGTGAGGCGTGTAAATGGCTTTGTGCTTGCCGCGCAGACGGTGGGCCACTTCGCTGGCGACCCTGCCGAGCACCTTGTCGGTGGCGTCAATCACAAACCACTCGTGCACGACCTCAGCGGGTTTTGCGCTGAAAGTTGTCATGAGTTTTCTCTTTGAAGAGGGTTTGAAGGCCCTTTTCCACGGTCGGTGCTCCTCTTGAATCGGGAGCCTCTTAGGTGGGGTTCAAACTCCGCCGCGGGGCCATGAATTCGCTGCGAAGCCGGGCATTATAGCGAAAACCCGGCTTCGCCCGTCTCCTGCTCAGGCAGCGCGGCGCAGCTCGTGGGCGGCCGCCACCATGTGCGCCAGCGACGGCCGCACCTCGCTCCATTGACGCGTTTTCAGACCGCAGTCGGGATTCACCCAAAGCTGGTTGGCCGGGATGCGCCGCGCCGCCTGACGCATGCGCTGAACGATGGCCTCCTGCGTCGGCACATTGGGCGAATGGATGTCATACACCCCCGGGCCAATGCCGTTGGGATAGGCGAAGTGCTCGAAGGCGCCAAGCAGCTCCTGGCCCGAGCGCGAATTCTCGATGGTGATCACGTCGGCATCCATTGCGGCGATCGCGGCAATGATGTCGTTGAACTCGGAATAGCACATGTGGCTGTGGATCTGGGTCTCGTCGCGCACGCCGTTGGCCATCAATCGAAATGACGCGATCGCCCAGTCCAGATACTCCTGCCAGTGCGCGCGGCGCAGCGGCAAGCCTTCGCGGAACGCCGCCTCGTCGATCTGGATGATGGGCACGCCTGCGGCTTCCAGGTCCAGCACCTCACCACGCAGCGCCAGTGCGAGTTGGCGGCAGGTAATGGCGC
The DNA here is from genome assembly GCF_001724135.1 of Comamonas sp. SCN 65-56. Lineage (GTDB taxonomy): Bacteria > Pseudomonadota > Gammaproteobacteria > Burkholderiales > Burkholderiaceae_C > Comamonas_C. Next base: position 27,218 of record NZ_MEDS01000004.1, on the reverse strand, counting down.
GCGGCTGGTCGTCGCGCACGAAAGACCAGTTGAGCATGGTGACCGGCCCGGTCAGCATGCCCTTCATCGGGCGCCGGGTGAGTGACTGCGCGTAGCGAATCCATTCGACGGTGATCGGGTGCGGGCGGCTCACGTCGCCATACAGAATCGGCGGCTTCACGCAGCGCGAGCCATAGGACTGCACCCAGCCCTGGCTGCTGAAGGCATAACCAGCAAGCTGCTCGCCGAAGTACTCGACCATGTCATTGCGCTCGGCCTCGCCATGCACCAGCACATCCAGACCCAGCGCCTCCTGCTCGCGCACGCCGTGGGCGATCTCGGCGCGCATCGCCGCCTGGTACTGCGCGTCGCTCAGGCGGCCCGCCTTGTATTCCTTGCGCGCGTGGCGAATCTCAGGCGTTTGCGGAAACGAGCCTATGGTCGTGGTCGGGAAGGCGGGCAGATGCAGCTTGGCCGCCTGCAGCGGCGCGCGTACTGCGTAAGCGCTGTGGCGCTGCTCCAGCGCGGGCGTGGCGTGCGCCAATGCCTGCTGCACGGCCGCGTCGTGCACGCGCGGCGAAGCGTGGCGACTGGCGAGCGCCGCCGCGTTGTCCGCCAGCGCTTGCGCCACCGCGGCGCGGCCCTCATTCAGCGCGCGACCGAGCAGGCGCAGCTCCTCCAGCTTTTGCAGCGCGAATGCAAGCCAGGAGCGGATTTCGGGATCCAGTCGGGTTTCGCTTTGCAGATCGACCGGCACATGCAGCAGGGAGCAGGTGGGCGCGAGCCACAGACTACCGCCCAGGCGCGCAGCGATCGGCTCCAGCCAGTCGAGCAACGCTCCCAGGTCGCTCTTCCAGATGTTGCGCCCGTCGATCACGCCCAGCGACAACACCTTGTGCGCGGGCAGCAGCCCGATCAGTTGCTCGGCATCGGCGCGGTCGGCAAGCGCATCGATATGCAGCCCCGCCACCGGCAGGTTGGCCGCGAGGTATTTGTTGTCCAGCAGCGCACCGAAGTAGCTCGCCAGCAGGATCTTCACGCGGCTGCTCTTGAGCTGGTGGTAGGCGGTGTTGAAGGCGTGCTGCCAATCGGCGTCCAGCTCGGTCACGAGGATGGGTTCGTCGATCTGCACCCACTCCACACCCTGCGCAGCCAGCTGCCCAAGCAGCTCGCCATAGACGGTCAGCAGGCGTGGCAACAAGTCGAGCTTGACCGAACCATCGTGCGCCTTGCCCAGCGCCAGATAGCTCACCGGCCCGATCAGCACCGGCTTGGCGCGCACGCCTTGCCCCTTGGCCTCGGCCAGTTGATCGAGCAGGCGCGAGGCGTTCAGCTTGAACTGCGTGGCGGCCGTGAGCTCGGGGACGATGTAGTGGTAATTGGTGTTGAACCACTTGGTCATCTCGCCGGCGGCCACGCCGCCGCAGCAATCGTGGTGCGCATCGTGGTCATGCTGCTCACTGTCCGCACTTCTGCCGCGCGCCACGCGAAAGTAGTTGTCGAGTGTGTCGCCGTGGTAGCCGCGCACGCGCTCGGGCAGGTTGCCGAGCAGAAAACTCATGTCCAGCACCTGGTCGTAGAGCGAAAAATCACCCACCGGGACAAGGTCCAGCCCCTGCTGCGCCGTCCAGTGGCGCGCGCGCAGCTCTGCGGCCGTGGCCAACAGCACGTCGCGTCCCTGCTCGCCCTTCCAGTAGCGCTCCAGCGCCCATTTGAGTTCACGCCCCGCTCCGATGCGCGGGAACCCCAGGTTGTGCAAAGTCACCATTGTTTCTTCCTCCGGATGTCTGACTTGAGCGCATCGTAGGAAAACCAACCGATGAAGTAAAATGGTATTAATTCAATATTCAATGAATTTTATTCATCAATATGCTGGAGCGCATCCATCTCGCCATCGTGGCCGAGGTTGAACGCCAGGGCTCGCTCACCGCCGCCGCCCAGCAGCTGTGTCTGACGCAATCGGCGCTGAGCCACAGCATGCGCAAGCTCGAGGAGCAGCTGGGCACCGCCATCTGGCTGCGCGAAGGCCGCGGCCTGCGCCTGACGCAGGCCGGGCGCTACCTGTTGGCGACGGCGCAGCGCATCCTGCCGCAGCTCGCGCTCACCGAGGAACGCCTGGCTCAGTACGCACGCGGCGCGCGCGGCAGCCTGCGCATCGGCATGGAATGCCATCCCTGCTATCAATGGCTGCTGAAGATCGTCTCGCCCTACCTCAGCACCTGGCCCGACGTGGATGTGGACGTGCGCCAGAAATTCCAGTTTGGCGGCATAGCAGCGCTGCGCAATTACGAGATCGACCTGCTGGTGACGCCCGACCCGGTGCACCACGAAGGCCTGGTGTTCACGCCGGTGTTTGACTACGAGCAGGTGCTGCTGGTCGCCGCCTCGCACCCGCTGGTCGGGCACGAATACCTGCGCCCCGCCGACCTGGCGGCCGAGACCCTGATCACCTACCCCGTGCCCAGGGACCGGCTGGACGTCTACACCCAATTCCTGCTGCCCGCCGGCCAGGCGCCTCGCGAGCACAAGACCATAGAGACCACCGACATCATGGTGCAGATGGTGGAAAGCGGCCGCGGCGTGGCGGCGCTGCCGCGCTGGCTGGCGCTGGAGTATGCCGAGCGCATGGCGGTGGCGGCGTTGCGCCTGGGCAAGAAGGGCATCGCCAAGCAGATTCACCTGGGCGTGCGCGAGGGCGAGCTGGCGGTGGACTACCTGGCCGCCTTCATCCGGATTGCAAGCGATTTCAGCCTCCAGCGCCCGTCTTGATTGCGCCGCCAGCTATTGGATCAGAAGCAAGCGTCGAAAACACCAGCTGCACGCACAGCCCGCCCAGGCGCTCGGAGTGCTGCAGCGTCAGCCGGGCGCCGTGGCGCTCGGCCACGGCCTGCACGATGGCCAGACCCAGGCCGCTGCCCGGCGCCTGCTGGGCGCTCTGCGGCGAGCGGTAAAAACGCCCCAGCACGCGCTCGCGTTCGGCCTCGGGAATGCCGGGGCCACTGTCCTGCACGCGCAGTTGCACCGTGGCGCCGTCGTGCGCCAGGTCGACATCCACGCGCCCGCCTTCGGGGCTGTACTTGATCGCGTTGTCCAGCAGGTTGCGCACCAGCAGGCGCAACTCCTCGGCCACGCCGCTCACGCTGCAAGCGCACACCTGCGGGTTCGCAAGCCCGACGTCGATACCGCGCGCCTGCGCCTCGGGCGCGACATCGGCCAGTGCCAGCGCCACTACCTGCCGCAGATCGACCGCCACCATGGGCGCGCCTCCCGCCTCCTGGCGCGCCAGCATCAGCAACTGCTCCACCAGCCGGCTGGCTCTATCGATGCCGGCCTCCAGCCGGGCCACGGCGCGCGCGCGCGTGGCTTCGTCCCCGGCATGGCGCAGACCCTGCACCTGCAGCTTCAGCGCCGCCAGCGGCGAGCGCAGTTCGTGCGCGGCATCGGCGACGAAATCCTGCTGCGCGGCAAACGCCCGGCGCACCCGGCCGAACAGGGCATTGAGCTCCTGCACCAGCGGCTGCACCTCGGCGGGCAAGTCGCCCTCGTCCACCGACGACAGGTCTTGCGCCTGGCGCCGCGCCACCTGCGCACGCACGCGGTCGACCGGCACAAACAAGCGCCCCAGCAGCCACCACACCGCCAGCGCCAGCAGCGGCGCCATCACCGCCATCGGCAGCAGCGAACGCCAGGCCATGCCGCGCGCCAGCTTGCGCCGCACCGCCATGTCCTGCGCCACCTGGATGACCTGCGAGCGCGTCTGCAGTGAGAACACGCGATAGGTGCTGCCCCGTGCGCGCACGTCCTGAAACCCGAGCACCGCCCGCTGCGGCAGCAGATCGCCCATGGCCGATTCAAAGATGCGCAGGCCCTCGTTGGTCCAGACCTGGACGATGAATTCATTGTTCTGGTACTCCGGGCGCAGGCTGCCCAGCCCTTTGGCATCCGTCGGCAGGCCCGCGCGCAGCGCGAACGCTGTCTGCTGCATGTGGTAGTCGAACAAGGCATCCGCTTCACTCAAGGCCGATTTATAGGCAAAAATGCCTTGCGCGCAGGCTGTGATTGCGATTGCAGCTATCAAAAATACCAGCAGCCGGAGGCGCAGCGACTGCGGCAGGCGCCAGCGCATGCTCATTTCGGCACCATGTAGCCGACACCGCGCACATTGAGCACCGCACCGGCTCCCAGCTTTTTGCGCAGGCTGTGGATGAAGACCTCCACCGCGTTGCTGCCGATCTCCTCGCCCCAGCCGTAGAGCTTGTCTTCCAGCTGCTGGCGCGAAAGCACCAGGCCGGGGCGCGCGATCAGCGGCTCCAGCACCGCCCATTCGCGCGCCGAAAGCACCACGCTGGCGCCCTGCACCAGCACCTCGCGCGTGGCCGGGTTGATGCTCACGCCCCGGTGCTCGTACACCGGCTCGGCACGCCCGGCGGCGCGGCGCAGCAGAGCGCGAATGCGGGCCAGCAGTTCGCCCGCGTCGTAGGGCTTGAGCACGTAGTCGTCGGCTCCCGCGTCCAGCCCCTCGATGCGCTGCGCCACCCCATCGCGCGCGGTGGCGATCAGCACCGGCGTGCGATCGCGACGCGCACGCATCGCCCGCAGCACCGACAGGCCATCGCGCACCGGCAAGCCCAGGTCCAGCAGCACCAGGTCGTAGCGCTGGGCGGCCAGCGCCGCATCGGCCTGAGCACCATCGCGCGCCCAATCAACCGCATAGTCTTCGGCGCGCAGCAGATCGTGCACGGCTTCGCCGATCATGATGTCGTCTTCCACAAGCAAAAGGCGCATGGGATTCAGGATACGCCATGCGCCTTTGCTTTCAACCCGGGCGGATCAACCCATGTTGACCGGCACGAAGATGCGGTTGCCATCACGCTCGATCAACAGCGCGACCGACTTGCCCGATTTGTCCAGCGCCGCGCGCACCTGGTCCATGTTCTTGACCGAAGTGCCGTTGATAGCCAGCAGCACATCGCCGCCCTGCACCCCCGCCAGCGCCGCCGGACCGCGTGCATCCTCGATCAGCATGCCTTGCTCAACGCCCGCCTCGCGCGCCTCCTGCGGCTGCAGCGGGCGCAGTGCCAGGCCGATCTGCCCCTTCTTCACGCCCTGGTCTGCCTGCGCCACCTTGCCGCTCTTGTCGTTGGCGTTGCCCAGCGTCGCCACCAGCGTCTTGGCCTCGCCATTGCGCCAGACTTCGAGTTGCACCTTCTGCCCCGGCAGCGACTGGCCGATGTAGGCCGGCAGATCGCCGGAGGTGATGATGGGCTCGTCGTTGATCTTGAGGATCACGTCGCCGGTCTTCAGCCCGGCCTTGGCCGCCGGGCCGCTGTCGTCCACGTTCGCCACCAGCGCACCCTCGGGCTTGGCCAGCTTGAAGGAGTTGGCAAAGGTCTGGTTCACGCCCTGCACCGTCACGCCCAGGCGCGCATGCTCGACCTTGCCGGTCTCGACGATCTGCTGCTCCACATGCCTGGCAACCTCGATCGGGATGGCAAACGAGACCCCCTGGTAACCGCCGGTGCGGCTGTAGATCTGCGAGTTGATGCCCACCACTTCGCCGCGCGTGTTGAACAGCGGGCCGCCCGAGTTGCCGGGATTCACCGCCGCATCCGTCTGGATGAAGGGCACATAGCTGTCGTCCGGCAGCGTGCGGCCCTTGGCGCTCACCACGCCGGCCGTCACGGAATTCTCAAAGCCGAAGGGCGATCCGATGGCCAGCACCCACTCACCGACCTTGAGATTGTTCGAATCGCCCAGCTTCACGGTGGGCAAGTCCTTGGCATCAATCTTGAGCACGGCAATGTCCGTCTTGGGGTCCGAACCCAGGACTTTGGCCTTGAACTCGCGCCGATCCGTCAGCTTGACGGTAACGCGGTCCGCGCCCTTGACCACATGGGCATTGGTCAGCACGATGCCGTTGGGATCGATGATGAAGCCCGAGCCCTCGCCGCGCATCGGCTGCTGCATCTGCGGGCCACGGCCATTGCCAGGTACGCCAAAGTAGCGAAAGAACGGCGCAAACGGGTCATCCGGGTCGATTTGCGGCCCCTGACGCTGGCGCGACGCAGCGCCCGAATCGCCATCGTCACCGTTGTCCGAGACGTTGCGCATGCCACTCACGCTGATGTTGACCACCGCGGCCCCGTAGCGCTGCGTGATCTGCGAAAAGTCGGGCAGCGTCACCAGCGCCGGTGCAGGCGCCGGCGTACCTGCCACCGCAGCCGCCACCGGGGCGGGACTGCCGAAGGAGAACGCATGCGCGGTGCGCGCCGTCAACAGCCCGGCACCGGTGGCGCCCAGCATGCCCGCGGCAATCAGAGCCGCGACCAAGCGGCGCGGCGTGGAAATCAAGGTGTTCATGGTGTGTCCTTCCGTCGGTTGCTTCAATGGAAGAGCAGTGTGCGAGCGCGGGCTTAGAGGAAACTTAAGGTAAGTACGTGAAAGCAGTGCTTCAGTGAAGAGCGATTGCGTTGACACGCGCCAGCGCCGAAGATTACGGGCATGACGCAAACCCCCATGCTCGACGCTGTCGCCCTGGCCCACCTGGAGACTTGGCAGGGCAAGAGCGAAACCCTGCACGACAGCATCACGGCCGCGTCGCTGGCTGCGCTGTCGGCCACGCTGGATCGGGATGACCCCGCGCCCGCGCCCGGCACCGCCGTGCCGCCGCTGTGGCACTGGCTGTACTTTCTGCCGCATGCCCGCGCCAGCGAGATCGGGCCCGACGGCCACCCCCGGCGCGGCGGCTTTCTGCCGCCCGTGCCGCTGCCACGACGCATGTGGGCGGGCGGGCGCCTGCACTGGGACGTCGGCAACCCGCTGCAGGTGGGGCAGGAGGTGCAGCGCCAATCGACCATCGAGTCCGTCAAGCACAAGGCCGGCCGCACGGGCGAGCTGCTGTTCGTGCTGGTCGAGCACCGATTTTCCAACGCCAATGGCCTGGCGCTGACCGAAGAGCACGACATCGTTTACCGCTCTGCCGCGCAGCCGGGCGAGGCCGCGCCCGCGCCGCAAAAGTCGCCGCTGGCAGGCCAGGCTGCCTGGTCGCGCGCCATCGTGCCCGATGATGTGCTGCTGTTTCGCTACTCGGCGCTCACCTTCAACGGCCACCGCATCCACTACGACCGCAAGTACGTCACCGAGGTCGAGGGCTACCCCGGCCTGATCGTGCATGGCCCGCTGATCGCCACGCTGCTGCTGGACCTGCTGCGCCGCCAACTGCCGCAGGCGCAGGTGACGCGCTTTGAATTCCGCGCCGTGCGGCCCACGTTCGACCTGCACCCGTTCAGCGTGCACGGCAGGCCCAGCCCCGACGGCAAGACCGTGGAGCTGTGGGCCCAGGACCACGAGGGCTGGCTGACCATGCAGGGCCAGGCCACGTTGGCCTGATTACTCCTTTATCAATAGCTGTCAGCGCTTGATGGACGGGCGCTAGAGGCATAAAACACTTCAAAACCATCATGATCCAGCACACCAGCTCCGACAACCACCACGAGATCCGCGACGCCATCCGCGCGCTGTGCGCCGAGTTCCCCGACGAGTACTTCCGCAAGATCGACGAGCAGCGCGCCTACCCCGCCGAGTTCGTCGATGCGCTGACAAAGGCAGGCTGGATGGCGGCGCTGATCCCGCACGAATACGGCGGCTCCGGCCTGGGGCTGACCGAGGCCAGCGTGATCATGGAGGAGATCAACCGCTGTGGCGGCAACTCGGGCGCCTGCCACGGCCAGATGTACAACATGGGCACGCTGCTGCGCCATGGTTCGACGGCGCAGAAGGAAAAGTACCTGCCGAAGATTGCATCCGGCGAATGGCGCCTGCAATCGATGGGCGTGACCGAGCCCAGCACCGGCACCGACACCACCAAGATCAAGACCACGGCGGTGAAAAAAGACGGCCGCTACGTCATCAACGGGCAAAAGGTCTGGATCAGCCGCATCCAGCACAGCGACTGGATGATTCTGCTGGCGCGCACCACGCCGCTGGCCGAGGTGACGAAGAAGAGCGAGGGCATGTCGATCTTCATGGTGGATCTGCGCGAAGCCGAGAAGAGCGGCATGACGGTGCGCCCGATTCTCAACATGGTCAACCACGAGACCAACGAGCTGTTCTTCGAAAACCTGGAGATCCCCGAGGAGAACCTGATCGGCCAGGAGGGCAAGGGCTTCAAGTACATCCTGGACGGCCTGAACGCCGAGCGCACGCTGATCGCCGCCGAGTGCATCGGCGACGGCTACTGGTTCCTCGACCGCGTGACGAACTACGTGCGCGACCGCCAGGTGTTCGGCCGGCCCATCGGCCAGAACCAGGGCGTGCAGTTCCCCATCGCCGACGCCTTCATCGAGGTCGAGGCCGCCAACCTGATGCGCTGGAAGGCCTGCGAGCTGTTCGACGCGCACCAGAGCATGGGGGCGCAAGCCAACATGGCCAAGTACCTGGCGGCCAAGGCCAGCTGGGAGGCGGCCAACGCCTGCCTGCAGTTCCACGGCGGCTTCGGTTTTGCCTGCGAGTACGACGTGGAGCGCAAGTTCCGTGAGACGCGCCTGTACCAGGTGGCGCCGATCTCCACCAACCTGATCTATTCCTACGTGGCCGAGCACATCCTGGGCCTGCCGCGATCGTTCTGACGGCTTTCACTCCCTCTCCCGCTGGCGGGAGAGGGCAGGGGTGAGGGTGACTACCAGCGTCCGCGCCAGGCTCCACCCCCTCACCCCTGCCCTCTCCCCCAAGGGGGCGAGGGAGAAACAGCCCGCCCTGTTTTGATATTGCACGGGAGCCCTTCATGACCCGCCCCCTCGACGGCATCACCGTCATCTCCCTCGAACACGCCGTCGCCGCGCCCTTTGCCACGCGCCAGCTCGCCGACCTGGGCGCGCGCGTGATCAAGGTCGAGCGCCCCGGCAGCGGCGACTTCGCGCGCGGCTACGACCAGCGTGTGCACGGCCAGTCGTCGCACTTCACCTGGCTCAACCGCAACAAGGAGAGCCTGGCGCTGGACGTGAAACAACCCCAGGCAAAAGAGGCGCTGTTGCAGCTATTGAAGACGGCCGACGTGCTGGTGCAGAACCTGGCGCCCGGCGCCGCGGCGCGCATGGGGCTGTCCTACGCGGCCCTGAAAGAACACAACCCAAAGCTGATCGTCTGCGACATCAGCGGCTATGGCGCCGACGGCCCGTACCGCGACAAGAAGGCCTACGACCTGTTGATCCAGAGCGAGGCCGGCTTCCTGTCCGTCACCGGCACGCCGGACACGCCAGCCAAGTCCGGCATCTCGGTGGCCGACATCGCCGCCGGCATGTACGCCTATACCAACATCCTCTCGGCCCTGCTGCTGCGCGGCAAGACGGGGGAGGGCAGCCAGATCGATGTCTCCATGCTGGAAGCCATGGGCGAGTGGATGGGCTACCCGCTGTACTACGCGTTTGAAGGCGCGCCACCGCCGCCGCGCACCGGCGCATCGCACGCCAGCATCTACCCCTACGGGCCGTTCCAGGCAGGCGACGGTGGCACGGTGATGCTGGGCCTGCAGAACGAGCGCGAATGGCAGGCGTTCTGCGACGGCGTCCTCCAACGCCCCGAGGTCGCAGCCGACCCACGCTTCTGCTCCAACGCCCTGCGCAACCAGCACCGCGCCGAGTTGCAGGCACTGATCCTGGAAACCTTTGCGCGGCTCACCGCCGCCCAGGTGGTGGAGCGCCTGGACGCCGCGTCAATAGCCAACGCCCGCGTGAACGACATGGCGGATCTGTGGGCGCACCCGCAACTCAAGGCGCGCGGGCGCTGGCGCAGCGTGGGCACGCCCGCCGGCGCGGTGCCGGCCCTGTTGCCGCCGGGCGTGAACAGCGCCTTCGACTACCGCATGGAGGCCGTGCCCGCCGTGGGCCAGCACAACGCCGCCATCCTGGCCGAGCTGGGATGGTCGGCGGAGCAGATCAGCGCTCTGCAGACACAGCAGGCCATTTGATGGTGTAGACACTGAGCGACTTGACTCGCGTCACCTCCCCTCCCGGAGCTAGAGCGAGTGAAGGCGCCAGCCCCGCCAAACCCACCAACGGCCAAGGTACGCGCGGCCACTGCGCGTCCTGGACGAGGATCAGCCCAATCACCCTGAAAAACAAAAGCCTTGCAAATCATTGATTTGCAAGGCTTTTTTACTCTTGGCGGAGAGGGTGGGATTCGAACCCACGGTAGGGTTGCCCCTACGCCTGATTTCGAGTCAGGTACATTCGACCACTCTGCCACCTCTCCGCGACTCGAACCGGCGATTGTAGCGGTGATTTCAGGCGCTCAAGCGCTCCAAGCCGCCCATGTAAGGGCGCAGCACCTCGGGAACAGTGATCGACCCATCGGCCTGCTGGTTGTTTTCCATCACCGCCACCAGCGCGCGGCCGACGGCGACACCCGAGCCGTTCAGGGTGTGCACGAGCTCGTTCTTGCCCTGTGCGTTCTTGAAGCGCGCCTGCATGCGCCGCGCCTGGAAGGCTTCGCAGTTGCTCACCGAGCTGATCTCGCGGTAGGTGTTTTGCGCCGGCAGCCACACTTCCAGGTCATAGGTCTTGGCGGCGCCGAAGCCCATGTCGCCGGTGCTCAGGCTCACCACGCGATACGGCAGACCGAGCTTTTGCAGTATGGCTTCGGCGTGCCGAGTCATCTGCTCCAGCACCTCGTAGCTCTTTTCAGGGTGCGCGATCTGCACCATTTCAACCTTGTCAAACTGGTGCTGGCGGATCATGCCGCGCGTGTCGCGCCCGTAGCTACCCGCTTCCGAGCGAAAGCACGGCGTGTGCGCGGTCAGGCGTATCGGCAAGTCGGATTCAGGCACCACCACATCGCGCATGAAGTTGGTCAGCGGCACTTCGGCCGTGGGGATGAGGTAGAGCTGGGCATGGTCCGGAACGGGTTCGGCATCTTGTCCGCCCTTTTGCGCGGCAAACAGGTCAGCCTCGAATTTGGGCAGCTGACCGGTACCGCGCAGGGTGTCGGCGTTGACGATGTAGGGCACGTAACACTCGGTGTAGCCGTGCTCGGCGGTGTGCACGTCCAGCATGAACTGGGCCAGCGCCCGGTGCAGCCGGGCCATGCCGCCCTTCATCACGGCAAAACGCGCGCCGGTGAGCTTGGTGGCAAGGTCAAAGTCCAGCCCCAGCGCGGCACCCAGATCGACATGGTCTTTCACCGCGAAGTCAAAGCTGCGCGGCGTGCCCCAGCGGCGCACCTCGATATTGGCCGATTCGTCCGCACCCACGGGCACACTCGCGTGCGGCAAGTTGGGCACGGCGGCGAGCATGGCCGAGAGCTCGCCCTGGATCTGCTCCAGGCGTGCGGCTGAACGCTCCAGCTCCCCCTTGAGCGCGGAGACCTCGGCCTTGGCCGCCTCGGCAGCGTCTTTGTCGCCCTTGCCCATGAGCTGGCCGACCTGCTTGGAGAGGCGGTTGCGCGTCGATTGCAGCTCTTCGGTGCGGGTCTGGATGGCCTTGCGCTCAGCCTCCAGGGTCTCGAAGGCGGTGACGTTGAGCCAGGGTTGGGGGGTTTTGCGGCTTTGCAAACGCGCAACGACCGACGCCAAGTCTTTGCGCAGCATAAGAATGTCAAGCATAGTGTGCGATTTTAGGCGGCAGATGCCCGCCGGCAGAGGCAGGGGGATGCAGCGATGTTCTTCGTCTTCGGCCCCACGGGGCGCGTACTCAGAGGCGATGCAGAGGCCGTGGCGCAGGTCGGCGGCCCGCGGCGCGTCGGACGCCCGCAGGCCCTGCGCACACGCTCGCAGGATGGCCAGGCCTTCGAGCCGCCCGATGCGCTCGCCCAGCGCGGGCAGCCACGCGAGCCGTTGCCGGCCCGCTCTGCCCCCATCGCCGCCTACGAGCAGACCGCGCGCGGCCCGGCACAGCCGCGCCAGCCGCTCAAGCTGGTCGGCGAAGTGATGACGCAGGGCGCGATCACCGTGGCGCCGCAGACGCGCGTGAACGATGCCTGGCAGGCCATGGCGCAGCACCGGGTGGCGCAGGCGCCAGTGGTGGACGACAAGAATCAGGTGATAGGCCTGCTGATGCGCGCCGACATGGCGCCGCTGGATCTGCTGCCCGAGCCCGGCGCCATTCAGCAGGCGATCGCCCTGGCGCGCCGGCCGGTCTCGGAGGTGATGGTCAGCCCCGTGGCCACCGTCTCCGCCGATACTGATCTGAGACGCGTGGCACAGGTGTTCCTCGATACCGGCCTGCCGGCGCTGCCGGTGACCGACGAGGACGGCCGCTGCAGCGGCTTCATCTCGCGCACCGACATCCTGCGCGCGATGGTGGCCGACCCGCCGCTGGATCTCTGGAGCTGAGAGCGCCCGCGCGGCCCGGTCAAACCACACCGCGCGGCGGCACGCTGCCGTAGGGCGAATGGCGGCTTGCGTTCTCGTCCACCTCCAGCCGCCGCCCGGCAAACGGGAATGCGCGCTGCGGGCAGTTCGCCCGCTCGCAGACCTTGCAACCCATGCCAATCGGCGTCGCGGCGCCGGGATCGTTCAAATCCAGCCCTTTGGCGTAGACGAGGCGCGGCGCGTGGCGCAAGTCGCACCCAAGGCCGATGGAAAACATCTGCCGTGGCGCGCCCCAGCCGCCCTGCTGATTGCCCACGGTGCGCGCGATCCACAGGTAGCTGCGCCCATCGGGCATGCGCGCCAGCTGCGCCAGGATGCGCCCCGGCTGGGCAAACGCCTCGTACACATTCCACAGCGGGCAGGTGCCGCCGGTGCGGCTGAAGTGAAAGTGCGTGGCCGACTGGCGCTTGGAGATGTTGCCCGCGCGATCCACGCGCACGAAGAAGAACGGCACGCCCGGCGCGCCCGGGCGCTGCAGCGTCGAGAGGCGATGGCAGACGGTTTCAAATCCCACGCCAAAGCGCTGGCCGAGCAGATCGATGTCGTAGCGCAGCGATTCGGCAGCGGCCAGAAAGCGTGCGTAGGGCAGCAGCAGCGCACCGGCAAAGTAGTTCGCCAGGCCCACGCGCGCGAGCTGGCGCGCGGCGCCATCGTGCGCCAGCATGGGCGCGGCGATGAGCGGCTGCAAGAGCGCGTCGCACTCGAGCAGCGCCAGCTGCGTGGCCAGCTGGAACGCCTGCTGCGCGGGCGCAAGGCTCGCGGCCACGCTGAGCGTGCGCGCCGCACTGTCATAGCAGCGCTTGCCGTCGGCCTCGTCGCTGCTGCGCACGAGCCGCACGCCGTGGCGCGCGCGCAGCCGCTCGGCCAGCCATGCGAGCAGCGGCGCGCCGCTCGCGTCGGCCTCGGCCGCCTGCGCCTCGGCGGTGCGATCCACCGCATCAAAGTAGTTCTGATTGGAAAAAAAGAAATCGCGCACCAGCTCGAACGGCATGGCCTGCGGCGGGGCGTAGACGCTGCGATCACCCCCCAGGTGCGCCGCCATCACCTCGACCTGCGCCTGCGTGGCTTGCTGGCGCCGGTGCAGCGCGAGGATGGCGCGGCTGAGCTGCGGCATCTGCGCGGCGGCGTGCTCCAACTCGGGCTCGGGCACGTCGCCGTCCACGCCCGCGAGCGCCGCGCGCAGGTCGGTCGCCAGGCGCGCCTTGCCATCGCCCGCGAACTGCGCCGCATCCACACCGTACACCGCCTGCAACTGGCGCAGCACCGCAGCGCTGAGCGGGCGCTGGTCTTTTTCAAGCTGGTTGAAGTAGCTGGGCGAAAGCCCCAGCGCCTGCGCCATGGCCGCCTGCGTGAGGCCGTGGCGCGCGCGCAGGCTGCGCAGCCGCACGCCGATGTAGGGTTTGCTCATGGCGAGGGTCTCCTGGGCGTTTTGTTCGCAATCTTCGCGATTTTTGCATGAGGTCTTTGCAGAGATTGGCCTTGCTTCACCTGTTCAAACCGAAACGGCAGCCCTATCGTGCGAAGTATTGCAACACCACGCGGCGCCTTCCGTGCCACGTTCGATGATCAAAGGAGACCCTGCCATGACCACCCCCGTGCAAACCCCGACCGCCCCGCCCAAGAAATCCGTTGCGCTCTCTGGCGTGGCCGCGGGCAACACCGCGCTGTGCAGCGTCGGGCGCACCGGCAACGACCTGCACTACCGCGGCTACGACATCCTCGATATCGCCGAAGTGTGCGAGTTCGAGGAAATCGCCCACCTGCTGGTGCATGGCAAGCTGCCTGACCGCGCCGAGCTCGTGAACTACAAGGCACGCCTGAAGGCGCTGCGCGGCCTGCCGATGAGCGTGCGCGAGGTGCTTGAAAAGCTCCCGGCCAACGCCAATCCGATGGACGTGATGCGTACCGGCGTTTCCACGCTGGGCTGCGTGCTGCCCGAAAAGGACGACCAGAGCCTGGCCGGCGGCCGCGAGATCGCCGACCGGCTGCTCGCCTCGCTCGGCTCCATGCTCTTGTACTGGTACCACTGGAGCACGCAGGGCAAGCGCATCGAAGTGGAGACCGATGACGATTCCATTGGCGGGCACTTTCTGCACCTGCTGCACGGCAAGGCACCCTCGCACAGCTGGGTGCATGCGATGCATACGTCGCTGAACCTCTACGCCGAGCATGAGTTCAACGCCTCCACCTTCACCGCGCGGGTGATCGCCGGTACCGGCAGCGACATGTATTCGTGCGTCGCGGGCGCCATCGGCGCGCTGCGCGGGCCCAGGCACGGCGGCGCCAACGAAGTCTCCTACGCAATTCAGCACCGCTATGAAACGCCGGCCGACGCCGAAGCCGACATCCGCCGGCGCGTGGAGGCCAAGGAAAAGATCATCGGCTTTGGCCACCCCGTCTACACCGTGAGCGATCCGCGCAACGTCGTGATCAAGCGCGTGGCCAAGCGCCTGTCCGAGGAAGCCGGAACCACCCGCATGTACGACATCGCCGCGCGCATCGAAACGGTGATGTGGGACGCCAAGCACATGTTCCCCAACCTCGACTGGTTCAGCGCCGTGAGCTACGCCATGATGCGAGTGCCCACCGCCATGTTCACGCCGCTGTTCGTCGTCTCGCGCTGCGCCGGCTGGGCCGCGCACGTGATCGAGCAGCGCCAGGACGGCAAGATCATTCGCCCCAGCGCCCACTACATGGGGCCGGAAGATCAACAATTCATACCAATCAAGGAGAGATAAACACATGCCTTTGCACGACTGCCCCTACAGTTTTCATGAATTGGCAAACGACGTCCTGCCCGGACTGATGACCAAGCTGCGTGAACAAATGGAGCAACCGTGCAACGCCTCGACTGCGTTGAACGATCCGGAGGCCATCCCGGACGTACGTGGAGCATATGTATGGCTGATGAAAGGCAAGCCCATCTACGTTGGAATTGCCAACAAGCTTCGTCGGCGCATCAAAGACCATCTTCGCCCCGACCCGTCCCGCGCCAATCTGGCGGCACGCATGGCTGCTCGCCAACTTGGTGTCGCCATCTCCACAGTCAAACGTCACCAAGGATTTGCAGACGCATTTACGGACGCGCAAGCCATGTTGGCACAAGCGCAACTGGCATTTGTCGAAATTCCCAACCCTCTGGTACTTTATTTTTTTGAACCTTACTGCGCAATGGAATTGGACACGAGCGAATTCAACCGTTTCGACACGCTGCAAATTCTCTCGCCTCGCAGTGGTTCTCATTCCCTTTCGAAGTGAACAACATGTCTTCCCTCATCTCCAACATCCGCCCCGACTACGACCAGGTCATCCAGGACATCGTTGACTACGCCCTGGGCTACGAAATCACGTCCGGCCTGGCGATCGAAACCGCCCGCCACATCCTCATCGACACCCTGGGCTGCGGGCTGGAAGCGCTCTCCTACCCGGCGGCCTGCAAGCTTCTCGGCCCCGTGGTCAAGGGCACGGTGGTGCCCCATGGCGCGCGCGTGCCGGGCACGCAATTCCAGCTCGACCCGGTGCAGGCGGCGTTCAACATCGGCACGCTCATCCGCTGGCTGGACTTCAACGACACCTGGCTGGCGGCCGAATGGGGCCACCCCAGCGACAACCTGGGCGCCATCCTGGCCGTGGCCGACTGGCTGAGCCGCAACGCCGTGGCCGCGGGCAAGCCGCCGCTCACGATGAATGAGGTGCTGCATGGCATCGTCAAGGCGCATGAGATCCAGGGCGTGATCGCGCTGGAAAACTCCTTCAACCAGGTGGGGCTGGACCACGTGCTGCTGGTCAAGGTGGCCTCCACCGCCGTGGTCAGCCGCCTGCTGGGTCTCACCCGGGACGAAGCGCTGGCCGCCGTCTCGCTCGCCTGGGTGGACGGGCAAAGCCTGCGCACCTACCGCCACGCGCCCAACGCCGGCAGCCGCAAGAGCTGGGCCGCGGGCGACGCCACCAGCCGCGCGGTGCGCCTGGCGCTGATGGCGCAAACCGGCGAGATGGGCTACCCCAGCGCGCTCACCGCCAGGACCTGGGGCTTCTACGACGTGCTGTTCAAGGGCCAGCCGTTCAAGTTCCAGCGCTCCTACGGCAGCTACGTGAGCGAGAACGTGCTGTTCAAGATCAGCTTCCCGGCCGAATTCCACAGCCAGACCGCGGTGGAGGCGGCCGTGACGCTGCACCAGCAGTTGAAAGACGCGGGCAAGAGCATCGACGACATCGAGCGGATCACCATCCGCACGCACGAGGCCTGCATCCGCATCATCGACAAGCAGGGGCCTTTGAACAACCCGGCCGCGCGAGACCATTGCATTCAGTACATGGTGGCGGTGGCGCTGATCAAAGGCAACCTGACAGCACTTGACTACGAAGACGCCGCCGCGGCCGACCCGCGCATCGACGCGCTGCGTGCGCGCATCCAGTGCGAGGAAGACCCGCAATACACGCGCGACTACCACGACCCGGACAAGCGCAGCATCGCCAATGCACTGACCGTGCAGTTCAAGGACGGCAGCCACCTGCCCGAGGTGGCGGTGCAGTACCCGATCGGCCACCAGCGCCGCCGCGCCGAAGGTATTCCACTACTGGAAGCGAAGTTCCGCACCAACCTGGCGCGGCGCTTTCCGCAAAAACAGCAGGACGCCATCCTTGCCGCGTCGCAGAACACGCGCACGCTGGCGGCGATGCCGGTGCACGAATACGTTGATCTGTACGTGATCTGACGCCATGACCAGCACCAAGCAGACACTCAAGGCACTGATCGCGCAGCGTCGCGGCACCCTCGTGCCCGGCGCATTCAACGCGCTGTCGGCCAGGGTCATTGAAGACCTGGGCTTTGAAGCCATCTACGTGACCGGCGCGGGCGTGACCAACATGCACTTCGGCCTGCCCGACCAGGGCTTCATGGGCCTCGCTGATATTGCCGAGCACACCGCGCGCATCCGTGATGCGGTGGCGCTGCCCTTGCTCGTCGATGCCGACACCGGCTTTGGCAACGCGCTGAACGTGCGCCACACGGTGCGCGTGCTGGAGCGCGCCGGGGCGGACTGCATCCAGTTCGAAGACCAGGTGGCGCCCAAGCGCTGCGGCCACTTCAGCGGCAAGCAGGTGATCGCCGATGACGAGGCCGTGGCCAAGATCAAGGCGGCGGTCGATGCGCGCACCGACCCCGACCTGCTCATCATGGCGCGCACCGACGCGGCGGCGACACTCGGTTTTGACGCCGCGATAGCGCGCGCCCAGCGCTTTGCCGAGGCGGGCGCCGACCTGCTTTTTGTTGAGGCGCTCACCAGCGCCGAGCAGCTGAGCGCGCTGCCCAAGCGCCTTGGGGCGCCGCTGCTGGCGAACATGGTGATCGGCGGGCGCACACCCATCCTGGGCGCGCCCGAGCTCTCCCAACTCGGCTACGCCCTCGTGCTCTACGCCAACGCGGCGCTGCAGGGCGCGGTGATGGGCATGCAAAAGGCGCTCACCGCGCTGCGCGACGGCAAGGAGTTGCTGGAGACAAGCGGCCTGGTCACGCCGTTTGCCGAGCGCCAGCGCCTGGTGGGCAAGCCCGCGTGGGATGCGCTGGAAAAGCGCTACACCTGAGCCTGCGCCCCGGCGGGCGCTTCAGGCGGCGTGCGCGACGCCAGCACCTTGTCGATGGTCTTGCCGTCCATGTCCACGATCTCCAGCCGCCAGCCTTCCCAAAACACCACGTCGGTCTCGGCGGGCAGCTTGCCGGTGAGCAGCATCAGCATGCCGCTCAGCGTCTGGTAACGGCCCTTGTCCTCCTCGGGCACGCTCGCCAGGCCCAGGCAGTCCTTGAGCTCGGGCACGGGAATGTGGCCGTCGAGCAGCCAGGAGCCATCGGCGCGCTGCACTGCCCAGGCGTCGCCCGGGTCGTGCGTCTTGAATTCGCCGGTGATCGCCTCTACCAGGTCCTGCACGGTGACGATGCCCTGCACCTCGCCGTACTCATCGACGACAAAGGCCATGTGCACACCCGAGCGGCGAAAGTCGTGCAGCAGCTCCATGCCATCTATGGTTTCGGGCACGTACAGCGGCGGGTGCAGCAGCTCGGCATCGAGCACCTGCGCGGCCGGCTCGCGCAGCACGCGGGCGAGCCACTGGCGCGCGCGCACCACGCCCAGGATGTTTTCCATGCCGCCGCGCACCACCGGAAAGTGCGCATGGCTGGAGCGCTCGATCTTGGCGAGGTTGTGCTCGAACGGCGCCTCGACATCCAGGAACACCACGTCGGCGCGCGGCACCATCAGCGAGCCGATCTGGCGCTCGTCGAGGCGAAAGACGTTGCGCACCATCTGGTGCTCGTCGCGCTCGATCACGCCGGCGCTCGTGCCCTCGGCCAGCATGGCGTGGATTTCGTCCTCGGTCACCGTCTCGCGGCCTTCGTGCACGCCCAGCAGGCGCAGCAGTCCTTCGGTGGACGCCGTGAGCAGCCGCACGAAAGGCCGCGTGGCACGTGCCAGACCGTTGATGGGACGGGCGACGATGCGCGCCAGCTGCTCCGGGTAGCTCTGGCCCAGGCGCTTGGGCACGAGCTCGCCGACGACGATGGAAAAATAGGTGATGACGACCACCGCGATGCCGAGCGCGACGTAGCCCGCGGTCTTCTCCTGCATGCCCGCCTGCATCAGCCATGCCGCGACCGGCTGCGCCAGCGCCGATTCACCGACGATGCCGTTGAGCACGCCAATCGACGTGATGCCGATCTGGATGGTGGAGAGAAAGCGCGTCGGGTTCTCGCCCAGCTTGGCGGCGGCGATCGCGCCCGCGTCGCCCTCGTCGATCAGTTTTTGCAGCCGCGCGCGGCGAGCGGAAACCAGCGCCAACTCGGACATGGCGAAGACCCCGTTGAGCAGGATCAGCGCAAAAAGAATTGCAATTTCAACCATGGGACCAGAGCGCGAAGGACAGCCCTGATTGTGCTTTCAATGGGTGCGACGCCAATTTTTCAGATGAATATGCCGTTGGCGCTTGATACATAAGCGTCAGTAGCTATGATTTTTATAAAATAGAACTCGCCTGCCCGCGCACGTGCAGGGCCGAGCGCTGCGGCGGCTCGTCGCCGTCCAGCTTGAGCCCCTTGGGCAGCGGAAAGCGCATGTCCTCCGTCACGCCGTCCATGGTGCGCACGGCCACGCCGCTGATCTCGTGGATGCGCGCGATCACCTCCTGCACCAGCACCTCAGGTGCCGACGCGCCCGCTGTCAGGCCTATGGTGGTTACGCCTTCAAACCATTGGGGCTGCAGCTCGTGTGCGCCATCGATCATGTGCGCCGGCGTGCCCATGCGCCGGGCCAGCTCCAGCAGGCGGTTGCTGTTGGAACTCGTCTGACTGCCGACGACGATGATCATCTGCACTTGGCGTGTCAGCATCTTCACCGCATCCTGGCGGTTCTGCGTGGCGTAGCAGATGTCTTGTTGCTTGGGTTCACGCACGGCGGGAAAGCGCGCGCGGATCGCGGCGGTGATCTCGCGCGCATCGTCGACCGAGAGCGTGGTCTGCGTCACCAGCGCGAGCTTCTCGGTCTGGCGCGGCGCGATGGTTGCCACATCGGCCAGGTCCTGCACCAGGTAGATGCCCTCCTGAAGCTGCCCCATCGTGCCTTCCACCTCGGGGTGGCCGGCGTGGCCGATCATGATGAATTCATAGCCTTCCCTGGCCAGTTTGGCGACTTCCACATGCACCTTGGTGACCAGCGGGCAGGTGGCGTCATACACCTGGAGCCCGCGTGCCACGGCTTCTTCCTGCAGTGCGCGGCTCACGCCGTGGGCCGAGAAGATGACGATGGAACCTTTGGGGATGCCGTCCAGCTCCTCGACAAAGATCGCGCCCTTGGCCTTGAGGTCATTGACCACGTAGGTGTTGTGCACGATCTCATGGCGCACGTAGATCGGCGCGCCGAACTTGACCAGCGCACGCTCGACGATCTCGATCGCGCGATCGACGCCGGCACAAAACCCGCGCGGCTGCGCCAGGACGACTTCCTTGGGTAGGTTCACGCTCATAGCACCCCGATGATCTGCACCTCGAAGGTGACTGGTTGGCCCGCGAGCGGGTGATTGAAATCCATGCGCAGCGCGCCATCGCCGCGCACCTGCAGCACGGCACCGGCGTAGGTGCCCATGCCGTCGGGCGTGGCAAACTCGACCACCTCGCCGACGTGGTACTCATCCTGCGGGTCGCCCATTTCGTCCAGCAGCTTTTTCGCCACCCATTGCTGCATTTGCGGGTTGCGCTCGCCGAAGGCCTCGCCCGCGGGCAGTTCGAACTTCGCGCGCGCACCTTCCGCGAGGCCGATGAGGCGAGCCTCCAGCGCCGGCGAGAGCTCGCCCGTGCCGACCGACAAGGTGGCAGGCTTGCCCCCGAACGTGTTGATGACGTCCCCTGCCGGGCCAGCTAGGCGGTAGTGCAGCGTCAGAAAAGAGCCCTGCTCGACCTGGGCGGTGGCAGTGGCGGCGGCGGGTTCGGTCATGGCAAGCGCTCTGGATAAACTGCTGCATTTTATGGAAGGTGTTCAAGACCCTATGCGGGTCGCGTTTGTGAGATATGGGGCTGACACGTAGGCACGCTGCGAAGGTCGGGCTTCCAGCCCGAAGCCGAGCAGCGCAACACCCGTGCCGGCCCCATATCTCGCAAACCCTTCGGGCCATCGGCTTTTCGGGCGCATCGCGGCGTTGCACGCCTTGCTCAGGCCACCAGCCTGATCTGCGCCGTGCGCCTTGCGCTGCCTCCCGAGAAGCCGCGGCGCGACCTGCGTAGGGTCTTGAACACCTTCCAAAATACGGGCAAACCCCTACCACCATGCCGCTCAAAGACCTGCCTCCCGAAAGCCAGCCGCGCGAAAAGCTGCTGGCGCGCGGCCCCGCAGCGCTCTCGGATGCCGAGCTGCTGGCGCTGCTGCTGCGCACCGGCATCCAGGGCAAGGGCGTGCTGCAACTGGCGCAGGAGCTGCTGGCTGCGCCCGCGCGCGACGGCAAGGCCACGGGCCCTGGCGGCTTTGGCGGCATCGCCGGCCTGCTGAACGCCAGCAGCGACGATTTGAAGCGCATCAAGGGCCTGGGCCCGGCCAAGCGCGCCGAGCTGCTGGCAGTGCTGGAGCTCGCCCGCCGGGCGCTGGCTCAGCAACTGCGCCAGCGCCCGGCCGTCGACACGCCGCAGGCGGTGCGCGAGTATGTGCAACTTCAGCTGGGCGCGCAGCCGCACGAGGTCTTCGCGCTGCTGCTGCTCGACAGCCAGCACCGGCTGATCGCGCTCGAAGAGCTGTTTCGCGGCACGCTCACGCAGACCGCCGTCTACCCGCGCGAAGTGGTGCTGCGCGCGCTGCACCACCAGGCGGCCGCGGTGGTGCTGGCGCACAACCACCCCAGCGGCAACGTAGAGCCCAGCCGCGCCGACGAGCTGCTGACGCAGACGCTCAAGAGCGCGCTGGCGCTGATCGATGTGCGCGTGCTGGACCACATCATCGTGGCGCCGGGCGCGTCGCTCTCGATGGCCGAGCGCGGACTGATCTGAAGCCATGCGCGCCTGGGCAAGCCTGGCCCTGCTGCTGAGCGGCTGCACGCTGCCACTCACGCCGCCCGCGCCACAACCGGCGCAGGCGCCCTGGCTGCGCCTGATCGGCAGCGCGGAGCTGCCTGCCGCCACCGAGTTCGGCGGCAGCACCGTCGGCGGCCTGTCGGGCATCGATTACAGCCCGGAGCAGGACGAGTACCTGTTGATCAGCGACGACCGCGGCAACGACGGCCCGGCGCGCGTCTACAGCGCGCGCATCCGCTACGACGCCGGCCAGCTGCAGACGCCGCAATTCACCGCCGTCCATCACCCGCGCCACGCCAGCGGCGAGCCCTTCGCGCCCTGGTGGCGCCCCGAAGCCGGCATGGACCGGCCGGACGCCGAAGCCGTGCGCTGGCTCCCCGGCGGCACGCAGTACCTGTGGAGCAGCGAAGGCGATTTTTCGCGCGACTTCGGCCCGCAACTGCGGGTCAACGCGCTGCAGGGCGACTTCATCCGCGCCATCGCGCTGCCCACCGGCATGCAGCCGCAAAAAGGTGAGCACGGGCCGCGCGGCAACGGCACGCTGGAGGGTCTTGCGCTCACGCCGAACGGCTGCTGCGCATGGCTTGCCATGGAGCTGCCGCTGAAGCAGGACGGGGAGCAAGCCACGCCCGACGACGCCGGCGCGCCGGTGCGCATGACCCAGATCGAACTGGCCAGCGGCCGGGTGCTGCGCCAGATCGCCTACCAGCCCGAGCCCGTGCCCTACCGCCGCATGCTGCCCGGCCCGCAGCTCAACGGCGTCAGCGAGATCCTGATGGAAGGCCGTCACCACCTGCTGGTGCTGGAGCGCTCCTACAGCGCCGGCCGCGGTTTTGGCGCGCGGCTGTACCGCATCGACACGCGCACCGGCAGCGACACGCAGGCACTCGATGCCTTGACCCCCGCCAACCACCAGACCGCACCCAAGCAGCTGATCGGCGACCTGGCGGCGCTCGGCATCCGGCTGGACAACATCGAGGGCATGAGCTGGGGCCCGCGCCTGCCCGATGGCGGCTGCGTGCTGCTGTTCGTGGCCGACGACAACTTCAACCCGGCCGAAATCACGCAATTCATCGCCGCGCGGTATCTGGAGCCGCCCGGGGGCGAAGGCCGCTGCCCCGCGAGCGCGCCATGAGAGAACCCGCCGCACGCTCCTTCGCCGAGCTGGCACTGCTGCGCCGCCGGCTGCGCGCCCTGCAGGAACAGGAGCTGGCGCGCCAGCAGGCCGAACGCGAAGCGCGCGAGCGCGCCTGGGCCGAGCAGCACCTGTTTGAAAGCACCGTGGGGGCCGTGGTGCCGCTCAGGAACGAGGCCCGCCACTGGAGCACACCGCCGCAGCCCGCACCGCACCCGGTGCAGCGCGCGCGCGACGAGCAACAGGTGCTGGCCGAGTCCCTCAGCGACGAGTTCGACATCAGCACGCTGCTGGATGTGGACGATCAGCTGAGCTTTCGCCGCCCCGGCATAGGCCTGGATGTGACGCGCAAGCTGCGCGCGGGCCACTGGAGCATCCAGCGCCAGCTGGACCTGCACGGCCTGCGCCAGGGCGAGGCGCGCGAAGCGCTCGCGCAGTTCATCCGCCTGGCGCGGCGCACCGGCCTGCGCTGCGTGCGCATCATCCACGGCAAGGGTCTGGGCTCGCCTGGCAAGACGCCGGTGCTCAAGGGCCGTGTGCAGGCCTGGCTGGTGCAAAAGCGCGAGGTGCTGGCCTTTGTGCAGGCCAAACCGGCCGATGGCGGCGCTGGCGCCCTGGTGGTGCTGCTGCAGCCGGGGGGGCGGTAATGGGCTGGCTAGGCCGTCTCGCGGCACTCAAGCTCTGGGCACGGCGTCTGCGGCTGGAGGTGGTGGCCATCTACTTTGCGGCACGTGATCCGCGCACGCCGCGCAGCCTGCGCTGGCTGGCGCTGCTGGTCGCGGCCTACGCCCTGAGCCCGATCGATCTGATTCCGGATTTCATCCCCGTGCTGGGCTGGCTCGACGAGCTGGTGCTGGTGCCGCTCGGCATCTGGCTCATCATGCGCTGGCTGCCGCCCGAGGTGTTGCAAACCGCGCGCCTCAAGGCCGAGGCGCTGTGGCGCAAGCCGCGCAGTCTGATGGCGGCGGCGTTCATCGTGCTGCTATGGGCACTGGCGGCGCTGGCAGCAGGCGTGGTGCTGTGGCGCTGGCTTGCCCGCTGAATCGCTTCAAGACTCAGCCTAGAAACGGCAGTTGGATGCGCCCACCAGTGCCACTGGTGGCGTGCCAGGCAAGACGCTAGCGCTTTCACCCAAGCGGTGAACGCGATCGAAGCCAAAAAACTCAGCATTCATGCGGGTTGCCCAACAATGACAAGCGGTCAACTGCCGTTTCTAGGCTCAATGATTGAGGTCTGTCAGGGTTTGTCCTGATGGCGGAATTGCCCCATCAAAACAACAATTGAATTTCAAATTGATTTTTTATTTGAAATTCAATCATGATCGCCTGCACCGCTCTTGGCGGACAGTCCCAGCGACCGGCGGTGGAAGGTTGTTACTTCCCGCGTGATGGATTCGTAGAGGCGCTCCAGCACTTCGAGCTGATCGCGCAGCGCGCCCGCGCCGGCCACAAAGCCGGGCAGCCCCTGCGCCCCCTTGAGCAGCAGCTTTTCGCGCAACCGGGCGTAATCCTCGCAAACCCGCATGCCCTCGGCGGTGCCGGCGTAGAACACCCCCTTGCGCGCGCTGCCGCTCTTGGTGACGAAGCCCAGTTGCATCAGCTTGCGCAAGGCGTACTGCACATTGGGCACATCACCGCGGTTGGTCATCTGCATCAGCTCGCGCACCGTCTTGGGCTGCTCGTGCATGCAGATCACATGGGGGTCGTCTCAGAAAACGGAAATTAAAGCACGCTAAGGCACGACAAGCGTGCGCATATGCTGCTTCACGGACTGAAGGGGCTGTTTTCCTGTTCCCGGTGCGGGCGATCCGGGCGTTGCGCGAAACCGCATAACCCGCTCAGTTAGTACTTGACGTTGAAGTAAGGGCCAAGGTCTATCGTAATGACGCGCGGCGCTCATGGCTTCTCCGGCCGGGAGTTCTCGCGCACCTGACCACACTTTTTTGGAGAAATACCATGACTACCAAACGCAAAGTCGAAGTTTTCAGCGCGGGATGCCCCTCCTGCCAGACCGCCATTGAACTCGTCAATCGCCTCGCATGCGGTTCGTGCGAGGTCTCAATCCTCGATATGAACGACATCAATGTGGCCAAACGCGCCCGTGATCTCGGTGTTCGGTCGGTGCCGGCGGTCGCCATCAACGGCCAGCTGGCTTCGTGCTGCTCCGGCAGCGGCATCGAGGAACAGGCGCTTCGCGCCGCTGGCCTCGGCCAAGCCTAGGCCTCCCCATCGGGCGCGCGCGTGCCTCTCGCTGGAAGCTCGCGATTAATTTCTTAGGCGGAACTCTTGACCATGGTGTTCACTCCAAAGTTTATATTAACACTTACAAATGGAGGACACCATGCACACCATCGGCAAGGTGGCAACGCTAGCCGGAGTCAGCACCGATACGCTGCGCTACTATGAAAAAGAGCACCTGATCGAACCTGCATCTAGAACCGCTGCGGGCTACCGGCTGTACAACGATGAAGCGGTGCGGCGCATCCGTTTTATCAAAACCGCTCAGCACTGCGGATTCTCGTTGTCGGACATTCAGGAGTTGCTGACGCTGAAGCGAACTGATAGTGCCTGTTGCGAGGATGTGCGCAGCGTGGCCATCGAGAAGAGGCTGCGCATCGCGCGCAAACTACGGGTCTTGCAGGCCATGTCGGCCGCCCTCAATGACTTGATCCAGAGTTGCGAAGGCGGTGCTGCAGCGACCGACGACTGCCCCATTCTGGCTGCGCTGGAAAACAGCTTGCACAGGGTGTCGTGATGACGGTCAAAATTGAAGTCATTGCCGCGCCAGGGTGCAACCGGTGCGCAGCAGCACAGGATGAGCTGCGGACCATCGCGACTTCTACATGCTGAACGCGTATTTCTTTGTCATTCCGGCGCTGGCGATCTAGAGCCGGTGCCGTATCCCACTTCACGGAGAATCAACATGATGCATGGTGCTGTACCGCATGCCCTTGAGCATCAAGAGCGAGAGCGCCTGCTTCGAATGCTCTCAGCCGCGACCTTTATCATCTTTTTCCAGGCGTACATGGTCGCGCCGATCATACCTTCACTCTCGAGCGCCTTCGGCACCTCGGTGCAAACGGCCGGTCTGGTGGTTCCGGCCTACTTGATTCCGTATGGCATCGCGACCTTAATCTTTGGCCTCCTGGCGGATCGGCTTGGCGTCCAACGCGTCATGTTCGCCTCGCTGGCAGCGTTCGCAGTGCTCACAGCGTTGACGGCGAGCGCGACGACCATCGCACAAATCACGCTGTGGCGAGTTGTCACGGGCCTTGGCGCCAGTGGTGTCGTACCACTCGCACTCGTCCTCGTCGGCAAGCTGTTCCCCTATGAACAACGAGGCCGCCCGCTGGGCTGGCTGTTTGGCGCCATGGCTGGCGGGATGGCCTTCGGCTCGCCATTGGGCGTGATGCTGGTGCCGTTCATCGGCTGGCGAGGACTGTTCCTGATGGTGGGAGTGGCTGGAGGCGTTGTCCTACTATTGTTCCTGCCCTATCGTCGCATGATTGCCGCTGCGATGCAGCCAGTGGGCGGTACGTTCGGCGAGCTGTTTCGCGGCTACGCGAACCTGCTCGGCACCCCGAGGGGACAGCGCACCTACGCCTATGTGCTGGTCAACTCGATGTTTCATTCCGGCGTCTTCACCTGGCTCGGCGTGTATCTCGAACGGCGCTACGGTCTTGGGCCGGTCGGCATCGGCCTCGCGTTACTTGGATATGGCATCCCCGGACTTCTCTTCGGACCATTGATCGGTCGCGCGGCGGATAAGTGGGGGAGAGCCAGGTTGCTGCCCATCGGGCTAGGACTTAGCACTCTCGGTGCCGCAGCTTTACTGTGGGACTTCCCTTTGATTCTCGCACCCATCGTAGCGATGGTGTTGTCCCTTGGCTACGACATGACGCAGCCGCTATTTGCGGGCATTGTTACTTCACTCGGAGGCAAGCGACCAGGGCAAGCCATGGGTTTGAACGTATTCGCTCTGTTCGTTGGCTTTGGTTTGGGCAGCCTCATCTTCGGCGAGATGCTTCGCTTCGGCTTCGGGGCAGCGCTGGGGACATTCGCTGCGGTCGAGCTGATGGCTGCGCTGTTCGCCCTCCGATTGTTCCGTTCAGAGCGTCGCGCCAGCGCAAAAGGATAGTCCCCGCCAGGCCCCTAAGGGGACGAACTAAACGAACAACCGTCATTTTGAGCTATACCCTA
>NZ_MEDS01000003.1 GCF_001724135.1 Comamonas sp. SCN 65-56 | reverse complement strand
ATATTCATTGCAGGCAATGGCTCAGCGCCGGCTGGTTTCCCGCCAGGGCGTCAATGGGGTTCAGTGGTTGCGGCAGCGCCGCTCGCTTATTGTCGTTGATGGGGCAGCGCGCTGCGGCACCGGTTGGGTAACGGTGTGCATCGTCGCTTGGGCGACTGCGGCCCGGGGTTGGCCCGGTTGCCAGCACTGCGGGCGCTGCATACTCTGCAGGCCGTCACAACAAAAGAAGCTCACGAAGGAAGCTGGATGCAAGCCCACTACACCCAATGGACCGACCGCAGCCAGGATCTGTCTGCCCTGCTCGCGCGCGTCGGTTTGGGTGATCGCTCCGCCTTTGCCAGCCTCTACAAGCAAACCGCCGCGCATCTGATGGGCGTGGTGCTGCGTATCAACCGCGATCGGGCTCAGGCCGAGGATGTGCTGCAGGAGGTCTACGTCAACGTCTGGCGCGCTGCGGGCAGCTTTGATGCCACGCTGAGCCAGCCGATGACCTGGCTGACCAGCGTGGCGCGCAACCGCGCCATCGACAGCCTGCGCCGCCGCCAGACTGAACCACAGACCGTCAGCACCAGCACGGGCTCCGACAACGACAACGACGACGACGACATGCTGCAATACCAAGCCTCGGACGCACCCGGCCCGCTGGAGCTGCTGGCCAGCGCCGGCGAGGCGCGCGCGCTCAAAATCTGCCTGGGGGAATTGACTGGCGAGCAGCAGCAAAGCCTAGCGCTGGCGTTCTACCAGGGCCTGTCGCACGGTGAGGTGGCCGCGCACCTGCGCCAGCCGCTGGGCACCGTCAAAAGCTGGCTGCGCCGTGGCCTGCAGGCGCTCAAAACCTGTCTGGAGCGGGCTGCGCAAGCCCCGGCGTAAATGGACTACAGCCGCCCCGACCTGGCCGACCGTCTGGCCGCCGAATACGCCCTGGGCACCTTGCGCGGTGGCGCACGCCGGCGCTTTGAGTCCCTGCTGGCCGCGCACCCGGTGCTGCGCGACGCCACGCGCGACTGGCAGGCACGGCTGATGCCGCTGGCCGGTGCCGTGCCGCCCGCGCCGCCTTCGCCCGTCGTGTGGACGCGCATCGAGCAGCGCCTGTTTGCGCCTGCGGTTCAGCCGGCCCCACAGCACGTGGGGTGGTGGCAGCGCCTGGGCCTTTGGCAAGGCGCGGCAGGCCTGGCCACCGTGGCGGCGCTGGCCCTCGCGCTGGTCCTTGTGCAGCCGCAGCAGGCCCCCACCGTGGTGGTGCTGGCGGCCAACGCGCAAGCCGGAGCCGACGCCATCCCGGCCAGCTTTGTCGCCAGCGTCAGTGCCGATGGCAGCGCGCTGGTCCTGAAACCGATGGGCCCGGTGGCGCTTGATGCCAGCCGCCAGGCGCTCGAACTATGGGCCGTTCCGGGCGACGGCGCACCCCGCTCGCTGGGCCTGGTGTCGCCGCAGCAGGCCACCATCGTGCAGCGCAGCGGTTTGCAGCGCGGCGTTGCCGCGTATGCCGTCAGCCTGGAGCCGGCGGGCGGCTCGCCCACCGGCCAGCCCACAGGCCCGATCTTGGCGCTGGGCAAGTTGCAAAGCTGATCGAGCCGGCTGCATCCAAATCTCCAAGGCCTTCGTACAAGAGGGTGGTGCGCCGAAAAGCGGCGTTCACCGTCCTTCAACGAAACTGTCAGGAGATTGCCATGACCCCGTCTTCAACCCCGCAACTGGTAACCAGCAACCTGTTCGTGCCGCAGCGGCGCGGCCTGCTCAAAGGAGTGGGCATGCTGTCGGCTGGCGCCGTCATGATGCTGGCCGGCGTGCCCAGCCGGGCGCAAGCCATGGACGCCAACAGCGAATCGGATGCGCACATTCTGAACGTAGCGCTGGCGCTGGAATATGAGGCCATCAACGCCTACCAGCTTGGCGCCGAAAGCGGCCTGCTGCAAAAGCCGGTGCTCGCGCTGGCGGTGCGCTTTCAGTCCGACCACAAGGCGCACCGCGATGTGCTGGAGTCCACCATCCGCAAGCTGGGCGGCACCCCGGCACCAGCGCTGACGCTGCAGGAGTACGCGAAGGCCCTGGATGCCGCCAAGCTCAAGTCGCAAAACGACGTGCTGGACCTGGCGGCACGGCTGGAGCTGGGCGCCACCAATGCGTATCTGGGCGTGATTCCAGCCTTCAAGGACACCCAGCTCGCCAAAGTCGCCGGCCGCGTGGCCTGCGACGAAACCCTGCACTGGACGCTGCTCAACAACGCGCTGGGCCGCCCGCTGCCGGCGAGCGCGCTCAGCTTTGGGGCCTGATCCGCTGAAACTTGAATTCGCGAATGGCCTTCGCGGCTCAAGCCGCTCCCACAGCCAGTGCAGACTTCAATGGGCCCATCACTATTTGCTTTTCACCCTTTGGGCGTTGCTGACGCCCTTTCCGCTGACGCCCTTTCCAGATTGAGCGCCAGCAATCGCCGCAGGATTTCGTCGTCGGGCATGTCGGCGCGGTAGTCGCTCCAGCCGTAGGCGGCGGCAACAGAGGCATCCAGCAGCCCATGCGCCTGCGCCAGCCACGCGGGGCGGGCGTTGTAGAGGTTGGTGAGGGTGCGTTTCTGCAGCGCCTTGGCGTCCTGCTCCGAAAGGCCGTGGCGCGGCTCGGTGCGGTCGGGGTAGGGCGATGCGCTCATGCCCAGCGGCACCACCTCGGGCAGGCGATGTGTCCATTTGGGCGGGTTGAGCCAGTTGCGGCGCAGCGTATCGAGCCGGTGCGCGGCCTGGGCGATGGCGCTGGCGGCACTGCGAATGCTGATGGGTTTGATAGCTGCTGACGCTTGCCCAGCATGCGCTGGAGCCGGATTTGGCTTGGAATTTTCGGCGGTCTCCGGCAGATCGGCGGGAATCACGGCGCCGTCTTCCAGTGCCTCGGTGCGTTGGTGGGCCGTGTCCGCGGGGGTCAGGCCGGCGGGGAAGGGGAAGGTTTCGAAGCAGGTGGTGGGGGTGTAGCGCGGCCGATCTTCCAGCGAGGTGCCCATGCGCAGCGACCACAGTTCATGCATGCGGCTGTGCAGGATGCCGAAGGTGGTGTCGTCGGCGCGGGCGATGACGCCGGTCGCATGGCTTGGCAGCACGCTTTTGTCAAACCAGACCCACAGGCGGTGCTTGGCGACGATAGAGGTTGCGATGAAGCGCTGTGGTTGCCGCAGCGCGGCACGCATGTCCGGTGCCGTGCGTGCGTGCAGCCACCAGCGGCGCCGTTCTGCCGCGCTGCGCACGATGTCTTTCTCGGGCTTCACGACGCGCTGGACATAGGCGAACGGCGCCTCGAACAAGGCGGATTCTTCCTCGCTTGCGTCTATGCCGAAATCAACGATCCACGTGTCTGAAGGTCGGCGCACGATATCCGCGCCATTGATCCAGGGTTTCACCACCTCCGCGCTGCTGCGCCCGTTGGGGTTGGGTAATGCGAGCCACGAGCGCGCCAGTACGCCAGGAATGTCAAAAGAGGCTTTCTTGGACGTGCCCACGAAGCAGCAGTTGGCGTTGGATGCAAGGCGCAACGCTGTCGTGACGTCGAGTGTTGAAGCACCAGCTTGGCCTGCCGTCAGGTCGGCATGAATGCGTGCAACCTCCTGGCCATCGAGGCGGTGGTGCGTTTCCACAGTTCCAAACGCTACCAAAGACACTCGCACCGCCGCGCCGTCGTTCACCCAGGGCTCGTCGCTCCAGGCTTCGTAGATGCGGCTGTCACGCACGATCGCGTCGAGCACGGCGCGGTTCTTGCCGCCGCGGATGGAGTTGGTTGCTACCAAACCCGCAGCTTGCAGCGCTTGGCTGGCAAGCGCTGCGCGGCTTTTTTCAAACCAATAACAGACCAGATCAGCACCACCGGGCACGCGCCCTTCGTAGGTCTTGCGCAGCGTGTCCACGTAGGCGTCGCCCAGTTCACGGCGCATTTTTTTGTCGCCCAAAAACGGCGGGTTGCCCACCACCACGTCGGCGCGCGGCCACTGCGCTTCGGCGGGGGCAGGCTGGCCCCCATCCCGGCCTTCCCCCAAAGGGGGAAGGGGAAACTGCAAGAGCGCGTCGCGGCATTCGATTTGCTGCAGCGGCTCCAGCACCGGGTTGGTCTTGGCGGCGTAGCCGTGGGCGATGCGCCACTGGATTTCGCCGATCCAGACCGAGACGCGGGCCAGTTCGGCGGCGTAGTCGTTCAGCTCGATGCCCAGCAGGTTGTGCACGCCGGTGACCAGGTCTTGCTCGCGATCGAGCCCCAGGCGCGCGGCCTCGGTGATGGCGTGCAGCTCCACGTCCTTGAGGGCCTTGAGGCCCATGAAGAGAAAGTTGCCGCTGCCGCACGCCGGGTCCAGGATGCGATACGCCCGCAGGCGCTCCAGCCAGCGCACGAAGCGCTGCTGCGTCTTTTTGTACGCGGCGTCGCCGTTTTTCCTGATTTTGGCCGCCAGCGCTTGCAGGTCTTGCGCCACCAGCTCCCATTCTTGCAGCAGCGGGCGGGTGATGACGGGCTCGATGATGCGGGTGATCGTCGCCGGGTCGGTGTAGTGCGCGCCGAGCTGGCTGCGCTTGGCCGGGTCCAGCCCGCGTTCAAACAGGGTGCCGAAGATGCTCACGTCGATCGCGCTCCAGTTCAGGCTGGCGGCGTTGCGCAGTTCGGTGATGTCGACGATCTCCAGCTTGGGCACCGCGATGCGCGCGAACAGCCCGCCGTTGAACCAGGGGATGTCGTCCGCGCCGTACAGGCCGCCGGTCTGCATGGTCTGGAACAGGCTGGTGAGGCCGGCGGTGAGCTTGTCGCTGGTCAGGCCCCGGTTGTCGACCAGGCGCTCGAACATGCGGCCAGGCAGCAGGCCCACGTCTTCGGCAAAAAAGCAGAACAGGCATTGCGTGAGGAAGTGCGCCACCACCTCGCCGGCATGGCCACGAGCGCGCAGCTGCGCCGCCAGCTGGGCAAAGCTTCTGGCGGCGGCTTCGGTGATGTCACGGCTGGTCTGGCGTGGGCGAAAGCTTTGCGGATCGCGCCACAAGCGCGCCAGCAGTGCGCGTTTTTCGGGCTGCACCAGGTCTTCGATGCGCACCACATGGGTCTCGCTCGGGTGGCCGTTGAACTGGGTGTGGATGCGGATGGTGAGCCGGTCGCAGACGACGAGCAGCGGCGGGTTGGCGAGCGCCAGGCTGTACTGCAAGAGCTGGCGCAGCGCGGCGTCCAGGTTCTTGCCGGGGGCCTTGTTCTCCCAGGCGAAGTGGTCGCGGTAGTACACGTCGGCATAGCCACGCGCCTCGCCCAGCACGAGGGAGCGGCGCTCGAACAGGTATTCGCCCGTCACCTCCGGGCTGCCGGGCTTGGGCACACCCAGCAGCTCGCACAGGCCGAGGAAGTGGCTTTGCGCGCCCTGTTCTTCGTTCAGGTGCGCGCTGGTGCCGCCCGGGCCCCATTGGGCGATGAAGTCGTGCGGGGTCATCGGCGGTGGTGTCTCACTATCGGGTTTGTAGCTGCAAGCGCATGGTGGTAAAGCGCTGGCGCTGGTTTTTGTTGAAAAATGGAGGCTGGCGCGGCCTGGCGCGCCAGCCCCATTTTGGCGCAAGGGTCAGCCACGCGGACCGGGCCGGCTGCGCTAAGCTGGTGACCCATGGGCATCACGCATTTTTCCCCCCCCTATGTTCCGGCGGCGCAACTGGCGCAGCACCTGCGCGAGCGCGGCTATGCGGTGCTGGCGCCGCAGGATATGGCGAGCTGGGCCGGCGCGTCACTGGCGCAGCTGCAGGGGCTGCACGCGGACTGGGACGACCTGCCGCCGGACGACTACCTCAAGGATGGCGGGCGCTACCGGCGCAGGCGCTATTCCTGCTTCGTGGTGCAGGGCGAGGGCCTTGTCCAGGCACCGCACCGCGCGCATTGGCAGCCGGTGCAGTACAACGCGCTGCACGGCGGCATGCAGCGCTGGTTTGCGCCCATGCTGACGGCGACGCTGGCCAACCCCGCCTGGCAGGCACTGGTGCGCGCCGCCGCGGCTGCCGCACAGGCGGCGCTGCTGCCGCTGCAGGCGCCGCCCGCGCGCTGGTGCGTGGAGGCGCACCAGTTCCGCATCGATACCGAAGGCGGCGTCGGGCGCCCGACACCCGAGGGCGCGCACCGCGATGGCGTGGACCTGGTGGCGGTGTTTCTGGTGGGGTGCGAGGGCGTGAAGGGCGGCGAAACGCGCATCTTCGAGTCGGCCAGCCCGGCGGGGCAGCGCTTCACGCTCGATGAGCCGTGGTCGGTGCTGCTGCTG
This sequence comes from Comamonas sp. SCN 65-56, assembly GCF_001724135.1. GTDB lineage: Bacteria > Pseudomonadota > Gammaproteobacteria > Burkholderiales > Burkholderiaceae_C > Comamonas_C. The sequence goes on along the minus strand of NZ_MEDS01000003.1, from coordinate 93,547 downwards.
AACGATGCCCGCATGATCCATGAAACCACGCCGATCCTGCCGACGGCGGAGCACGGCTGGCGTGACACCCTGGTTTTGACCTGCCGCCGGGATCATTTCCTGGGCGAGGATGGTCATAATCCTTCATGACAAAGCGGCGCGATGCCGCGAAAGGAGCGCAATATGTTCAAGCACATCCTGGTTCCCGTCGATGGATCGGAAACCTCCATGAAGGCGGTGGCGCGCGCCGCGGCGCTGGCCCAGGTGTTTGGCAGCGAGATCACGCTGCTGTATGTGATCGACCCCTATCCCTTCACCGGCGTGGGCGCGGATTTTGCCTACGGCCAGGCGCAGTACCTGACGGCGGCCAACGCCGAGGCCAGTACCGCGCTGGACGCCGCCCGCGACGCGGTGACCGCCGCCGGCATTGCCAAGGTGGAGACGGTGGTGGGCGAGGGCCACACGGTGCACGAGGGCGTGCTGGCCACCGTGCAGAGCAGCGGGGCGGATCTGGTGGTGATGGGCTCGCACGGGCGCCGCGGCATCGAGAAGCTGGTGCTGGGCAGCGTGACGCAGCGCGTGCTGGGTGTCGTCAAGGTACCCGTCCTCGTCGTGCGCGATTGAGGTAGAGGCAGCGCTGGTTCGGCGGCGCGGTGTCCAGGAGGCAGGAGCGCCGTGGACGCGCTGGCGCAAAGCCGCTATTTCGAGACGATTGCCGATGCAGACCGCATTGAGGGCTGCAAGCTGATGGCGGTCAGGGCGCAGGGGTAGGGGTAGGCGCTCAGGCGTGCGCTTCGGCCGGGTTCAGCAGGGTATCTGGATTGAAGCCTCCCAAGCCAATATCATCGGCGCTCAACCCGTAGGCTCGCGCTTGCGTCAAAGCCTCCGAAAGTGCCTGATAGGCATTCAGGCCGTCCAGTTCGCCAGCGCGGTTCTCACCCTGTTCGCGCAGCAGCCCGAGCACGGCCAGCAAGACGATCTTGTATGCGCGATCTTTATCGTTCATGGCCCTTTTCCTTCATCACACCTTCGATGATTTCGATTTGCTGGCGCTGGCGTTGTATATCTTGCTGCCACTTGCGTAGCAAACCCTGCTGATACAAGGCGCTGCGTCCATTCCAGTCTTGCACTTTGGATGTCGGGTTGTCAAGCCAGCCAAGATGCAATGCAACCTGTTTTTGAAGGGAGCGTCGCGCCGACCGTAGCTGTCGTTCACCCAACTCCTGCTGCTCTCGCATCCATGCTGCATGCCGGCCTCCGGCCTTGGCAACGTCATAGGCGTTTGGCATCTGCGCATTGTCCCCCACCCGTCGCCATCGATACTCGGTCCGCACTCCTGCCTGCGCGACAGCCAGCCAATCGCCCCCGTCCAGCACCTGCGCCAGCCTTGCGCGCCGTTTCGGCGGGCGGCAGGCTGGCCAGATACCGGCGCAGCGCCTCGGGCCGCTCGCGGGCGCCTTCGCTTTGGCCCATGCATCCAGTGCTTGCTCGATCTGGCGCGCGACGTCGCCCTATAGCGGATCGTTCTCAGGCGCAGCCATGGGGGTATGCCTCAAGCCGCAGCGATATGGCTCCAGCCCCCTTTCACGGCCAGTGCAGGCTTCAGTGGGACTTGTCTGCAAAGGGCGCGCCCGTCAGCCGGGTGCCGCTCTTGAGGCCTTTTTTGGCAAACCAGCCCTGGTTCATTTCCAGCACGAAGCGCACCGGCTTGGCCGAGCAGTGGGAGTCTTCGGTCTGCGGCTGCATGTCGGCCAGGTTCACGATGGTGCCGTCATCGGCGACGAAGGCGGCCGTGAGCGGCAGCAGCGTGTTTTTCATCCAGAAGCATTGCACGCCCGGCGCTTCGAAGGCGAACAGCATGCCTTCGTGCTCGGGCATCTGCCTGCGGTACATCAGGCCGATTTCGCGTTCGCGCGGCGCGCTCGCCAGCTGGGCGCTGATGCGGTACATGCCCGCGTGCAGTTCGGTGCGCGGCAGGTTCATCTGCGGCTCGTTCTGCTGGGCCGCGGCGCTGGCGCAGGTGAAGGCCAGGCCCAGGACCAAGGTCAACGCCAGAGGCGTGGTGGTTTTCTTCAAAAGCATGGTGCACAACGATCAACAGCCCGCAAAACACGTATTTTGCGGGCTGTTGCGTGGCGGGCTGCAACAACGCGGATGACGTTGCAGCCCGGCTGTCGTCAGGCGGCGGTCTTGGCGGCCTTTTTGCTATGGCGCTTGGCGTGCTTGTTGCCAGCCTTCTTGTGCGCCTTGGCGGTTTTCTTCGCCTTGGCGTGCGGTGCGGCCGCTGCGGGTGCCGCGGCAGCGGCAGGGGCGGCGACCGCGGCGGGTGCCACGGGCTCTGCCGGAGCAGTTGTGCCTTGGGCAAAAACGCCCGCGGCGAAGAGGCTTGCGGTGACGAGTGCGAGAACTTGTTTCATGGTTGCCATTTCCTGTCTGCGGATGCAGCGCGAAACGCCGCGTTGCGCTGAGCACAACGGGTGCAGGTGCTGCGGCGTTGACGGCATTGTGCCTTCTTTTCGTCATTAGAATTTGACGCATACGGGCATGGCGCAAGCCATGTTTTCACGATCGCAAAAGAGACAGGCAAATGGGCAATTACCAGCATATCCAGGTCCCCGCACAGGGGCAGAAAATCACCGTCAATGCCGACATGTCGCTGAACGTGCCGCAGGAGCCCATCATTCCCTACATCGAAGGCGACGGCACGGGCGTGGACATCACCCCGGTGATGCTCAAGGTGGTGGATGCAGCCGTCGCCAAGGCCTATGGCGGCGCGCGCCGCATCCACTGGATGGAGGTCTACGCCGGCGAAAAATCCACACGCGTGTATGGCCCCGACGTGTGGCTGCCGGAAGAAACGCTGGCAGCGCTCAGGGAATATGTCGTCTCGATCAAGGGGCCGCTCACCACGCCGGTGGGCGGCGGCATCCGCTCGCTGAACGTGGCGCTGCGCCAGGAGCTCGATCTGTATGTGTGCCTGCGCCCGGTGCAGTATTTCAAGGGCGTTCCCAGCCCGGTGAAGCAGCCGGAAAAGGTCAACATGGTGATCTTCCGCGAGAACAGCGAAGACATCTACGCCGGTGTGGAGTGGGAGGCCAAAAGCGCCAGGGCGCAGAAGGTGATCCGCTTCCTGATCGACGAGATGGGGGTGACCAAGATCCGCTTCCCTGAGTCATCCGGCATTGGCATCAAGCCGGTCTCGATCGAGGGTACCGAGCGGCTGGTGCGCAAGGCCATCCAGTACGCGATCGACAACGACAAGCCCAATGTGACGCTGGTGCACAAGGGCAACATCATGAAGTACACCGAGGGAGGTTTCCGCGACTGGGGCTACGCCTTGGCCCAGCGCGAGTTCGGTGCCCAGCCCATCGACGGCGGGCCGTGGTGTGCGCTCAAGAACCCGAAAACGGGCAAGGAGATCATCGTCAAGGACGCGATCGCCGATGCCTTTCTGCAGCAGATTTTGCTGCGCCCGGCGGAATACAGCGTGATCGCCACGCTCAACCTCAATGGCGATTACATCAGTGACGCACTGGCGGCGCAGGTGGGCGGCATCGGCATTGCGCCGGGCGCCAATCTGAGCGATTCGGTGGCGTGTTTCGAGGCTACGCACGGCACCGCGCCCAAGTACGCAGGCAAGGATTACGTCAACCCCGGCAGTGAAATCCTGAGCGCCGAGATGATGCTGCGCCACATGGGCTGGACCGAGGCCGCGGACCTGGTGATCACCGCGATGGAAAAAGCCATCCAGAGCAAGCAGGTGACCTATGACTTTGCGCGCCTGATGGACGGCGCGACGCAGGTCAGCTGCTCGGGCTTTGGCCAGGTGATGATCGACGCGATGTGAGTCTCAGGGCTCGTTCGGCGCTGTGTCAGCCCTCGGTGATGGTGATCTCCGGCAGCTCGGCCGGGTTCACCACGTCAGCCAGCGTGTCGCCGCGGTGCAGCGCACGGGTTGGGGCAGCAAAGAGTTCGCGCACGAAATTGGGCTGTGCCAGCAGGGCCTGGTGCACTGCGCCGTTGTACAGCTGCAGGTCGGCAATGCCGCGCTGCGTGATGCGGGCATCCACCTCGGTGGCCGAGAGTGCCGCCGGGTCCGTGGTATCGGACGCCATCGCCATGCACCACAGCGTTCCATAGAGCGGCACATATTGCAGATAGGGCCGCACGATGGGAAACACGGCCTGCAGCGAGGCATGCAGGCGCTGCAGGCTGTTTTGCAGATGGATGGGCGAGCCCAGGTGCAGCGAGACGACGCCACCCGGCGCAAGGATGCGGCGGCAGGCCTGGTAGAACTCGACGGTGTAGAGCTCGACTGCGGGGCCGAAGGGGTCGGTCAGATCGAGCACGATCTGGTCGAAGCGTTCTTCGGTGGCAGCGATGAAGGCGCACGCATCGCCGAGTTGCAGGCCCAGGCGCGGATCGTCGAAGGCGCCGCGGTGAATGGCAGGCAGCCATTCGTGCGCCAGGCGGATGACTGCGCCGTCGAGTTCGCACAGCGTTACCCGTTCAATTTCCGGCAGCTTGAGCAGCTCTTCGGCCGCGCCGCCGTCGCCGCCGCCCACGATCAGCGCCCGGCGCACGCCGGGGTGGGCGATGGCAGGCAGGTGCACCATGGGCTCGTGGTAGAAAAATTCATCGCGCTCGCTGGTCATGAAGCAGCCATCGATGCGCATGAGCCGCCCGAACTGGGGGTGCTCGTGGATTTCGATGTGCTGCCAGTCCGAGTGCACTTGTGCCAGCAGACGGCAATGCGTGAGATAAAAGCCGAAATGCGCGTTCAGGCGTTCGGCCAGGGCGCGCTGCGTGGGGCTTGCCATGACGATCAGGCCCGGTCTACGCGGTGCAGGCGCGGCTCCTTCGGGTTGAAGGCGACCTTGATGGCGTCGAACAATTTCTGCGCCTTGGGGCGGTTGTTCGCGGTGTAATTGCAGACATAGACGTCCAGCGTCACATAGCCTGATTCGGGCCAGGTGTGGATGGAAAGGTGCGACTCGGCCAGCACCACCACGCCCGTGACGCCGCCGTCCTCGCCAAAGCTGTGAAACAGCGAGCCAACGGTGGTCAGCCCCGCGCTGGCAACCTGCTGCTTGCAGAAATTTTCGAGGTATTCGGCATCCAGCATCAGGCGGGCATCGCAGCGGCAGCCGTACAGGTCGCCGATCAGGTGCAGCCCGGTGGCAAGCCGGTGGCGGGTGCTGGGCACAGGGGAGGTGGCAACAGCCTGGTTCATCGTGGGAAAGCCTTTTTCCATGGGCAAAGGCTGCACGGCGGACGGCCTGAACCGGCCCGGCGACAGCCAATGGGTGAGACGAGGGAAGAGGGCGACTATAGCCAATGGCGCTGCCCATCATCCGGGTGCGCCTGAAACGGGGCTGGGCAAGCGCTGGTGCGCGCCTTTATGATCGCAACCTTCTTTGCACCTGTAGGCCGCTGTCCTGGCCGTGCAGCATGCCCCCCAGCGAATCTTTGCATCCAGAGCCGTTTGTCGAGCTGCGCGACGTCACCTTCGGGTATGGCGAGCGCGTGATCCTGCGCGATTTTTCGCTGACGGTGCCGCGTGGCAAGGTCACGGCCATCATGGGCGCATCGGGCGGCGGCAAGACCACGGTGCTGCGCCTGATCGGCGGGCAGCAGCGGGCGCAAAAGGGCCAGGTGCTGGTGGATGGTCAGGACACGGGCGCGATGGACATGGCGCAGCTGTATGCCGCGCGCCGGCGCATGGGCATGCTGTTCCAGTTTGGTGCGCTGTTCACCGACATGAGCGTGTTCGACAACGTCGCCTTCCCGCTGCGCGAGCACACCAGCCTGAGCGCGGCGCTGATCCGCGACATCGTGCTCATGAAGCTGCATGCCGTGGGTTTGCGCGGTGCCCGCGATCTGATGCCGAGCCAGATTTCCGGCGGCATGGCGCGACGCGTGGCGCTGGCGCGCGCGATAGCGCTCGATCCGGAACTCATCATGTACGACGAACCGTTCGCCGGGCTCGATCCGATTTCACTGGGTACGGCGGCGCAGCTCATCCGCCAGCTCAGCGACGCGATGGGCGTGACCACCATCCTAGTGTCGCACAACCTGCAGGAGACTTTTGCGCTGGCAGACCATGTGGTGATTCTCGGCGCGGGCAACGTGGCGGTGCAGGGTACGCCGGGCGAGGTGCGCACGAGTGACGACCCGCTGGTGCGCCAGTTCGTGCACGCCTTGCCGACAGGGCCGGTGCCGTTTCATCACCCGGGACCGTCGGTCGAGCAGGACTTTGGCCCGGTGGGAGGCAGGCGATGAGCTGGTGGCGCCCTTCGGATATCGGTTTTGCCGTGCGCAGCGAACTTGCCGCCATCGGCACCGGCGCGCGGCTGCTGGGCCGTCTTTTGAGGCTGCTGGGCACCACGCTGCGCCGCCCGGCGCTGCTGCGCGACCAGGTGCATTTTCTCGGCAACCACTCGCTGGCCATCATTGCGCTGTCGGGGCTGTTCGTCGGCTTCGTGCTGGCGCTGCAGGGCTACAACGTGCTGCAGCTGTATGGCTCGGAGAGTTCGCTCGGGCTGATGGTGACCCTGAGCCTGGTGCGCGAGCTCGGGCCGGTGGTGACCGCGCTGCTGTTTGCCGGGCGCGCGGGTACCTCGCTCACCGCCGAAATCGGCCTGATGCGTGCTGGCGAGCAGCTGGCGGCGATGGAGATGATGGCGGTGGACCCGGTACAGCGCATCCTGGCGCCGCGCTTTTGGGGCGGGGTGATTGCGATGCCGGTGCTGGCGCTCGTCTTCAACGCCATCGGCGTGCTGGGCGGCTGGCTGGTGGGCGTGGTCATGATTGGTGTGGACGCCGGTGCCTTCTGGGGCCAGATGCAAAGCGGCGTGGATGTGTTCAAGGATGTGGGCAATGGCGTGGTCAAGAGCCTGGTGTTCGGCCTGGCGGTGACCTTTACCGCGGTGCTGCAGGGCTACGTGGCCAAGCCGACGCCCGAGGGCGTTTCGCGCGCGACGACGCGCACGGTGGTGATTGCGTCGCTGGCGGTGCTGGCGCTTGACTTCATGCTCACCGCCTTGATGTTCAGCTTGTAGAGGGTGGTGGCATGGAACGTTCAAAAAACGATGTCTGGGTGGGTCTATTCGTGGTTCTGGGGCTGGCGGCGCTGGTGTTTCTGGCGCTGCAGTCGGCCAATCTGCTCAATCTGCATTGGCAATCGGGCTACGAGATCAGCGCCAAGTTCGACAATATTGGCGGTCTCAAGCCCAAGGCGGCGGTACGCAGCGCCGGCGTAGTCGTCGGGCGCGTGCGCGCCATCACCTTCGATGACAGCACCTTTCAGGCCAAGGTGGCGCTGGAGATGGACAAGCGCTACCTGTTTCCCAAGGACAGTTCGCTGAAAATTCTCACCAGCGGCCTGCTGGGAGACCAATACATCGGCATCGAGGCCGGCGCGGACGAGAAAAATCTTGCCGATGGCGATCAGGTGACCTCGACGCAATCGGCCGTGGTGCTGGAAAATCTGATCGGCCAATTTTTATATGGCAAGGCGCAGGAAGGGGGCAGCCCGACACCGGCTGCCGGAAAAAAATGAAAAACAAGCTTAGCTGGCACGACGGTCTGTATGGCGGGCGCTGGCTCGCTGCAGCTGCGCTGTGCCTGGCCGCGGCGGGCTGTGCGACCGGGCCTGGCGCCCATCCGCAGGACCCGCTGGAGCCCTACAACCGGGCGATGACGCAGTTCAACGACGGTGTGGACAAGGTGGTAATGACGCCCGTGGCCACGGTGTACAAGGAGGTTCTGCCTTGGCCTGTGCGCGCAGGCATAGGCAATTTTTTCGCCAATCTGGGCGATCTCTGGTCGTTTGTGAACAACGTGCTGCAGGCTCGCGGGCAAGCGGCCGCCGACAGCCTGGCGCGCTTTGGCATCAACAGCTTCATCGGCATCGGCGGCTTGTTCGATGTGGCGAGCGAAGCGAATATCCCGCGCCACAAGCAGGATTTCGGGCTGACGCTGGGACATTGGGGCGTGCCGACCGGGCCCTACCTGGTGCTGCCGCTGCTCGGGCCTTCCACGCTGCGCGATACGGTGGCGCTGCCGGCCGACACCTGGGGTGACCTGGCCTGGCACGCGCGCCCGATTGCCACGCGCAACAGTCTGTACGGCCTGGGTTTTTTGGACAGGCGCGCCAGCCTGCTGGGGGTGACCGGGGTGCGCGATGCGGCGGCGCTGGACCCCTACACCTTCACGCGTGACGTGTACCTTGGCGTGCGCGGCAATGCGGCGGACAGTGACGATGACGGCAAGCTGCCGGAGGATGAGTGATGACCGTGATGGATTGGAAAATGGATCGCCGGGCGCTGCTGCGCGCCGTGGGGGCGCTGGGCGCCGGTGCCGGCCTGGCCCGCGCTTGGGCGGCGGGAGAGGCGCCTGATGTCTTGATCGGGCGCCTGTCCAACGAGGTGCTGGATGCGGTGCGCAAGGATCCGCAGATCAAGGCCGGGGATGTGCACAAGATCGTCGCCCTGGTGGACAAGATCATCCTGCCGCACCTTGATTTCAAGCGCATGACGGCAGCAAGCGTCGGCCCCGGCTGGCGCAAGGCCACGCCCCAGCAGCAGCAACGCCTGCAGGACGAGTTCAAGCAGCTGCTGGTGCGCACGTACGCCGGCGCGCTGGCCGAGGTGTCCGATCTGACCATCGTCGTCAAGCCCTTGCGTGCCGCACCCGCGGATACCGATGTGCTGGTGCGCACCGAGGTGCGCGGGCGGGGCGACCCGATTCAGCTCGATTACCGCCTGGCGCAGAAGCCCGGCGAGACCTGGAAGATCTACAACATCAACGTCATGGGTGTCTGGCTGGTGGAAACCTACCGCAGCCAGTTTGCCGCCGAGATCAATGCCAAAGGGGTCGATGGCCTGATCGAGGCCCTGGTGGCGCGCAACAAGGCCAACGCCGCGGGCAATTGAGAAACGGCTGACCGTGCTTGTCTTGCCCGCCACGCTGACACACCCCCAGGCCAGCGCCTGCCTGCAACTGCTGCTGCAGGGGCTGGAGGCCGAGCTTGGCTCGGAGGTCGTGGTGGACTGCGCGGCGCTGGCGACGTTTGACAGCTCTGCGCTGGCGGTGCTGCTGGAATGCCGCCGTGCCGTGCTCTACGACGGCAAGGCGTTGACCACCCGGGCCATGCCGCAGGCGCTGCAGAGCCTGGCGCAGCTGTACGGCGTACAGGCCTTGCTGGTGGTGCCGCAATGAAGCCCCCGAAAATCGCATGGCCCGAGGGCGTCGTCAGTGGCGCGCCAGTTCATCCTGCCACCGCGGCGTTTGTGGCAAACCCGTTTCGCGAAATTCTCGATGAGATGGGCGCCTTCGTGTATGCCACTGACTTGAATGGCAGTTACGTTTATGCCAATCCCATGGTGCTGCAGTTGCTGGGGCGCAGCCTGCCGGAGGTGCTGGGCAAGACGTTTGACGATTTCATCAAGCTTGAACACGACGAAGACCGTGCAGCGATAGACCGGCGGGTGCTGGTGCATGGTGAGGTGGTGGCGCGAGAGGAGTCCAACGTGATTCCGCACACTGGCGAGGTACGCACCTACTGGAGCGTCAAGCGGCCCTTGCGCGATGCGGGCGGCGCGATTGCGGGCATGGTGGGCGTGTCCTATGACATCACCGACAAAAAGCGCCTGGAAACGGCGGTGGCCGAGCAGAAGGCCTTGCTGGCAGCGGTGCTCGACAACGTCGATGCGTTGGTCTACATGAAAGGCGAAGACCGGCGCTTTCGCTATGCCAACCAGCGCGCCGCCGATGCCTTTGGCCTGCCGGCCGACCAGGTGGTCGGCAAGCTCGACTCGCAGTTGATGCCGCAGGAGGCGGCGCAGCGGTTTTGGCGCAAGGATCAGGAAATTCTGGCCAGCGGCCAGCGCTCGGTCAGCGAGGAAGCCATGCAGGGCAGGGATGGCCGTATGCGCCACTACTGGAGCGTGGTCGTTCCCTGGCAGCAGGCCGACGGCAGCCGCGCGGTGATTGGCCTGAGTACCGACATCACCGAGTTGCATGATCTGAAAGAAGAGCTGCAGCGCCAGGCGCGCACCGATGGCCTGACGGGTCTTGTGAACCGGCGCCACTTCCAGATCTGCGCGCAGGCTGAATTCGAGCGCAGCCGCCGCTATGGTCGGGCCTTGAGCCTGATTGCGATCGATGTGGATCATTTCAAGAACATCAATGACCGCCATGGTCATCCGGTGGGTGACCGGGTGCTCAAGACGCTGGCGCTGTGCATGCAGGAAGGCTTGCGCGGCAACGATGTCTTCGCGCGCACCGGCGGCGAGGAGTTCTGCATCCTCCTGCCCGAAACCGAACTGCCCGCCGCCGCCGAGCTGGCCGAGCGCCTGCGCGCGCACCTGGAGCTGTGTGTGGCACTGGATGACCTGGCGATCAAGGTGACCGCATGCTTTGGCGTCACCGCCTCGGCTGGCCAGGACACTGGTTTCGACCAGATCTTCGCCCGCGCCGACCGGGCGCTCTACGCGGCCAAGAGGCAAGGGCGCAACCGGGTTGTCGTGTCCTGATCTGAGTGCTGGAGCGCAACAGGGGCGTACCGACTAGAATGCGCGGTTCCCATGGCCGCAGTCTCCTTTCAATCCGTCTCCAAAACCTTTGCCACGCCGCACGGTCCGTTTCAGGCACTGTCCGGTGTGAATTTCGAGATTGCGGAGGGTGAGTTTTTCGGGCTTCTGGGGCCCAATGGCGCGGGCAAGACGACGCTGATCAGCATCCTCGCGGGCCTGGCGCGTGCCACGCATGGAAGCGTCACGGTGATGGGGCACGACGTGCGGGGCGACTACGCCGCCGCGCGCAAGCTGCTGGGCGTGGTGCCGCAGGAACTGGTGTATGACCCGTTTTTCAGCGTGCGCGAGACGCTGCGCCTGCAATCGGGCTATTTTGGCGTGAAGAACAACGATGCCTGGGTGGACGAGCTGCTCGAACACCTGGGCCTTGCCGACAAGGCGGATGCCAACATGCGCCAGCTCTCTGGCGGCATGAAGCGGCGCGTGCTGGTGGCTCAGGCCCTGGTGCACAAGCCGCCGGTGATCGTGCTCGACGAGCCGACGGCGGGCGTGGACGTGGAGCTGCGCCAGACGCTGTGGCAGTTCGTCGCGCAGCTGAACAAGCAGGGCCATGCGGTGCTGCTCACCACGCACTACCTGGAAGAGGCCGAGGCGCTGTGCACGCGCCTGGCGATGCTCAAGCACGGGCATGTGGTGGCACTGGCCAAGACTTCCGAGCTGCTGGCACAGGCGTCCACCCAGGTGTTGCGCTTCAAGACGGACGATGCCCTGCCGCCTGAACTGGCAGCGCTGGCGCGCGTGACGGGACGTGTGGCGCAGTTGCCGGCGCGCGACGCGCAGGAGATCGAACATCACCTGGCGATGCTGCGCGCTGCAGCAGTGCATGTGGAGGATGTGGAAATCCGCAAGGCTGACCTGGAGGACGTCTTCATCCACGTGATGGAAACCGCACGCGACGATGCCACCGAGGTGAAAGCATGAACGGCTGGCAGACGCTGTTCTACAAAGAGCTGCTGCGCTTCTGGAAGGTGGCTTTCCAGACGGTGGTCGCGCCCATCGTCACCTCGATGCTCTACCTGCTCATCTTCGGCCATGTGCTCGAAGGTCGCCTGCAGGTCTATGGTCACCTGAGCTACACCGCCTTTCTGGTGCCGGGCCTGGTGATGATGAGCATGCTGCAGAACTCGTTCGCCAACAGCTCGTCCAGCTTGGTGCAGAGCAAGATCATGGGCAACCTGGTGTTCGTCCAGCTCACGCCGCTGTCGCACTGGGCCTGGTTCACCGCGTATGTGGGCTCATCGGTGGTGCGCGGACTGGTGGTGGGGCTGGGGGTGTTCATCGTTACCCTGCTCTATGCCAATCCGGGCTTCGTGGCGCCGCTATGGAGCTTGGTGTTCGCTTTGCTGGGCGCGGGGCTGCTGGCGTCGCTGGGGGTGATCGCCGGGCTGTGGGCGGACAAGTTCGACCACATGGCGACGTTCCAGAACTTCATCATCGTGCCAATGACCTTTCTTTCGGGCGTGTTCTATTCGATCGACACGCTGCCGCCGTTCTGGCAGGCGGTGAGCCAGCTCAATCCGTTCTTCTACATGGTCGATGGCTTTCGCTATGGCTTCTTCGGGGTGAGCGATATCTCCCCCTGGGCCAGTCTGGCCGTGGTGGGGTTGGCGTGGCTGCTCATCAGCGGGCTTACGCTGCATTTGCTGCGCATTGGCTACAAGATTCGCAATTGAGGATTTTTTCATGACCGCTGACGACATCAAGCAATGCATTGCCGACCATCTTGCCTGCGAGCATCTGGTGGTCGATGGCGATGGCCACCACTGGTATGCGCTCATCGTCTCGCCGGTGTTCGAGGGCAAGCGATCGATCCAGCGCCATCAACTGGTCTATGGCACCGTGCGCGAGCACATGGACAGCGAAGCGCTGCATGCGCTTTCGATGAAGACCTTCACGCCCGCTGAATGGGCGCAGGCGCAACAGCAGGCGTGAGACATGGTGCTCTCCGGGTCTGCGTTCTTGCTCCTTCCCCCGCTGGGGGAGGCGGGGATGGGGGCCTTGGAAGTCGCCGGAGCACTGCGTCAGATCAGGCGTCGTCGGCCCCCACCCCAGCTCTCCCCCAAAGGGGGAGGGAGAATAACTGCTTTGATAGCTGCTCACGCTTGATAGACAAGCGTTTGAGCCTGATTTGACTCATATTCGATGGACAAACTCCTGATCCGTGGCGGGCGCCGCCTTGAGGGCCGCGTGACGATCTCCGGCGCCAAGAACGCGGCGCTGCCGCAGATGTGCGCCGCGCTGCTGACGAGCGAGCCGGTGCACCTGGTGAATGTGCCGCGGCTGCACGACGTGCGCACCATGCGCCAGTTGCTCGACCACATGGGCGTGGTGAGCGAAACCCACGGCGAGCGTGGCGGTATGAGCTTTGTTGCCCCGGACACATTGCAGCCCGTGGCGCCGTACGAGCTCGTGAAGACCATGCGGGCCTCGGTGCTCGCGCTCGGCCCCCTGCTGGCACGCTTCGGTCATGCCCGCGTGTCGCTGCCGGGCGGCTGCGCCATAGGCGCGCGCCCCGTGGATCAGCACATCAAGGGCTTGACGGCGATGGGTGCGCTGATCGTGCTCGAGCATGGCGACATCGTTGCGCACCTGCCCGAGGGGCAAAAGCGGCTGCAGGGCGCGCGCATCACCACCGACATGATCACCGTGACCGGCACCGAGAACCTGATGATGGCCGCCTGCCTGGCCGAGGGCGAGACGGTGCTGGAAAACGCCGCGCAGGAGCCCGAAGTGAGCGACCTGGCCGAGATGCTGATCGCGATGGGTGCGCGCATCGAGGGCCACGGCGGCAGCAGCATCCGCATCCAGGGTGTCGACCGGCTGCACGGCTGCACCCACCAGGTGGTGGCCGATCGCATCGAGGCCGGCACCTTTGCCTGCGCGGTGGCGGCCACCGGCGGCGATGCGCTGCTCGAGCATGCGCGCATCGACCACATGGAGGCGCTGGTAGACAAGCTGCGCAGCGCTGGCGTCACGGTCAGCGGCGAGGCGGCGGGCATGCGGGTGCAAAGCCCGGGCGGCGCACAGCTTGTGGCGCAGGGTTTTCGCACCATGGAGTACCCGGGCTTTCCCACCGACATGCAGGCGCAGTTCATGGCGCTCAACCTGGTGGCGCAGGGCACGACGACGGTGACCGAGACCATTTTCGAGAACCGCTACATGCATGTGAACGAGCTCATGCGCCTGGGCGCCGAGATCATGGTCGATGGCCGTGTGGCCACGGTCGCAGGCGGCGCGCGGCTGACCGGCGCGGCGGTGATGGCCACCGATCTGCGCGCGTCGGCCAGCCTGGTGATCGCCGGCCTCGTGGCCGAGGGCGAGACGCTGGTCGATCGCATCTACCACCTGGACCGCGGCTACGACGCGATGGAAGACAAGCTGCGCGCCCTGGGCGCAGACATCGAAAGAATCCAATGACGCCATCGATCACGCTGGCCCTCTCCAAGGGCCGCATCTTCGACGAAACGCTGCCGCTGCTGGCCGCCGCGGGGATAGCCGTTCTGGAAGATCCGGAAAAAACGCGCAAACTGATCCTGCCGACCAATCAGGACGATGTGCGCGTGGTGCTGGTGCGCGCCACCGACGTGCCGACCTATGTGGAGTACGGCGGCGCTGACATCGGCGTGACCGGCAAGGACACTCTGATCGAACACGGCGGACAAGGCCTGTTTCGCCCGCTCGATCTGCGCATTGCCCAGTGCCACGTCAGCGTGGCGGTGCGCGCGGATTTTGATTACCAGCAGGCGGTGCACCAGGGCGCGCGGCTGCGCGTGGCCACCAAATACCCGCATATCGCGCGCGAATTCTTCGCCGGCAAGGGCGTGCATGTGGACCTGATCAAGCTCTACGGCAGCATGGAGCTGGCGCCGCTCACCGGCCTGGCTGACGCCATCGTCGATCTGGTCTCCACCGGCAATACGCTCAAGGCCAACCAGTTGGTGGAAGTCGAGCGCATCATGGACATCAGCAGCCATCTGGTGGTCAACCAGGCCGCGTTCAAGCTCAAGCAGGCGCGGCTCAAGCGCATCATCGAGGCGTTTGCGGGGGCGGTGAGTGAAGATTGAATGCCATCCCGGGCTTTGCTATCATTGATAGCAATTATCTTGGGAGGCCACCGCCATGTCCACTGCCAGTCTGCTCGTTCGCGGCGTTGACGACGTGATCGTCCAAGCGCTCAAGGAGCGCGCTGCTCGCCACGGCCGCAGTGCCGAGGCCGAGCACCGCGCCCTGCTGGCACAGGCATTGTTGCGGCCGCCGCGTCGCCCGCTGGCGGAGGTACTGGCCGCCATGCCCAACGTGGGCCGGGACGAGGACTTTGCCCGGGTGCCACCGCGCGAGGCAGCGCGTGTATTTGATTGATACCAACGTCATCAGCGAATCTCGACGGGGCAGCGCGGCCCATGTTGGAGTCCGGGCGTTTTTTCATCGCTGCGCGCAGCAGGGTACGCCGCTGTACCTGCCGGTGATCACCGTAGGCGAGTTGCGCCGTGGCGTGGAGTTGATACGTTACCGTGGTGACACTGCCCAGGCAGACCGGCTGGCCAACTGGTTGGCGCTGGTGTTGCAACAGTATGGCGACAGCATCCTCGCTCTGGAGCAGGATGCCGCCGAGGTCTGGGGGCGGTTGTCCGTGCCGCATCCGGAAAACCCTTTGGACAAGCAGATTGCCGCCATCGCACTGATCCATGGCCTGACGGTGGTGACGCGAAATACCGCAGATTTCGAACGTACCGGCGTGCCTTTGCTCAACCCCTTTGTCGCCTCCGTCTGAAGAGGATGCATGCCACGGATCAGGAGGATTCAATTTCTATGACAACAATAGCTGCTCCCGCCCGCCTGTCAACGGTTGCACCCACATTCGAGCAAGAATTTGCCGCCCGCCTGCACTGGTCGGCCGAGCAAGACGCCGCCATCGAGCAGCGTGTGGCTGACATCCTGACCGACGTTGCCACGCGCGGCGATGCCGCCGTGCTCGAGTACACCGCGCGCTTTGACCACTTGCAGGCCGCCAGCGTCGCCGCGCTGGAGCTGACTCAGGCCGAACTCAAGGCCGCGCACGACGGATTGAGCGCCGCCCAGCGCGAAGCCCTCGCCGCCGCCGCCCGGCGCGTGCGCAGCTACCACGAGGCGCAGAAAAAAGCCTGTGGCGAAAGCTGGAGCTACCACGACGAAGATGGCACGCTGCTCGGCCAGAAGGTCACGCCGCTGGACCGCGTTGGCATCTACGTGCCAGGTGGCAAGGCGGCCTACCCGAGCAGCGTGCTGATGAACGCCATTCCCGCGCAGGTCGCGGGGGTGCCCGAGATCGTCATGATGGTGCCCACGCCGGGGGGCGAGAAGAACCCGCTGGTGCTGGCCGCGGCTTATCTTGCGGGTGTCACGCGCGGCTTCACCATCGGCGGCGCGCAGGCGGTGGCGGCGCTCGCCTACGGCACGGCCACTATTCCGAAGGTGGACAAGATCACCGGCCCCGGCAATGCCTACGTCGCCAGCGCCAAGAAGCGGGTGTTCGGCCAGGTCGGCATCGACATGATCGCCGGGCCGAGTGAAATCCTGGTGCTGGCCGATGGCACGACGCCGCCCGACTGGGTGGCGATGGATCTGTTCAGCCAGGCCGAGCATGATGAACTGGCGCAGTCCATCCTGCTGTGCCCCGATGCCGATTACATAGCGCAGGTGGCGCAGGCGATGCACCGGCTGCTGCCAGAGATGCCACGCGCGGAAATCATCGCCGCCTCGCTCTCGGGGCGCGGCGCGCTGATCCACACGCGCAGCATGCAGGAAGCCTGCGAAATCTCCAACCGCATCGCCCCAGAGCACCTGGAAATCTCCAGCCGCGAACCGCACCGCTGGGAGCCGCTGCTACGCCACGCCGGTGCAATCTTCATGGGCGCTTACACCACCGAATCGCTGGGCGACTACTGCGCCGGCCCCAACCACGTGCTGCCCACCAGCGGCACGGCGCGCTTTTCCAGTCCGCTCGGGGTGTACGACTTCCAGAAGCGCACCAGCCTGATCGAGGTGAGCGAACAGGGCGCGCAGGTGCTCGGCCGCATCGCCAGCGTGCTGGCGCATGGCGAAGGCCTGCAGGCGCATGCGCGGGCGGCGGAGATGCGGCTGAAGAGTTCATAGCCTCTCCGTTGTGGGTGCGGGCGTTCGTAGGCACGGACGCTTTTCCGATAGCCGCGTCGGAAAACTGAAAGCGGCGCAGAGTCCTGTTTCCTAAACTGGCCGTGGTCAATAGCTGCCCAGGCTTGTTGATCAGGCTCGCTATCGAGCGGGCACTACACCAGATCAGACCAGGAGACGGGAAATGAATGAATACAAGGGCGGAGCGACGGTGCACTGCGATGGATTGCCCTGGCTGCCGCTGGCGCCGCGGGTTTTCGTCAAGGTGATCAAGCTGGTCCCTGAAACCGGCGCCTTCAGCGTCATGATTCGTGCCGAGCCCGGGGGTGTCCTGCCGCGGCACAAGCACCTGGAGAGCGCCGAAATCTACATCCTCAAGGGTACGGGCGTGCACCGGCAGACCGGACCTTTCCAGGCTGGTGACTACGTCTCCGAACCCAAGGGGGCGATCCATGATGCCCTGCCGTTTGACCAAGAGACGGAATTGCTGATGGTGTGCCAGGGCGCGTCTGCCTTCCTCGGGCCCAACGACGAGCCGATGTACCACATGGATATCCCCATGCTGCAGCGCCTGTCGGGCGCCGCACCGGGCGAGCCCGCCCATTGATGCGGCGCGGGATGACGCCCCGCGGCCGATGCCGCAAGCCCGATCGGCAAGCTCTATCGCCAGCCAGCGCGCAGGCGTGGTCTGGGCAGCGCGCATGTGTTGGCGCGTGCGGCGCTGCCATCGCGGCGTACAGAACAACGGAGACGGGAGATCGCGATGAAAACAAGGATGATGAGAATACCGTGTGCGCTCGCCTTCGCGGGCCTGCTGGCAGGTGCCGCGGCGGCCGGGACCGAGCAGCCGGCCGGCGGTTTCAGCCCCACGCCCGGCATGGTCAGCATGATGACGCTGGGACAGGCCGGGTTGATGAATTCCCTGTTTTCCAATGAAATCTATGGCAACACGCAGACCAAGATCGGCGCTTCCAGGGCCACCGCCGGCTACGTCAACGACGCGTTGATCGGCCAAGGCGTGCCGCCGCCCGCCTGGCCCGCGTTCCGGGATCGCGCCCGTGTCTTCGTGCTGCCGATTTCCATGATGAAGGAACTGCCAGCAGCCACCGGCGCCCATTTCTTGCGCATCAATGTGGAGCCCACCCGGGTTGTCGGCAGCAACAACCTGCCGGTTGAACCCGTGGGCAACAGCCCCAAGGTCGAGTTGCAGTATTTCCATGCGCCGATTCCCAGCCGACTGCTCGGCATCGGGCTGAGCTTTGAGCACGACGGCTACGATCTGCGCTACCCCCAGGACCCGGTCAACACCCTGGGCCGATCGCGGCGCAACGCCTGGGGCCTGCAACTGCGCTACGCCGAGGTTTACACCCCGCATTGGGGCCTGGCCGCGCGCCTGGACTATCAACGGGGCAAGGCCAGCTACACGGTGTCCAACCTGTTCATGCGGCAACGGCAGGACTACGATGAAAACCGGTTTTATGCGCAGGTGGAATGGATCGGGACGTTCAGCACGCAAGATATTGGTCTGCTGCCGCCGGGCTGGTTGCTGCGCCCCATCGTCGGTGCGAACTACCAGCGCAGCTTTTTCAATACGGCCAGCGCCTCGGTGCTGCACGGCAAGCACGAGGACTACGGCGCGGCCTGGGTGCGCGCCCGGGTTGAAAAACAGCAGGCAGCTGGCCCGCAGTGGCAATTTCTGCCGAGTCTTTCGCTTGGGCTTGAAGCGGAATACGCCAACGATGTGGACCTGCGCTTGAGGGATCGGCGCTACGTCCTGGCGTCGTTGGGCCTGGCGGTGGTGGGCGGCCCCTATCGCTTTGACCTTGAATACAATCTGCGCCACGGCGTGGACAGCAGGCGCAAGGCGCAAATCATTTCCGCTGTGCTTTCGTACCAGTTCTGAATCGGGGCCGGCTCACGATCGGCCTGAATCGGCAGCGCATTTTTTTTGCTGCATGCCGCTGACTGGGGAGGATGGACGACGATGGATGCAGTCACCCGCCCCGCGGGTCAGCCGGGCTTCACTGCTTATCTGAATGACCGGACCTTGCCCATTCGCCGGGCCGACGTGCGAGCGCTTGAGTCCACCCCTCTCACCATGGCGCTGGTCGAGCACGCGCCGGCGGACGGCATCGAATACAGGCCCGTTCAGGAACTGATCATCAGCATCGTGCTGCGCGCTCGGCATGCGCCGGTACTGCGCGACATTGGCTGCGGATCTCAACGCTTCAACGCAATGCCTGGCCAGGTGCTGCTGACGCCGCCGAGCTGCGGCTCCTATTGGCGCTTTGAGGGCAACCCGTTGGTTCTGCACCTGGGCGTTGCACTGCATCCGCTGGCACGATTGCTCGGCGCTGACGCGGATCTGATTGAAAGCCGCATCAAGCAACTCGCCCGGCGGCAGCTGAATGAGCCGCTGGTCGGGCAGATCGCCAGGCGCCTGTGGGACTCCGGAAGCGGTGCGGGCGAAGGCGGCAGCTATGCGCCCAACTACCTGGGGGCGATCCTCGCACTGCTGCTCGAAGCCAGCCCCGCTGCCGATGACGCCGGACGCAAGGAAGTGCCAGCCCTGCCTGCCTGGCGTCTGCGCAAGACCATGGAGGCGATCGATGGCGCGGGGCACGCCCCGTCGGTGGCCCAACTGGCGCGCTCGGTCGCCTTGTCACCCGACCACTTCAGCCGCTCTTTCAAGGCCAGCACGGGTCGCCCGCCATACCAGGTGCTCAGCGAGATGCGCATCGAGCGCGCCAAGGCGCTGCTGCGCGAAAGCAGGCTGTCGATCACTGAACTGGCGCTGGATCTCGGCTTCTCTTCCCCGGCCCATTTCTCCAGCCGTTTTCGGCAGTTGACAGGGTTGACGCCTTCCGCTTGGCGGGCTGCGTCCGTCGTCCCACTCGATGGGCGCAGCGGACAACCAGATCCTTGACGTCGCGCGCCAGCGTACTGGCCGATCGCGCAGGGCGAAGCGGCACATGAGCGTGTGGTGCGTTTCGGGATGCACGCCAATGGCCGTGGCTGCGGGCGGCACCGAGGCTTTCGCACCCGCCGGGAAATAGTTACATTGACGGCATGGGTTTTTGCGGGCCCGGGTTCGGGCACCATGCCCGTCAAGGAGCGTTGCCATGGCCATCGTCGATCGCGTCAAGAGTCTGTTGCTCAGTCCCCAGCCCACCTGGGCGGCCATCGCGGCCGAGCCTGCCACCGCGGCCGGGCTGTATCCCGGCTACCTGGCGTGGCTCGCCGCCATTCCCGCCCTCTGCGGCTTCATCGGCATGACGCTGATCGGCATGGGCGGCCTCGGCGCCACGGTGCGCATGCCCTTCCTGGTGGGGCTGGCCAACATGGTGGTTTCGTATGTGCTGAGCCTGGCGGGCATCTATGTGCTGTCGCTCATCGTCAATGCGCTGGCGCCACGCTTTGGCGGAACGAGTGCTTGAAGCGTTTGTCTCTGGCGCCGCTGAATTCGGGTAAATTTGCCCGCAGGCGCTCGATGAGCGCCGTTGCCGTGCAATGCGTGCCCTGCTTTCAGGCGTGACAGGCGCACGGTCCGCCTGACGGCCCGTTATCCGGACGTACCTGCCGCGCCTGCCGTGTTGCGAGGCGGTGCAGGTGCCCCCTTCCTTTTTTTCAATCCAACGAATGCCTTTATCCCATGACCACTGAAGAGGTTTCTGTCCATCCCCTGGCCCGGCTGCGCCATGACGTGCAAGGCATGCATGCCTATGCGGTGCAGGATTCGCGCGGCATGGTCAAGCTGGACGCGATGGAAAACCCCTATCGCCTCCCGGCCGCCTTGCAGGCCGAGTTGGGAAAGCGGCTGGGGCAGGTGGCGGTCAACCGCTATCCGGGTGAGGGTGCCGAACAGCTCAGGACGGCCTTGCAGGGCCAGGCGCAGCCGCCGGCGGGCTGGTCGCTGATGCTGGGCAACGGCTCGGACGAGCTGATCAGCCTGCTGGCGCTGGCCTGCGACGTGCCGGGCGCCTCCATCCTCGCGCCGCTGCCCGGCTTCGTGATGTACGCCATGAGCGCGCAGCTGCAGGGCCTGGCCTTTCACGGCGTGCCGCTCACGGCCGATTTCGAGCTGGATGAAGCGGCCATGCTGGCGGCCATCGCGCGGCACCGCCCGGCCATCGTTTACCTGGCCTATCCCAACAACCCCACCGGCACGCTGTGGGACGAGGGCGCCATCGCCCGCATCATCGCCGCGCAGGGCGCGGCCGGCGGCCTGGTGGTGATGGACGAGGCCTACCAGCCGTTTGCCGCGCGCAGCTGGATGGAAAACGTGCGCTCGGCGCCCGAGATGCACCGCCATGTGCTCATCCTGCGCACGCTCAGCAAGTTCGGTCTGGCGGGTGTGCGGATTGGCTATCTGCTGGGTGAGGCTGGTTTGATCGCCGAGCTCGACAAGGTGCGTCCGCCCTACAACGTGGGTGTGCTCAACAGCGAATGCGCGCTGTTTGCCTTGGAGCATGAAGATGTTTTTGCCGCTCAGGCGCAGGAAATACGGGCGCAGCGTGCTCGCATTCTGGAACAACTGGGGCAAATGCCCGGGGTGCGACCCTTCCCGAGCGAGGCCAACATGGTCCTGGTGCGCGTACCCGATGCGGCGCGCGCCTTCGCCGGTTTGCGCGAGCGCAAGGTGCTGGTGAAGAACGTTTCTACAATGCACCCATTGCTCGCCAACTGCCTGCGGCTGACCGTGGGCAGCGCTGACGAAAATACCGCCCTCTTGCAAGCGCTGCGCGCCTCGCTATGACTTCTTCTGCTCTCGTTGCCTCCAGCCGAACCGACCGCATTGCCGAGGTTAGCCGCCAGACCGCCGAAACGCGCATCCGCGTCGCCATCAACCTGGACGGAACCGGTCAGACGCGGCTCAACAGCGGCATCGGCTTCTTTGACCACATGCTCGACCAGATCGCGCGCCACGGCCTCATCGACCTGGAAGTGCAGTGCGATGGTGATTTGCACATCGACGGCCACCACAGCGTCGAAGACGTGGGCATCACGCTGGGCCAGGCGGTGGCGCGCGCCATCGGCGACAAGAAAGGCATCCGGCGCTACGGCCATGCCTATGTGCCGCTGGACGAAGCGCTCTCGCGCGTGGTGATGGATTTTTCCGGCCGGCCCGGGTTGCACCTGAACGTGGGCTTCACGGCCGCGATGATTGGCGGCTTCGATACCCAGTTGGTGCATGAGTTTTTCCAGGGCTTCGTGAACCACGCAGGCGTCACGCTGCACATCGACAACCTCAAGGGCGTGAATGCCCACCACCAGTGCGAGACGATTTTCAAGGCCTTCGCACGCGCCTTGCGCGCCGCGGCAGAGCCCGATCCGCGTGCCGCCGGAGTGATTCCGTCGACCAAGGGTGCGTTGTAATTTGAATCAAATTGGCCTGTAACGCTTGCTGGATAAGCGCTGACAGCTATGCAAAACAAAGTAAAAACCGTGGCCGTGGTGGACTATGGCATGGGCAATCTGCGCTCGGTGTCACAGGCCGTGCGGGCTGCGGCCGAGGGCGAGGGCTGGCACGTGATCGTCACGGGCGACGCCCAAGCCGTGCGCGCCGCCGATCGCGTGGTGCTGCCGGGCCAGGGCGCCATGCCCGATTGCATGCGCGAGCTTGAGGCCTCCGGCGTGCGCGCCGCGGTGCTGGCGGCGACGCGGCACAAGCCGCTGTTTGGTGTCTGCATAGGCATGCAGATGCTGCTGTCGCACAGCGCCGAAGGCGATGTCGATGGCTTGGGCCTGATCCCCGGCGATGTGCTGCGCTTTGACCTGGCCGGGCGCCGGCAGGACGACGGCAGCCGCTACAAGGTGCCGCACATGGGCTGGAACCGCGTGCGCCAGCTGCCGCATGCAGGCAGGCTGCACCCGCTCTGGCAGGGCGTGCCTGATGAGAGCTGGTTCTACTTCGTGCACAGCTACTACGCGTGCCCGGCGGATGCGCTGCACTGCGCGGGCGAGACCGGCTATGGCCAGCCCTTTGCAGCGGCGATTGCACGTGATAACCTTTTTGCCACCCAGTTTCACCCTGAAAAAAGTGCGGCCCAAGGGCTGCAGCTCTATCGCAACTTCCTGCACTGGAAACCTTAGGAGGTTTGGCGTTGAGCGTGAATGCCGCGCCTCTTTCGCGCTCAACGCCGAACGCTCAATCTCTTCCCGCGCTCAACGCTCAACGCTGACCTCTCCCATGTTGCTCATCCCTGCCATCGATCTCAAAGACGGACACTGCGTGCGCCTCAAGCAAGGCGACATGAACCAGGCCACCACTTTCGGCGACGACCCGGCCGAGATGGCGCGCAAGTGGCTCGATGCCGGTGCCAGGCGGCTGCACCTGGTGGACCTGAACGGTGCCTTTGCCGGCCAGCCCAAAAATCGCGCAGCGATCAAGGCGATTCTCAAGGCGGTCGGCAGCGAGATTCCGGTGCAGCTGGGTGGTGGCATCCGCGACCTGGACACCATCGAGCTCTATCTCGACGCGGGGCTGGAGTACGTGATCATCGGCACCGCCGCGGTGAAGAACCCGGGCTTTCTGCAGGACGCCTGCAGCGCCTTTGGTGGCCATGTCATCGTCGGGCTGGACGCCAAGGACGGCAAGGTGGCGACCGACGGCTGGAGCAAGCTGACCGGCCATGAGGTGGTGGACCTGGCGCGCAAGTTCGAGGACTGGGGCGTCGAGTCGATCATCTATACCGACATCGGCCGCGACGGCATGCTCACCGGCATCAATATCGAGGCCACTGTCAAGCTGGCGCAGGCGCTCAGCATTCCGGTGATCGCCTCGGGCGGGCTGTCCGGCATGCGCGATATCGAGCAGCTGTGCGCCGTCGAAGGCGAGGGCATCGAAGGCGTGATCTGCGGGCGTGCGATCTATTCCGGCGACCTCGACTTTGCTGCGGGCCAGGTGCGCGCCGACGAACTCGCGGCGCGGTAGTCAGCCCTTCGCCTGCCTCAGGGCTCGCCGGCTGGCAGGCTGTGCAGCAGCGCGTCGCACCAGGCGCGCGCCGCGCCGGCGTGTGGCTCGTCGCCTGCGTTCAGCGCGGGCCAGCGCGTCAGTGCGGTGTTGGCGATCGATTGCAGTTGCCACAGCGCCTCGCGCAGCAGAAACAGCAGCTCCTTGACGCCGGCAGGATCGGCCTGCAGCAGCGGCAGGAGCTCGGCCTGGTGGTCGGGGTGGGCGCCGGTATCGAACAAGCTGGTCTGCAGGGTCGCCAGGCGTTGCGCGATCCAGCTGGCGGGGCTGTCCTCGGGCACCGGCGAGCCGCCGGCGGGCAGACCTGCCTGCAGCGCGCCCCAGTGATGCAGTGCCTGCGCCAGGCTGTGGCTTGCGCCGCGAATTTCCGCCAGATCGCCCGCCGTGCCCGGCTGAATGGCGCTCGATTGCAGCAGCGGCAGCAGCAGCGCGGCGAGGGAGACGGGAAATTTCTGGCGGTCCATGCGCAGCGCCAGCGACAGGCGCACCGATGCGCCATCGTTGGCGTATTTCTCGAAAAAGGCAGATACCACCTCGGCCAGCAGCAGCATCTGGCCCATTTCGGAAATCTGTTCGCCGCGGATGCCGCGCGGGTAGCCGCTGCCATCCATGCGCTCGTGGTGCTCGAGGATGGCAACCGCCACCGATTGGGGATAGACCTCCCAGCCGTGCACCAGCCGTGCGGCAAGGCTGGGGTGGGTGGCCAGTTGCTGGCGTTCGCCGGCCGGCATCGGGCGGGCGGCGTCGCGCCAGGCCGGGTCCAGGTGCAGGATGCCGATGTCGTGCAGGAGGCCGGCGGTCGCCAGCCGGGTGCATTCGCTTTTGTTCCAGCCGCGGCGCATGCCCTGGTAGGTGGCGACGAGCGCGACCCGCAGGCCATGCGCGAGCTGTTCCGGGGCCAGCTCGCGCATCACGGTCAGCATGAAGGCCAGCGCGGCAGGCAGGCTGATGGCGTTGAGCGGTGCGGCCAGCGCTGCGGCGCTGATGCCACTGGCCTCGTCCTGCACCAACAGCTCGATGGCGGCGTCCTGCAAGCACATCTGGTGGGCCTGCGTCGCGAGCGAGGCCTGGCTCACCATGCCCTCCAGCGTCAGCAGGTTTTCCAGCGGCGCGCGCAGCTCGTGCTGCATCAGGCGCTCGAACAAGGCCGTAGTCATTCGGGTGCCGGCGCCCACCAGCTTGGCGTCCCTGGTGGTGTAGACCGCTTCGCGCGTGGTCACGACGCAGCGATCGCAGAGCGCCAGCACGGTGCGCTGGTAATGCGAAGGCAGCCAGGGGACAGAAATCGCTGGAGCGAGGGGGCTGTCGCTTGCGTCAGGTGAAGCCATCGAATGTCAGTGGGTTGTTGCACGCTCTTGGGCACGCAGGGCGCGCCGGCAGGGAATATACCCAGTGGCAGGGCGGTTTGCGCGCAGGAAACGCCATGCGTGGTATCTTGCGCACCCCTTTGTGTGCCAATTCTCATGCTTGCCAAACGCATCATTCCCTGCCTGGACGTGACCGGTGGTCGCGTGGTCAAGGGCGTCAATTTCGTTGAACTGCGCGATGCCGGGGATCCGGTGGAGATCGCCGCGCGCTACAACGAGCAGGGCGCCGACGAGCTCACCTTCCTGGATATCACCGCCACCAGCGACGGGCGCGACCTGATCCTGCCCATCATCGAGGCCGTCGCCAGCCAGGTCTTCATCCCGCTGACCGTGGGCGGCGGCGTGCGCACGGTGGCCGATGTGCGCCGGCTGCTCAATGCCGGGGCCGACAAGACCAGCTTCAATTCCGCCGCGATTGCCGATCCGGATGTGATCAGCGCAGCGTCGGCAAAATACGGCTCGCAGTGCATCGTCGTCGCCATCGATGCCAAGCAGCGCCGGGGCGATGAGGTGGCTGCGCGTGGCGCGGGCTGGGATGTCTACAGCCACGGCGGGCGCAAGAACACCGGCCTCGATGCCGTGCAGTGGGCGGTGGAGATGACGCGGCGCGGCGCAGGCGAGATTCTGCTCACCAGCATGGACCGCGATGGCACCAAATCGGGCTTTGATCTGCAGCTCACGCGCGCGGTGAGCGACGCAGTCGATGTGCCGGTGATCGCATCCGGCGGTGTAGGCAGTCTCGATCACCTGGCCGACGGCGTGAGCGTGGGCGGGGCCGATGCGGTGCTGGCGGCCAGCATCTTTCACTACGGTGAATTCACGGTGCGCCAGGCCAAGGAGCACCTGCGTGCCCGGGGCATAGAGGTGAGAATTTGAACAAAATAGAGCCTTGACGCATGCTGAAAAAGCGTTGAGAGCTCCTGTATTTGTAGTGAATATGTCTGATTCGAATACCGATTGGCTGGCCCGGGTGCGCTGGGACGCGCAAGGCCTGGTGCCCGCGATTGCCCAGGAGGTGGGCACGGGCGATGTGCTGATGCTGGCCTGGATGAACCGCGAGGCGCTGGCGCAAACCGCCGCCACGGGCCAGGCGGTGTACTTCAGCCGCTCGCGCGGCAGGCTGTGGCACAAAGGCGAGGAATCTGGCCATGTGCAGCAGGTGCACGAAATCCGGCTCGATTGCGATCAGGATGTGGTGCTGCTCAAGGTCACGCAAATGGGGCATGAGCCCGGCATCGCCTGCCATACCGGGCGGCACAGCTGCTTTTTCAGCGTGCTCGAAGGTGGCGAGTGGAAAGCCGTCGATCCGGTCTTGAAAGACCCGTCCAGCATCTACAAATAAGACCCATGACAAGCAACGACGCACTTGAACGCCTTGCGGCCGTGATCGAGAGCCGCAAGCCGGCCAACGGCGGCGACCCCGACAAAAGTTATGTGGCGCGCCTGCTCGCCAAGGGTCCGGATGGCTTTCTGAAGAAAGTGGGCGAGGAAGCGACCGAGGTGGTGATGGCCGCCAAGGATGTGGCGCAGGGCGCGGACCGCAGCAAGCTGGTCTATGAAATGGCCGACCTGTGGTTTCACTGCATGGTGACGCTGGCGTATTTCGAACTTGCGCCCGCGGATATCGTCCAAGAGCTGGAGCGGCGTGAGGGCGTGAGTGGGCTCGAGGAAAAGGCGCTGCGCAAGCAGGCGCAGCGCGCGCAGGAGGAAGGGAGCTGACATGAGCGACGACATCATCGACGTGGGGCCGGACCCGCGTGCCGACGGCCTCAAGACCTGGGGTTGGGTGAGCTATGTGCTGCACGTGATCGTGGCGATTGGCGCGGTGGTTCCGGGTGCGCAGCCGAGTTTGGCGCTGCTGCTGCTGGCGCTGGTGATCGACCTGGTGAAGAAGGGTGACGCCGAGGGCACCTGGCAGGCCAGCCATTTCTCCTGGCGCATCCGCAGCGTGATGTGGGCCGGCTTCTGGTACCTGGTGACGAGCCCGCTGTGGTTCTTCTTTGTGCTGCCAGGCATGTTGGCCTGGGCTGTGGTGTCGATCTGGTTCCTGTATCGCATCGTGCGCGGCATGGTGGCGATGAACGATGCCAAGGCGGTCAATGCCTGAGCGCAAGCCAAGGCGACCACTGAATCTCGCGCTGCAGGGCGGCGGCTCGCACGGGGCGTTTACCTGGGGCGTGCTGGATGCGCTGCTCGAGGACGGACAATTTGATCTGGACGGCATCAGCGGCACCAGCGCCGGTGCGATGAACGCCGTGGCGCTCGCCCACGGCTTTGCGCTGGCCGCAAGCCAGAACAAGGAGCGCGAGGAAATCCATGCGAGCGGCTGTGCGCTGGCGCGCGAGACGCTGCGCAAGCTCTGGGAAGGCGTCGGCGCGCTGGGGGCGCTCATGTGGGGCGCGCCACTGCAGGGCAATCCGCTGACGAGCCTGATGACGCAGTGGTTTTCCCCTTATCAGACGAACCCGCTGGGCATCAACCCCTTGCGCGGGCTGCTGCGCGACACGGTGGATTTCGAGCTGCTGGCGCGTGAAGCTGTGCATGTGCCCAAGGTCTTTGTCTGCGCCACCAATGTGCGCACCGGGCGGGGCGAAATCTTTGCCGGCAAGCGCTTGTGCATGGAATCCGTGATGGCGTCGGCTTGTTTGCCGATGATGTTTCAGGCGGTGCAGATCGCGGGCGAGTACTACTGGGACGGCGGTTATTCCGGCAATCCGGCGCTGCACCCGCTCATTTACCGCACGCAGTCCAGCGATGTGCTGCTGGTGCAAATCAATCCGGTGCAGCACAAGGCCGTGCCCGACAACGCCAGCGACATCATGGACCGGATGAACGAAGTCACGTTCAACGCCAGTCTGCTGGCCGAGCTGCGCGCCATCGAATTCGTGCGCCGGCTGCTGCAGGAGGGCAAGCTCGATCCCAAGCGCTACAAGGACATGCGCGTGCACCGCATTGATGGCGGTGCGGCGCTTGCGCCCTTTGGCGCGGCCAGCAAGATGCGTGCGGACCTCGTCTTCCTGCGCCAGCTCTTCGGTCTGGGGCGCGAAGAGGGCCAGCGCTGGCTGCACGCCCACGGCCACGATGTGAGTGTGCGCTGCAGCGTGAAATCGGCGGACGACGCCTGACGGCAATTTCTGGAGACATGCGATGAACCACGATCCCGATTGCATTTTCTGCAAGATCATCGAAGGCAAGATACCTTCGCAAAAGGTGTACGAAGACGAGTTGGTGTATGCCTTCAAGGACATTCATCCATGGGCGCCGGTGCACTTTCTCATCGTGCCAAAGGAGCACATCCCATCGATGGAGCAGGCCGGGCCGCAGCATGAAAAACTCCTGGCGCACATGCTGCTGCTGGCGCCCAGACTGGCGAAAGAACAGGGCTGCAATCCGTATCCGGCAGGCGGCTACCGGTTGCAGATCAATACCGGCACCGAGGGCGGGCAGGAGGTCTACCACCTGCACCTGCACGTCGTGGGTGGCTCGCGCCCCTGGTTCAAGGCCTGAAGTGGCGCCGCGCGCACCGGGCTTGACCTAGAATCATCGTCTCACCTCAGGAGTTTTGCAATGGGTTCGTTTTCCATCTGGCACTGGCTGATCGTGCTGCTCATCGTCGTCATGGTCTTCGGCACCAAGAAACTCAAGAACATCGGGTCCGATCTGGGCGGTGCGGTCAAGGGTTTCAAGGACGGCATGAAGGAAGGCGGCACCAGCAGCGATGACGGCGCCGCCGCTGCGCCTGCCGGTCAGGTCACGAATGCGGCCGCCGCCGAGAAGACCACGATAGACGTCGAGGCCAGACAAAAGAGCTGAGCCGCCACGGATCACCGGCGATGCTCGATATCGGCCTGTCCAAGATGGCGCTCATCGGGGTGGTGGCGCTTGTCGTCATCGGCCCCGAAAAATTGCCGCGCGTGGCGCGCACGGTAGGGACCCTGCTGGGCAAGGCGCAGCGCTATGTGGCGGACGTCAAGGCGGAAGTCAACCGCTCCATGGAGCTCGATGAGCTGCGCAAGATGAAGGACACGGTGGAGAACGCCGCGCGCGACGTTGAAAAAAGCGTTGCCACCACCGCCAGTGATTTCGAGAAAGACTGGAAGGATGCCACCGCCGGCCTCGCGGATGCTTCGGCTGACCCGCTGCCCGACGATCCTGCCGCCCTGGCGCTGATCGTGCCTGCGTACAAGCGCCCGGACAAGCACTGGCGTGCCAAGCGTGGCGCCGTGCCGCATTGGTACAAGGCACGTACCGGCATGCGCGCGCGGGTGCAGTCGGGCGCGGCACGGGTGGCGCGCTTTCGCCCGCCCAAGCCCCATTGATTTTGTCGGGCCGCGTTCGCTTGCGTGCCTGACGTTTTTGGTGCGCACTCGCGCATCCCCTGAGACCCCATGGCCCAGACCCCCAACCCCGAAGACGAACTCGCCGGCACCGAGCAGCCCTTTGTCGAGCACCTGATGGAGCTGCGCGACCGCCTGATCAAGGCGGTGCTGGCAGTGGGCGTGGTGGCGGGCGTGCTCTTTCTCTACCCCGGCCCGGGTGCCCTCTACGACTTTCTGGCCGCGCCACTGGTGGCGCACCTGCCGCAGGGCGCGACGATGATCGCCACCTCGGTGATTTCACCGTTCATGGTGCCGCTCAAGATTCTGCTGATGGCGGCCTTTTTGGTGGCGCTGCCGGTGGTGCTCTACCAGATCTGGGCGTTCGTGGCTCCGGGGCTCTATTCCAACGAAAAGAAGATGGTGTTGCCGCTGGTGGTCTCCAGCACCATCCTGTTTTTCATCGGAGTGGCGTTCTGCTACTACTTCGTGTTTGGCCGGGTGTTTGCCTTCATCCAGAGTTTTGCGCCCAAGAGCATCACGGCGGCGCCGGATATCGAGGCCTACCTGGGTTTCGTCCTGACGATGTTCCTGGCGTTCGGTGTGGCCTTTGAAGTGCCGATTGCCGTGGTGGTTCTGGTGCGCTTGGGCGTGATCAGCGTCGAAAAGCTCAAGCACGCACGCGGCTATTTCGTGGTCGCGTCCTTCATCATTGCGGCCATCATCACGCCGCCGGATGTCGTCTCGCAGTTGGCGCTGGCGATTCCCATGTGTCTGTTGTACGAGCTCGGCATCTGGGCGGCGCAGCTGTTCGTGCGCACCCACCCCAAAGAAGAGCCCGACGCCGACAAGAGCCCGGAATCGACGACGTGAAGTCGCGCGCTTGCGCGTCTCAGCGGCGCGAAAGCTGGCGCGGCCGTTTGGTTGGTGTGACGGCCAGCTGCAGCTGGCGGTCCGCGCGCTGCACCTGAAATTGCACCGCTGTGCCTGGCTTGAGCCCGGCCACCAGCGACAGCAGCTGCGGCACCGAGCGCACTGGCTGGCCACCCACCTGCTCGATCACATCGCCGGGCAGGATGCCGGCCTGTGCCGCTGGTCCGCTGTGCAGCACACCGGTGATGATCACCCCCTCGGTCGCGCGCACGCCGAAGGTTTGTGCCAGTTCGGGTGAGAGCTCGTTGGGTTCGACGCCGATCCAGCCGCGCGTCACCTGGCCATCGCGCACGATGCCTTCCAGCACCTGCTTGGCGGTGGAGACCGGAATGGCAAAGCCTATGCCCATGCTTCCGCCCGAGCGCGAATAGATGGCGGTGTTGATCCCCATCAGGTTGCCGTTCACATCCACTAGCGCTCCGCCCGAATTGCCGGGGTTGATGGCGGCATCGGTCTGGATGAAGTTCTCAAAGGTGTTGATGCCCAGCTCGCTGCGCCCAAGCGCCGAGACGATGCCGCTGGTGACCGTCTGTCCGACGCCGAACGGGTTGCCGATCGCCAGCACGCGGTCGCCAACCGCCAGCGTGTCCGAATTGCCCAGCACCATCACGGGCAGGTTCTCGAGGTTGATCTTGAGAATGGCAAGGTCGGTCTCTGGGTCCGTGCCGATGACGCGTGCCTGGGTGTGGCGACTGTCGGCGAGCGCCACTTGAATTTCGTCCGCGCCTTCCACCACGTGGTTGTTGGTCAGGATGTAACCGTCCGGACTCACGATGACGCCGCTGCCCAGCCCGGTTTGTGTTTGATTGCCGAACAGGCGCTGGAACAAGGGGTCGCCGTTGAATGGATTGCGCACTTCCTTGCTGGTCATGATGCTGACCACGCCCGGCGATGCTTTGCGTGCAGCGGGGCTGAAGCTGCCGGGCGCCGTTGCCTGTGCGGCATGGGGCTCTTTCGGCGCTTCGTGCAAGGTGATGCCGCCCGACTGGCGCACCACGCCGCGCCCCAGCCAGGTCGGTTGCAGTGTGGCAATGACAAACCAGACGGCCACACAGACCGTAACGGCCTGGGAAAAAAGGAGCCACAAACGCTTCATCGAGCAAGCCGGTATTTCAAACCCGCATTGTCGCGTGTTTCCGGGGGCACAATGCCCGCATGAGCATCGATCGACAGGAACTGTTGCAGCACTTTGACGCACTGTTGCAGCCCGCGCGCTTCAAGGACTACGGGCCCAACGGCTTGCAGGTGCAGGGCAAGGCGCGCATCGAGCGCATCGTGAGCGGCGTCACGGCGAGCCGGGCGTTGATCGACGCGGCGATCGCCGCGCGCGCCGACGCCTTGTTCGTGCACCACGGACTGTTCTGGCGCGGCCAGGATGGCCGCGTCGTCGGCTGGATGAAAGAGCGCCTGCAGCGCCTCCTGGCCCACGACATCAACCTGTTTGCCTACCACTTGCCGCTCGATGCCCATCCAGAGCTGGGCAACAACGCGCAGCTCGGCTTGCGCCTGGGTTGGCGGGCTGATGCGCATTTTGGCGAGCAGGAACTGGGCTTTGCCGCGCAGGCGGCGTTTGCCGATGCGCGTCGGTTGACAGAGCATGTCCAAACGGTGCTTGGGCGCAGCGCCACGCTGGTAGCGCCCGAGCCGGCGCGGCCGATTCGCCGTGTGGCCTGGTGCTCAGGCGGCGCGCAAGAGTATTTCGAAAGCGCGATTGCCGCCGGTGCGGATGCTTTCCTTACCGGTGAGATCTCCGAGCCCCAGGCCCACCTGGCACGCGAGACCGGCGTGGCCTTCATCGCCGCCGGCCACCATGCCACCGAGCGCTATGGCGCGCCAGCGTTGGCGGGCCATGTGGCTGCGCAACTGGGCTTGGAACATCGGTTCATCGAGATCGACAATCC
Source organism: Comamonas sp. SCN 65-56 (assembly GCF_001724135.1). Taxonomy (GTDB): domain Bacteria; phylum Pseudomonadota; class Gammaproteobacteria; order Burkholderiales; family Burkholderiaceae_C; genus Comamonas_C. The sequence continues at coordinate 61,351 of NZ_MEDS01000003.1, read as the reverse complement.
CGCATAATTTTCATAGCTTTTTGCGCTTGTACCATAAGCGTTTGATGGCGATTTGAATGGAATTCATGCACATGCCAAGACCCTTGGCCATCACTCAGGGCGATCCGGCGGGAATCGGCCCGGAAATCGTCGCACAGGCGTTTCGTGACGCTCCAGATCTGTTGCGCGGCTGCTTCGCCGTGGGCGACGTGGCCACGCTGCGCCGCGCGGCCGCGTGCATTGAAGGGCCGGGCGAGCCCAGCCTACCATTGGTGCAGCTCGACAACCTGGCGGAGGTGGCCGACATGCCGCCGCGCTGCCTGCCGGTCTGGCAACTGCCCGGCCTTGCCGGCCCCGCCCCTTGGGGGCAGATGAGCGCCGCGGCGGGGCGGGATGCGGCTGCTTGCGTGACCTGGGCGGCTCGCGCCGCATTGGCCGGCGAGGTGGCGGCGCTGGTGACGGCGCCGCTGCACAAGGAGGCCTTGGCCGCGGCGGGCGTGCAGTTTCCCGGCCATACCGAGCTGCTGCAGGCCGAGGCAGCGCGTCACGCCGGTGTCGCCCTGGCGCAGATGCCGGTGCGCATGATGCTGGCCAATGAGGAGCTGCGCACCGTGCTGGTCAGCATCCACGTGTCCTTGCGTGACGCAATCGCCGCCGTCACCCGGGACAACGTGCGGCAGACGTTGGAGATCACGCACGCGGCGCTGAGCAAAAGCCTGGGTTGCGCACCGCGCATCGGCGTTGCCGGCCTGAACCCGCATGCGGGGGAGGGGGGATTGTTTGGGCGTGAAGAGATCGACGTGATTGCTCCTGCAATTGAAGCGGTCAGGGCAAGAGGAGTGGACGCTTGCGGCCCTTTTGCGCCAGACACCGTGTTCATGCGCGCACGCCGTTCCGCGGGCCGGCAGGGTGAGTTTGACGTGGTGGTGGCGATGTACCACGACCAGGGCTTGATTCCGGTCAAGTATCTGGGCGTAGATCGCGGCGTGAACGTCACATTGGGATTGCCGCTGGTGCGCACCAGCCCCGATCACGGCACCGCCTTTGATATCGCCGGCAAGGGAGTTGCAGATGCCGGCAGCCTGATTGAGGCGGTGCGCATGGCCAAGGCGCTGAGTGCCCGGCCCTGAACGCCGGTCGCAAGGCCCGGCGCCCGGCGCTCAATTTTTCTTCAAGCTGTCCCGGATTTCGCGCAGCAGCACAACGTCTTCCGGGGTCGGAGCGGGCTCCGCAGGTGCTGCGGGCGTTTCCTTCTTGAGCCGGTTGATTTGCTTGACCATCATGAAAATGATGAACGCGAGGATGATGAAATTCACCAGTATGGTGATGAAGTTGCCATAGGCGAAGACGGCACCGCCCTTCTTGGCTTCTTCCAGCGTCAGGCCGGCGGCCTGCCCGGCCAGGGCAATGTAGTAGTTGGAGAAGTCCAGCCCGCCTGTGGCCTTGCCTACCAGCGGCATGATCAGGTCGCCGACGATCGAATCCACAATTTTGCCGAAGGCAGCACCGACAATGACGCCTACGGCGAGATCAATCGCGTTGCCCTTGACCGCAAATTCCTTGAATTCCTGCATCATGCTCATGGTGAGTGACTCCTTGTGGTGATTGAGAGGGGTCGAAGTATCGCGCGACTTTGCATCTTTGACGGCGGACGAGGCGCTAGCAGCGTCCGCTACAATTTACGGTTGACCGGCACGCAGATTGATGCACACAGGTCGATGTATAGCAAGGAATCCCATGAGTGAAACTCCGATCGACTCCAGCAAGCGCACTTGGCTGATTGCAACCAGTTGCGCTGGCGCGGTGGGTGGCGTGGCCACCGCCGTTCCTTTCGTCAGCAGTTTTGAGCCTTCAGAGAAGGCCAAGGCCGCCGGTGCTGCGGTCGAGGTCGATATTTCGGCCCTCAAGGAGGGTGAGAAACTCACCGTTGAGTGGCGTGGCAAGCCGGTGTGGATCGTCAAGCGCACGAAAGCCGAGGTTGATGCGTTGCCCAAGCACGATGGCGAATTGGCCGATCCGGAATCCAAGCGCCATCCAGAAGAATTCACGCCGCCCTATGCGCGCAATGAATGGCGTTCCATCAAGCCCGAGATTCTGGTGGTGATCGGCATCTGCCCGCATTTGGGGTGCTCGCCGACGGACAAATTCGCCACCGGCGCGCAGCCCTCGCTGCCCAATGACTGGCCGGGCGGGTGGTTGTGCCCGTGCCACGGTTCCACGTTCGATCTGGCTGGTCGTGTCTTCAAGAACAAGCCGTCGCCGGACAATCTGCCGGTGCCTCCGCATCAGTACCTGTCGGATACCAAGCTCCTGATTGGTGACGATACGAAGAAGGCTTGAGGGGATACACATGGCTGCCTACCGCGAATTCAAGCAAATCTCGCCCAACGCCTCGATGACGGCGAAGACCATGAACTGGCTGGAAAACCGTTTTCCAACCGCGTTCGACGCCTACAAGGTGCACATGTCGGAGTACTACGCTCCGAAGAACTTCAACTTCTGGTACATCTTCGGCTCGCTGGCGCTGCTGGTGCTGGTGATCCAGATCGTCACCGGCATCTTCCTGGTGATGCACTACAAGCCCGACGCCGCCAAGGCCTTCGAATCGGTCGAGTACATCATGCGCGACGTGCCTTGGGGCTGGCTGATCCGCTACATGCACTCCACGGGCGCCTCGGCCTTCTTCGTGGTGGTGTACCTGCACATGTTCCGGGGGCTGCTGTATGGCAGCTACCGCAAGCCGCGTGAGTTGGTCTGGCTGTTTGGCTGCGCGATCTTTTTGGCGCTGATGGGCGAGGCCTTCATGGGCTACCTGCTGCCCTGGGGCCAGATGTCGTACTGGGGTGCGCAGGTGATCGTGAACCTGTTCTCCGCCATCCCGTTCATCGGCCCGGATCTGTCCATCTTCATCCGTGGCGACTATGTGGTGGGCGACGCGACGCTGAACCGCTTCTTCAGCTTTCACGTGATCGCCGTGCCGCTGGTGCTGCTGGGCCTGGTGGTGGCGCACTTGCTGGCGCTGCATGACGTGGGCTCCAACAACCCCGACGGCGTCGAAATCAAGGGCCCGGGCAAGCCGCTGGATGCCCATGGGCATCCGGTCGATGGCGTGCCTTTCCATCCGTATTACACGGTGCACGACATCCTTGGCGTCGGGTTGTTCCTGTTTGTTTTCTCCGCCATTGTGTTCCTGGCCCCGGAGATGGGAGGCTACTTCCTTGAGGCCAACAATTTCATTCCGGCCGACCCGCTGAAGACGCCTTCGCACATCGCGCCGGTCTGGTACTTCACGCCGTTCTATTCGATGCTGCGCGCCGTGACCAGCGAGATGATGTACGCGCTCATCGCCTGCGTGGTGCTGGGGGTGGGGTACGGCGTGTTCAAGTCCAAGCTGGCCGGGTTGCTCAAGGCCGTCGTGGCGGTGGCCGGTGTGATCGTGATCGCACTGATGCTGACCATCGATGCCAAATTCTGGGGTGTGGTCACGATGGGTGCCGCTGTGGTCATCCTGTTCTTCCTGCCTTGGCTCGATTGCAGCCCCGCGCGTTCCATTCGTTATCGTCCCGGCTGGCACAAGTGGTTGTACGTGATCTTCGTCATCATGTTCTTCATTCTGGGCTACCTCGGAATGCTGGCGCCGTTCCCGCTGGGAGAGCGTGTGTCGCAGGTGGGGACGCTCTTCTACTTTGGTTTCTTCCTGCTGATGCCGTGGTGGAGTCGCCTGGGCGAATCCAAGCCAGTGCCTGAGCGCATTACCTTTGTTGCGCACTGAGCCGGAGAAAAGACAATGAAAAAATTCATTCTTGCATTGATCACTACCCTCGGCCTGGCTGCGGGTGTCCAGGCGTCCACGGGCGGGTTTCCGCTCGACAAGGCGCCGGTGAATCTCACGGACAATGCTTCGCTGCAGCGCGGCGCCCGCACCTTCGTCAACTATTGCCTGAGCTGCCATTCGGCGGCTTACATGCGCTACAACCGGTTGACCGACATTGGCCTGACCGAGCAGCAGATCAAGGACAACCTCCTGATCACCACCGAAAAGGTGGGCGACACCATGGTGGCGGCAATCAACCCCAAGGAAGCCAAGGACTGGTTTGGCGGCAATCCGCCGGATTTGACCGTCATTGCACGCTCGCGTGCCGGCAATGGCGGTTCGGGCGCCGATTACCTCTATACCTTCCTGCGCACCTTCTATCGGGACGACACCAAGGCGACGGGCTGGAACAACATGGTTTTTCCCAGCGTCGGCATGCCGCATGTGCTGTGGGAGCTGCAGGGCGAGCGCAGCCCCGTTTATGAAGAAGTCGAATCCCATGGTGAAAAGGTGCATGCCTTCAAGGGCTGGAGCCAGCTGACGCCAGGAACGCAAACGAATCTTCAGTACGACCAGACGGTTGGCGATCTGGTCAACTATCTTCAGTGGATGGGCGAGCCGGCGCAGCGTACGCGCGTGCGCGTGGGCGTCTGGGTGCTGATGTTCATTGCCCTCTTCATCCTGATCGCGTGGCGCCTGAATGCCGCGTACTGGAAAGACGTCAAATAACGGCCTGTGCGCATTTCGCACGGGAAATTGCATGAATGGGGAGTGGGCACTGGCGTGCCCACTCTTTTGATTTTGAGGAGCTTGCGCACATGATGGTGCTTTACTCGGGTACGACTTGCCCGTTCTCACACCGTTGCCGTTTCGTCCTGTTCGAAAAAGGCATGGATTTCGAGATTCGCGATGTTGATCTGTACAACAAGCCGGAAGACATCAGCGTGATGAACCCGTACGGTCAGGTGCCCATCCTGGTAGAGCGGGACCTGATTCTGTACGAATCCAACATCATCAATGAATACATTGACGAGCGCTTTCCGCATCCGCAACTGATGCCCGGCGATCCGGTGGATCGGGCACGCGTACGCCTGTTTCTCCTGAATTTCGAGAAAGAGCTGTTCGTGCACGTGCATACGCTTGAATCGCGCGCTTCCAAGGGCAACGAGAAGGCGCTGGAGAAGGCGCGCGGGCATATTCGGGACAGGCTCACGCAACTGGCACCGGTATTCCTGAAGAACAAGTACATGCTGGGCGATGGCTTCTCCATGCTGGACGTGGCGATCGCGCCTCTGCTCTGGCGCCTTGATTACTACGGTATCGAGCTTTCCAAGAACGCGGCGCCTTTGCTGAAGTACGCGGAGCGCGTGTTTTCGCGGCCGGCCTACATCGAGGCATTGACACCCTCGGAAAAGGTCATGCGCAAATAACGGGGGCGGCACCATGGATGGCGATGCGAAGGATGTATCCACACGCCCTTATCTGCTGCGGGCGCTGCACGAGTGGTGTTCCGACAATGGTCTGACGCCCTACATCGTGGTGCGCGTCGACGATTCCGTCCAGGTGCCGCGGGAATACGTGGCGAATGGGGAGATCGTGCTGAACGTCAGCGATGAAGCCACCAGTGCTTTGCAGATTTCCAACGAATTTGTCGTATTCAAGGCGCGCTTCGGTGGCAAACCGCGTGACATTGCCGTCCCGATAGGCCGTGTGTCCGCGATCTACGCGCGGGAAAACGGACAAGGCATGGCATTTCCGGTGGAAGAGGGAGGCACGCCCCTGTTGCAGCAAACGCCAACGGCCCAGCCACATCCCGCAGGTCTGCAATCGGTGAAAGACAGCAATAGACCCACCAAGCCGCAAGACGATCCGCCCAGGCCGACAGACCCCCATGGTCGCCGCCCAGCGCTCAAGCGCATCAAGTAGCCCAGCGGCATTTGTACTGTCGGCGCCAGATAAAATGCGCCACTCGCCGGTTTAGCTCAGTTGGTAGAGCACCCGCCTTGTAAGCGGTAGGTCGTCAGTTCGAATCCGACAACCGGCACCATTTTTCGCGGGGCATTTTCGCTGCCTCACCGGTTTGATTGCCCGAAACGGACACCGGGATCGAATGTGGATCACAACCGCGACCGGGTGGCGGAATGTGCAGATTGAATTTTCACCCGGATCACGTTAACCTCGCACCCTTGCCCCTGCAGATGAGTGATCAGCGCAGGGGCTAGCTGCCGGATCTTGGTGGCGGCGGCGTTGCTGTTGACCAGCAGGCACCAGGCATCGCCTTCAATCGGCCCTGGCGCAATTTGCGAGTGCAGAGCGGCGGGAATCAAGGTCTTCAACGATTGCAGGCGGGCGCCAGACTCGCGTGCCAGGCTTGCCAGCCGGGCAAGGACCGGCGCCTCTTCGCTGGCTTGTTCCAGTGTGATCGCGTGGTGGCGGCGTTGCATGGTGGCGTGAATGGACTGCAAGGAGCGCGCATTGTGCACTTGATCATTACCGATGTCCGCATGGCCCGCAGCCGCGTGTTGCGTGTGGGTTGGCCTCATGCGCTGGCAGCTCTGTTGCTGCTGCTTGCGCTTGCGGCGGGATTGGCCTGGCTCATGCCCAGGGCTGCCGTTTTGCCTCAGACCGTGATTGACCGGGCAGTCGCGCGCTGGCCGTCGCCGGATCGGCTGGTGCAGGAGCAGGAAAAGGCCGTGCGCGCCAGCATCGATGCCATGGCGCGCAAGGTGGGCGAGATGCAGGCACGGCTGATGCAACTGGAATCGCTCGACGAACGGGTGCGCGGGCTCGCGGGCCTGCCCGCCGTGAAGTGGGAACCGCGTGCCGGACAGGGCGGCATTCTGTGGGAAGACAGGCCACTGTCCATGCAGGAATTGGACGGCATGCTCGATGATCTGGATGCGCGCTCCAGGGCGCAGCAGGATCGCATGCTCACCATTGAGTCGCGTCTGGTGGACAGGCAAGTCCGCACCGCCATGGTGCCTTCGCTATTGCCGGTTCAGGACAGGCCTGTCGGTTCGCCCTACGGCACGCGCATCGATCCGCTCAACGGGCATGCGGCGCGGCACACCGGACTGGATTTTCCCGCACCGACGGGTACGGTGATTTCGGCGGCTGCGGGGGGTGTCGTGGTCACCCAGGAGTTTCACCGCGAATACGGCAACATGGTGGAGATTGCCCATGGCAGCGGGCTGATCACGCGCTATGCCCATGCGTCCAGGGTGCTGGTGAAGATGGGCGATCTGGTCCGGCAGGGACAAAAAATTGCCGAGGTCGGATCTACCGGTCGGGTTACCGGACCGCATCTGCATTTTGAGGTGCTCAAGGACGGTGCATGGCAGAACCCGGGCGATTTCCTGTTTGGCGGGCGCGGTAGGGCGCCGGTCCAAATGGTCGCCGGGCGCGAGCATCTGGTGGACGCGCCGCAACAGTAAAATGCGCCGTTTGGGCGTTGTTCGGTTGGCGAGCACCCTTTGCAGACACTTGCAATTGGCGCCAACAGCCTGCATCTGCGCTTGTTTTCTCTTTGAGGTCAAAGACCACGTTGCTGCCACGGGGCATGCGGGCGTGGTCGGATTCGCATGGGCACCAACTTTTTCACCAGAATCATCGGCAGCCGCAACGACCGGCTGCTCAAGCAATACCGCAAGACGGTCCATCGCATCAACGCGATGGAGGCGGAATACGAAAAGTTGAGCGACGAGGCGCTGCAGGGCAAGACGCAGGAATTTCGTGAGCGCCTGGCCAAGGGCGAGACGCTGGACGATCTGCTGCCCGAAGCCTTTGCGGTGGTGCGTGAGGGCTCCAAGCGCGTCATGAAGATGCGCCATTTCGATGTGCAGCTCATCGGTGGCATGGTGCTGCACTACGGCAAGATCGCCGAAATGCGTACCGGCGAAGGCAAGACGCTGACGGCCACGCTCTCGGTGTATCTGAATGCCTTGGCGGGCAAGGGCGTGCACGTGGTCACGGTCAATGACTACCTTGCCGGCCGCGATGCGCAGTGGATGGGGCAGTTGTACAACTTCCTCGGGCTGACGGTGGGCATCAACCTGCCCAACATGCCGCGCGAGGAAAAGCAGGCGGCCTACAACGCCGACATCACCTACGGAACGAACAACGAGTACGGTTTCGACTACCTGCGCGACAACATGGTGTATGAGACGCAGGACCGGGTGCAGCGCAGCCTGAACTACGCCATCGTGGACGAAGTCGATTCGATCCTGATCGACGAGGCGCGCACGCCGCTCATCATCAGCGGCCAGGCGGAAGACCATACCGCGCTTTATGTGGCGATGGACAAGGTGGTGCCACTGCTCAAGCGCCAGGAGGGCGAGGCCAACGCGCGTACCGGCGAGGGCGTGGTCACGCCGGGCGACTTCACGGTTGACGAGAAGCAGCGGCAGGTGACGCTGACCGAGCAGGGATTTGAGAACGCCGAGCGCATTCTGGCGAGCCAGGGGCTGATTGGCGATGGCCAGTCGCTGTATGCCGCGTCCAACATTTCGCTCGTGCACCATCTCTACGCGGCGCTGCGTGCGCACCATTTGTTCCATCGGGACGAGCACTATGTGGTGCAGGATGGCGAGGTCGTCATCGTCGACGAGTTCACCGGCCGCCTGATGTCGGGGCGGCGCTGGAGCGAAGGCTTGCACCAGGCGGTCGAGGCCAAGGAGGGCGTGAACATCCAGGCCGAGAACCAGACGCTGGCTTCCATTACGTTCCAGAATTATTTCCGCCTCTACACCAAGCTCTCGGGCATGACCGGCACGGCCGATACCGAGGCCTATGAGTTCCAGGACATCTACGGCCTGGAAACCGTGATCATTCCGCCGAACAAGCCGAGCCGGCGCGACGACCAGCTCGACCGTGTCTACAAGACCACGCGCGAGAAGTACGAGGCGGCGATTGCCGACATCCGTGAGTGCCACGAGCGTGGCCAGCCGGTGCTGGTGGGAACCTCGTCGATCGAGAACTCGGAAATCATCGACGAGCTGCTGGTCAAGGCCAAGCTGCCGCACCAGGTGCTCAACGCCAAGCAGCACGAGCGCGAGGCAGACATCATCGCGCAGGCGGGCCAGGCGGGGTCGATCACGATTGCCACCAACATGGCCGGCCGCGGCACCGACATCGTGCTGGGCGGCAACATCGACAAGCGCATCGTGGCGCTGCGCGCGGACGAGTCGCTTTCCGAGTCGGAGCGCGAGCGCCAGATTGCCGCGCTGAAGGATCAGTGGAAGCTGGACAACGAGAAGGTCGTGGCCCTGGGCGGTCTGCGCATCATCGCCACCGAACGCCACGAGAGTCGCCGTATCGACAACCAGTTGCGTGGCCGCTCGGGCCGCCAGGGCGACCCGGGCTCCTCGCGCTTCTACCTGAGCCTGGACGATCCGCTGATGCGCATCTTCGCGGGCGACCGCGTCAAGGCCATCATGGAGCGGCTGAAGATGCCTGATGGCGAGGCGATCGAGGCCGGCATGGTCACGCGCAGCATCGAGAGCGCGCAGCGCAAGGTGGAAGGGCGCAACTTCGACATGCGCAAGCAATTGCTCGAATACGACGACGTCGCCAACGAGCAGCGCAAGGTGATCTACCAGCAGCGCAACGAAATTCTGGATACGAGCGATCTGTCGGGGATGATCGCCGCGATGCGTGATGGCGCGATCACCGATGTGGTGCGTCTGTATGTGCCGGCGGAGTCGGTGGAAGAGCAGTGGGATCTGGCCGGGCTGGAAAAAGACCTGGCAGCCAATTGGCAGCTCAATATTGCGTTGGTAAGCGAGGTGCAGGCGTCCGAGATCCTCTCGGAAGAAGACATCGTCGAGAAGGTGGTGACGGCAGCCCGCGAATCCTTTGATGCCAAGGTGGCGCTGGTGGGCGCGGAGAACTTCCAGCGTTTTGAGCGGGCGGTGCTGCTGCAGAGCGTGGATTCGAGCTGGCGCGACCACCTCACGGCGCTGGACTATCTGCGCCAGGGCATCCATCTGCGCAGCTACGCGCAGGTGCAGCCCAAGCAGGAATACAAGCGTGAGTCGTTCGAGATGTTCCGCCAGCTGCTGGACCATATCCGTAGTGAAGTCACGCGCGTGATGATGACGGTGCAGGTGCAGTCTCCGACGCAAGTGGATGAGGCGGCGCAGGCCGTCAGCGCGCGCAGCGAGAGCGTGACCAATGTGACCTACAGCGCGCCGGGTGAGACGGGCGAGGCGCAGGTGACGGCAGCCGCGGCCACTGCGGGCACTGCTGCGGCAGCGGCAGAGTTTCCGCGCGTCGGGCGCAACGATCCCTGCCCCTGCGGCAGCGGGAAGAAATACAAGCATTGCCACGGCAAGCTGGCCTGATCGGGAGGAACGTCGTGTCCGTGAACCTGAAGCCCCCTGTTGCCAGGGACCTGCATGCCGTGGCGGGCCTGCGCGTGGGCAGTACCGAAGCGGGCGTACGCAAGGCGGGCCGCAAGGATGTGACGGTGTTTCTGCTGGACGAAGGCGCGGCGGTGGCGGGCGTGTTCACACAGAACCGCTTCTGCGCCGCGCCGGTGCAGGTCTGCCGTGAGCACCTGCTCGGCGGGCACGGCATCCGCGCGCTGGTGGTGAACACCGGCGTGGCCAATGCGGGCACGGGCGCGCAGGGCCTGGCCGATGCGCGCGCCACCTGCGCCGAGCTGGCGGGCAAGCTGGGCTTGCAGGCCAACCAGGTGTTGCCGTTTTCCACCGGCGTGATCATGGAGCCGCTGCCGGTCGAGCGCGTCGTGGCCGGTTTGCCTGCCGCGATTGCGGATGCGCAGGCCGATCACTGGCTGCGCGCGGCCGAGGCCATCATGACCACCGACACCCAGCCCAAGGCGTTCAGTGCCCAGGCGGTGATAGGTGGCGCAACGGTCACCGTCACCGGCATCGCCAAGGGCGCCGGGATGATCCACCCCAACATGGCGACCATGCTGGGCTTTGTCGCGACAGACGCCAACATCGCGCCCGAGCTGCTCACGCAGGCGGTGCGCGAACTGGCCGATGCCTCGTTCAACCGCGTGACGGTCGATGGCGACACCTCGACCAACGACTCCTTCATTCTGATCGCCACGCGCAAGGCGGCGCATGCGCCCATCACGTCGCTCACCAGCAGCGAAGGTCAGGCGCTGTTGGCCGCCCTCACCAGTGTGGCGCAGCAGCTCGCGCAGGCCATCGTGCGCGATGGCGAGGGCGCGACCAAGTTCATCACGGTGCGCGTGGAGCAGGGCGCCAACGCCGACGAGTGCCTGAGGGCCGCTTACGCCATCGCGCACTCGCCGCTGGTCAAGACCGCGTTTTTCGCCAGCGACCCCAACCTCGGGCGCATCCTCGCGGCCGTGGGTTACGCAGGCATTGCCGATCTGGATCAGACCAGGATAGAGCTGTTCCTGGACGAGGTGCACGTGGTCACGCGCGGCGGGCGCAACACCAGCTACCGTGAGGAAGACGGCCAGCGCGTGATGCGGCAAGCCGAGATCACGGTGCGCGTGCAGCTGGGCCGTGGCGATGCGGCCGAGACGGTCTGGACCTGCGACCTGAGCCACGACTACGTCACGATCAACGCCGACTACCGTTCCTGAAATTGATAGCTGCTCGCGCTTGTTCAGCGGGCGCTAGAGCGATAAATGACTGATAAACTGGATTTGCTGATCGCACGCGCCGATCAGTTGCTTGCCCGCATTGAAACCATTCTGCCCAGACCGCTGTGCGCGCCTGACTGGGGCGCCGCCATCGCCTGGCGCTACCGCCGCCGCGCCAGTGGTGGCAGCACGCTTGATCCCGTGCGCCACGTGGCCACACTGGGGCTCGATGACCTCAAGGAGATCGAGCCGCAGAAGGAAAAGATCCGCCGCAACACCGAGCAGTTCGTCAGCGGCAAACCGGCCAACAACGTGCTGCTGACGGGAGCGCGCGGCACCGGCAAGTCTTCGCTCATCAAGGCCTGCCTCAATACCTATGCGCCGCGCGGCCTGCGCCTGATCGAGGTGGACAAGAGCGACCTTACCGACCTGCCCGACATCGTCGAGGTGGTGGCTGACAGGCCCGAAAAATTCATCGTCTTCTGCGACGACCTGAGCTTTGACGAGGGCGAGCCGGGCTACAAGGCGCTCAAGAGCATTCTGGATGGCTCGGTGGCTGCGGCCACGCCCAATGTGCTGATCTACGCCACCAGCAACCGCCGCCACCTGCTGCCCGAATACATGAAGGAAAACCTCACCTACACCCATACCGACGATGGCGAGGTGCATCCGGGCGAGGTGGTGGAGGAAAAAATTTCGCTTTCCGAGCGCTTTGGCCTCTGGGTGAGCTTTTACCCCTTCAACCAGGACGAATATCTTGCGATTGCCGCGCAGTGGCTCACGCATTTTGGCGCGGCCCCTGAGGCCATCGCGGCGGCGCGGCATGAGGCGCTGCTCTGGGCGCTGGAGCGTGGTTCGCGCAGCGGCCGCGTGGCCTACCAGTTTGCACGTGATTTCGCCGGGCGGGCCCAGTGACGCTCCGCTTCACCGAGGTCGCCGCGGGCATCCTGCTCAGGCCCGATCGCAGCATGCTGCTGAGCTCGCGCCCTGAAGGCAAGCCCTATGCGGGCTACTGGGAGTTTCCGGGCGGCAAGCTGGAGGCGGGCGAGAGCGTTGAAGCGGCGCTGCGCCGCGAGCTGCAGGAGGAGCTGGGCATCACGATTGCAGCCGCCCAGCCCTGGAAGGTAACCGAGCACGACTACCCGCATGCGCTGGTTCGCTTGCACTGGTGCAAGGTGTTCGACTGGCAGGGCGAATTCGAGATGCGTGAAAGCCAGCGCATGGCCTGGCAAGCCTGGCCGCCCACGGTGCGCCCGCTGTTGCCGGGGGCGTTCCCGGTGCTGGAAATGCTCGCGCAAGAGTGGGGCGTGCCGTTTGATGCGGCAGCGTTGGGGGCGTGATTACTACTGCAACAATAGCTGCCATCGCATGCTGGACAAGCGTTAGAGCCGAATTTTGTTTGAATTCACGGCTGTTGCCTGGGGTCGCCGTAGGGCGCATCATCGGGCGGGGCTTCGGTCGGTACGCGAAAGTCTTCCGCCGCCCAGGCACAGAGGTCGATCTGCTTGCAGCGTTCGCTGCAAAAGGGGCGGTAGCGGTTGGAGCGGGCGAACAGCGCGGGATGGCCGCAGGTGGGGCAAGGCACGGTGATCGGCGGGTTGGGTGTGTGTTCAGGCGTTTCGTTCATATGCATCACAGGAAAATGTCGTTAGTGGCCGGTGCCCGCTGCCGGACAATGAGGGCTTGATGCAGGGCCATGGCAGCATGAAGTATTGGATTTTCGCGTTGTTTCTCTGGTGCGGAGCAGCCGCCGCCGCGCAGCCGCTGCTCACTTCCGATGGACTGGAGCCCTTGCTTTCCAACCCGCAAATGCGCATTGTCGATATCCGCGATGCACAGAGCTTTGCCGGGGGGCACATCCAGGGTGCGCAGAATGCCCCCTACAACGAATGGCTGGGCCCGCCGGAGAATTTCGGCATCCTGCCGCCCGCACAGGACATGGTGGCATTGGTGCAGCGCCTCGGGCTGACGCCGGACAACCCCGTGGCCGTGATCTCCGCGGGCAGCGATGGCACCGATTTCGGCGCTGCCGCGCGGGTCTACTGGATGCTCAAGTCCCTTGGCGTGAAGCAGCTCTTCATTCTCGATGGCGGCATGCAGTCCTGGGATTTTGATGGCAAGGAAACCACCAAGTCCGTGGCGACGGTGCCGCACACCGACTGGCAACCCGGCTTCAGCGGACGTTGGACCGCGACGCGCGCGCAGGTGCTGGAGCATGTCCAAAAGCACGACGCGGTGTTGCTGGATGTGCGGCCCGAGAATTTTTACGAAGGCCGGTTCAAGGCGCCGATGGCGCTCATGGCGGGCACGATTGCGGGAGCGGTGCAGCAGGATTTCACCCGCTGGGTGCAAAACGGTTCGGCCATCGCGGTCTCGACCGACGCCGCGCGCGCGTTGGCCAGTGAAATCAAGCGCTCGGAAGGCCAGGATCTGGTGCTGTTTTGCAATACCGGTGTCTGGTCGGCGCTGGTCTGGTTCGAGATGCATGAGGTGCTGGGCATCAAGGACGTGAAGATCTACCCCGGCTCCATGGTCGATTGGGTACAGGCGCCCGAGCCGCTGCCCATGCTCAACGCCCCCAGCCGCCGCATGCAGATCGCGCAGGCGTTCGAGCTCGCCTGGAAGAATCTCAAGAAATGAAACGTCTCCCGCTTGCCGCCATGATGGCGGCTTTCTTTGCCTGGATGATGTGGTCGGTTTCCATGCGTCAGGCGCTGCTGTTCCTCGTCGGCATAGGCCTGGGCGTGGCGCTGGCCGGCCAGCGCTTCGGCTTTACCACCGCCTGGCGCATCCTGGTGCAGGACAAGAACCCGAGTGGCGTCATCGGGCAGCTGATCGCATTCGGTCTGGCGGCCATTTTCTGCATGCCGCTGCTGGGCTACTACCCCGAGCTGACGGCCGCACTCGGGCCACCGAGCGTGAGTTTGCTCGTCGGCGCCTTCGTCTTCGGCCTGTGCATGCAGGTGGCCGATGGTTGCGGCAGCGGCGTGTTTTACAAGGCGGGCCTGGGCATACCGCTGAACACCGCGATCCTGCCGCTGTTCGCCATCGGCAGCTTTCTGGGCAGTTGGCATCTGGGCTGGTGGCTCGATTGGGGCCATACCGACCCTGTGGGTCTCGTCACCGAGTGGGGCTGGCAGAAGGCGCTGGCGGGCACGCTGGTGGCGCTGGCCCTGATCGGCGCCGCCGTGGCCTGGTACACGCGCTCCTGGCACCGGGCGCGCGGAGGCGCTGCGCCAGGGCTGTTCGCACGCAAGTGGGTGATCGGTGCCATCCTGATTGCGGTGTTTGCCGCCCTGGCGCTGTTCATCTCCGGCAACCCCTGGGGCATCATTTACGGCCCGGGGCTGTGGGTGGCCAAGATCGCCGACGCCGCGGGGGTGATCGATCCGGCGCACAACTGGTTCTGGAGCCTGCCCGACAATGCGGCCATCCTGCAACAGACGGTGCTGCTGGATGTCACCACCATCACCAACATCGGCATCCTTGCCGGTGCGTTGTGGGTGGGGGCGGGCAAGCCCGTGTCGCACAAGCCCATGACGGGCAGGCAGTGGACGGTGGCGCTGTGCGCCGGGTTGTTGCTGGGTTACAGCTCGCGCCTGGCGTTTGGCTGCAATATCGGCGCGATGTTTTCCGGCATTTCCACCGGTTCGATCCACGGCTGGATCTGGGCGCCGATGGCCTTTGCCGGCACCATTTTCGGCTTGCGCATCCGCCGGCGGCTGGGCTATTGAGTGGGGGTTGGCGCCATGAAACCAGCGCTGCTGCGCACCATCTTCTGGGTGTTTTTCTCGGCCTTTATCGTCTGGGACTACACGGCATCACCGCCGGTCGACCTGCGCCGGGAGCTGGCGCCGATGGCGGCAGGCTCGGGCCAGGCGACCAAGGGCGGGCATTGCTCCATGCCGGAATAGGCGCAGGCCGGCTGCTTGCCCGGCCTGGCGCGCGGGAGCGTTGCTGCTCCCCTCGCGCAAGCGCCATCAGGCGTAATGCACCACCGAACGTATCGACTTGCCCTCGTGCATCAGGTCAAACGCCTGGTTGATGTCGGTGAGCCCCATGGTGTGGGTCACGAAGGGTGCGAGCTGAATGCGCCCGGCCATCGCGTCCTGCACCATGCCGGGCAGCTCGCTGCGGCCCTTGACGCCGCCAAAGGCCGTACCCAGCCACCGGCGCCCCGTAACGAGCTGAAACGGCCGGGTGGAAATCTCCTGCCCGCTGCCTGCCACGCCGATGATCACGCTCTGGCCCCAGCCGCGGTGTGCGCATTCGAGTGCCGCGCGCATGACGTTGACGTTGCCTATGCACTCAAAGCTGTGGTCCACTCCCCAGCCCGTCATCTCCACGATCACCTGCTGGATGGGCTTGTCGTGGTCTTTCGGGTTCACGCAGTCGGTGGCGCCAAAGGTGCGCGCCAGCTCGAACTTGGAAGGATTGGTGTCCACCGCGATGATGCGCCCGGCCTTGGCCAGCTTGGCCCCCTGCAGCACGGCCAGGCCGATGCCGCCCAGGCCGAACACCGCCACGCTGTCGCCCTCCTGCACCTTGGCGGTGTTCTTCACCGCGCCCAGGCCGGTGGTCACGCCGCAGCCCAGCAGGCACACCTGCTCGGGATTGGCCTTGGGATCCACCTTGGCCAGCGACACTTCGGCCACCACGGTGTATTCGGAAAACGTCGAGCAGCCCATGTAGTGGTAAATGGGCTGGCCGTTGTAGGAAAAGCGCGTGGTGCCGTCGGGCATCAGGCCCTTGCCCTGGGTGGCGCGCACGGCGGTGCACAGGTTGGTCTTGCCGCTCTTGCAGAACAGGCATTCGCCACATTCGGCGGTGTACAGCGGAATCACGTGGTCGCCGGGCTTGACGCTGCTGACACCCTCGCCGCATTCGACCACGATGCCGGCGCCTTCATGGCCGAGCACGGCGGGAAAGACGCCTTCGGGATCATCGCCCGAGAGCGTGAAGGCGTCGGTATGGCAGACGCCGGTGTGGGTGATGCGAATCAGCACTTCGCCCCTTTGCGGCGGAGCGACGTCGATCTCGACGATTTGCAGGGGTTCTCCAGCCTTGAAGGCGACGGCGGCGCGGGATTTCATGGGCGTTCCTTTGGACGTTGAATGGATAGGGTTCAGTGGCGTGCGGCGTGCAAATGGCTTTCGGCACCCGATCTGCCATCCTCGGTTGGAGCCAGGTGACCGGTCTTGACCAGCAAGGTGCAGCCTTGGGTGCTGAAAGGGCGGTGCTCGCTCAGATGCGGGTTGCGCAGCCAGGTGCCCTGAGGATAGCAGCCATGCTCGTCCTCGAAAGTGCCGGCAAGCACCAGAATTTCCTCGCCGCCGGCATGTCGATGCGTTTGGAAGTGGGTTCCGGGCGACCAGCGCACCAGGGCCGTGTGGCGTGTCTCGAACGTGGCCAGAGGCATCACGCTGAGACCGGGGACGAGACCGGGTTGCCAATGCGCGCTGCGCGTATCGACAACCACCCGTTGCCGGTCGTGCGTCAACATCTGTCGCAATTTCACGAAAATGGTACAGCCAGTGACAGACCAGGGCGCATGCGAGGAACCTGGTGGGTTGCGCACGTAGGTGCCTACGCCGTAGCTGCCTGACTCGTCGCAAAACTCTCCTTCCAGCACGAAGAACTCCTCCCCCAGCTCATGTGCATGCCGTGAGAACCGTGAGCCCGGAGCGTAGCGGACCAGGGAGGTGGCTACGGCCACTTCGTCGCCCTCGCGCGCCAGCATGCGGCGCTCCACGCCTGGCAAGGGGGACGCGAGCCAGGGCAACTCTGCCGAATGGATAACGGCACGCTGGGAGGTATCTGCGTTCAGGCGCATGGTTCAGGGGTTTTCGATCATTGTCGCGATGCAGGAAGCAGGCGAACCGCCAAGCAGAGCGTTAGCGCGGGAAGGTGCGGGCATCCGGTGATGTCAGTGCATTCAGGAATGCAAGCAAATCCTCACGGTCTTGCGCAGCCATGGCAAAGGGTTGGATCAACGGGTCTTGCGCCTTGTCTGACGGAATGCCACCCGCCGCATAGAAATCGAGAACGTCACCCAGCGTGGTCAGGGAGCCATCGTGCATGTAGGGCCCTGTCACACTGACGTTGCGCAAAGTGGGTGTCTTGAACGCTCGCAGGTCGCGGCGCTGTTTGGTAACTTCGTAGCGGCCGAGGTCGTCCTGGTCGGGGACGCTGATGCGCGCCAGTGTTTCGGGGTCCATGGTGGACTGCAAGCCTGGCACGAGGGTGTAGGTCACACTTTGCTTGTTGAGCGCTTCCGTACGCGCTTGTACCCCGGTGTTATGGAATTGCCCGTCACTGAAGAGGGCATTTTTTTCGCCCATCGTGTGGCAACTGGCGCAGCCATTTTTTACGAAAAGGACAAATCCGCGCCGGGCCGTCGCCGACATGGCATTGGCGTCTTTGCCGTAGTGCCAGCGATCAAACGGACTGTTGGCGGCAATCAGGGTGCGCTCGTAGGCAGCCAGCGCACGCGCTGTGCGCTCTGGCGTAGCGCGGGTATTGCCAAAGGCTTTTTTGTACGGTTCATGGTACTCCTTCATCGCATTGATCCGGTGCATGACCGTTT
This sequence comes from Comamonas sp. SCN 65-56, assembly GCF_001724135.1. GTDB lineage: Bacteria > Pseudomonadota > Gammaproteobacteria > Burkholderiales > Burkholderiaceae_C > Comamonas_C. The sequence continues at coordinate 43,387 of NZ_MEDS01000003.1, read as the reverse complement.
CGATGTCCGGGTTGGCCATTTCGTCATCTTCGAGCAGGGGCTGCAGCGCCTGGTCTTCCAGTGTTTTTGCGCGCCCGTCATGAAACATTGACGTGGCATAAGCCACGTTCAGCAGCGTAGGTGCGCTGCGCCGTAGGCTGACCCCTTCCATGCCGACCGCAGTGCGAATTTCGTTGACCGTGAAGGCCTGCTCAGGCACATGACACATGGCGCAGGAGAGCGTGCCATTGATGGACAAGCGCCGGTCGAAAAAAAGTTTCTTGCCCAGTGCCACCTGTGCAGCAGGCGGCGCGGCCAGCGGCGGCAAACCCACTGCGGCAGGTTTCTGCGCAGCGGCTGCAAGGATGGCGCACGATGCGCAAAGAGCGGCCAGCAGCCGGTACAGGTTCACGCCCGGGATTCCTCTATGCGCAGGGTTTGCATGTCGTTCAAAAGCGCCTGTGGCGCCAGTGTGGCGATGCTGTAGATCTCGCGCACCTGCAGTCTGGCGTCCACCAGGAAGAGTTTGAGCAAGTGATTGAGCGTACGCGCAGGCTTGCCGTCAGTGCCCATTTCCACGCTCACGTCCTGGCCAAAACCATCGAGCAGTGGCAACAAGGCGGGTACGGATGCAGTCGTCAAAAATTGCCAGCGAACGCGTGGGTCGGTGGCGTACGCTCCCGCAAACAAGCGCATGGTCTGCGGCGTGTCATTCGATGGGTCAAAACTGATGCTGACAATCTGGGCTCGCTTGGCAAGGAGCTCATCCTTGCCAAGTGAGTCGCGCAGCTGCTCCAGGGCTGCCCAAGCCTGCGGGCAGCCCTCGGGATCGCGGCAGTAGGTGTAGATAAAAGAGACAATGCTGATACGCCCGCGCAGTAAGGCATTGAGCTGGTGCGTGCGGGCCTGCGTATCTAGCACCGCGCCTGTGGGTGCGCTGTTGATGCGCGCCAGCTTGTAGGTGCCGGGCGCCGGCAACGCATTGATGTCGACGGGGGCGGCACGCAATGTCTGGTTTGATGCGTCGCTCGCGGCCTGCCCCCACAAGGGAGCAAGCGCCGCTGTGCCCAGAAGTGTGCGCCGAGCCAACATTACTGTTGCGGTGCCTGAGCGACCGATAGGTTGCCCACTTGCGCCAGCGTCTTGCCGGCCGGGCGGGCACTGAACTTCATGTGATGTGCGCGACCGAGCTTGAGTGCGGCAAAATCCACCTCGAATTTCTCGGTGAGCTTCTGCCCATCCCAGTCAAAGGCGCGCAGTACTTGCTCGTTGTCCTTGCCTTTCTTGTCCCAGTTGGCGAGCAGTGAGGAGGTGAGGTAGACGCGCTTGCCATCCCAGCTTTGCGACACCATGTTGACCTGCGGACCTGTTGTCACGGAGTAAGTCTCCTTGGGGTGTTCCGGGTCGGTCATGTCGAAGTAGCGCGTCTTGCCATCCAGGAAGGTATTGACCCACAGGCCTTTGCCGTCGGCGGTGATGCTGATGTCCACGGGCAACGGCACCTTGGAAGGGTCGCCGATGTCGGCAACGTCCTTGGCGATCCATTGGCCGCTGGCGTCCTGCTTGATGAGCCAGATTTTGGAGGTGAGCGCGGTAGCGGTCACGGCCCAGTGGTCGTTGGGATTGAGAGACCAGCGGATTTCCAGCGGTGCACCGGGCACGCTGAGCACCTGGGTAGGCTTCATAGATTTCACGTCCCATACGGCCATCGTGCTGCCGAACTGCTTCATGGCTTCCGGATCCTTGACTAGCTTGCCGAAGTCCATCATGTAGTTGTTCCATCCGGTGAAGCTGGAAGTGAGCATGACGTTTTTGCCGGGGTCGATGGCGATGTCGTAGCCGTAGCCATCGCCCTTCACGCCACCGATTTCGGTCGTCGGCATGGGGTAGCTATCCACGATGTCGCCCTTGTTGTTGAACATCACAAGGCCCGTCTGTCCGCCGTGGTCCTTGTTGTTGGACAGGGCCTGTACCAGCATGCGACCAGGCATGGCATAGAAGGTATGGGGGCCGACGAAACCGGTTCTGGATTCGATGTTGGAGATGGTCTTGATCAGCTTGGGTTTGGCCGGGTTGATCAGGTCGAAGACAAAGATCTTGTTGTCATCGAGCCGCCCGCCCCACAAGTAACGTCTGTCATCGGTGAAGCCCATGTGGTGCGCTTCGCCGCGGCCCGGCAGGGAAATTTTGTCTATGACCTTGCCGTAATTTTTCGATTTGGGATTGGCGTCTATGGTGACAAGTTTGTCGTTGCCATCTCCCATGCCCTTGATGCCCAGGGTCCAGACATGGACGAAGTCTTCCTGCCCCTTGATCAGGTTGGCGGTGTAGGAGGAGTTGCAGGTTTCGTCGGCTGATGCGGGCGCGAAGGCGGCGGCGCCCATGGTTGCCAGTCCCGCGATGACCAGAGAGTGGACCAGTTTGTGAACTCGGGGAAGTGTCATGAAAGGTCTCCTGAAAAGGTGGCGAGCGACAGGGCATCACCTGCGCCTGATGGTGAAGGTGGTTTGTTCATTGAACAACTAGGGTTAATACGTAATTGCTTATGCTGCGTGTCTGCAAGGCAGTGGTTGTACGCGGGTGCGCTGGATCACAATGGATGGCGAGGAAGTTTCAGGATTTTGCATGGACATCAGTCTCACAGCAGCGGTCAACACGCCGCGCTCACAGATTCAGCCGCTGGCGGCGGTGCAGGCGCTGCGGATGGGCAGCGGCGGATCAGCAGTGCCGGGAAGTCGTGAAGTCTGGGTGGCCAGCGAGGTGCCGGTCGCGCTGGTGTTCAACGGCATCTCGCATGCGGTGATGATGGCGACACCGCAGGACTTGGAGGATTTCGCGCTCGGCTTTGCGCTCAGCGAAGGCATCATCGACAGTCCTGACGAATGCCGCGGCATTGAGGTGCGCCAGCATGGCGCCGGAACGCCCGAGGCGGCCTGCGTGGCGGAGATCGAGATTGCACCGCGGCATTTCGAGCGTCTCAAGCAGCAGCGCAGGACGCTGGCCGGCCGCACCGGCTGCGGCTTGTGCGGCATCGAGAGCCTGCAGGCGCTGGACCTGCGTGCCGCGCCCATGCCGGCGCCGGCGTGGCGCGATGCGGTGGGCGTGGCAGAGGTGTTGCGCCCCTTTGGCGTGCTGCGTGAACGCCAGCGGCTCAATGCCCATGCGGGTGCATTGCACGCCGCCGGCTGGGCTCTGCCCGATGGGCAGTTGCAAGATGTGCTGGAGGATGTGGGCCGCCACAACGCGCTGGACAAGCTGCTCGGGCGGCTGGCGCGCACCGGGCGCCTGCAGCAGCCGGGCTTTGTGGTGATGAGCAGTCGCACCAGCTATGAACTGGTGCGCAAATGCGCGCGTCTGAATATCGGGCTGCTGGCAACGGTTTCCGCGCCCACGGGCCTGGCGCTGCAACTGGCGCGCGAGGCCGGAATTCACCTGTGGGCGCAGTGCCGTCCGCCTGAGGCGCTGCGCTATGTGTAGCTGGTGGTGGCCGGTTCAGGCTTGCGGCGCGAGCAGGGTCTTGAGCTCGCCCGACTCGTACATTTCCATCATGATGTCGGCGCCGCCAATGAGCTCGCCCTTGACATAGAGCTGCGGAATCGTCGGCCAGTTGCTGTATTCCTTCACGCCCTGACGGATTTCCTCGTCTTCGAGCACGTTCACGGTCTTGAGGGTGTCCAGATCCACGCCCAGAGCCTTGAGGATCTGCACTGCACGGCCGGAAAAGCCGCACATCGGGTACTGGGCATCGCCCTTCATGAAAAGCAGGATGTCGTTGTTCTTGACCAGTTGGTCTATGCGTTGCTGGACGTCGCTCATGGGATACCTGAAACAAAAGGGCACGAAGAGGGAGATTATTTCATCTTCTTCATGTCCTTGTGCCATCCGGCGCATTCGGCAGCCCCGCCGCGTCGGGGCAGGGCGTCGCCTGTCGTTCTGGCGGCTGCGCAAAGCACCCGCCGCTGCAGCGCGCGTGGCCGGCGAGGTCTGATCGGCTGTGTACCTGCGTGAAGCCGGCAACCTGCAGCAGCTGGCAGACGGTTGGCGCCTGCGCGTAGCCGTGTTCCAGCAGCAGCCAGCCACCCGGGTGCAGATGCGCAGGGGCTTGGGTGATGATGCTGCGGATGGCGTCCAGCCCGTCCGGGCCGCTGGCCAGGGCCATGCGCGGTTCGTGCTGCAGCGCTGCGAGGTGCGGGTCGTCTTCGGCGATGTAGGGCGGATTGCTGGCGATGAGGTCAAAGCGCCCCGCCAGCCCTTCAAGCCAGTTGCCCTGGTGCAAGGTGATGGGCAAATTCAGCCGCTGCGCGTTGTGCCGCGCCACTTGCAGCGCTTGCGGACTGGCGTCCACGGCGGTGATGCTGCTGTCCGGGCGCTGTGCCTTGAGAGCCAGGGCAATCGCGCCGCTGCCGGTACCGAGGTCCACGATGCTGGGCCTTGCCTGTGCCTTCATCACGTCCAATGCCCAGTCCACCAGCGTTTCGGTATCCGGGCGCGGATCGAGCACCTGCGCATTGATCTGCAGATCCAGACCGTAAAAAGCCTTGTGGCCGGTCAGATAGGCGACAGGTTCGCCGGCAAGCCGGCGCTGGCACAGGCGTTCAAACGAATCCCATGCCGCGGCTGACAAGGATTCGCCGTCATGCGCCAGCAGCCAGGCGCGGTCGTGCGGGCTGCGGCCCAGCGTGTGCAGCAGCAGCATCTGGGCTTCCAAGCGCGGCAGGCCCTGTTGCTGCGCCCAGGCGAGCGCAGTGTCCAGCCGCCGGAGGCGGGTGGCTTCAGGCATGGGCGGTTTCAAGTTCCGCCAGCAATTCGGCCTCGTGCGCGTGCTGCAGTGCGTCGAGCACCTCACCCAGATCGCCGTCCATCACCATCTGCAGCTTGTAGAGCGTGAGGTTGATGCGGTGGTCGGTGAGCCGCCCCTGCGGGAAGTTGTAGGTGCGGATGCGGTCAGACCGGTCGCCGCTGCCGATCAGGCCCTTCCTCAGCGCGGCTTCCTTGGTGGCGCGTTCGCTGCGCTCCTTTTCCTGCAGCCGCGCCTGCAGCACACGCAGCGCCTGCGCCTTGTTGGCGTGCTGGCTGCGCCCGTCCTGGCATTCGGCGACGATGCCGGTGGGCAGGTGCACCACGCGCACCGCCGAGTCGGTCTTGTTGATGTGCTGGCCACCGGCGCCGCTGGCGCGGAAGGTGTCTATGCGCAGCTCGGCAGGGTTGAGCGTGATGGCCTCGTGTTCGTCGGGCTCGGGCATGACGGCGACGGTGCAGGCGCTGGTGTGGATGCGGCCCTGGGTTTCCGTCACCGGCACGCGTTGCACGCGGTGGCCGCCGGATTCAAAGCGCAGGCGCCCGAAAGCGTTCTCGCCCTCGATGCGCAGCACGGCTTCCTTGTAGCCGCCGAGTTCGCTTTCGTGTTCAGTCATGACTTCCACGCGCCAGCCGGCGGTGGCGGCGTAGCGGGTGTACATGCGGGCAAGGTCGGCGGCGAAGAGTGCTGATTCATCACCGCCGGTCCCGGCGCGGATTTCAAGGAAGGCATTGCGCGCGTCATCCGGGTCCTTGGGCAGCAGCAGGCGTTGCAGCTCGTCGTCCAGCCGCGCCAGCTCTGCGGTGGCGCCGCTGATTTCTTCCTGCGCCATCTCGGCCATGTCCGGGTCTTGCAGCAGCGCCTGCGCGGCATCGATATCGGCCTCACGCTGCCGGTAGCGCGCCCAGCGGCTGGCGACGGCGGTCACCTCGGCATGCTCGCGCGAGAGCACGCGGTACTGCGCCATGTCGCCCATGATGTCTTCGCGCGAGAGCAGGAAATCGAGTTCATTCAGGCGCTCTGCATGGCGCTGCAGTTGCTGGCGGAGAAAGGGTTTCATGCGGGAAAGAAAGAGTTCGCTATCGGCAAGATAGCTAGAGGCGCTTGTATGGCAAGCGCTGGAGGCGGATTTTGCCTTGAGCCGCTAACGCTCGCGGTGGCTGCGGGCGGAGCGCAGGAACAGCCGCGAGACGGTATCGGCGGTCTGCGTGCGCGTTTGCACGTCACCCGCATGCAGCTCGGCCATGGCGCCGTGCAGCATCTTCTGCGTGAGACCGCGCGAGAGGGCCTCGAGCACGCTGTCGATGTCCTGCCCCTTGGCCAGCAGCTTTTTCGCGCGGGCGATTTCCTGCGTGCGCCAATCGTCGGCCTGGCTGTTGAGCTGCTGGATCAGGGGCACGACACCGCCCGCCGGGTCGCGCTGGTCCATCCAGTGCATGAAGTTCTGCACGCCCGCATCGATGATCGCCTCGGCCTGTTGTACGGCGGCTTCGCGCTGGGCCTGGCCGGTCTGGACCACGCTGGCGAGGTCATCGACGGTGTAGAGGTAGATGTCGGCCAGTTGCTTGACTTCGGGCTCGATGTCGCGCGGCACGGCCAGATCGACCATGAAAATCGGGCGGTGACGGCGTTTTCTCAGTGCGCGCTCCACGGCGCCCAGGCCAATGATGGGCAGGGTGCTGGCGGTGCAGCTGATGACGGCGTCGAACTCGTGCAAATGCTCGGGCAGCTCGGCCAGGCGCATCACGCTGGCATCCAGGCGCATGGCCAGCTTTTCGCCGCGCTCCAGCGTGCGGTTGGCAATCACCATCTGGCGCGGATTGCGGGCGGCAAAGTGGGTGGCGCAGAGCTCGATCATCTCGCCCGCGCCCACGAACAGCACGCGGATCTGGCCCAGATCTTCAAACAGTTGACCTGCCAGGCGCACCGCCGCCGCCGCCATGCTGATGCTGTGCGCGCCGATATCGGTGCTGGTGCGCACCTCCTTGGCCACGGCAAAACTGCGCTGAAAGAGCTGGTTGAGCGTGCTGCCGAGCGCGCCCGCACCTTCGGCAGCGCGCACCGCGTTCTTCATCTGGCCGAGGATCTGCGCCTCGCCCAGCACCATGGAATCGAGCCCGCTGGCGACGCGAAAGGCATGGCGCGCCGCACCGTCACCCTGCAGCAGGTAGGCGTGCGGGCGCAGTTGCTGGGCGCTGATGCCGCCACTGTGCGCCAGCCATTGCAGCGTGTGGTCCAGCGCCGCATGCTCCGCCGCGCAATAGACCTCGGTACGGTTGCAGGTGGAGAGGATGGCGGACTCGACGGCGCTGTGCGGCGCGCCTGCGCTGCTGAACGACTGGCGCAGCCCCTGCAGCGTGGGCGCGATCCGGTCGAGCGCGAAGGCAAAGCGGCCTCGCAGATCCAGCGGTGCGGTTTGATGGTTGATGCCCAAGGCCCAGACTGCCATGGGAGTGGATTATAAAATTTGTACCGCGTTGTGTCGCCCATGAGCTTTTTGACCGCCATCAATCACCTGCTGAATTTCTGCGTACCGGCACTGGTGCTGGCGCTGCTGCAGGTGGCAGGCAGCCAATTGTTCATGCGAAAAATCGCTGTAGCGCACGGCTGGATTGCGTCAATAGCTCTGCTTTTTGTAGTTGGCTGTGTGGTTCTGGCAGGCGGTGTGCTGCTGCTGGGTAGCGATGGCCAGATGCTGACCTATGGCGTGTTGGTGCTTGCGACCGCGAGCGCGCACTGGCTCTGGCTGCGCGCCTGGCGCTGATTACGCTGCCGGGCTGAAAAAATCCACACGGTCGGTGATGATGCCGTCGGTGCCTAGCGCCATCAGCCGGTCGGCTTCGGCCGCATCGTTGACGGTGTAGCTCAGGGTGCGCAAGCCGGCAGCGTGGGCGGCCCCCACGGTTTCGGCATTCCAGCAGCGGTGCTCGGCCACCACGGCCATGCAGTCCAGCGTGCGTGCCTGGGTCAGCCAGTCGGGTGGCAGGGCTTCCAGCAGCAGGGCGCGCGGCAGCGCCGGGGCGGTCCTGCGGGCGGCATCCAGCGCGGCGCTGGAAAATGAACTCAGCAGCGGCACGACGGGCTGCCCCTGCCACAGCCGCGCCACCGCCTGCGCCACGGCCGCGCCGGTGGCGACATCGGCGCCTGTGCCGGGTTTGATCTCCAGGTTCAGCCGCAGGTGATTGGCCAGACACCAATGCGCCAGGCGCTCCAGCGTGAGCAGTGGCTCGCCCGCGTAGCGGCGTGAATGCCAGGCGCCGGCGTCGAGCTGCGAGAGCGCTGCCCAAGCTTGGTCACCTGCCATCCCCTGGCCGTTGCTGGTGCGCTCCAGGCTGTCGTCGTGCAGCAGAAACAGCACACCATCCTGGCTGAGCTTGGCGTCACATTCGAACATGCGCCAGCCGTGGCTGGCCCCGAGCCGAAACGCCGCCAGCGTGTTTTCCGGCGCCAGCTTGCCTGCTCCGCGATGGGCAATCCAGAAGGGATAAGGCCAGGCGGGAAGGGCGGAAGGGCTCATGCCGGCATTCTGACACCGGATGCGCAGAAGCGGGTGTGTGCATCGGGTGCACAATTCACCCTGTTTGCTCCGGGGTTTTGTGCAGTGCACAATCATCGGGGTTATCCCGTAGAGCCTGCGTTTTTGCAGGCTTGCATTTTTTTCGAGACCCGCGCCATGCCCAAAACCTCCCTGGACAAGAACAAGATCAAGTTTCTGCTGCTGGAAGGCATCCACGAATGCGCTGTTGACGCATTGCATGCTGCCGGCTACACCAACGTGGAGCTGCTGCCGCGCGCGCTCGAAGGCCAGGAGCTGCTGGACAAGATCGCCGACGTGCACTTCATCGGCGTGCGTTCGCGCACCCAGCTCACCGGCGAGGTACTCCAGCACGCGCACAAGCTGGTGGCCATCGGGTGCTTTTGCATAGGCACCAACCAGGTCGATCTGAACACCGCGCGCGAGAAGGGCATTGCGGTCTTCAATGCGCCGTATTCCAACACCCGCTCGGTCGCCGAGCTGGTGCTGGCCGAGGCCATCCTGCTGCTGCGCGGCATTCCAGCGAGGAACGCCGCGGCGCATCGCGGCGGCTGGCTCAAGAGCGCGGAGAATTCTCATGAGGCGCGCGGCAAGACGCTGGGCATCGTCGGCTACGGCGCGATCGGCTCGCAGCTGTCGGTGCTGGCCGAGAGCCTTGGCATGCACGTGATCTTTCACGACGTGATCGCCAAGCTGCCGCTGGGCAATGCGCACCAGGTCGAATCGCTGAAGGCGCTGCTGGAGCAGTCCGACATCGTCAGTCTGCACGTGCCGCAACTGCCGTCCACGAAATGGATGATGGGTGCGGCGCAGATCGCGCAGATGAAGCCGGGCAGCATTCTGATCAACGCCTCGCGCGGCACGGTGGTCGAGATCGAGCCGCTGGCCGACGCGATCAAGGCCGGGCGCATCATCGGTGCGGCGGTGGACGTCTTTCCGGTCGAGCCCAAGAGCACCAAGGATGAGTTCGTCTCGCCGCTGCGCGGGCTGGACAACGTGATCCTCACGCCGCACATCGGCGGCTCGACGCTGGAGGCGCAGGCCAACATCGGTCTCGAAGTGGCGCACAAGCTCATCACCTACAGCGATACCGGAACGTCAACAAGTTCGGTCAATCTGCCCGAAGTGGCTCTGCCTGCGCACCCGGGCAAGCACCGCCTGCTGCACATCCACCGCAACATCCCGGGCGTGATGTCCGAGATCAACCGCATTCTCTCGGATGGCGAGGCGAACATTTCTGCCCAGTTCCTGCAAACGCGCGACAACGTCGGCTACGTCGTCGTCGACCTGGATGCGCGCTCGTCGGACATGGCGCTGGAAAAGCTCGCCAAGGTCAACGGCACCATCCGCACCCGAGTGCTGTTCTGAACCCGGACGCTGAACCCGGATGCACTGCCCGCTGTGCGCGACGGATGGCGGCCAGCTCGTCTGGCGTGGCGCGCGGCTGCGGGTGATCCAGGCGAGTGAAGCCGCTTTTCCAGCGTTCTACCGCGTGGTCTGGAACGCGCATGTGGCGGAGTTCACCGATCTTTCGAGCGAGGAAAGGGTGCATTGCCTGCAGGCTGTGGCATGGGTGGAGCAGGTGCTGCGCGAGCGGCTTGCGCCTTCCAAGATCAACCTCGCGGCGCTGGGCAACCAGGTGGCGCACCTGCATTGGCATGTGATCGCGCGCTTTGACTGGGACAGCCACTTCCCCGATGCCGTCTGGGCAGCGCCGCGGCGCGCGCAAGACACTGTGCGCATTGCGGCCTTGGCGCAGCAGCAGGCACTGGTGCATGATGCCTTGCGCGCACGACTCGAAAACTGGGCTGTTGCGCAATCAAAATAGTAGCTATTGACGCTTTCTGCACAAGCGCAAAGCCCTTGTTTGGTATTTGAATTGATGTTGCAACGCCATGACTGAACAGCCTATCGCCGCGCCGGTTCCGACGGCAATCACCCTGCATGAAACCTCGCGCACGATGGAGGTCGCGTTTTCCAGCGGCGAACGCTATCGCATTCCGTTCGAGCTGATGCGCGTGTATTCACCGTCAGCCGAAGTCAGCGGCCATGGCCCGGGCCAGGAGGTGCTGCAGACCGGCAAGCGCGAAGTGACGATCACCGAGCTTGAGCCCATGGGCAACTACGCCGTGCGCCCGACGTTCTCGGACGGGCACAACAGTGGTTTGTTCACCTGGAGCCTGCTGTACAAGCTCGGGCACGACCAGGATGAACTCTGGAACGACTACCTCTCGCGGCTGGAGGCGGCCGGCGCCAACCGCGATACCGCCATGGGGCGCAAGCCTGCCACGACGATCACCAAGAAGAAGGCCCACGCCAGTGCGGATGAGAACTGCGGCGAGGGCAGTTGCGGCTGCAGCGGCTGATGAGTCGTACCGCTGTTACAACTTGAATTCAACCAAATAGCGACAGATTTCCGAGGGCTACCCGAGGGTGATGCCGCCGGGTGAGCGCGTCTCGCCTACGATTGCGTCATGACAGCGACGCATTTCGGATTTCAGACAGTGGATGAGCGCGACAAGGCGCAGCGTGTGCGCGGCGTTTTCGATTCGGTTGCGCCACGCTACGACTTGATGAACGACCTGATGTCCGGGGGGCTGCATCGGGTCTGGAAGGCGTACACCGTCATGGTGGCCAACCTGCGCGAGGGCGACCGGGTGCTCGATATCGCCGGCGGCACGGGCGACCTGGCGCTGGCATTCTCCAAGAAGGTGGGCGCCAGCGGCGAAGTCGTGCACACCGACATCAACGAGGCCATGCTGCGCACCGGGCGTGACCGGCTCATCAACCGCGGCATCGTGCTGCCCACCGTGGTCTGCGATGCCGAACAGCTGCCGTTCCCCGATGGCCATTTCGATCTGGTGAGCGTGGCGTTCGGCCTGCGCAACATGACGCGCAAGGACAAGGCCATCGCCGAGATGGCGCGCGTGCTCAAAAATCGCGGGCGTCTGCTGGTGCTGGAGTTCTCCAAGGTGGCCGCGCCCTTGAAAAAATTCTACGACCTGTATTCCTTTCAGGTGCTGCCGCGTTTAGGGGAATGGGTGGCAGGTGATGCAGACAGTTACCGTTATCTTGCAGAATCGATACGCATGCACCCGGGCCAGGTGGAACTAAAGGCGCTGATGCAGCGTCAGGGTTTCGGGCATGTGGATTTTCACAACATGACAGGAGGCGTCGTCGCCTTGCATGTCGGTGTGAAGTGCTGATGTTTTGTTTCAATCAACGCAACCAATGAGGAAACGATGAAAAATCTGTGGTCTGTGGTCCTGGTGACGCTGCTTACGCTGGTGTACGCCGACGCAGAGGCAGCACGATTGGGTGGCGGGCGCTCGGCCGGCCGGCAATCGGCCAATGTGACGCAGCGCGATGCCGCCCGTGCGCCGACGCCGGCGCCCAGCGCAACCCCCAATGCGGCCAGCAATGCGACCAGCGCCAAGCAGGCCGGCGCGGCGAACGCCGCGGGTGCGGCAACGCGCAAGCCTTGGGCCGGCATGCTGGGCGGCCTGGCCGCGGGCTTGGGTCTGGCGTGGCTTGCCAGCTCGCTGGGCCTGGGTGCCGAGTTCGGGCAGTTTCTGCTGATTGCGTTGCTGGTCCTGGTGGCCTTCGTGGTGCTGCGCATGGTGATGCGGCCCAAGCAGTCCGCCCAGGGGGCAGCGTCGCCATTTGCGTTTCAGGGCGCGGGAGCAACGCCGGCCACCCCGGTGAACGCCGCGCGCCAGTACAACCCGGCCAAGGTGGGCAATGATGCATCGGCCCGCCCCTGGGAAGATTCGCGCGTGGATTTCGACAGCGTGCCCGCGGCCGCAGGCGGTGGCGTGACCATAGGGTCTGCGCTGGCAGGTGCCCAGGGCTGGGGCGTGCCGGCCGGGTTTGATACCGAAGGCTTTCTGCAAGCGGCCAAGCGCAACTTCACCACGCTGCAATCGGCTTGGGACAAGTCGGACGTGGATACCTTGCGCTCCATGATGACCGACGGCATGCTGGATCAGGTGCGCTCGCAGCTCAAGGAGCGTGAGCAGCAGCGCGGCGCGGCCGAGCCCAACCAGACCGATGTGCTGATGCTGGAGGCGCAGTTGCTGGGCATTGAAGAGCTCGACGGCGAGTACCTGGCCAGCGTGGAGTTCTCGGGCATGATCCGGGAAGAAACCTCGGCCGGCCCCAGCCCCTTCCGCGAGGTCTGGAACATGACCAAGCCCAAGGATGGCAAGAGCGGCTGGTTGGTCGCGGGGCTGCAGGCGCTGCAATAAGCTGCATTCAGGGAATAATCGGGGACCATGAATTCACGGTCCCCTTTTTCTTTTGTGCAAGACCTCGCGAGCCGTCTGCCCGGCCCACCGCAGCCGCCGCAATGGCTGGTGCAGGGCGTGCAGCATCGTCTGGTGCTGCTGCTCAACCACGTTCTGATGCAGGAGCCGCAGGCCATGGAACGCCTGGCGCGCCACAGCGGCCGTGTGGCGCGCGTGCAGTGGCGCCAGTTTGTCGTGGCGTTGCAGATGACCCCGGCAGGCTTGCTGGACGTGGCCCCTGCGCAGGCGGATGCCGATCTGCGTGCCGAGCTGCTGCAGGGCTCGCCGATCGATCTGGCGCGCTCGGCGCTGGCCGGCGACGCGCCACAAGTGCACATCGAGGGTGACGTGCAGTTGGCCAGCGACATCCATTGGCTCGCCGAGAACCTGCGCTGGGACATCGAGGAAGATCTGGCGCGCATCGTTGGCGATGCCCCGGCCCATTTCATCAGCATGGGCGTGCGCCGTGTACTGGTGGCGCTGCACGGCTTTGCGGGGCGGCGCGGGTCGACCGACCACCTTTATTCATGAACCGTTTTTTTCGCGGAATTGCCATCTGCTGGGTGGCGCTGCGCCACGGCCTCGATGAGCTGGTGCTCTCGGGCTTCTCGCGGCCTTGGATACGTGCCCTGACGCGGCTGCTGACCTTCGGGCGGCAGCTGGATGCGCCGCGTGGCCAGCGTTTGCGTGAGGCGCTGGAAGAGCTCGGGCCCATCTTCGTCAAGTTTGGCCAGGTGCTCTCCACGCGCCGCGACTTGATGCCGCCTGATATTGCCGACGAACTGGCGCTGCTGCAGGATCGCGTGCCACCGTTTGACCCCGAGGTGGCGGTGGCCACGATCGAGCGGTCTTTCCGCAAGCCTCTGGACGAGATTTTTGTCTCGTTTGACCGCACGCCGGTGGCCAGTGCGTCGATCGCCCAGGTGCATTTCGCCGTCATCCGCGATCGCGAGGGACAGGAGCGCGAAGTAGCCGTCAAGGTGCTGCGACCGGGTATGCTCGCGGCGATCGAGAAAGACTTGGCGCTGATGCACATGGTGGCGGGCTGGGTCAGCCGGCTCTCGGCCGATGGAAAACGCCTCAAGCCGCGCGAGGTGGTGAGCGAGTTTGACAATTATTTGCACGATGAGCTCGACCTGGTGCGCGAAGCGGCCAACGCGGCGCAACTGCGGCGCAACATGGCGGGGCTGGATCTGGTGCTGATTCCCGAGGTGTTCTGGGATTGGTGCCACAGCGACGTGATGGTGATGCAGCGCATGCAGGGCGTGCCGATCAGCCAGATCGATACCTTGCGCGACACTGGCGTGGATGTGCCCAGGCTGGCGCGCGATGGCGTGACGATTTTCTTCACCCAGGTGTTTCGCGACGGTTTTTTCCACGCCGACATGCATCCGGGCAACATCATGGTGAGCACGCAGCCGGAAACCTTCGGACGCTACATCTCGCTGGATTTCGGCATCGTCGGTTCACTCACCGAGGTGGACAAGGAATACCTGGCGCAAAACTTCACCGCGTTTTTCCGCCGCGACTACAAGCGCGTCGCCGAGCTGCATGTGGAAAGCGGCTGGGTGCCGGCCGATACGCGCGTGAACGAACTCGAAGGCGCGATTCGCACGGTCTGCGAGCCGTACTTTGATCGGCCTTTGAAGGAAATTTCGCTCGGCATGGTGCTGCTGCGCCTGTTTCAGACTTCTCGGCGCTTCAATGTCGAGATTCAGCCGCAGCTCGTGCTGTTGCAAAAAACCCTGCTCAACATCGAAGGCCTGGGGCGCCAGCTCGATCCTGATCTGGACCTGTGGAGCACCGCCAAGCCGTTTCTGGAGCAATGGATGCTGGAGCAGCTCGGCCCCAAGCGCTTGTGGAGCGAACTGCAGGCCCAGGGGCCGCATTACGCCAAGATGCTGCCGCAATTGCCGCGTCTGCTGCACGGCTATCTGAGCCAGCCGCAGCCAACGCAGTCCGAGCCCCTGCGCCAATTGCTTGCTGAACAGAAACGTACCAACCGTCTGCTGCAGGGCCTGCTTTATTCTGGCCTGGGCTTCGTGCTGGGTCTCATCGTGGTGCAGCTCGTGATCCGCATCCGGGTGTTGTAAATACAGCGCAAAACCTGCGGTGAGCGCACCTCACGGCGGCTTGCCCGGATAATGCGCGTCGCCAATTTCAGCCCCTGTTTCCCGGAGAGCCGCCCGTGCTGGTGACCTTCATCGTCCTGTATCTGCTGGTATCCATAGCCATCGGCCTGCTGGCTGCCCGGCGCGTGAAGAACACCGCTGATTACGCGGTGGCCGGGCGCAGCCTGCCGCTGGCGGTGGTGATCGCCACCACCTTCGCCACCTGGTTCGGTTCCGAGAGCGTGCTCGGCGCGCCCGGCCAGTTTGTCAAGGAGGGCCTGAGCGGCACGGTGGAAGACCCGTTTGGCGCCGGCATGTGCCTGGTGCTGGTGGGCCTGTTCTTCGCGCGCAAGCTGTACGCGATGAACATCATCACCATCGGCGACTACTACCGCCGCCGCTTCGGGCGCGTGGTGGAGGTGCTGTGCTCAAGCATCATCATTCTGAGCTACCTGGGCTGGGTGGGCGCGCAGATCACCGCGCTGGGGCTGGTGTTCAACATCCTGAGCGACGGCGCGATCCCGCTCGCGTGGGGCATGGTGATTGGCACGGCCGTGGTGCTGATCTATACGCTGTACGGCGGCATGTGGTCGGTGGCGGTGACGGATTTCGTGCAGATGATCGTGATCGTGCTCGGCCTCGTGGCGATCGCCTGGTACGCGGCCGACATGGCGGGCGGCGCCGAGCGCGTGATCTCGCACGCGGCGACGGACGGCAAGCTGCGCTTCTTCCCGACCGGTGGTGCCAAGGAGTGGACGTTTTTCTTCGCCGCGGCGATCACCATGATGCTGGGCTCGATCCCGCAGCAGGACGTGTTCCAGCGCGTGATGTCGTCCAACAACGCGAGCACCGCGCGCAGCGGCCCGGTGATCGGCGGACTGCTCTACATCGCGTTTGCCTTCGTGCCGATGTTCGTCGTGATGGCGGCGCTGCTGGTGCTGCCGGGCACCGCCGGGCTGCTGGAGGATGACCCGCAAAAGGTGCTGCCCACGCTGGTGATGACGCACATGCCGGTGGTGCTGCAGGTGGCGTTCTTCGGCGCGCTGCTCTCGGCCATCATGTCCACCGCCTCGGCCACCATGCTCGCGCCGTCCACCACCTTCGTCGAGAACATCCTGCGCAATCTCAAGCCCGGCATGAGCGACGAGCAGACGCTGAAGGCCATGCGCGTGAGTGTGTTGGTGTTCACCATCTGCGTGCTGGTGTATTCGATCACCATGGAAGGCTCGTCGATCTATGAGCTGGTCTCGGGCGCCTACCAGGTGCCGCTGGTCGGGGCCTTCGTGCCGCTCTTGATGGGCGTGTACTGGAAGCGCGCGACCACGCAGGGCGCGCTGCTGGCGGTGGTGCTGGGGCTGGTGGTGTGGCTGTGGTTTGTCGCGAGCCCGGTGTTGAGCGAGGCTTTTCCGCAGCAGCTTGCGGGCTTGATCGCTTCGTTCGTCGGCATGCTGAGCGGCTCGCTTCTGCCGCAGTTCATCGCCGATCAAAAGGGGCGCACGCACCATTACGAAACGGCGGCGGTCTGAACCGCTGCGCTGCGGCGCCGGCTTTGGCCCGCTACCTATAATCGTGGGCTTTGCAAGAAATTCGCGCTGCCCAAAATGCCTATTTACGCCTACCGCTGCAGCCATTGTGGCCATGCCCAGGATGTGCTGCAGAAAATGTCGGATGTCCCGCTCACGCATTGCCCGGAGTGCGGGCAGGAAACCTACGTCAAGCAGCTGACGGCGGCCGGTTTTCAGCTCAAGGGTTCGGGCTGGTACGAGACGGATTTCAGCGGCCGCAAGAGCAGTGCCCCCAAGGCAGATGGCGCGCCATCTGCCGCCCCGGCCGAAGCTGCTGCAGCAACGAAAGCGCCGGAAACTGCAAAAACCGAAGCGCCTGCGGCAGCACCAGCAAGCGCAAAAGCCACTTCCGAGGCTTGAATGGCTGCTTTGCGCAAGTGGCTGTTCGCCGGCCTGCTGGTCATTGTTCCGTTGATCATTACCGCCTGGGTACTGTCCTGGGTGGTGGGTTTGCTGGATCAGACGCTGGAAATTCTGCCGGCCGGTTGGCAGCCGGACAAGTTGCTGGGTTTTCACGTCCCGGGCTTTGGCGTGCTGCTCACGCTGCTCATCCTCTTGATCGTCGGCGCTATCGCGAGCAACTTCTTCGGGCGCAAGCTCGTCGCCCTGGGGGATGCGCTGGTCAGCCGCATTCCGGTGGTGCGCTCGATCTATTCCAGCGTGAAGCAGGTCTCGGACACGCTGTTTTCCGAGAGCGGCAACGCCTTTCGCACCGCCGTGCTGGTGCAATGGCCGCGCGACGGGATGTGGACGGTGGCGTTTGTCACCGGCAGCCCCAGTGGCGAGGTGGCGGGCTATCTGCGCGACGAATTCGTCAGCGTCTACGTGCCGACAACGCCCAACCCGACCAGCGGCTATTTCGTCCTCATGCGCAAGAGCGACTGCATCGAGCTCGAGATGAGCATCGACGAAGCGCTCAAGTACATTGTTTCCATGGGCGTCGTTGCCCCCCATGATCCGGTGCAGGCCGACAGCCAGTTGCACCCTTGAACCGAAGTGGCGCCCTGCGAGGGCGCAGGAAGAACCAGCCATGTCCATGCGTACCAGTTACTGCGGTCTCGTGACCGAAGCCCTGATGGGGCAGACCGTCACCCTTTGCGGGTGGGTGAATCGCCGCCGTGACCATGGCGGCGTGATCTTCATTGACTTGCGTGACCGCGAAGGTTATGTGCAGGTGGTGTGTGATCCCGATCGCCCCGAGATGTTCAAGACCGCCGAGGGCTTGCGCAATGAATTCTGCCTGCAGGTCGAGGGTCTGGTGCGCGCGCGCCCTGAGGGAACGACGAATGACAAGCTCACCAGCGGCCAGATCGAAATCCTGTGCCATGAACTCGTGGTGCTCAACCCTTCGGTCACGCCGCCGTTCCAGATGGACGACGACAACCTGTCGGAGACCACGCGCCTCACGCACCGCGTGATGGACCTGCGACGCCCGGTGATGCAGCGCAACATGATGCTGCGCTACCGCACTGCGCTGCAGGTACGCAATTTCCTCGACAAGGAAGGCTTCATCGACATCGAAACCCCCATGCTGGGCAAGAGCACGCCCGAAGGCGCGCGCGATTACCTGGTCCCCAGCCGCGTGCACGACGGCCAGTTCTTCGCGCTGCCGCAGTCGCCCCAGCTGTACAAGCAGATGCTGATGGTGGCTGGCTACGACCGCTACTACCAGATCACCAAGTGCTTTCGCGACGAAGACCTGCGCGCCGACCGCCAGCCCGAGTTCACGCAGATCGATTGCGAAACCTCGTTTCTGAACGAAGAGGAAATCCGCGGCATTTTCCAGCGTTTGATCACGGAAGTGTTCCAGCAGCAGCTGAAGGTGGACCTGGGCGAGTTCCCGGTGATGCCGTACGCACAGGCGATGGCGCGCTTTGGCTCGGACAAGCCCGACCTGCGCGTGAAGCTGGAATTCACCGAGTTGACGGATGTCATGGCCGATGTGGACTTCAAGGTGTTTTCCACGCCCGCGACCACACCCGGTGGCCGCGTGGTTGCGCTGCGTGTGCCTGGGGGGGCACATATCTCTCGTGGCGAGATCGACAGCTACACCGATTTCGTCAAGATCTACGGCGCCAAGGGCCTGGCCTGGATCAAGGTCAACGAGGCGGCCAAGGGCAGGGACGGGCTGCAATCGCCCATCGTCAAGAACCTGCACGACGCGGCGATCGCCGAAATCCTGAAGCGCACCGGGGCGCACGATGGCGATCTGATTTTCTTTGGCGCCGACAAGGCAAAAATCGTCAACGACTCCATCGGTGCGCTGCGCCTGAAGGTCGGTTTGAGCGAATTCGGCCGCCAGCATGGCTTGTTTGAAAACTGCTGGGCACCGCTGTGGGTGGTCGACTTCCCGATGTTCGAGCGAGATGATGAAGAAAACCGTTGGGTGGCGGTGCACCACCCATTCACTTCACCGAAGGACGGGCACGAGAACCTCATGGACACCGACCCCGGCGCCTGCGTTGCCAAGGCCTACGACATGGTCTTGAACGGTTGGGAGCTGGGCGGCGGCTCGGTACGTATCCACCGCGCCGACGTCCAGGCCAAGGTGTTCGCTGCGCTCAACATCGGCCCCGAAGACCAGCGTGCCAAGTTCGGCTATTTGCTCGACGCCTTGCAATACGGCGCGCCGCCGCATGGTGGCTTGGCCTTCGGCCTGGATCGCCTGATCACCTTGATGACCGGTGCCGAATCCATCCGCGACGTGATCGCCTTCCCCAAAACCCAGCGTGCACAGGACTTGCTCACGCAGGCGCCGTCGCCGGTCGATGAAAAGCAGCTGCGCGAGCTGCATATCCGCCTGCGCAATACGGTGGCTGCTGGCTGATCGGCACCGGGCTTGAAGCACGATGGAAAGGGCGCCAGTGGCGCCCTTTGGTTTTCCTTCGCGAGTTGGACGACAAGCCGCCATGCTTACCAGCCCCAGGTCAGGCTGCGCGCTATCCAACCCTGTGTGCCACTGGCGATTCGTACCAGTGCCCAACCCTTGCGGGTCTCCAGCGTGCGCAGGATCTCGCCTTGCTGCAGCGTGGTCAGGATGCGGTGCCTGGTTCCCGGCCCGGCCCGCAAACGCGCCTTGGGCGCGGTCACGATGCGGTGCGGCGTGGTGCTGGTGAGTGGCGCGAAGAGCCAGCCCAGCGTGGCTTCGTAGTCGGCCACCTGCAACCACTTCCCTTTCTTTTGCAGCACGCGCAACGGGTAGCCGCGGTCGAGTTGCCACTGCACGGCAGCGCGGGTGCTGGGCTGTGCGCGCACGTTCACGGTGGCACCTTTGACACTTACGTAACTTGCGGCATGGGCTTGAATGGGCAGCAGACACAAGGTGGCAACCAGTGCAAGCAAGTACGAACGACACAGGTGGGAGAACCATTGAAACATTAGGGTGGGTTCCTTGGGTTGAATAAGGGGCAGTGCGCTCAACTGCATCAGAACGCGTGCGACAGACCAACGCCAAAGGCGGTTGCTGAACGAGCACCGGACGGCTTCTGGTGGCCCAGGCTCACATACGCGGTGCTGCGTTTGGACAGCGCGTAGTCCGCACCCAGCGAGGCAAACTGGTGGGTGACGCCACCCGTGCGCTGGCGGCCGTAACCGGCTTTGAGCGTCGTGACGCCCACGGCGTAGGTGGCGCCCAATGTGAGGGCGCGAGCGCTGGCAGCGCCACCGCCGGTGCGCGAGTAATCCAGCGCAACCATTGCGGCAAAGGCACCGGCAGCGTATTTGCCGCCAAGGAAGGTGACTCTGTCGCCGCTGCCGTTGCGCTCATGCGCCAGCATGGCTGCGATGGGTCCTGCGTGGTAGCGCATGGCTGCCGAATACCCGCGCCCCTGGCTGCCCGGCGCCATGGTGCGGTCGGGGGTGGCGCTCAGGTGCACGGTCACACCCGAAAATGCGGGCGAATCGTAGAAAAATCCGTTGTTCATGCGACCGTATTCGGCACTGCCGTTGTTGCTCACCCGGTCCGTCGGCGCCAGGGCGTGCCAGTAGTACCAGGCGGGCGAGGCGATGCGGTTGAAGTTGGCCCAGGGGTCAAACTCCCAGTCGTAGGCCCACAACGCGGTCAGGGCGCGGCCCATACGCAGGCTGCCCCAGCTACCGGCGAGGCCGACGGTGGATTCATCGTGCCAGAAGGGCTTGGCGCCATCACCCTCAATGGCACCGGTGCCCATTTCAAAGCGCGAGCTGAAGCGAAAGCCCGCCTTCAGGCCGCCGCCCAGGTCTTCACTACCCGACAGCGCGACATTGCTGCGCTGGATGGTGCCGACATGCGTGGCGCGGTCAAAGCCGTGGTAGATGCCGACATCCAGAAAGCCGCTGAGCTGGAGCTGTGATTGGGCCGATGCGGCGCTGGGCAGGCCGAGCAGAAGTGCTGCCGCGCAGGGTGCGAGTGCGCGCAAAATGCTGCTGTGCGTGTGCATGAAAAATTCCTTCTTTTGTAGAAAAACGGTGCTGCGGGCGGGTTATTGCGCCGCCGCGCGCGCCTTTGCCAGCCAGCCGTCCCAGGTCTGCTGGTGTGCCTTGATCCACTGGTCGGCGTGGCGCTCGATGTCAGCGGCCTTGTTCTGGCCCTGGCTCATCAAATAGTTCTGCGCGTTGATGTCGGCGATCGGCAATTGCATTTCCTTGAACAGCACGGCGGTGTCAGGGTGGGCATCGGTGAAGGCCTTGTTGGCGACGATCTGCTGGTTGTTCACGACGAAGCCGTAGTTCTTGCCGTTGGGCAGCTTGGTGTCGATGTCCTTCTGTTCGCCGGGCAGCGAGGAAAACGGCACCTCCAGCCAGACCACGTCCTGGCCGGGCTTGAGCTCGTTGCTGACCCAGTAGGGCGTCCACGTGTAGTAGAGCACCGGCTTGCCCGCCTTGAAGCGCGTGATGGTGTCGGCGATCAGCGCCGAGTAGCTGCCCTGCTGGTGCGTCACCGTCTTGCGCAGATCAAATGCGGTGAGCTGATGCTCGATCACCGCTTCGCAACCCCAGCCGGGGTTGCAGCCGGTCAGATCCGCCTTGCCGTCGCCGTCGCTGTCAAACAGCTTGGCGAGCTTGGGGTCCTTGAGCTGGCCGATGTTGGTGATGTGGTATTTGTCCGCGGTCTTCTTGTCGATCAGATAGCCCTGCGCGGCATTGGGCGAGAAGATGCCCTGGCGGTAGAGCTTGGCGTCGCCACCGGCGTTCTTGTAGTAGTCGGCGTGCAGCGGGTTCCAGTGATCGGCGAGAAACGTCGCGTCGCCGTTGCCGATGGCGATGTGCGCGGTGGGGTATTCCACCTCCTTGATCGGCTGCACGTCGTAGCCCAGCGCCGTGAGTGCCTTCATCACCAGCAGGGTCTGGAAGGTTTCCTCGGCGATCGAGCTCTTGAGTGGCAAGACCTTGACGCCTTTGCCGGGCAGGTCGGTGGCGGCAGCAGCAGCCACGGCAAAGGTGCTGGCCGCAGTGGCCAGAATCAGCAGGCGGCGTAGGGGAGAGAGATGATGCATGAGATGCTCCTTGCGGGTGAAAATTTGAATGAAATATGGCTGTAACGCTTTTGTATCAAGCGCTGGCAGCTATGGTTTTGAAGGTTTGCGCAGCAGCAGGCTGAGCGGCCCGCTATGCCACCAGCGTTGGCCGCCGCGCCGGGGCTCGCCCATGGCCTGCGTGATGCGATCGAGCACGATCGCCAGCAGCACGATGCCCAGGCCGCCGACGGTGGCCAGCCCCATGTCCAGGCGCCCGATGCCGCGTAGCACCATCTGGCCGAGGCCCCCGACGGCAATCATCGAGGCGATCACCACCATCGACAGACTCAGCATCAGCGCCTGGTTGATACCCGCCATGATGGACGGCATCGCTAGCGGCAGTTGCACCTTCAAGAGCAGTTGCGCGGGCGAGGCACCATACGCGCGGCTGGCCTCGATCAGATCGGGCCGCACCTGGCGGATGCCGAGGTTGGTCAGGCGCACCAGCGGCGGCAGCGCGAAGACGATGGTGACGATCACCCCTGGCACGTTGCCGATGCCGAACAGCATCACGACGGGCACCAGGTAGACGAAGGCCGGCGTGGTCTGCATCGCATCAAGCAGCGGGCGCGTGAGGCGCTGCGCCCGCTCGCTCGATGCCAGCAGCACGCCCAGCGGCAGGCCTATAGCGACGCAAAACAGCAGCGAGGTGAAGACGAGGGCCAGCGTCACCATGGTGTCGCTCCAGATGCCCAGCAGCGCCACCAGGAGCAGCGATACGGCGGTGGCCAGCGCCAGCCAGCGCCCGGCAAACTGCCAGGCGATGAGCGCAATCAGCAGCAGCATCACGGGCCAGGGCACCGCCAGCAGCCCATCGGTGATGCTCGAGAGGATGGCGTCGATGGGCGTGCGAACGGCCTGGAAGAACGGGCGAAAGTGCGCCACTACCCAGGCCAGGCCGTCGTTGATAGCGCCTTGAACCGGCAGGCCGTCGGTGCTGATCTGGTGCCAGAGCGCGGTGAGGCTGCCGCCATCACCCGTGGGTGCGGCGGTGTTGGCGGGGGCGTCCAGCCAGCTTGCGCCGCCCTGTGCGCCTTGCATCGCGTTGCCCCAGGCGTCGGGGGCGGCGGTGCTTGGGGTGTCGATGGGCGCCGGGGCGGGCGTGCTGGTAGCGCTCCACGGATCGGTGGCGGCTTCATTGGTCATGCTGGTGTCCTTTCACTTCAAGCGGCCTTGACCACCGGCTCGCTTGCCTGGTGCGGGAAGGCGGGGTTGAGCTGCAGCGGCGCAACTTCGCGCTGCGCGGGCAGCACTGGTGGCGTATCCCGATCGAGAAAGCGCATCAGCGTGGTGCGGCTCACCACCCCCAGGTATTGCCCGGTCTCGTCCACCACCGGCAGTGGGCAGGGGGCATGGGTCATGGCGCCGTACAGGTCGGCAATCGGCGTATCTGCGGGCAATGCAGGCGCATCCTTGAGATAGGCGTGCTTCAGCCCCAGTGGCCCCTGGTGACCGCGCAACACATCGCGCAGCGATTGCGACGAGACGGCACCCAGGTAGCGCTTGCGCGGGCTGAGTACATAGGCCACGTCGCGGTCCGAGTCCTCCAGGATGCGCAGCGTGGCGCGGCAGCCCCTATCCCCCTGCTCGGAAATCACCGTGAGCGACTGGCGCGCAATGTCGCGTGCCTTGAAGACCGCGGCCGCATCGACGCCGCGCACGAAATCACGCACGTAGTCGTCGGCCGGAGCGCGCAGAATTTCATCCGGTGTGCCCACCTGCACCACCTGGCCGTCCTTCATGATCGCGATGTGGTCGCCGATGCGCATCGCCTCATCGAGGTCGTGCGAGATGAAGACGATGGTGCGGCGCTTGGTCTCCTGCAGGCGCAGCAGCTCGCTTTGCATCTCGGTGCGGATGATGGGGTCAAGCGCGGAGAATGCCTCGTCCATCAGGAGGATGGAGGGGTCGGCCGCCAGCGCCCGAGCCAGGCCTACGCGCTGCTGCATGCCGCCGGAGAGCTCATCCGGGTAGCTCGCCTCCCAGCCCGCCAGGCCCACTTGCGCCAACGCCTCCTTGGCGGCGCTCTCGCGCGCGGCTTTGTCGACCCCCGCCAGCTCCAGCCCGAAGGCGGTGTTCTCCAGCACCGACAGGTGCGGCATCAGCGCGAACGACTGGAACACCATGGAGATGTCCTTGCGCCTGAGCTGGCGCAACTGATGCTCGTCGAGGTCAAGGATGTTCTGCTCGTTGACGAAGATGCGCCCGGCCGTCGGTGCTATCAGGCGATTGAGCAGGCGCACCAGCGTGGACTTGCCCGAACCCGACAGGCCCATGACGACGAAAATTTCGCCGGCCTCTATGCGAAAGCTCGCATTGAAGACGCCGATGGATTGGCCGGTGCGCTCCAGAATCTCCTGCTTGGAGACGCCTTCGCGCGCCAGGCGCAGTGCTTCATCCGGCGTATCGCCGAAGATTTTGTATACCTTGTCGATAGTGATCGATTTCGCCATCTGGTGGGTTCTTTCTTGTGGATTGAACTCACCCCGCGGCCATGCAGGCGCGGGGCACGAAGGCCGAAGCGTGAAAAAACACACCACCCCGATGCTTGACATCGCCCAAAGTGCATGCCCGAAGGGACGCACACGGAGAACGTTGCCGGGGAAGGTGGCTACCTTCCGGGGTAGCCGGGCGGCTCGAATGGCACGCGTGAGGTGGTGCGCAAGAGCCTTTGCGTGGATGTCGATCGGTCTTTCAGGCCGCTGCGACATCCTGGGCATCGAGGCCGAAACTTCGGCCGTGGCGAACGCTTCATGCCCGTTCGGGCGTGGCGCTCAACCGTGTTTCACGCCAGCTTGAACAGCGTCAAGACCGCATGAATGACCCGCTTTGCAGGTTGTAAAACACGGGTTTATTATAAATACCGAATCTGAGGTGCGGTTTTCATGCGTGTTTTGTCTGCATGGCGCATCGACAAAACGGGGCGCGGAGCCGAAACCTGCCGCCGTTTCGCGTATCGTCGCGCGCATGTCTGAATTCAACCCCACACCGAACCCGCGAGCGGACCGGGTGCCGTCGATTTCCTGCGTCATGCCGGCTTACAACGAGGCCGCCTCGCTGCCGGCGGTGGTGGGGCAGACGCTGGCCGCCTTGCGCGCGCTTTCGTCACGAGTGGAGTTGGTGGTGGTCAACGATGGCAGCAGCGACGCTACCGAGTCCGTGGTGCGCGGTCTGTGCGCCAGTGAACCGGCGTTGCGCCTGGTGCAGCTTTCGCGCAATTTCGGCAAGGAGGCGGCACTGACCGCCGGCATCGCTGCGGCGCGCGGCGAAGTGGTGGTGCTGATGGATGCCGATGGCCAGCACCCGACGGCGCTGCTGGCCGACATGCTGCGCCATTGGCAGCAGGGGGCGGATGTGGTGTATGCGGTGCGGCGCACGCGCGAAGACCAGTCCGGGCTGCACCGCAAGCTCGTGCCGTGGTTCTACGACATCGTCAACTGGGGCAGCCGGGTGCGCATTCCGCGCGATGCGGGGGATTTCCGGCTGATGGACCGGCGCGTGGTCGATGCGCTGCTTCAACTCCCGGAGCGCCATCGTTTCATGAAAGGGCTCTACGCCTGGGTGGGCTTCCCCAGTGTGGCGCTGGACTACGACCCGCTGCCGCGTGCGGCAGGACACAGCAGCTTCGGCCTGCGCGGCGCGCTGCGCCTGGGAACCACCGGCTTGTTTGCGTTCACCGCCGTGCCGCTGCGCCTGCTCGGATTGCTGGGGGTGGTGCTGGCGGTTTCGGCCATCGGTTTTGGCTTGTGGGTGATGCTGGATTACTTCATCAACGGCATCGATGTGCCGGGCTATGCCACGCTGGTGGTGGGCATGATGTTCCTGAGCGGAGTGCAGCTGGTGTCCATAGGGCTGCTGTCGGAATACGTGGCGCGCATTTATGACGAGGTCAAGCAGCGCCCGCTCTACCTGGTGGCCAGCGAGGCGGGCACAGGCCTGGCTCGCGACGGGCAGCCCGGCGCATGAGGGTGCGGCAGGCCAGCCAGGGCCTGTGGTTCATTGGCGTGGGCGGCGCGGCAGCGGCCACGCATGCGGCGGTGTTCTGGCTGGCGCAGCGCGCCATGCTGGCCGAACTGGCCAATGCGCTGGGCTTCGCGGTAGCGTTTTTCGTGAGTTTTGCCGGTCACCGCTGGCTCAGTTTTCGCGGCGCGGCGACGGGCGTGGGGCAGAGTCTGCTGCGCTTTGCCACCACTGCCCTGGCCGGGTTTTTGGTCAACGAGATCGTCTTTGCGTTGTTGCTGCGCGGGGCGGGGTGGCCATCATGGCTTGCCCTGTTCATCGCCATGGCCGTAGCAGCGGGGCAGACTTTCGTCTTGAGCCGTTACTGGGCCTTTCGCGCCTGAGGTGTACAGGTTCCACACCCGGCCTTGCTGCACTTTCTTCCAACCGGGCGGCGCGCTGGTGTTCACCGGCGTTACCAGCCAGGCGCCGCCGTGCTGCGCTGCGGCTTGGAGCTGGCCGGGCTTTTGAAGGATGGCGCGTGCCGCGTCAGGCTCGAAGTCACCGGCCTCGAAGAGTTCCCGCTGCCAGTTGTCGCGGGCGCTGGTGCGCAGGCTGGGCCAGTTCTGCACCACGATGACCGGCTGCTGCAGCCGGGCAACAAAGGGCAGGTCGTAGGGATAGCCGCCGCAGGCGTAGACCGGTTCGCCGGCCTGTCTTTCGGCGGCAAGCGTGGTGGCCACGTCGAGACTGAGCCGCCTCTGGTTCAGATTGGTTTCAACGGTCAGCAGCAAGACGCCGCCCACGGGAATCAGTGCCAGCAGCGCAAACCAGCGCTCCGCATGCCTGCGGCCTGCCATCACACGCTCCCAGCCGAGCGCGGCGAGCAGCGCCAGGGGCGGCAGCACCGGCAGGATGTAGCCCGCGAGCTTGGACGCCGGGATGGAGAAAAACACCAGAATCGCCAGCAGCCAGATCCAGCACAGTGATCGGACCTGGCTTGCTATGGTCGTAGTAGCTGATGGCGCAGATTGTTTGCGGGCTGGCGCTGAAAATGGAATAAAAAATGTCCATGGCAGCAGCATTACCGCCAACACCGCCGGATAAAACCAGTGGCCATGCCGGTTGTTGAAGACGGTGCCGGTATAGCGCCCGAACTGCTGCACGCCGAAGAGGTAGTTCCACAGGCCTGGATAGCGCTCGCCCGCCAGCACAAACCAGGGCAGCGCCAGCAGGGCGAAAAGCAGCAGGCCGCTGACCCACGGCAGGCGCGCTACCTTGCGCCATTGGCGCGTCCAGGTGATCCACACCAGCAGCACCAGGCCGGGCAGCGCCACGCCGATCAGCCCCTTGGTCAGCAGACCGAGCGCACCGAAGACAAAGCCGGCCCGGGCGAGCAGGGCATGTGGGCGCTCGCCGTGCAGCAGGCTCAGGGCGAAGCACCAGATGGTGCTGGCGATGAGGGCGGCTACCAGCATGTCGTGGTTGACGTACTGCCCGCCGATCAGGAAGACGCCGCTGGCGGCCAGCATCAGCGCCGCGCGCCGCGCGAGGGCTGCCGTTGCCAGGCGCTGGGTGGCGAGGTACAGGCCGCAGACCATCAGCAGCGCGGCGCTTGCCGGCACCAGCCGGGCGGTCCAGGGCGTGACGCCGAATGCTGCCATGGCACTGGCCTGCAGCCAGTGCATCAGCGGTGGTTTGTGAAAAAACGGCAGGCCATCCAGACGCGGCACCAGCCAGTCGCTCGAGACCAGCATCCAGCGGCTGATTTCGGCGTAGCGGCCTTCGTCCGGCACGCTCAGTGGGCGCAGGGCGGCTAGCACCAGCAGCAGCACGAACAGCAGCGACAGCCAGCGCCAGAACGGAAGGGAGAGGGTGCGGCCTGGGTCAGGCGATGAAGCGGAGGTCACGTGCAGGGCAATAGTCAGGAAAGGCGGCAAAAAAGGCGGCCGCCACGCACCAGCGTGACGCGGCTGGCGGCAAGCTGATCGGCAAAACGGCTGCTGCGCAGGTGCTCCCACTCCCAGGCGCGCGCGGCGGCGATGGCATCGGGCGGGGCACTGGCATCCGGCGCGGGCTTGCCGGGATGGCACATCAGCACGCAGGCAGCGGGCGAGTGCTCCAGCCAGTGGGCCATGTGTTCGGCATAGCGGGCCTGATCGCCATCGAAATCATAGATGCCGGACAAGGCTGCAGCGCTTGCCACGCCTGCGGTGGCAGCTATCTTTTCAAGCCGATTGGCGCCCATCGCGGCGATGACGCGGCTTTTCAGGTCGGTGGTGCCCGTCGGGGTGCGCGACAGTCGCAGCCAAGGGCCGCGAGCGCCGTAACGCCTGGCCAGCAGCTCCACCAGCGGCTCGCGTATGCCGGCAAACTGCTGCACGTGCTGGTGTCCGTCGACATGGTCCGGGGCGGCATGCCAGTGGGCCTCGAACCGATCCAGCTGGCGCTCGATGGCGTCGCGCGCCCGGCTGCGGTCAAAGCCGCCGGCCAGCGCTCGCAGCATGGCCGCGCCCAGCCCCATGCCGTGACCTGCCGCCACTGCGAACGGGCTGGTCCAGTCCAGGTGCAGCCCGACGTCCAGGCGCCCCCGCAGCGCCTGCAGCGCGGCCGCATCCTCGGGCCAGCGTGGCGAGAGCACCATGGCGCTGGTCGCACTCAGCCGCCCGGCCTGCGCCAGCGCTTGAATGGCCTGGCTGATGCCGGCACTTTGCGCGTAGTCGTCGGCGCACAGCACCAAAGGTTTGGTCTGGGTTTCAGCTTGGGGTGTCATCACGGAGAGGGCAACCGGGCGGGCAGGCTGACACGCTGGTCGGCGGCCGCCCAAGACGCGGCAGCCGGCGCGCGTGCCATGCGCAATCAGGAAATATCGATGCAGTGAAAGCCGAAGCTGCCTGCGCGGCGATCGGCGAAATAGCATTCCAGCGTCTTGCTGACGGTGCGAAACGCCATCTGCTCCCAGGGAATCTCGGCTTCCGTGAAAAGACGGGCTTCCAGCGTCTCGGCCCCGGGGTTGAAGTGTTCGCTGTGCAGCGTGGCGCGGTAAAACAGATGCACCTGGCCCACGTGGGTGACGTTGAGCAGCGTGAACAGCGGCCCCATGGCGATGTCGGCGCCCGCTTCCTCGTCGGTTTCACGCGCGGCGCCTTGCGCGGTGGTCTCCTGCAATTCCATGAACCCGGCGGGCAAGGTCCAGAGTCCGCGGCGCGGTTCGATGGCGCGTTTGCACAGCAGCACCCGATCGCCCAGCACAGGGATGGTGCCGACCACCATCAAGGGGTTTTCATAGTGGATGGTGTTGCACCGCGTGCAGACGGCGCGCGTATGCGTGTCGCCATCATCGGGAATGCGATAGACGACGGGGGCGCCGCATTCGCGGCAATGCTTGATGGGGCGGCGTGGAAACATGAAGGGGCTTTCACGCTCTCAGACGACTTTGACCTGCAGTGACTCAAGCCCATCGATATGGCCGACCATCCGATCGCCGCGCACCACGGCGCCCACCCCGGCAGGCGTGCCGGTGAAAATCAGGTCGCCCGGCTCCAGCCGCCATGCGCGCGAGAGGTGCGCGATGATTTCGGGCACGCTCCAGATCATGTCGGCGATGGTGCTCTTTTGCCTCTCGCTGCCGTTGACGGTCAGCACGATGCCCGCTTGGGCGATGCCCGCAGCGTGCGCGGCAGGCGTGATCGGGCCCATCGGTGCGCTGGCGTCAAAGCCCTTGGCAATGCTCCAGGGGCGGCCCTTCTGCTTGGCTTCGGTCTGCAGGTCGCGCCGCGTCATGTCCAGGCCGACGGCATAACCCCAGACATGCCTGAGCGCGCTCTCCACGGCGATATCGACACCGCCTTGTCCTATCGCCACCACCAGCTCAAGTTCGTGGTGGTAGTTGCTCGTGAGGCTGGGGTAGGGCACGGCTGCGGTTTGCCCGGCTGCTGCGGGCACCACGGCGTCGGCCGGTTTCATGAAGAAAAACGGTGCCTCGCGCCCGGTGCCGCCCATTTCCCTGGCGTGCTCGGCGTAATTGCGCCCCACGCAGTAAATGCGGTGCACCGCGAAGCGCTGGTCCGAACCGCAGATGGAGATGCTGACTGGATCTGCAGGGGGGAGAACGTAGGACATGCGTGTGTTTTGTGCTGCGGGTTCAAGACGCGCAGTGTGCCACGACGGGTATCCTTGCGCGGTGTCACACGACTGGATCATCCCCGATTGGCCCGCCCCCGCGCGCGTGCGAGCGCTGTGCAGCACGCGCAGCGGCGGGGTCAGCGTGGCCCCGTGGGACAGCTGCAACCTGGGCGACCACGTCGGGGACGAGCCTGGCGCCGTGCGCGCCAATCGCGCCCGGTTCGCTCATGCCTTGCAGGCTGCAGAGGGCGATGTGCGGCCGGTGTTTTTGCGTCAGGTGCATGGCACGCAGGTGCTAGCTATCGATCACGACACACCCGATGACGCCGAAGCCGATGGCTGTACCAGCCGCACGGCTGGCTTGGCGTGCACGGTGCTGGTGGCCGATTGCCTGCCGGTGCTCTTGACCGACAAGGCGGGCACGCGCGTGGCTGCGGCGCATGCCGGATGGCGCGGGCTGGCAGCGGGGGTGCTGGAAGCAACTTTGCAATGTTTTTCGCCTTTTGGGCTTGAAAGTCAAGCGCAAAAAGCTATCAAAACAGAAGTCATTGCCTGGTTGGGTCCGTGCATAGGCAAGGCGGCTTTCGAGGTGGGCAGCGAGGTGTTTGCGGCCTTCACCCGGGCAGACCCCGGCGCCGCCACTTGCTTTGCGGCATCGGGGAATGAGGGAAAGTACCTGGCCGATCTGACTGCGCTGGCGCGCAGGCGGCTGGCGGCGGCAGGCGTGTCGCGGATCTACGGCAACGATGGTTCAGAGCGGTGGTGCACGGTCTCCAATCCGGCCCGCTTCTTCTCCCACCGGCGCGATGCCTCTAGTCTCGGCGCCAGCGGCCGCATGGCCGCCAGCATCTGGCTCGTTGGCTGAACCCGCCGTCAGTGCATCTTCCCGGGATGCCGCTTCATCCCTGGCGCGGCGTGCGCGCTTGCGCGCTGGAGTGCCAAGGATGTAGCCGATCAGCGCGGCCGGCAGCAGCCCGTAGAACACCAGAGTGATGGCGCCCCCCGCCAGCGTACCGCCGGGCGCCGCGGCCTCGGCCACCGCCATCATCAAGGTGACATAAATCCAGGCGATGAGAATCAGGTACATACCCGATAGCGTGCCACACCACGGGGCATCCCTTGTGCTGGTGCATGGCTTGACGCATGGGCGACAATAGCGGGACCCTCCAACCAATCGTGAAGTGAAAGCGAGGCTTGCATGAATTTCGATCCCAAGCAGGCGCAGGACACGGCGCAAAAGATGCAGCAGATGTGGACCGACGCCTGGGGCCAGCTGCTGCAGGCCTTCAAACCGGTGGATGTGGGTGCGGTCGCCACCAGCATGCAGCCGCTGCAGGCGGTCGGTTTTTCGCCCGAGCGGCTGGCGCAGCTGCAAAAGCAATACCTGGATGGCGTGCATGCGCTGTGGAACCAGAGCTGGGGCGCGGGCAGCTCGGCCGATGCAGGTGGGCGCAGCGATCGGCGGTTTGCGGCGGAAGAATGGGGCAAGAACCCGCTGTCCGCGTTCAGCGTGGCCGCTTACGAATTGCAGGCGCGCACCTTGAACGCCATGGCCGATGCGGTGCAGGCGGATGAAAAAACCCGTGCGCGCATTCGCTTCAGCGTGGAGCAATTCCTGGCGGCAAGCGCGCCGAGCAATTTCCTCGCGTTCAATGTCGAGGCGCAGAAGAAGGCGCTGGAAACCAACGGCGAGAGCCTGGCTGCGGGCATGGCCAATCTGCTCAAGGACATCCAGCAGGGCCACATCTCCATGACCGACGAAAGCCGGTTTGAAGTCGGCAAGAACGTCGCCACCACGGAAGGCGCGGTGGTGTTCCAGAACGAGTTGTTCCAGCTCATCGAATACAAGCCGCTGACCGCCAAGGTTTACGAGAAGCCGTTCCTGATGGTGCCGCCATGCATCAACAAGTACTACATCCTGGACCTGCAGCCGGACAACTCCTTCATCCGCAACGCTGTCGCGCTGGGTCACCGTACCTTCGTCGTGAGCTGGCGCAACCCCGACATGTCGCTCGCCGGCAAGACCTGGGACGACTACATCGAGGACGCGATCATCAAGGCCATCGCGACCGTCAAGGAAATCACCGGCGCCAAGCAGATCAATACCTTGGGCTTTTGCGTCGGCGGCACCATGCTCTCCAATGGCCTGGCGGTGCTGGCGGCGCGCGGTGATGATTCGGTGGCCAGTGCCACCTTCCTTACCACGCTGATCGACTTCACCGAGACCGGCATCCTCGATGTGTTCATCGACGAAAACTTCGTGCGCCTGCGCGAGATGCAGATGGGGCAAGGCGGCCTGATGGCGGGCCAGGATCTGGCCTCCACCTTCAGCTTCCTGCGGCCCAACGATCTGGTGTGGAACTACGTGGTGGGCAACTACCTCAAGGGCGAAACGCCGCCGGCGTTCGATCTGCTCTACTGGAACTGCGACAGCACCAACCTGCCGGGCCCCTATTACGCCTGGTACCTGCGCAATTTTTACCTGGAGAACAAGCTGGTTCAGCCCGGTGGCGTCACCGTTTGCGGCGAGAAGCTTGATCTGCGCCAGGTCAAGCTGCCGGTCTATGTCTACGGCTCGCGTGAAGACCACATCGTGCCGATCGGCGGCGCCTACGCCTCCACCCAGGTGCTGCCAGGCAAGAAGCGTTTCGTGATGGGCGCTTCCGGGCATATTGCCGGCGTGATCAATCCACCCGCCAAGAAGAAGCGCAGTCACTGGACGCGCGAAGACGGCAAGTTCCCGGCGGCGGTCGACGACTGGATTGCCGGCGCCACCGAGCACCCGGGCAGCTGGTGGGACGACTGGGCCGCCTGGCTCAAGGGCCACGCGGGCAAGCAGATCGCCGCGCCCAAGACCTATGGCCGCGCGCCCGGGTTCAAGGCGCTGGAGGCAGCGCCAGGCAGCTACGTGCGGCAAAAGGCGTAAGCTGTAGCCGTCAAGGCGCCTGCGGGTACTTCAGGCGAGCACCGATTTTTTGAAGTGAAAGGTTGATCATGGAAGACATCGTCATAGTTTCTGCCGTCCGCACGCCCGTGGGCAAATTTGGCGGCGCGCTCGCGCACACGCCGGCAACGGAGCTGGGCTCCATCGTCATCAAGGAGGCGCTGGCGCGTGCCAAGGTGGGACTGGACCAGGTCGGCGAAGTCATCATGGGCCAGGTGCTGGCAGCCGGCTGCGGCCAGAATCCGGCACGCCAGGCCATGATGAAGGCGGGCGTGGCCAAGGAAACGCCGGCGCTCACCATCAATGCCGTCTGCGGTTCAGGGCTGAAGGCGGTGATCCTCGCGGCCCAGGCAGTGGCCACGGGCGACAGCGAGATTGTCGTTGCCGGCGGGCAGGAAAGCATGAGCCTGTCCCCCCACGTGCTCAATGGCTCGCGCAACGGCCAGCGCATGGGCGACTGGAAGATGACGGACACCATGATCGTCGACGGCCTGTGGGACGTATACAACCAGTACCACATGGGCATCACGGCGGAGAACGTCGCCAAGGCGCATGGCATCACGCGTGAAATGCAGGACGCGCTGGCGCTGGCCAGCCAGCAAAAGGCTGCGGCGGCGCAGGACGCCGGGCGCTTCATCGATGAAATCGTGCCCGTCAGCATGGCGCAGAAGAAGGGTGATCCCATCGTCTTCAGCGCCGATGAGTTCATCAACCGCAAGACCAATGGGGATGTGCTGGCGCACCTGCGCCCGGCGTTCGACAAGGCGGGCACGGTGACGGCTGGCAATGCCTCCGGCATCAACGATGGTGCGGCCGCGGTGGTGGTGATGACGGCGAAGAAGGCGGCGGCGCTCGGCCTCACGCCGTTGGCGCGCATCGCGGCCTATGGCATCACCGGGCTCGACCCGGCCACCATGGGCATGGGGCCGGTTCCGGCCTCGCGCAAGGTGCTTTCGCGCACCGGCTGGAAGGTCGCCGACGTGGATTTGTTCGAACTCAACGAAGCCTTTGCCGCGCAGGCCTGCGCCGTGAACAAGGAGCTTTCGGTCGATCCGGGCAAGGTCAATGTCAACGGCGGGGCGATTGCGATTGGCCACCCCATCGGGGCGTCGGGTTGCCGCATTCTGGTGACACTGCTGCACGAAATGCAGCGCCGTGGCTCGAAAAAAGGCCTGGCTGCGCTGTGCATCGGCGGTGGCATGGGTGTTTCCATGGCCGTCGAGCGCGCCTGAGCGGCGATGATTTTCGCCCGTGCTTGGTGTTTTCCATGGCACGGGCGAGCATGGAACTCGGTTAGAGTGTTCAACCGGGTTTTGGTTGAGGAACAAGGAGTTTGACCATGGGAAAAAGAGTTGCATACGTCACCGGCGGCATGGGCGGTATCGGTACCGCCATCTGCCAGCGTTTTCACAAGGACGGCTACACCGTCATCGCCGGCTGCGGCCCGACACGGGACTACCAGAAGTGGCAGGCCGAACAGAAGGCGCTGGGCTACACCATCCATGCCTCGGTCGGCAATGTCAGCGACTGGGATTCGACGGTGGAAGCTTTCGCCAAGGCCAAGGCCGAGCATGGCCCCATTGACATTCTGGTGAACAACGCCGGCATCACGCGCGACCGGATGTTCATGAAGATGACTCCGGAAGACTGGCGTCAGGTGATCGACACCAACCTGAACAGCATGTTTTATGTCACCAAGCAGGTGGTGGCCGACATGGTGGAGCGGGGCTGGGGCCGCATCATCAATATCAGCAGCGTGAATGGCGAGAAAGGCCAGGCCGGGCAGACCAACTATTCCGCCGCCAAGGCGGGCATGCACGGCTTCACCATGGCGTTGGCGCAGGAGATGGCGACCAAGGGTGTGACGGTGAATACCGTTGCGCCAGGCTACATTGGCACCGACATGGTCAAGGCGATCCGCCCGGACGTGCTGGAAAAGATTGTCGCCACGGTGCCCGTCAAGCGCTTGGGCGAACCCAGCGAGATTGCCTCCATCATCTCCTGGCTGGCGTCGGAAGAGGGTGGCTACTCAACCGGTGCAGAGCTTTCCGTCAATGGCGGTCTGCACATGAACTGAGCCTGGCGCTGCCCAGCAAAAAGCCCCGCATTGCGGGGCTTTTGTCGCTCTGCGCGTGTCGCTGCAATTTGCGCCAGTACAGGCGCTGACCATTACAGGCAGAAACGCTGCGGCGCGCGCTTGCGATCGCGCTCGTCTTCGGGCCAGAGCGCAGGCTGTTGGGTAGAGCGGAAAGTGGTGCGGGACATCGTCAGAACTCCTTAGATGACACCACAACGCCGGTGGGGCTGGAGCCGTTGACAAGGTTTCAACAAAATATTCGGGTTTCTACCAACTGACGCCGTTTCCTGAAGCTGTCATCGCAAGTATCTGTCAAAAAACAAGAATTCTCTTTCTTTCCTTTGCCGTCACAGTTGTTCGATGGCTTCCGAGAGCTCCAGCCAGCGCTCTTCATCAAGCGCCAGCTGATCGCCGATGGCCTTGAGGCGACGGCCGACTTCGGCGATGCGTTCGGAGGCAAGCACGGTGGACAGTTCGGTTTCGAGCGCCGTTTTCTCACTCTCCAGCGCGGGCATGCGCTTTTCGATTTGCGCCAGCTCCTTTTTGAGCGGCTTGGCTTTCTCGGCCAGTTGCTGGCGCTCCTGGGCGGCCCGGCGCCGCACCTCGCGCGGATCGCTGCCAGGCGCGCTGGAGTCACAGTGGTTGTCATCGATGCGTGCTTCTTCACGCAGGCGCCGTGATTCATCGATTAGGTAGCGCTGGTAGGCGTCCAGATCGCCGTCAAACGGGTGCAGTTCCCCCCGGGCAATGAGCCAGAAATCGTCGCACACGGCGCGCAGCAGGTGGCGGTCGTGGCTGACCAGCATGACGGTGCCGTCAAAATCGTTGAGTGCCATGGCCAGTGCTTCGCGCGTGGCCAGGTCAAGGTGGTTGGTGGGTTCGTCCAGCAGCAGCAGGTTGGGCCGCTGCCAGACGATGAGCGCCAGCACTAGCCTGGCCTTCTCGCCGCCGCTCATGCTGCCTACCGCCTGGCTGACCATGTCTCCGGTGAAGTTGAAGCTGCCCAGGTAGTTGCGCAGTTCCTGTTCGCGCGCTTGCGGGCCTGTGGCGGTTTCCTTTTCGAGCCGTGTCAGGTGTTCCAGCGGCGTGTCTTGCGGGCGCAGCACGTCAAGCTCCTGTTGGGCAAAGTAGCCTATGGTGAGGCCCTTGCCTTCGGTGACCTTGCCGGCGAGCGGCTCCAGGCTGCGGGCGATGGTCTTGACCAGGGTTGATTTGCCCTGGCCGTTGGCGCCCAGGATACCGATGCGCTGGCCGGCGAGCACGGTTTGCGTCACGCCGCGCACGATCGGGATCGCGCTGCCGTCTTCGCTGCGGTAACCAAAAATGGCGTCGCGCAGTGCCAGCATGGGGTTGGGCAGATTGGCCGGTTCGCGGAAGGCGAAGCTGAAATCGGCTTCGGCCAGCACCGGCGCGATCTTCTCCATGCGCTCGATCTGCTTGACGCGGCTTTGTGCCTGCCGCGCCTTGGTGGCCTTGGCCTTGAAGCGGTCGATGAAGTGCTGCAGATGCGCGATTTTTTCCTGTTGGCGCTCGTACGCTGCCTGTTGCAGCAGGAGTTGTTCCGCACGCTGGTCTTCAAACGCGCTGTAGTTGCCGCTGTAGCGCGTGATGCGGGCGTTTTCTATGTGCAGCGTGACCTGGGTCACGGCGTCGAGGAACTCGCGGTCGTGGCTGATGACGAGCATGGTCCCGCCATAGCGCGCCAGCCAGCTTTCGAGCCAGACCAGCGCATCCAGGTCGAGATGGTTGGTGGGCTCATCGAGCAGCAGCAGGTCGCTGGGACACATCAGGGCACGCGCCAGCTGCAGTCGCATGCGCCAGCCGCCGGAAAAGCTGTTGACGGGCTGCTGAAGCTGCCCAGGCTGAAAGCCCAGCCCAAGAATCAATGTCTGGGCCCGCGCGCTCGCATCGTGCGCTCCGGCATCGTGCAGGTCTGCGTGCGCCTGGGCGATGGCCATGCCGTCGCCAGAGTGCTCGGCGCGCGCCAGCTGTTGCTGGCATTGCGTCAGCCGGGTGTCGCCGGCAAGGACGAAGTCGGTTGCAGGTTCAGCCGTCTCCGGCATCTCTTGCGCCACACTGGCAAGGCGCCACTGCGACGGCAGTTCGAGCTCGCCGCGATCCTCGTGCAGCGTGCCTTGCAGGAGCGCGAAGACGGACGACTTGCCGGCACCGTTGCGGCCGACAAGGCCGACGCGTTCGCCGGGTTGGATGGTGGCGCTGGCGCCATCCAGCAGCACTTTGGTGCCACGGCGCAGGGTGACGTTTTTCAGTTGAAGCATGGGAGTGCGGTCCGATCGGTGCCGGACCGAGGCCGGGGCGCGCAGCTGCTGCGCCCCGGAGGGTGCAGGTGGTTATTCGGGCTTGACGTCGAGGACGATGTCGGTGAAGGACGGGCCCGTATCTTCGGGCGCATCCTGTGCCTGCTTTTGTGCCTGTGCGGCCTTGGCGGCCAGACTGAAGTCGTTTTGCAGACGCCAGAGCAGATTGGTTGGAGAGTCGGAGTTCGCAAGACCTTCCTTGCGCGCGATCTTGCCATCCATGATCAGCTTGGCGAGCGCCTCCTCGAAGGTCTGCGAGCCCTCCGCCATGGATTTTTCCATCGCCTCGCGCACGCCGGAAAAATCGCCTTTTTCAATCAGATCGCTCACCAGCTTGGTGTTGAGCATGACTTCCACCGCGGGCAGGCGGCCGCCTTCGGGCGTGCGCACCAGGCGCTGCGAGATGATGGATTTGAGCGCCGAGGCCAGATCGCCCAGCATGGTGGGACGCACTTCCACCGGGTAGAACGAGAGAATCCGGTTGAGCGCCTGGTAGCTGTTGTTGCCGTGCAGCGTCGCCAGGCACAGATGGCCGGACTGGGCGTAGGCGATTGCGGCGGACATGGTTTCCCGGTCGCGGATTTCGCCGATCAGAATAACGTCGGGCGCTTGACGCAGCGCGTTCTTGAGCGCGGTCTGCAGCGTGCGGGTGTCACTGCCGACTTCGCGCTGGTTGACGATGGACTTGCGGTTCTTGAACTGGTACTCGATCGGCTCTTCCACCGTCAGGATATGGCCGGGTGATTCGCCGTTGCGGTGGTCGATCATGGCCGCGAGCGAGGTGCTCTTGCCCGAGCCGGTCGCACCGACGACGAGGATCAGCCCGCGCTTTTCCATGATGAGCTCGGCCAGCACCGGCGGCAGGTTCAGCGTGCCCAGCACCGGAATGTCCTGCGGGATGAAGCGAATCACCACGGCGAAGCTGCCGCGCTGGCGCATGGCGCTGACACGAAAGCGCCCGACCCCGGTGATGGGCACGCCCATGTTCAGTTCGCCGGTCTCTTCCAGTTCTTCGATGCGGTCGGGCGCCACCACCTCGGCCAGAAGGCTGCGGGGGGCATCCGGCGACAGCAGTTGCTCGTTGACCGGGATGCATTCGCCATTGATGCGGATCAGCGCTGGTGCATTCGCCGACAGATAGACATCCGAGGCCTTTTTCTCGCCCATGAGTCGCAATATGCGTTCCATCGTGCCCATCTGTTACCTCTTCTGCTTGATTTGTGGTGGCATTATCGAATATGACACGGCTTTTGCGGCTTTTGCGGCTTTTCGACGGCGACGGCCGCGCTATCGTTGAAGGTCGGGAAAACAAAGGAGACAGCTCAATGGCAGAGATGTGGCTATTGCGGCCGGGGGTATCGCTGATGCATCGGCTTTCGCTGGGTGGCAAGTGCGCGCTGGCGGCTGGCGTGGCAGCAGCGGCATTGGTGCTGGCCGTCGGTGTGCCGGTGCGCGACACGACTTCGACGTGGTTGCTGTGCGTGGCAGGTTTACTGGTGCAGTGCTATGTGATGGCTTGCCTTTGGCAAAGTCTCGCGGTGAACGTGGTGCAACTGGCCAGCGTGATGCAGAGCGTTGCCCAGGGAGATCTCTCGGTGCGTGCCGTGGTGCGTGGCAAGGGGCAGTTGGCGCATCTGGGCGAGCGGCTGAACCACATGGTGCATACCCTTTCCTCCATGGTTGCGGACATCCGCAGCAATGCCGCATTGGTCGCGCATGCCGGGGAGCAGTTGCTGCACGATAGCCGGCAGCTTGCCGAGCGCACCGAGCAGCAGGGGCAGAGCCTGGCGCGCACGACCGCCAGCGTGGAGCAGTTGGGCAGGGCGCTGGAGAGTGACGACGAAGCGGCCCGGGATGCGGATCAGCGCGCGGCGCAAGTCAAGCGGGCGGCCGATGCCGGCGTGCTGGCCATGGGCAGCGCGGTGCAATCGGTGCAGGCGATCCAGAGCGATGCCAAACGCATGAACGAGATCATCGGCGTGATCGATGGCATCGCCTTTCAGACCAATATCCTCGCCTTGAACGCTGCCGTGGAGGCAGCCCGTGCCGGCGAGCAGGGCCGCGGTTTTGCCGTTGTGGCGGGTGAGGTGCGATCGCTGGCGGGTCGCTCGGCCGAGGCGGCGCGCGAGATCCGCGTCTTGATCGGGACCTCCGTCGGGCAGGTGGAAACCAGTGCGGCGCAGATCCGCGCCGCGGGGGAAGGCATCGAGGTCATGGCCTCCGGTATCCGCACGGTGGCGGACAAGCTCGGCGGCATCACGCATTCCGTGGGCGAGCAGCGCCTGGGCTTGCAGGAGATCGCCGAGGCGGTGCACCAGCTGGAGACCATCACCGAAAGCAACAGCGAGATGGTGGGGGATGCGGTGGGTGAGGCCACCCGGTTGCAGACGCGCGCCGCAACGCTGTCGCAGGCGGTGCAGAACTTTCGCCTGCAGCAGGGCACGGCCGACGAAGCCGTGGCGCTGGTCCAGCGTGCCATGCAATTGCATGCCACGGGTGCCGGGAGGGAGTCCTTTCTGCGCAGCGTGACGGACCCGGCGAAGCCCTTTCACGACAGGGACATGTATGTGTTTGCCCTGGATGCTGCCGGGACGTATCTCGCCTTTGGCGGCAACCCGGCGAAGGTGGGCACGCGCGTACAGGATATTCCCGGCATCGCCGGCGATGCGCTGGTTCGCGACATCGTGAACCAGGCGGATCGCGGGCCGGGTTGGGTGGAGTACGATATTACCAACCCGGTGAGCGGCAAGGTGCAGACCAAGATGTCCTACGTGCAATTGGCCGGGGATCTGTACCTTGGCTGCGGGGTGTACAAGACGCTGGTGGCCTGAATCACAGCCGCTGCGTGCTGCGTTCCCGCGCACGTGCCAGCACGGCGGCGATGGTGGATTTTCTGGGGTCAGCCTGCGGCGCATCGGGCAGGGCGGGCGTGACGGCCTCTGGAATTGATAGCGCCAGACGCGCCTGGTGGCTTTCGTAGCGTTGGCGTGCGTGCTGCTGCAGCGGCGCCGACCAAGCGGCCCAGCCGGTGGCATCGCCGCTGACGTTCTCCATCGCGATGCAATCCACCGGGCAGGCGGGCACGCACAATTCGCAACCAGTGCAATGTTCCTCGATGATGGTGTGCATGCGCTTGTGGATGCCGGTGATGGCGTCCGTCGGGCAGGCCTTGGCACACAGCGTGCAGCCTATGCACCAGTCTTCGTCGATTACCGCGACCGTGCGCGGGCCCTCGGTGCCATGGGCGGGGTTGAGCGGGCGCACCGGCTGCCCGGTGATGGCAGCGAGCCGGACCACGCCTTCGGCGCCGCCGGGCGGACATTGGTTGATCGACGCCTGCCCTTGGGCGATGGCGCGGGCATAGGAAGCGCAATCGGGGTAGCCGCAGCGCGTGCATTGCGTCTGCGGCAGGGCGGCCTGGATGCGCGCCGCCAGCAGCGCATCGCTATCCACTGCGTACTGTCCCTGTTCAGGCCACTTTGCGTTTGCGTGCCGGGGGCGTTGCCTCGGTGGCTGCCACGGCGGCGGGTTTGGCCGTGGTTTCTGCGGCAGTTGCCGTGGCTGCAGGCTGGTTCTGCGCAATGAACTGGCGCACGATGGGATAGACCTGCTCACGCCAGCGGCGGCCGCTGAAGATACCGTAGTGGCCTGCTCCTTCCACGGTCAGGTGTCGACGCTTGTCCTCAGGGATGCTGGTGCACAGGCCGTGCGCGGCTTCCGTCTGGCCCGAGCCGGAGATGTCGTCCAGTTCTCCCTCCACGGTCAGCAGTGCCGTGTGCCGGATGTCCTGCGGGCGCACGCGTTCAGTCTTGCCGTCGGTGGAGACCACATCCCAGGTGCTGTTGACCAGGCTGAAATCCTGGAACACCGTCTTGATGGTGTCAAGGTAATACGCTGCGTCCATGTCGAGCACCGCGTTGTATTCGTCGTAGAACTTGCGGTGGGTCTCGGCGCTGGAGTTGTCGCCCTTGACCAGATTCAGGAAGTAGTCGTAGTGGCTGGACGCGTGACGGTCGGGGTTCATGGCCATGAAGCCGGCGTGCTGCAGAAAGCCGGGATACACCGGGCGGTCGTGGCCGGCAAAGCGGCTTGGCACGCGGTAGATGACGTTGTTCTCGAACCACTGGAAGCTGTGCTCTTCGGCCAGGTTGTTCACCGCGGTGGGTGAGCGCCGAGCGTCGATCGGGCCGCCCATCATCACCATGCTGTTCGGTGTTTTCTCACCGCGGCTGGCCATGAGCGATACCGCGGCCATGACGGGCACCGTGGGCTGGCAGACGCTGATGACGTTGCAGTTGCCGTAGATGCCTTGCAGGTGGCGGATGAATTCCTGCACATAGTTGATGTAGCTGTCGAGCCCGAAAATGCCGTCTTCCAGTGGCACGTCGCGGGCGTTTTTCCAGTCGGTGATATAGACCTTGTGACCCGTGAGCATGGTGCGCACGGTCTCGCGCAGCAGCGTCGCGTGGTGGCCCGATAGCGGAGCCACGATCAGTACCGGGGGCTGCGCCTTGAGCTTTTCCAGCGTCGGCGGGTCATCGGTGAAACGCTTGAAGCGGCGCAGCTCGCAAAACGGCTTGTCGATCTCCACGCGCTCGTCGATCGCCACGGCAACGCCGTCCACGGGCACCTTGCGAATGCCGAATTCGGGCTTTTCGTAGTCCTTGCCCAAGCGGTGCAACAGGTCGTAGCCAGCGGCAATCCGGTGGGCCACTTGTGTTTCGCTGAAGGGCCATTGCGGATTGCGATAGAGCTTGGACATGACCTGCGCCATGTCGGAGAACGGCTCCATCAGGGTGCGCTGGGTTTCGTAAAGGGTATAGAGCATGAAGAAGCCTGTTGATGCTGCAGTGCAGCAATATAGCAATATTATGTTTCTTGTGCGGTTGGTGGAACCACTCGGTTTGTGTCGCTATCGCGACACTGGTGCGATCGGGCAACGGAATCGATCGTGAGCCGGGCGCATCGTGTGTCGCTCCATGATGCAACGCATTCTGATTTTGGAACTTGCAAAGCAAAATACGCGCCAAAAACGCTTATGCAAGTGCCGGAATATCGGCGTCCCGGGGGCGAAAAGATCGCTGGGCCAAGGCCGCGACTTCGCGCGCAGGCAGGTGCTTGAGCCGGTGGTCGCTCCATTGCTGGCGCCAGTGGCGTGCACCCGGCAGACCGTTGTAGAGGCCAAGCATGTGCCGGGCAATGGATGACCAGTGCGTTCCGTGCTCGTGCGCCTCACGCTCCATGTAGCCAACCATCGCCTGTTCAATGGTTTCGCGGCTGCTGGTGGACGGCGTGGCACCGAAGAACTCGGCATCCCAGCCCGCCAGCCACCATGGGTTGTGGTAGGCCTCGCGGCCCACCATGGCGCCGTCCAGCCCTTGCAACTGGGCCTGCAGCGCGCTGCTGTCGCGCAATCCGCCATTGGCCACGATGGTCAGCCGTGGGAAATCGTGTTTGAGGCGCAGCGCAATGTCGTAGCGCAGTGGCGGGATTTCGCGGTTTTCCTTCGGGCTCAGGCCCTTGAGCCAGGCATTGCGGGCGTGGACGATGAAGACCGTGCAGCCGGCCTTGGCCACGGTGCCGACGAAATCGCGCACAAAGCCGTAGTTCTCGTTGTGATCCAGTCCGATGCGGTGCTTCACGGTGACGGGGATGCTGACGCTGTCGACCATCGCCTTGACGCAGTCGGCCACGAGATCCGGTTCGCGCATCAGGCAGGCACCGAAGGCGCCACGCTGCACGCGCTCGCTCGGGCAACCGCAATTGAGGTTGATCTCGTCGTAGCCCCAGTCCGCGCCCATGCGGGCTGCCAAGGCCAGATCGGCCGGTTCGCTGCCCCCGAGTTGCAGCGCCAGCGGGTGTTCGGCTGCGTCAAAACGCAGGTGGCGCGCCACATCGCCGTGCAGCAGGGCGCCGGTGGTCACCATTTCGGTGTAGAGCAGGGTGTGGCGCGTGAGCAGGCGGTGAAAGTAGCGGCAATGCCGATCCGTCCAGTCCATCATCGGCGCCACGCTCATTCGCCAATTGCTATATTGTTGATTTATAAGGCTTTTTTCCACTTGCTACCGCTTAATATTTAGGCAACGTGTGCAATAGTTAACGATAAGTGCACACGAAGTGCACGCAAAAGTGCAGAATCTGGGCATCAACCAATGCACACGACTGCACACGCATGGCGACATTTTCTCAACTCCCGTCCGGCAAGTGGCGCGCAC
>NZ_MEDS01000002.1 GCF_001724135.1 Comamonas sp. SCN 65-56 | reverse complement strand
CCTGTGCGGCGGCCTGGCGAACGCCGGCATCCAGGCCCGGCGCATGGTCGCGGCCGACGTCCACGACTGGCTGCTGCGGTGGTTCAACCCGCGCCCCACACTGCTCGGGCCTAGGGCCGAGGACCGGG
This sequence comes from Comamonas sp. SCN 65-56, assembly GCF_001724135.1. Taxonomy (GTDB): domain Bacteria; phylum Pseudomonadota; class Gammaproteobacteria; order Burkholderiales; family Burkholderiaceae_C; genus Comamonas_C. The sequence continues at coordinate 109,483 of NZ_MEDS01000002.1, read as the reverse complement.
AGCGCTTCTATGCGCTGGCGCGCTATCCAGACGAGACCGAAGACGGCGAGATTGAATTGGTGAGCGGGCGAGATTTCAGCCAGCGGCTGTTCTTTGGCCAGCCGCGCTCCGACGTGGCGCATGGCACCTGGTATTTCGACGGCATGCCGCACCGCGTGCTGATCACCGATCGACTGCGCATGCCGCCCGGCACGGGGCACCTAACCGGCGAGATCCGCAAAGGGGATGCCATCAACACGCTGTTCGACCAGATGCCTGAAGACACCCTGATGTGTCTGACGATGGTCGCCACACCGCAGGATGTCCTCGAATCGGACCTCAACCACCTGGCGAGAAAGGCCGTCGGCGAGACGTTGGCGTCGGAGCAGACGCTCAAGGACGTGCACGAGGCCCGCTCCCTCATCGGCAGCGCGCACAAGCTCTACCGGGGAACGCTGGCGTTCTATTTGCGCGGACGCGACGAAGCAGAGCTGGACCGGCGCGGACTGGATCTGGCGAATGTGATGCTCAACGCCGGCCTGCAGCCCGTGCGCGAGGACGACGAGGTGGCACCGCTCAACAGCTACCTGCGCTGGCTGCCGTGCTGCTACAACCCCGGCCAGGATCGCAAGAAGTGGTACACGCAACTGATGTTCGCGCAGCACGCGGCGAACCTGTCGCCGGTGTGGGGCCGCGCCCAGGGCACGGGGCACCCCGGCATCACGATGTTCAACCGCGGCGGCGGTCCGATCACCTTCGACCCGCTCAACCGCCTGGACCGGCAGATGAACGCCCATCTGTTCCTCTTCGGCCCGACCGGCTCCGGCAAGAGCGCCACGCTCAACAATCTGCTGAACCAGGTCACGGCCATCTACCGGCCGCGTCTCTTCATCGTGGAGGCTGGCAACAGTTTCGGCTTGTTCAGTGACTTCGCCAGGCGCCTGGGTCTGACGGTCAACCGCGTGAAGCTGGCACCCGGCTCGGGCGTGACCCTGGCACCATTCGCCGATGCACGCCGGCTGATCGAAACGCCCAGCGACGTGCAGACGCTCGATGCCGATGCGCTGGACGAAGACCTGCCCCCCGATGCCTCGGCCATGGAAGCGGACGAGCAGCGCGATGTGCTGGGCGAGTTGGAGATCACCGCGCGGCTGATGATCACGGGTGGCGAAGACAAGGAAGAAGCCCGAATGACCCGGGCCGATCGCTCGCTGATCCGCCAGTGCATTCTGGATGCTGCCGAGCGCTGCCACGGCGAGAGTGCTGAGAAGCGCACGGTGCTCACGCGCGACGTGCGCGATGCGCTGCGCGCGCGGGGCAACGACAGCACGCTGCCCGAGATGCGGCGCGTGCGGCTGCTGGAAATGGCGGATGCGATGGACATGTTCTGCCAAGGTACGGACGGCGAGATGTTCGACCGCGACGGGACGCCTTGGCCCGAGGCCGACATCACCCTGGTGGATCTCGCGACCTATGCGCGCGAAGGCTACAACGCGCAGCTCTCCATCGCCTACATCAGTCTGATCAGCACGGTGAACAACATTGCCGAGCGCGATCAGTACCTGGGCCGCCCGATCATCAACGTCACCGATGAGGGGCACATCATCACCAAGAACCCGCTGCTCGCGCCCTACGTCGTGAAGATCACGAAGATGTGGCGCAAGCTCGGCGCGTGGTTCTGGCTCGCGACGCAGAACATCGACGACCTGCCCCGCGCCGCAGAACCCATGCTCAACATGATCGAGTGGTGGGTGTGCCTGTCGATGCCGCCGGACGAGGTGGAGAAGATCGCGCGCTTCCGCGAACTCTCGCCCGCACAGAAAGCGCTGATGCTCTCCTCCAGGAAGGAGGCCGGCAAGTTCACCGAGGGCGTCATCCTTTCCAAGAGCATGGAAGTGCTGTTCCGCGCCGTGCCGCCGAGCCTCTATCTCGCGCTCGCGCAAACCGAACCCGAAGAGAAGGCCGAGCGCTACCAGCTCATGCAGCAGTACGGCATCAGCGAACTGGAAGCAGCGTTCAAGGTGGCCGAGAAGATCGACCAGGCGCGCGGCATCGAATCGCCAGCGCTGGACCTGCCGCAGTGATCGCCGGAGCGTGCCATGAAGCAGAAACGTCCTTCCATTCCAGTCCAGGTGCAAGCCTTCCGCAGGCGCCCGCGCCGGTGGCATCGCTGGCATCGCTGGCATTGGGCCCTGATCGCCGGGCTGGTCGCGGCGCCGCTGATCTGGCTCATGTTCAGGGCGCCCGGCGAGCCCGCACCGCAGCCTTCGCCCCAGGCCAGCATCACGCAGGAGGCCGATCCTCCCTGGCGGTTGGGCAGTCCGGAGGCGCGTTTCAACATCATCTTCTACGCCGATCTGGAATGCCCGTACTGCAAGGCGTACGCACCGCAGCTTCGGCAGTGGATCAATGCACACCGGGACGTGAGCCTGCAGTGGCACCACATGCCGCTGTCCATCCATGAACCCGCCGCGAGCCAGGAGGCGCGCCTGGTCGAATGCGCCGGCCAGGCCACAGGACACGAGGCGTTCTGGACGGCGGTCCAGTGGGTCTATGCCAACACGCGCGGCAACGGCCAGGGCGTGGCGGACCTGGAGGCGTTTCCCGGCATGTCCGAGGATCTGAAGGCGTGCATGCGCAGCGAGCATTCCGCGCGGGCCGTGCAGGCACAGGCAGGGGAAGCCACTGCGTCGGGCATCACGGCGACGCCTTCGCTGCGACTGGTCGATCGCACGAGCGGCAGGAGCCTGGTGCTGCCTGGCCCGGTGCCGGGCGATTCACTGCTGTCGGCGATCGACATGCTCGTCACCCGCGATCCCGGCGAAGCCAAGCCCACGGATTCCGTGGACCCACCAGCCCACGCCGACGGCGATGGCGACATGCCGCGATAGCCAACCTGTCGGAAGGCGATCCGCGGCCTTCACTCCGGAATCTGCCTGCGGGCTTCGCGCACGCCCATCTGGAGCACTTCGCGCACGCGCACGAGTTGCGCCTCGCGAGGCGTGACCCGACCGGTTTCCCATTTGTAGACGCTCAGCGACGACACGCCGAGCAGCTGCGCCATCTCTTTCTGGGTCATGTGAAACGCCTGCCGCTTGGCGACCAGCGCCTCATGGCTGAAGACGAACGCGCGGCCTCTTCGGTTCGCAGCCGCCGGCGTCCCTGCGGACGAATCCGGGGACTGCCGCCGGGGTTGTTGGCGCTCGGCCGCTGTCAGGGATTTTTGCAATGCCTTGGCCAAGCTGCGCACCTGCCCTGCCAAGTCCTTGAGGTCGCGCTTGAGCGTCGCGATCTCTGCGCGCTGGTTCGTTGCCGTCTTGCGCAGGGAGCTCATCTCCCCCTTGTTCTCTTTGCGCGCAATGCGCGCAACTTCCGATCGGAACGATTCAGAGAACGCAGTCATGGTCGATAGCACCGTCGCCGGTGGATTGGGTGGAGATCAATCGGAGTATCCATGGCGGGCTTACTTGCCAGCCTTCTCGGCCTTGCGCTTGGCGGCCTTAGGATCGACTACGGCTTTGAACTTGGCGCCCGCAACGAATTTCGGCACGGTCGCAGCCGGGATCTTCAGGGCGGCTCCGGTGGACGGGTTCTTGCCGCTGCGCGCCGCGCGCTTGGCGGACTTGAAGGTGCCAAAGCCAACGAGTTGAACGGCGTCGCCTTTCTTCACGGCCGTCTGAACGGTGTCGATCAAGGTCTCGAGAACCGCATTGGCAGCAGCCTTGGACAGGTCGTTCTTGGCAGCGAGGATTTCAACGAGTTGGACGCGATTCATATCGAAGGTATGGTTTGAAGGTTGCGGTCCTCGGTTTATATCCGATCGCAAACTGCGCCTTTCCTTCCAACAGCGCCTGCAGCAGCTCTGCGGTCAAGCCGCATGTGTTGTCACCAGGACCAATAGGGGCACGCCGCGCTGCGCATTGTTCATGGCCTGCAACAGCGCTTTGATTTGGACTACCGGGGTCATCCATCTTTTGGAACCCCGCCATGCTCCCCTTCGCGTCCACGCATCCACGTACGTCCAGACCCGCGTTGGTCTTCGCGGCGACTCTACTGTGGTCGGGCGCTTCCGTCGCCCAGGAAATCTGGGCCATCACCGAGTCCGGAGCGCCGCTGCAGGGTACGCACTCACCCACGCGCGTGATCGAGCTGGATGCAGCCCGACGCATCGAGGCGGAACTGGCGGCGGGCTTGCCCAATGATCTGCAACAGGCCGAGTCCATCCTGCGCCGTCGCCTGAAGGCAGGAGGTCCGTCCCTTCAACGCCGTCTGCAAACTGCCTATCAGGGCGTCGCCGATGCCTGGAGCCTTGGCATCACAACCCTCCCGGCGGTCGTGGTGGACCAACGCTACGTGGTCTATGGCGAGGCCAACCTGGACCAGGCGCTGGCACGCATCGCCCGATACCGCAAGGAGCACCCGTGATGCATCGTCCATTCGACCTTCCCCGCCGCTTGCGCGTCGCCGTGGCCTCGTTGCTGCTGGCCAGCGCGACGGGCAGCTACGCCTTGAACACCGCCACCATCGTCTCGTCCGTCATGTCGCCGGACTGCCTGGAGTACCGGGTGGTGGGCATCTGCTACTGGCTCTACTGCACCTGGACAGGCTGCACGGTGCGCACGTCCGTCAAGGTGCGCCATTACGTGCCCGATGCGGTCGTCTCCAGCTACAGCAACACTGGAGAGAACCCGTGGACGGAGGTGCGCTCGATGAGTCCGCCGAACGCTTCCGCCGAGGCTGGGGGCGACGGCACGACCAACGAAGATCACGAAAACAATCTCGCCAAATTCAAGAACGCGGACGTCATCGGCCATCCGGGCGGACAGGTGATCAGTGAGTTCGCTTCGTCGTCGGGTTACTTCTGCGAAGGCGCAGGCACGGCCTTCATGCCGTATCTGCTCAGCACCCTGGACACACTGGCCTGGCGCTACAACGTGCCCGAGATGGCCTACCCGGAAGCGCTGGTCCCGGGCATGCGCGAGATCGGCGCGCGCTCGACCTTGAACCTCTGGGGCAATGTCTATCCACGCGGCGGTTTCCTGCACCAGACGGACGACCACAAGGCCGGTGCCGTGGTGGCCCAGCGTGCGGGCGATGTCGTCACGCGCCGCGGGCAGTTGCACGTGTACCAGCCGCTGCTCGCGAACTCGCGGCCCGGCTACTGGCCGGCTGGCGAACTGGTCGAAGGCGACGCCTCGACGGGCAAGTGGCAGGAACTCACACCCGTCCTGTCCTCGTCCTGCACGGTCTTCCCGCGCAGCGGCACCCTGACGCAGGCCCAGCAAGGTGATTACGCCTGGGCGCTCTGGCGGCCCTATGCCTGCTGCGAACGCCGGGGCCAAGTGTTCCTCGGCAGCGTCGATTTCCAATGAGGGGACGGCGATGAAGCGTCCTGAACTGACGAACCTCTCCACCAAGGTGCGCCGCCTGCTGGCTGGTGCGCTCGCCCTGTGCTGCGGCCTGGCGTTGGCGCAGCCTGTCGGTTTCCAGGCCAGCGGCCCCGTCATCGGCGATGACGTCATGTACTCGATCGGCGGCGGCAGCGCGGTCTCCATGGGCCGTGCGGCCGGCATGCGCTCGATCGGGGTCGGCGTGGGCTGGAACAGCAACCTGATCTGCGGCGACATGAGCATTCAGACCACGCTGCGCAATCAGCTCAACGGCATCACGAATGGATTTCAGCAGATCATGGGCAACGTGATCCAGAGCGCCACGAGCGCCGTGGCATCCCTGCCTGCGCTGATCATCCAGCGCGCCGATCCGGGCCTGTACAACTTGCTGACCAATGGCGTGCTGCAGGCGCGGCTGGACTTCGACCGCTCGAAGCTGACGTGTCGCGCCATGGCCGAGAAGATGGCCGACACGGCTGGCGGCCAGTTGGGCTGGAGCCAGATGGCCGAAGGCATGGCGCTGCGTGATGCGGTTGCGAGCACGGACGCCGTGTCGGCCATCGAGCAGGCCGAAACGCGCCGCGGCAACGACGGCGTGCCCTGGGTGGGCGGCAGCAATGCCGGCGGCGCGGGCCAACCTGCCGTCCGGGTGGTCGGCGACGTTACCCGCGCGGGTTACAACCTCGTCAACGGCCGCGGCGTGACCGACACGTCGTCCATCTCAGCAGCCAGTTGCGCGAGCCTGTCGTGCCAGACCTGGACCTCGCCGCAGCAGGCGATCGAATGGGCGACGCGGGTTCTCGGGGAACAGGTGCAGCGCACGTGCGACTCCTGCACCAAGACCGAGACTGTGCCCGGCGTCGGACTGACGCCGCTGATCCAGGAGGAGTACGAGGCGAAGCTGGAAACCTTGCAGGCGCTGATCTCGGGGACGCGCAACACGACGTTCGAGAACCTGCGCACGGCCGGCAGCAGCTCGCTGCCCATCACGCGCGGCGTGATCGAAGCCCTGCGCGACGAGCCGGACCAGGATCTGCTGGCACGGCGCCTGGCATCGGAAGTGGCGCTGTCCTCGGTGCTGGAGAAGGCCCTGTTGCTCCAGCGGACCCTGCTGACCGGCAAGAAGGAGCCCAACGTGGCAGCCAACCAGTTGGCCGTCGAGGCGGTGAACCACGAGAGCAACACGCTCGATCAGGAGGTCCGCAACCTCAAGACCGAACTGGAGCTGCGCCGCGAGCTGGCCAACAACTCGCCGATGGCCATCATCCAGCGCCACGGCACCCGCGCCGCCGGCTCGCGCGGTATCTATGAGGGCGATCCGGTGCCCGACCGCCTCGACCAGTTGCAGAGGGGCAACCCGGGAGGCCGGCCGTGAGCCCGATGCGTGCGACCTGGCTGCACCCACGCTGGCTGTTCAGCCGGCGTGCGGCGAAGGCGTTGCTGTGGACGGTGGTGCTTGTCGCGGCTGCCGTGGGGGCCAACGTCGTCGGCATCTATCTCGTCGGCAGCGTTGCCGGCTGGGAGCAGTGGCTGACCGCAACCGCGGGCTACTTCCTGGTGTGGCGGCTGTGCCTGTACGGCGCGACGGCCTCCGGATGGATCTGGATGCGCCGCCGGCTGCTCGCGCGCGAGGACCAGAACGGCGCAGACAGGCAGGCGCGGCGCCGCCTGGTGCGCAGCGAGATCGCCGGTGTCGTCGCCATCATGGTGCTGGAAGCCAGTCTGCTGATGCAGGGCTGAGGGGAGATTCAGGCCATGACGCTTTTGACGACCGACTACCTGGAGTACTACCTCACCCTCGTGTCCTGGATCGTCCATAACGGGATCTGGGCCGTGCTGGTGTCCAGCGGGGTGTTTGCGCTGCCTTTCGTCGCGATCATCGTGCAGGAATGGCTCAAGGCCCGCTCCGAAGGCGCGGACGAAGGCAACAAGGGCGTGCTGTCGGCTGCGCGCATCGAGAACCGGGTGTTCGTCGCCATCGTGGTGGTGATGTTCGCCGGCATCCCTTTCATCGACGTCGATCTGAACACCATCCGGTACGACAGCTCACGCTCGGCGCAGTGCCAGGTCAGCGTGCCGCAGCCGACCGACACAGGCTGGTCGCAGTCCTTCTCGACGCTCAACAACCAAAGCGCCAAGCTGCCGGTGTGGTGGGCCTTCATGCACGCGCTCTCGCGTGCGGTCACGGGTGCTTCCGTGGCGGCGATCCCTTGCGGCACTGATTTACGGCAGATGAGGATGGAGATCGACGCCACGCGCATCGACGACCCCGTGCTGGCTCAGGAGGTCGCTGATTTCACGCACGACTGCTACGGACCGGCACGCGCCAAGCTGTTCATGCAGCGCCCGCAACTCGACGAGGCGCAGATGCATGATGTCACCTGGATCGGCTCACGCTTCTTCACGGACACAGCCGGCTTCTACGACAACTATCGGTCGAGCACGCCGCGCGATGACTGGCCTTATGACAGCAACCGTGATGCTGGGCTGGCTCAGATATCCAGCGGCGGTGGCTATCCGACCTGCAGGCAATGGTGGGCCGACGGTAGCAACGGCCTGCGCGCACGACTGCTGGGCCAAGTGGACCCGAGCCTGCTCACGCGGCTGGCGGGCTGGGCCGGGTTCCTGAGCCGCGCCGAGGTGGACGACTCCGTGATCCGCACCATCGCGTCGCCGAGGCAACAGAAGTTGAACCAGGGTAGCGTCTATACGGACTACGGGGGCCAGATCGACAAGACCTTGCCGAACGTCATCACGCGCGCGGCCGGCGACGTAGGCATGGCGATGGGATCGATGGGCTTTTTCCCGGCTATGGACGTGGTGCGTCAAGCCCTTCCAATGGCCCTATCACTGCTCAAGATGGCCTTAGTCATCTGCATTCCATTGGTGTTGGTCATCGGGACCTACGAGCTGAAGGCAGTCATCACAATCAGCGTCGTTCAGTTTTCCTTGTTCTTCGTCGATTTCTGGTTCCAACTCGCACGCTGGATCGACAGCACCATCCTCGATGCGCTTTATGGTTGGGGCTTCGGGTGGAACCGCCCGCACTCAAACTTCGACCCTGTAATGGGGTTGAACAATGCCTTTGGAGACATGCTGCTCAATTTCGTGATGGCGACGATGTTCCTGGTACTTCCTACGTTCTGGATCGGTGCGCTCACCTGGGTGGGCGTCCGTGCTGGCGCGATCGCCAATACCTTCGCCACTGCAACAAAAGATGCAGGCAGCGCGGGAGGTAAAGGAGCTGGAACCATCTCAGGCGGCAAGCTCAGGTAATCAATGCACCTTCGGTATCAGTCGTCTTGGTACATCTCGTGGGATGTATCGTTGTGTAGGTTGGGATCGTAGCCTGGTGCAGCCCGCAATTCCTCGATGGTCGGGTACTGCAACTCGTAGTCATATTCAGCGGGATGTTGCTGATCCATTGCCCACCCCGCCGCCGCCACCCCCAGCAACACGACTGCGAACCAGAAGGCGACGTAGAGCAGCAGTCCCAGCGCAGCCAGCTTGACTATCCATAGCAGCGCGGTAGCACCAGCCACCGGCATGCCCTTGGAGACCAGCCATCTCGGCACTCGGCGCTCACCGCGCGCATAGGCACGCCATCCACGGCCGAAGCTACGGCCAAGCCGTTCCGCGGTGCTGATGCGTGTTGTCGTCGTGCTCATGGTCGTCTCCTGCTACATGGGGATAGCTATTCCAGTTTGCTCCAGTTCTGCTTGCTTGCCCGCACCAGTGCGTTCCAATCGTCTGGCGGATTTCCGCGCCCGAGCATTTTCTCGAACACGGCATAGGGGTCTGACTTACTCCCGGAAGACCGCAGAGTTTGCTCATCGTTGACCCAGGCGTAGACGATGACTTTCGCCTTGGAGTCGTACCGGAAGAACAACCGGAACCGCCTCCCGATCTTGGCCCTTCGCCAGTGGCGGTGGGCAGGCCCCAGGGTGTTGCCCTGGCGGTATTCGTCGCGTGCGGGATCACCGGGCACCACATCCATCATCAACTGGCTCAAGGCCCGAAAGAGCTTGACGTTGGCGTTGGACTCGAATCCCTTCGGGTCGTTCTCCTGCGCTCGTCGTGCGGCCGCATGCAGCTTCTGCAACTGCTCGATCACGCAGTCGTGAAACAGCAGCGCCCAGCCATGCCGTTGCATCAGAGTTCCACTGCCCCGTCGATCTCCTCACCCAGGTTCACATCGTGACCTGCATGCTCCAGCATGGCGCGAGCCAGATCCTCGGGCAGGCCCTGGATGTTCCGACCCGCTTCAATGTCGCGCGCCAGCAGGCTGAGGAAGACTTCGCTGCCCCGCAGGTCGAACGCGAGCTTGCCGCCGACATCGACACCGAGCGCCTGACGGATGGGCTTGGGCAGCGTGATCTGGCCTTTGGAGGTGAGCGTGGCGATTTCGTGGATGGCAGGCATGGCGACTCTCCTGATTACGATGTCTGAATCGTAAGGAAAATTCCTTACGTTGTCAATGTGGGGCCTCATGGCGTCCTCCCGGGTCCAAGAATCGGCCCATCGTAGGGTGGGAACAGCCCGCCTTCACGCATCAATCCGACCGCCTGCACCCCACATTGACGATGGACGATCGATGCGCCGCACCCTATACCCAAATGGTTAAAGGCCAAAGGGCCAAAGGGCCGAAAGGACAAGGGAATGGGGCGCAAGAGGAAAGGCTCTACCTCGAAAAGGCAAAAAGGCCTCCCGGTCGGCCCGCCAACAGAGGACATACATGCTCTCACTGTTCCAGCGAAAACGGGCCTCGGTCGCCGCCGCTCCACCGCCAACCCCCGTCACCAATCCCCCGAAAGGGCTGCTGCGACCAGAACCGGCCGCATCTCTGCTGGCGACGCCACGCCGACAGAAGCTGCTGGAACACATCTGGCAGCGCACGTCGCTGTCGCGCACGCAATTCACCACCTTGTACCGCGCGCCCCTGGAGCGCTACGCCGAACTGGTCCAGCAATTCCCCGCGTCGGAGAGCCACCACCATGCCTACCCGGGCGGCATGCTGGACCACGGCCTGGAGATCGTCGCCTACAGCCTAAAGCTGCGGCAGTCCCATCTGCTGCCCATCGGCGCCAGCCCCGAAGATCAAGCGGTGCAGTCCGAGGCCTGGACCGCCGCTGTCGCCTATGCCGCTCTGCTGCACGACATCGGCAAGATCGCCGTCGATCTGCACGTCAAGCTGGTCGACGGCAGCACCTGGCACCCGTGGCATGGTCCACTGCACCAGCCGTACCGATTCCGCTACCGTGACGATCGCGAGTACCGACTACACAGTGCCGCGACGGGACTGCTCTACCACCAACTGCTAGATGCCCATCTCCTGGACTGGCTCAGTGGCTATCCCGCCCTATGGGGGCCGCTGCTGTACGTACTGGCCGGCCAGTACGAACACGCCGGGATACTGGGCGAACTTGTCGTGCAGGCCGACCGCGCTTCGGTCGCCCAGGAACTGGGTGGTGATCCGGCCCGCGCCACGGCCGCGCCCAAGCATGCGCTGCAACGCAAGCTGCTTGATGGGCTGCGCTACCTACTCAAGGAAGAGTTGAAGCTGAACCAGCCCGAGGCCTCCGATGGCTGGCTCACCGAGGACGCGCTATGGCTGGTGAGCAAGACGGTCTCCGACAAGCTACGCGCGCAACCGCGCAATCTCCGCCTGCTCGGGCGTGACCGTCAGTGTTGTGGCCTTGCCTTCGGACCTCACCTCCAACTGGCCCTTCGCATCGGCCCGCACCCAGTTCGTCAGGCTCGCCTTGGGCATGCCCAGCGTCGTGGCCACGGCCGACGCAGCACGCCCGGCCTTGACCTGCCGCACTGCCTCCTGCTTGAACTCCAGCGTGTACTTCGCTCTCGTTTGCTTCTCGTTCAATTCATGCTCCCCTCCCGGCATTCTCCGGGCTGGGGCTTATGCACTCCAAAGGTGCGACAGACAAGCACCGTCACTTACTGGTACTGGTCACGACGGACACACCCACTAATCCGAACTCAAAACGGAACGGCTGTGCGACGCGGGTTCAAGGTTTTGGACGCCTGGACACACTTACAGGACGCTTGGAACGACAGATGACGCAGAGTGCCTTAAGGCCATTCCGCTCCACGGATGCACGTCGTTCGATGTGCGTGAGGTATGTGAAGGCGGGGTAGGTTAGCCCCCTTGCCCATACATCCGCTGCATAGCTTTTATGTCTTGGTCGTGGATGTTCGACGCATAGGGAATCTGGGAGCATCCGATGAAGCGGCCGGAGGCTAACTGGTAGTTGCTCAGCCTAATCTCATTGGAGGCCATTACCCCGCCCCTACCAAAGAAGGACGCTTTGGGTCGATGGAAAGCGCCTCTTCCAGCCTGGCGAAGGCGATTACCTTACCAAGGAAAGTTGAAGTGGAATTGAGACACCTTCGCTATTTTGCCGTCTTGGCAGAGGAACTTCACTTCAGCCACGCGGCTGAGCGCCTACATATCGAACAACCGCCATTGTCCCGAGCGATCAAAGAACTGGAGGAGGATCTGGGGGTTGTTCTCTTCGATCGAGACCGCAGAGGGACGAAGCTGACTGCAGCTGGATCCGCCTTCCTGCAAGATACCCGCCGGCTGTTCACCGTTCTCGAACAGGCGCGAGAGAATGCTAAGGCCGTCGCAGCAGGTGCGCGTGGCAGCCTGCGTATCGCGGTCTCCGATGGTGCGACCGATCCTCGGTTCTCGGAGTTCTTGGCCCGTTGCCGAGCCGAGGAACCGGAAATCGAAGTACGCCTGTCCGAAGTTCCGTTGGCGGACCAGTTGCGCGGCCTACGCTCTGGCGACTTCATGATCGGCTTCGCGCACACAGCAGATGTCGGCGAGGGCATCATTGCCGAGCCGATTTGGCGAGATCCCCTGGTAATAGCCGTGCCGGCCCGGCACGAACTGCTCGCTCATAAGGAAGTGCCCCTCCATGAGCTCGATGGCCATCCGCTCGTCTTGTGCGACCCACGGGTCTGCGAGGGCTACTGCCGCGTATTGGCACGACTCCTTGGACCTCTGGAACACCGGCAAAACGTCGTTGAACGTGCGACCCCACTGGAGATGATGCTCACGCTGGTCGGTGCCGGTTATGGTGTCGGCTTCATGGCAGCAAGTAAAGTACCAGTCAGCCAGCGGCCCGATGTCGTAGTCCGCCCCTTGGCCGTGGAATCGGCGGTCATTACGACCTATTTACTCCGATCCGACAGCGGCGATGTGACAGCCTCACTGGAACGATTTATTTTTCGCCTGCGCGAAGGTTTGGGCACTTAATTCGCGGAAACCAGCCCTAAGACTCAGCAGCGGAGCTGCATGTTGTGCTCGGTCGCGGCCATCAGTTCGGTGCCGCTTATCTTGAGCACGGCTGCAATTTTCAGTACCAAGGCCAACGCGGGTAAGTGTTCCCCCCGCCCAATCTTGCCCATATGCCAACGCTCAACTCCGGCTAGTGCGGCCAGTTCTTCCTGAGCAACACTCAGTTCCAAGCGAAAGGCGCGCACAGCGTTGCCGAACGCCAAGGCTGGCTCGGCTTCATATCTGGTTGTGCTTGGGGCGACCCCATTGAACTGCACGCTTCTGCATTAGCAGAATGCGTTGAACAGTCACTGAAATTTAACCACGTTAAATTTAACCCATGCGTATCACATTGGCTTGTTTTGACCAACTTTCTCCTTGGGTGCTCTCATGCACGACGCCACCAATTCTTCCCCCGGTTTCAGGCTTGCGGTAGCGCCGGGCGTACCTTCATCACAACTATCAGCGCTTTTGGCGCGGCAACGCGCGGAAGAGCCAGACGTCACTCTCACTTTCTTCGAGGTTTCAAGTGACGTTTTGCTTCAGGGCCTTCATGAAGGCCGCTACGACGCAGGGATGTCGCTTCAGGGGATCAGCGACCGGCCCTCAGCACGCAACCCGTGTGGGCCGAGAACATGGCCGTAGCCATGCCGCCGCGGTTTTTCTTTCTTGACCAGGAGAAACTCACCATCGCCGATCTCCAAGCGTACCCCGTCTATCGTTGGCAGGCGGAGGCTTGCCCCCTGCTGGATGAGAGGCAGGCCTCCCTCATGCCGGTGGATCAGAACAACATACAGTGGGTGACTTCGTTCGAGATGGCGGCACTGTGGGTTGCCGGCGGATACAGCGTTGGGCTATCTGCGCAACCGCGCATCGCGCGTGCTCACGGGTTGGGAATCCGCATGCGACCGCTCGTTGGTGGCCCCTACCCGGTCGTGACGTACCTGCAACGAGCCTACGCGCGTGCTGATCCCGTTGCTGAGCGGTACGAGCGCAGAGCGCTGCAAATTGGTTCGCGTAGTGGGTGACCCCCGGGCGCCTCACCCCGACCATGGGTTGAAGCGCAAGGGTTAGGCCCCTTCAAAGACCACTGTGCTATCCACCAGCCGACGGGCGCTCTGCCCCACATCCTCAGGGATGGGCCGCGGAGCAACAGTCTCGGGCGCATCCGCATGGTGCCGGTAGTCGCCCATGATGACCCGGACAATCGCGGGCACGTTGGTCATCGTGACCGCATCAATGGCCGCGCGATCACCCAGGTCCGGGTGCGGCTGGGTCAGCATGCGGTACAGGTCCCACGAATCCGCGTGCGGGCGTTGGTTCATGAGCACCTGCGCCAGCTTGTGCTTGAGCGGCACCAGTTGCCAGTCGGGAACGCGCTGCCCGCGGTTGCCCAAACTGATGGATAGCAGCTTGCCGGCCTTCAACTCGCGGTTGATCTGATCCTTGGACTTCCCAGCCAGCTTGCCGAACAGCGGCACTGGCAGACAGCTCGGTGACTCGTACATAGCAAGCATTTCCTCGCGCTCGCGCTGAATTGCGGACACTTCCGGTTCCGGCGCCCGCGTGGGCGCCGGAGGCACCTGCGACAGTCGCTGGAACGTGCTTCCGGCGTCGTTCGGAGTCACGACGATGGGAGCAGCCACTACAGGCGGCACAGAGCCTTCAGGGAACACAGCGGCGGCGGCAACAGGCTCGTCTTCTGCCATCGCCGGCACCCCTTCGATACGAATGGTGAGGTGAGCACTGGCGGCTTCCACCTGACCCTGCTCGAGCAGGTCGAGGCGATCGGCCCAGTCCTGCATCATCCGACGTCGCGGTTCTACGTACTTGGCGTGGTTATAGGCCGAACTCACCTTGTTCGGGTCGGAGTGCGAGAGCTGAGCGTCCACCCAAATCTTGGGATAACCGATCTCGTTGAGCGCCGTCGAGATGGTCCCGCGGATGCCGTGGCCGGTCAGTTGGTCCTCGTAGCCCATCCGCTTCAGGGCGGCATTGAGGGTGTTCTCGCTGACGCGCTTCTTAAGTTCGCTGCGGTGTGTGAGCAGATGAACCTGGGCGGGCCGCATCACCCCCAAGAGGTAGCGCACGATCTCGATGGCCTGAAGGGACAGCGGCACGATGTAGGGCGGCACGTCCTGGGGGCGCTTGCCGGCCTTGCGCATCTCGTCCTGAAGCTGCTTGACGATCTGCGGCGGGATGATCCACAGGCCGCGGTCCAGGTCGAACTGATCCGGGGTTGCCAGCCGCAACTCACCGGTGCGCACACCGGTCAGGAACAGTAGCCGGATGCCGAGCTGGGTTTGCCAGCCACGCGGGTTGTAGCGCCGGAGCTTCTGGAGGAAGTTTGGCAGCTCGGGCAGATGCAGGTACGGGTTGTGGCTCACCGGGGGCTTGGGCTCCGCCACCACATCCAGGTCGGAGGCCGGATTGGCTTCCAGCCCCTCGACGATCACGAGGGCATAGCGGAACAACTGACTCAACCAGGTGCGGACCTTTTCTGCTGTGGTGAAGGCCTTGCGTTCCTCGATCCTTGCCAGGACGCCCAGAAGCTGGGGCCGGCGAATGTCGTAGATCGACATCTTGCCAAGGGTGGGCAGCACGTCCTTGCCGAAAATCCGCAGGATCTGCGAGAGGGTGCTTTGGCGACCTTCCTTGAGTTCCTTGCGGCGATGCTCGACCCAGGCATCGAAGACGGCCTTGAAGGTGTAATCGGCCGCCAGCTTGACCGCGTGCCGCTTCTGCTTGCGGTCGGTGTGGGGGTTGATGCCCTTGGCCAGGAGCGCCCGGGCTTCGTCGCGCAAGGTACGCGCTTCGCGCAGGCCGATCTCGGGGTAGTTGCCCAGGGAGATGCGCTTTTGCTTGCCGAGCCAGTAGTAGCGCAGGTGCCATGATTTGCCGCCGGTAGGGGCAACCACCAGGCCGAGGCCATCGGTGTCGGGGAGGCTGTAGGCTTTGTCAGCGGCCTTGGCTTGCCGCACAGTCAGATCAGAGAGTGCCATCATCGAAGCTCCTAAGTCTTGGACTTAGGCCCGATGCTGCTGGTCATCCCGATCCAACCCCAGCAAGAACCCGGCACCGGAACCACCCGTATTCTTTGGCCTTGTTTTTGGCCTCAAAAACGCTGGCTGTCGGTGGATTTCCGTGGCTTTTGCTGGAATGAAAAAAGGAGCCGAAGCTCCTTTTTTCAACGACTTACAGACCCCAGTGGAAGTCTGTAGATCATAAATTGGAGCGGGAAACGAGGCTCGAACTCGCGACCTCAACCTTGGCAAGGTTGCGCTCTACCAACTGAGCTATTCCCGCGTACTGCAAGGCGCTTGCCCTGCAGGAAGATTGCGATTATAGGGGGTTTTCAGCCCGCTTCGCAGCAATTTCTCAATGTTTTGTCGATCGGGCCGAAACAGGGGCCGGCGCCGCGGGTGCAACGGCCGCCGCCGCGGCAATTTCCTCTTCGGTCAATGGCACCGGCTTGCGCTCCAGCGCAATCTCCAGCACCTTGTCGATCCAGCGCACCGGGACGATGTCCAACCCCTTCTTCACATTGTCCGGAATTTCCTGCAGGTCCTTGACGTTCTCCTCGGGAATCATCACCGTCTTGATGCCACCGCGCAATGCCGCGAGCAGCTTTTCCTTCAGACCGCCGATCGCCGTCACTTCGCCGCGCAGCGTGATTTCACCGGTCATCGCCACGTCCGATCGGACCGGGATGCCCGTCAGCGCCGAGACCAGGGCCGTCGCCATCGCGATACCGGCGCTCGGCCCGTCCTTGGGCGTGGCGCCGTCAGGCACGTGGATGTGCAGATCGCGCTTTTCGAACACTTCGTCACGCAGACCGAGTGCGTGGGCGCGTGAACGCACCACGGTGCGCGCCGCCTCGACCGACTCCTTCATCACATCGCCCAGCGATCCGGTGCGCTGGATCACGCCCTTGCCCGGCATGGTGGCGACCTCGATGGTGAGCAAGTCACCACCGACCTCCGTCCATGCCAGACCGACGACCTGTCCGACCTGGTTCTTCTGCTCGGCACGACCGTAAGTGAACTTGCGCACGCCCAGGTATTCGGCCAGGCTCCTGGCATCCACTTCCACGCAGGGCTTGAGCTTCTTGAGCAGCAGGCCCTTGACCACCTTGCGGCAGATCTTGGAGAGTTCGCGTTCGAGCGAGCGCACGCCGGCCTCGCGCGTGTAGTAGCGCACGATGTCGATGATCGCGTCTTCGTGCACATGCAGCTCGCCATCCTTCAGGCCATTGCTCTGCATCTGCTTGGGCAGCAGGTAGCGCGCAGCGATGTTGGCCTTTTCATCCTCGGTGTAACCCGCCAGGCGAATGACCTCCATGCGATCAAGCAAGGCCGGCGGGATGTTCATCGAATTGGACGTCGCCACGAACATCACGTCCGAGAGATCAAAATCCAGCTCGACATAGTGATCGGCAAATTTGTGGTTCTGCTCCGGATCGAGCACCTCGAGCAGCGCGCTCGACGGATCGCCGCGGAAATCCATGCCGATCTTGTCGATCTCGTCGAGCAGGAACAGCGGATTTTTCGCACCCGCCTTGGTCAGGCTCTGCAGCACCTTGCCCGGCATCGCGCCAATATAGGTGCGCCGGTGCCCGCGGATCTCGGCCTCGTCGCGCATGCCGCCCAGCGCCATGCGCACGTACTTGCGCCCGGTAGCCTTGGCAATCGACTGGCCCAGAGATGTCTTGCCCACGCCCGGCGGCCCGACCAGGCACAGGATGGGCGCCTTGACCTTGTCCACGCGCTGCTGCACGGCAAGATATTCAAGGATGCGGTCCTTGACCTTCTCCAGACCGAAGTGGTCTTCGTTGAGGACCTCTTCAGCGCGAACCAGGTCCTGCTTGACCTTGGTCTTTTTCCCCCAGGGCAGGTCGCAAAGCACATCGATGTAGTTGCGCACCACGGTGGCCTCGGCCGACATGGGCGACATCAGCTTGAGCTTCTTGAGCTCGCCCTCGGCCTTCTTGAGCGCCTCCTTGGGCATCTTGGCGGCCTTGATGCGCTTTTCGATCTCCTCGATATCGGCGCCGTTCTCGCCCTCGCCCAGCTCCTTCTGAATCGCCTTGACCTGCTCGTTGAGATAGAAATCGCGCTGGTTCTTTTCCATCTGGCGCTTGACGCGGCCGCGGATCTTCTTGTCGACGTTGAGGATATCGACCTCGCGCTCGAGTTGCTCGAACAGGTTTTCCAGGCGCGGCTTGACCTCGGCGAGCGCCAGCACATGCTGCTTGTCCTCCAGCTTGAGCGGCATGTGCGCGGCGATGGTGTCTGCCATGCGGCCGGCATCGTCAATGCCGGAAATCGAGGTGGAGATCTCGTTGGGAATTTTCTTGTTGAGCTTGACGTACTGGTCGAACTGCTGCATCACCGCGCGGCGCAGCGCCTCCAGCTCGGCCGCCTTGCGCTCGGGCACCACAGGCACGGGCGCAACGCGCACCGTGGCGCTCGCATGGGTTTCACCTTCAGTGACATCCTGCAACTGCGCGCGCTGCTGCCCCTCGACCAGCACCTTCACCGTGCCATCGGGGAGCTTGAGCATCTGCAAGATCGTTGACACGCAACCGATGTCGAACAGGTCTTCGGCCTGCGGTTCGTCCTTGGCGGCGGCCTTCTGCGCCACCAGCATGATCTTGCGATCCGTACCCATCGCCACTTCCAGCGCCTTAATGCTCTTGGCGCGGCCGACGAACAGGGGAATCACCATGTGCGGGAACACCACCACGTCGCGCAGCGGCAGGAGCGGCAAGACGATGGCGGAATCCGGCGGGGGTGTCGGTCCAAGCATGGGCAATCCTCACAGACGGCCTTGCCGGAGCAAGACCAGAAAAAGAAAAGCGTGCGGCAGCGGCAACGCCGCCCGCACCGCTCAAAATCAAGCCTTCTTGGCCGCTTCGCGATAGACCAGCAGCGGCGCCTTGTCTTCCTCGATGGAGGACTCGTCGACCACCACCTTCTCCACATTGACGGCGTTGGGCAGGTCAAACATGGTGCCGATCAGCGATTGTTCAAGAATCGAGCGCAAGCCGCGCGCACCGGTCTTGCGGGCAATCGCCTTGCGCGCAATCGCCTTGAGCGCCGCCGGGCGGATTTCCAGCTCCACCCCCTCCATCGCCAGGAGCGCCGCGTACTGCTTGACCAGCGCATTCTTGGGTTCGGTGAGGATTTGCACCAAGGCATCCTCGGCCAGTTCGGCCAGCGCAGCCACCACCGGCATGCGTCCCACAAGCTCCGGAATCAGGCCGAACTTGATCAGGTCCTCGGGCTCGATGTCCTGGAACACCTCGGTCAATGAGCGCTGTTTCTTGCTCCTGACGGTGGCACCAAAGCCTATGCCCGAGGCCTCGGTGCGGTTCTCGATCACTTTTTCCAGCCCCGCGAAAGCGCCGCCGCAGATGAACAGGATGTTGGTGGTATCCACCTGCAAAAAATCCTGGTTCGGGTGCTTTCTGCCGCCCTGCGGCGGAACGCTGGCCATGGTGCCTTCGATGAGCTTGAGCAGCGCCTGCTGAACGCCCTCGCCGGAGACATCGCGCGTGATGCTCGGGTTGTCGCTCTTGCGCGTGATCTTGTCGATCTCGTCGATGTAGACAATGCCGCGCTGCGCTCGCTCGACGTCGTAGTTGCAGTTCTGCAGCAGCTTGCTGATGATGTTCTCGACATCCTCGCCGACGTAGCCGGCTTCGGTCAGCGTGGTGGCATCGGCCATCACGAACGGCACGTCGAGCTGGCGCGCCAGGGTCTGCGCCAACAGCGTCTTGCCCGAGCCGGTGGGGCCGATCAGGAGAATGTTGCTCTTGGAGAGCTCGACATCGTCCTTGCCCGCATGCTCCTTGTGGCGCAGGCGCTTGTAGTGGTTGTAGACCGCCACCGCCAGGGTGCGCTTGGCCTGCTCCTGGCCGATCACGTAGCTGTCCAGATTGGTCTTGATATCGGCCGGCGTGGGCAGGTCTGCGCGGCCGGTCTGGTTCGCGTCGAGCGCGGGCTGCTCATCACGAATGATTTCGTTGCACAGGTCAATGCACTCGTCGCAGATGAACACCGACGGCCCGGCAATCAGTTTCTTGACTTCATGCTGGCTCTTGCCGCAAAACGAGCAGTACAGGGTTTTTTCGCTGGAAGAGCCTTTTTTTTCGGCCATGGGGCAATGCCTTGGAACGCAGAACGTGAAGTGATGATACTCAATTGAAAACGGCGCTTCCCGCAGGGGAAACGCCGCCCTTGGAGCGCCAGGGAATCAGGAGCGCCTGGCGATGACCTGATCCACGATTCCGTAGGTTTTTGCCTCATCGGCGGTCATGTAGTAGTCGCGCTCGGTGTCGTGCACCACCTTGTCGTAGGGCTGACCGGTACGCTCGGCCAGAATGCGGTTCAACTGCTCCTTGGTGCGCAGGATGTCGCGCGCCTGGATCTCGATGTCGGTCGCCTGGCCGCGCGCGCCGCCCAGCACCTGGTGGATCATGACCTTGCTGTTGGGCAGGCAATAGCGCTTGTCCTTGGCACCGGCAGCCAACAGGAAGGCGCCCATGCTGGCGGCAAAGCCCAGGCACATGGTGGAGACATCGGGCTTGATGAACTGCATGGTGTCGTAAATCGACATGCCGGCGGTCACGCTGCCGCCGGGGGAGTTGATGTACAGCGAAATATCCTTGTCCGGGTTTTCGCTTTCCAGGAACAGCAGCTGCGCGACGACCAGGTTGGCGGTCTGGTCATTGACCTCGCCGACCAGGAACACCACGCGCTCCTTGAGCAGGCGCGAATAAATGTCGTAGGAACGCTCGCCGCGCCCCGATTGCTCCACCACCATGGGGATCAACCCCAATGCCTTCGTATCCTGTGCACTCATGCAGTTCTCCAATGAATCGCTGACTGTAGCCGCAAACAGATGGGGCCTGCACCGGCTGGTGCAAGCCCCATCGCACGGGTTGGCGCCGGTTGCGGCAATCAGTTCTGCGCCATCAGTTCGTCAAACGAGACCGACTTCTCGCTGACCTTGGCCTTGCCCAGCACGAAATCGGTCACATTGTTCTCCACCACCACCGCCTCGGCCTCGGCCAGGCGGTCGCGGTCGCCGTAGTACCACTTGACCACGTCCTCGGGCTTCTCGTAGCTGGAGGCAAGCTCCTGCACATGCGCCTTGAGCTGCTCGGGCTGGGCCTGCAGCTCATTGGCGCGCACCAGCTCGGCCACCACCAGACCCAGGCGCACGCGGCGCTCGGCCTGCGGGCGCACCACATCCTCGGGGATCTGGGCGGCCTCCGCATCCTTGATGCCGCGGGACTTGAGGTCAGCGCGTGCCGCTTCCAGCAGGCGCTGCACCTCGGCCTGCACGATGCTCTGGGGCAATTCCAGCTCCGCCCTGGCCATCAGGGCATCCATCACCGCCGCCTTGTTGCGCGACTGCACGCGGAATTTCACCTCGCGCTCGAGGTTCTTGCGCACATCGGCGCGCAGGCTCTCCACCGTGCCGCCTTCGATACCCAGGGACTTGACGAATTGCTCGGTCACCTCGGGCAGGTGCGCCGCCTCGATGTTCTTGACCGTGACCAGGAAATCCGCCGTCTTGCCGGCCACATCCTTGCCGTGGTAGTCCTCGGGGAAGGCGAGCGGGAAGGTCTTGCTCTCGCCCACCTTCATGCCGCGCACGGCATCCTCGAACTCCTTGAGCATCTGGCCTTCGCCGACCAGGAACTGAAAGGCCTCGGCCTTGCCGCCGGCAAACGGCTCGCCGTCGATCTTGCCCTCGAAATCTACCG
Source organism: Comamonas sp. SCN 65-56 (assembly GCF_001724135.1). GTDB lineage: Bacteria > Pseudomonadota > Gammaproteobacteria > Burkholderiales > Burkholderiaceae_C > Comamonas_C. The sequence continues at coordinate 88,038 of NZ_MEDS01000002.1, read as the reverse complement.
TCACGCGGTCACCATCCGCGGCAGGCGTTCCCTGGGCGCGCTGGGCGAAGGTGCGGCGCTGCTTGCGCAGGATGTCCAGCGTGCGGTCGACGGCGGCGTCGTCCACGGCAGCCGTCAGCTTGTCGATCTCGGCCTCCGCCAGGTCGCCAATCTTGACTTCCGGGTAGACCTCGAACACCGCGTCAAACGCCATTTCGCCTTCGGCCGCGCCATCCTTCTCGGAAATGCGCGGCTGGCCCGCCACGCGCAGCTTGGCCTCGTTGGCGGCCTGTGAGAACGCCTCGCCGACCTTGTCGTTGATGACTTCATACTGCACCGAATAGCCGTAGCGCTGCGCCACCACGCTCAGCGGCACCTTGCCGGGACGAAAACCATCCATCTTCACGGTGCGCGCCAGGCGCTTGAGGCGCCCCTGGACCTCGCCCTGGATGCTTGCCGCAGGCAGGCTGAGCGTGATCTTGCGTTCGAGCTTTTCCAATGTTTCAACGGTGACGGCCATCATGGTTCCTTTGTGTCGGTCGGTGTGCGCACGCGCCCGCTGCATCGCACTGCGGCGTGCCAGCTGGCGCTCCAGGGTGTCTCTCGGTCTTCACGCGGCGCTCGCGACCCGCGGCGCTTGGCAACCACCAAGCCAGAGGCCAGTCCATCGTGAAAAGCCTTCTATTGTAGCGAAGCGCCTGCGCTCGCAGTCGCCTGCTCACGGCGCCTACTTGCCCAGGATGTCACTGACCTTTTCCGCCCCGAAGCGGGCGGTGACGTGGGCGTCGGGCGGCACGCAATCGGGCCCGTGCTGCAGGCCGGAGAGTTTTTCTATCGCCTGCCAGAGCAACGCGATCTGCTGCTCCTGCCCGGCGGCCGAGTCGGCCAGGCTGCGCAGCGCCAGCGCCAGCGGATCGTCCTGCTGCGGCGTCACGCCATAGGCGCTGAAGCCTTTTGCGCCTTCCGCCTGCGATTCGGTGACATCGGCACCGTGGTCCTTGTGCGAGGCGATGATGCGCGCCGGAATACCCACCGCGGTGGCGCCCGCCGGCACCGGCTTGATGACGACGGCGTTGCTGCCGATCTTGGCGTCATCGCCCACGGTAAAGCCGCCCAGCACCTTGGCGCCAGCACTCACGACCACGTTGCGCCCAAGCGTGGGGTGGCGTTTTTCACCCTTGTACAGCGAGGTGCCGCCCAGCGTCACGCCGTGGTAGATGGTGCAGCCGTCGCCGACCTCGGCCGTCTCGCCGATGACCACGCCCATGCCGTGGTCGATGAACACGCGCTCGCCCAGCACCGCGCCGGGATGGATTTCGATGCCGGTGGCCCAGCGCGCGAGGTGCGAGATGAAGCGCCCCAGCCAGCGCAGCCCGTGCCTCCAGCACCAATGCGCCGGCCGGTGCAGCCAGATGGCATGCAGGCCGGGGTAGCAGGTGATCACTTCCCAACTGCTGCGCGCCGCCGGGTCGCGCGAGAGGATGCACTGGATGTCGGAGCGGATTCTGGAAAACATGGGCAGGCGCTGTGAAGGCGTGCAGTGTAGTGAGCAACGCGCCTGCGTGCAGGCGCATGCCGGTCAATGGGGCTGTCTGGCGCCAAGCGTCATCATGGTCTTGGCGATGCCGCGCAGGATATGGATGTCTTCCTCGCTCGGGCTCGCGCGATTGAACAGCTGATTCAGCCTGGGCATGAGTTTCTTGGGCGCTGCCGGGTCCAAAAAACCGATCTCGACCAGGGCCTGTTGCCAGTGGGCCAGCATGCCCGCCATCTGCCGCGCATCGGCCGGCGTTCCGTGGCTGGCGGCGTCGTGCACGGCAAAGCCGCCCAGTGCCTGGCGCCATTCATAGGCCACCAGTTGCACCGCCGCGGCCAGGTTGAGCGAGCCGAACTCCGGCGCCGTCGGAATCGACAGCGCCACATGGCAGCGGTAGACGTCGCTGTTGGCCATGCCGAAGCGCTCGCTGCCAAACAGGAAAGCAACACCAGATTCTTCAGCCAAATTGCCATTTGGCGCCTGACTGCATTGCGCATTCAGCTGCGTTTTCAGGAGCATATCGAAATGTGCCCGGGGCGAGCGCGTGGGCGGGCCGAAGTCGCGCGGCGTCATCGCGGTGGCGCACAGGTGGTGCATGCCATCGAGCGCTTCGTCCAGCGTGGCGACGATGCGTGCGCGCTCCAGCACATCCGTGGCGCCGCTGGCGCGCTGGATCGCGATCTCGCGGCGCAGCACGTTGGGCCAGCGCGGCGCCACCAGCACCAGGTCATCAAACCCCATGGTCTTGATGGCGCGCGCTGCGGCGCCCACGTTGCCGGGATGGCTGGTCTGGATCAGGATGAAGCGCGTTCGCATGGTTGAATTGTCGCCTGCCGTCAGAAATTCACCGGACCACTAAAATCACGGTCATCCGCGCGCATCGCCGCGCTTTTTTGTTTGGGCGTTCCTTTTCATGTCGTCAAACCTGCACCCCATGCTGAACACGGCCATCAAGGCCGCACGCGCCGCCGGCGCCATCATCAACCGCGCCGCGCTCGATGTGGAGGCGGTGCGCGTGTCGCAAAAGCAGATCAACGACTACGTGACCGAAGTCGATCAGGCGAGCGAAGCCAGCATCATTGAAACCCTGCTGACCGCCTACCCGGGCCACGGCATCCTGGCCGAAGAGTCGGGCCGCCAGCACGGCGCCCGGGATTCGGAGCATGTCTGGATCATCGACCCGCTGGACGGCACGACGAATTTCATCCACGGCTTTCCGGTCTACTGCATCAGCATTGCGCTGTCGGTGCGCGGGCGCATCGAGCATGGCGTGGTCTACGACCCCACGCGCAACGACCTGTTCACCGCCACACGCGGGCGCGGTGCCTTCATGAACGACCGCCGCATGCGCGTCTCCAAGCGCACCCGACTGTCGGAATGCCTGCTGGGAACGGGCTTTCCGTACCGTCCGGGCGACGACTTCGCCGGCTACATGAAGATGATGGCCGAGGTGATGCAGCACACCCACGGCCTGCGCCGCCCGGGTGCCGCGGCGCTCGACCTAGCCTACGTGGCGGCCGGCTTCACCGACGGCTTTTTTGAAACCGGTCTGTCGATCTGGGATGTGGCCGCGGGCAGTCTGCTAGTGACCGAAGCCGGCGGTCTGGTGGGCAACTTCACCGGAGAGGCGGATTTCCTGGAGCAGCGCGAGTGCCTCGCCGGACCCGCGCGCATCTATGGCCAATTGGTCAAATTGCTCGGCAAGTACAGCAAATTCGCGGGTGTCGAGGAAAAGATGGCCGTTCACGCCAGCCTGACCCAAGGCGATGGAGCACAGAAAGTGTAGCAATTACCATAGCTACCAACGCTTGATACACAAGCGCTGGTGGCCATTTTTAATCAAAATTCATGCTGGCTGCCGCCATCGCCCTCTGCCTGATCGTGGCGGTCGGGGATGGTGATTCGCTCTCCATGCGCTGCGGCGGCCAGCCGGTGCAGCGCGTGCGCATCGCCAGCATAGACGCGCCCGAACTGCGCCAAGCCTGGGGCAGGCAAGCGCGCGAGCACCTGGCCGCCCTGTGCCTGCGCCAGCGCGCCGAAGTGCAGGCATTGGGCCGCGACAAATACCAGCGCACGCTCGCGCAGGTGCGCTGCCGCGGGCGCGATGCGGCGCTGGAGCAAGCCAATGCAGGTCTGGCCTGGATGCATCCCAGCCAGGTGCGCGCCTGGCCCCGGGTGGCTGCGGCGGCAGCGCGCGCCCGGCGCGACCGGCGCGGGCTATGGTCGCAAAAACGCCCGCTCGCGCCCTGGAAATACCGCCAGCGCCACCCGAACGCCGGCGGGGTGTGATCAGAGGAACTCGGCGCGCAATTGCGCCGCGCTCCGGGGCGAAAGCAAGGCGGGTGAGAGGTCCAGCATCGTCTTGCAGCCGTATTGCCCAGCCTGGTGCAGGCGGTGCACGGCCCGGGCGCCAGCCACCAGCACGCTGGACGTGAATTCCGGGTTGCTGTCCAGCTGCAGGCGGTACTCGATCACATGCTTGGCGGTGTCCGACGTCGCACCGCTGTGGATCACGAAGCCGCCATGCGCCATGCCCGAATGCTTGTGCGCGAGTTCTTCGGCGCTGATGAAATGCACCGTGGTGTCGTAGTCGCTGAAGTAATTCGGCATGGTCACGATGGCCTGGCGTACCGCCTCGGCATCCACGCCGGGCTTGAGCACCACGAAGCATTCGCGCAGGTGCTTCTGGCGCGTGGACAACTGTGGCCGCACGCCGCTGCGCACCTTCTCCATCGCCGCCTCCACCGGGATCGTGTATTGCACACCGCCGGCCACGCCCGGCACATGGCGGATGGCGTCGGAGTGCCCCTGGCTCAGGCCCTTGCCCCAGAAGGTGTAGGTGGCGCCATCGGGCAGCAAGGCATCGCTCATCACGCGATTCACCGAGAACATGCCCGGGTCCCAACCGGCGGAGATCAGCGCCGTGGTCTTGCCGGCCTGCGCCGCCGCATCCACCCGGGCGAAATGCTCGGGAATGCGGGCGTGCGTATCAAAGCTGTCCACCACGTTGAAGTGGCGCGCGTACTCGGGCGTCTGCACCGGCAGGTCGTCCTTGGAGCCGCCGCAGAGGACGAGCACGTCGATCTCGCCACTATGCGCCAGCAACTCGCCCGCGCCATGCACCGCCACGCCGCTGCCGGGTTGGACATCCGCAGGGTTGCGGCGTGTATAGACCCCGACCAGTCGGGTATCGGGGTTCTTCGCAATCGCCTTCTCGACACCCCGTCCCAGGTTGCCATAGCCAAGAATGGCAATGCGAAGAGGGGTTTGACCTTGCGTGTTCTGCGGGTCGCTCATGGAATCTGCCTTTCAATCAAAACGATAGCTGCATGTGCTTGCCAGACAAGCACTAGAGCCGATTTTTCTATTGCTTCAACACCTGCTGCCAGAAACCGAGCCGCCAGCGAGTGCGTCGCACAAAATTATGCAATAAAAGCATGAACCCTACGAACGTATCGCATAACGGCACGGTTGACCTGGTGCCGCCCTCAGCGCCCGGCCGGTACCGGCCCGCCGCCATAGAGCCAGTGCATATCCAGCAAACGCTCGCCCAGCAGCCGCATCGCGGCATCACGCGCAAGGCGCAAAGCGCCCGTGGCGTGAAAGATGTCGGCGTTGCGCCGTGAGCGCCGCTGCACCGCGGCAACGCGCTGCCAGCGGTTGAGCGCATAACGGCGCAGCCGCAGCGCGGGCTCCAGCGCCTGCATGCCCAGGGCGTGGCCGAGTTCGGCCGCATCCTCGATCGCCATGCCTGCGCCCTGCGCCAGATAGGGACGCATGGGGTGCGCCGCATCACCCAACAGCGCTACCAGGCCCTGTGCCAGCTGGGCAGCGGCCGCTACCGGTGCCCGCTCGACCAGCGGCCACAGCCGCCATTGCCCGCCGGCATCCGACACCGCATGCACCATGTCCTGCAGCGGCGCACAGGTTCGCGCCAGCGCATCCTGCAGCTCGCCAGCATTCACACCGTGGTCCCAATGCAGCAGATCGGCCGGCGGCTGCCCGTGGCGAATCGCCACCAGATTGAGCAGCTCACCGCCGCGCAGCGGGTAGTGCACGACATGCAGCTGCGGCCCGAGCCAGACCGTCACCTCCTGGCTGCGCAGGCGCTGCGGCAGTGCATGCTGCGCCACCACGGCGCGGTACGCCAGATGGCCGGCGGGACGTGGCGCGCCCTCGCCCAGCAGGCACGCGCGCACGCGGCTGTGCAGGCCGTCCGCGCCGAGCAGCAGATCGGCCTCCAGCGCCAGTTCGCTGCCATCCCCGCGCAACAGGCGCGCGGCGACCGCGTCGCCATCCTGCACCAGGTCGGACAGCCGGTGGTCCAGCAGCAACTGCACATCGGCCAGGTTGCTGACGGCAGCAAGGAGCAGCGCGTGCAAATCGGCCCGGTGAATGGTGAGATAGGCCGCGCCGTAGCGTTCGGCAATCGTGCGGCCCAAGCGCATCTGCCCCAGCGCGCTGGCATCGATGGCGCTGCGAACCTCCAGCCGCTCGGGAAAACACGCCACCGCCTGCAGCGGCACCTGCAGGCTCCAGGCATTCAGGCAGCGCACGGCATTGGGCCCGAGCTGCACGCCCGCGCCCACTTCACCAAAAGCGCTGGCGCGCTCGGCCAGGCGCACCTCCCAACCCGCCTGCCGGCTGGCAAAGGCGGCGGCCAGCCCGCCGATGCCGCCGCCCGCAATCAGAATCTGCCGACGTGGCATGCGCAGGCGGGCGGCAGGCGCTCAGCCGGCAATCAGCTGCTGCAGCACATAGGGCAGGATGCCGCCGGCGCGGTAGTAATCCACCTCGATCGGCGTATCCAGGCGCAGCGTGAGTTGCACCTCTTTCGTGCCGCCATCGGCAAAACGGATGACCAGCTTGGCCTTGCCTTGCGGCTTGAGCTGCTGATCGACCACCACATCCACCTGCTCATCGCCCTTGAGGCCCAGGCTCTCCCAGCTGTCCTTGTCCTGGAACTGCAGCGGCAGCACGCCCATGCCAATGAGGTTGGAGCGGTGAATGCGCTCGAAGCTGCGCGCCACCACTGCCTGGATGCCCAGCAGTTGCGTGCCCTTGGCGGCCCAGTCGCGGCTCGAACCGGTGCCGTACTCTTCCCCGGCAAAGATCACGGTGGGCGTCTTGCTGGCCATGTACAGCTCGGCCGCATCGAAGATCGCCATCTCCTTGCCGTTTTGCGGACCGCTGCCCTGGTAGATGGTCTCGCCACCCTCCCTGCGCGAGCCATCGGCCAGCGGAGGAATCATCAGGTTCTTGATGCGCACATTGGCGAAGGTGCCGCGCATCATCACCTCGTGCTGGCCGCGGCGCGAGCCGTAGCTGTTGAAGTCCTGCTTGGCCACGCCGTGCGCCTTGAGCCAGATCCCCGCGGGCGAGCTCTCCTTGATGCGGCCGGCCGGCGAGATGTGGTCGGTGGTGACCGAATCGCCAAACAGCGCCATGACGCGCGCGTCGCGCACGGAATGGTCGCGCTGCGCGGCCTGCGCCTCGGACTCAGCAGTCTTGAGCGCAAAGCCGTCAAAGAACGGCGGCTCGGCGATGTAGGTGCTCTCGGGCCAATCGTAGATCTGACCCTTGACGCCCTTGATCTTTTCCCAGAGCGCGCCCGGCTCGGTCTCGATCTTGGCGTAGTTGGCGCGGACGGCCTTGCCCTTCATCGCGAACTTGAGGAGTTTTTGCACCTCGTCGCTGGTCGGCCAGATGTCGCCCAGATAGACATCCTTGCCCCCTTTGCCCTGCCCCACCGGCTCAGTCATCAGATCGACGTTGACGCTGCCCGCGATCGCGTAGGCGACGACAAGCGGCGGGCTCATCAGGAAGTTGGCCTTGATGTTGGGGTGGATGCGCGCCTCGAAATTGCGGTTGCCCGAGAGCACCGACGCGCAAACGAGCTCATGCTCGCCGATCGCCTCGTTCAGTTCTTGCGACAGGTCGCCCGAATTGCCGATGCAGGTGGTGCAGCCGTAACCAGCGAGGTTGAAGCCAAGCTTCTCCAGGTACGGCAGCAGGCCGGTCTCGACCAGGTATTCGGTGACGATGCGCGAACCGGGGGCGAGCGAGGTCTTGACGTGGCGCTTGACCTTCAGCCCCGCCTCCACCGCCTTCTTCGCCAGCAGGCCGGCGGCCAGCATCACACCCGGGTTGCTGGTGTTGGTGCAACTCGTGATGGCGGCGATCAGTACGTCGCCATTGGTCACCTCGAAGCCCTTGGGCTCGGCCTTGGCGTCGATCGATGCGCTGGGCGTAATGTGCACGCGTTCGCCAAACGCGCTGGCCGGGCGGGCAAAGCCGCCCTGCTCCATCGGCGTGGTGAAGAGCTCGGCAAAGCGCTGCTTGGCATGGCCCAGGTCGATGCGATCCTGCGGGCGGCGCGGCCCGGCGATGCTGGGCGTGACATCACCCAGATCGAGCGAAATGACGCGCGAATAGTCCACCTCGCCGGCGCGTGGCGCGCCAAACAGGCCCTGCGCCTTGTAGTAGGCCTGCACCAGATCGATCTCGGCCTTGGTGCGGCCCGTGCCCTCTAAGTATTCGAGCGTGCGCTGATCGACCGGGAACAGGCCCAGCGTCGAGCCGTTCTCCGGCGACATGTTGCCCAGCGTCGCGCGGTCGGGCACGCTCAGGCTCGCCGTGCCTTCACCAAAATATTCGACAAAGGTGCCCACCACCTTGTTCTTGCGCAGCAGCTCGGTCACCGTGAGCACCAGGTCGGTGGCGGTGACACCCTCGCGCAACTGGCCCTTGAGCTCAAAGCCGACCACGTCCGGCGTGAGAAAGTAGACCGGCTGGCCGAGCATCGCGGCTTCAGCCTCGATGCCGCCCACACCCCAGGCGACGACGCCGGCGCCATTGATCATGGGCGTGTGGCTGTCGGTGCCCACCAGCGAATCCGGGTACACCACGCCGTCCTTGCGTTTGTGCACACCCTTGGTGAGAAATTCCAGATTGACCTGGTGGCAAATGCCAAAGCCCGGCGGAACGACACGAAAGGTATCAAACGCCTGCATGCCCCATTTCAGGAACTGGTAGCGCTCATGATTGCGCTCAAACTCGAGTTTCATGTTCTGGGTGAGTGCGGATTTGGTGCCGTAGTTATCCACCATGACGGAATGGTCGACCACCAGATCCACGGGAACGAGTGGCTCCACGCGCTTGGGATTGGTGCCCACCCTTTGCGCCGCCGCCCGCATGGCAGCGAGGTCAACCAGCAATGGCACGCCGGTAAAGTCCTGCAACAGCACACGTGCCACGGTAAATGGAATTTCATCGACGCGCGGCGCATTCGGCTTCCAGTTGGCCAATTGCTCGACATGCTCGGCCGTCACCTTGGTGCCATCGCAATGGCGCAATACCGATTCGAGCACAATCCGGATCGAGCGCGGCAGACGCTTGACGTTGGGGTATTTGCGCGCCAATGCAGGCAATGAAAAAAATGAATGCTCTTTGCCAGACGCCGTCTTGAACGTCTTGATCGTGGTGGCAAACGCATGCCCTTTTTGCTTGGCGGCAACCATGTGAAATTCTCCTTCGAATTGGCAAATGCATCGAGTGGCCCAGTGCAGGAAATCCGCACGACACCCAAGGCTCCGGCCGCGAGTGTACGCTCACCCATACCGGGCAGCCGTCCACGCCGGCATGACCACAGGCCACGCCGGGAATGTCACCGATCACCCAGCAAAAAGCCCGCACGAGACGGGCTTTTTGCTGCTGCGAGGGGCTCCCAAAATCTGGGGCCGCAACGGTCAGATCGCAAACTTTGCGCGATCCTGGCCCTGAATCCAACGCGGCGGCTTGCCACGTCCGGTCCAGGTCTGTCCAGTGGCCGGATCACGGTATTTGGGCGCCACCTTGCTCGCCAAGGCGCTTGCCTTGGCGCGACGACCCGATGGAAATACATCGGATGGCGTCAAACCGAAATCCGCAATCAATTGGCGCGCCTTGGCAATCGCAGTCGCTACTTCCTTGTCGCGTGCCTGCTGAATCTGCGCGTCAAGCGCCTCGCGTTGCTTGAGCAATTCCTGATAACTGGCCGTCATGTTCATCCTTTGGAGGTTGATGGCATTTATTGATGTTCGACCGTGCGATTATAGAGAAATTTTCTACGAATTTTCAATATGAAGATGCGCACCAGCCCGATTTCCGGTGAATCCAATATCCGGTATCTCCAATTCAATCACCCGCCGCAAGTAGCACAATAGCAGCCCACGAAAGCAATGGATGAATGGCAATGGCGCTTTATTGTGCGGGCGATATTCAGGGCTGCGCGGACGCGCTGGAGCGCTTGCTCGCCCATATCGGGTTCTCCCCCAGCCGCGATACGCTTTACCTCTTGGGCGATCTCGTCAATCGCGGCCCGGATTCGGCCGCGGTAGTGCGCCACTGCATGGCGGCGGAAGGCAGCATCCTGGCATTGCTGGGCAACCACGACCTGCATTTGCTGGCACTGGCGCATGGTGTGCGGCCACTGTCGCGGCGCGACACGCTCGATGCCCTGCTGAAGGCGGACGACCGCAACGCCATGCTCGACTGGTTGCGCCAGCAGCCGCTCGCGCGATCCGTGGTGCACGGCGGCGAGCGCCTGCTGATGGTGCATGCCGGCGTGCTGCCCCAGTGGTCGGCAGAGCAGGCGCTTGCCCTGGCCGGTGAAGTCCACGGCGCATTGCGCGGCAGCGCCTGGCCACAATTTCTGCAGCAGATGTATGGCAACCAGCCGGACCGCTGGAACGACACACTGGCGGGGGCCGAGCGCTTGCGCGCGATCGTCAATGCACTCACCCGCTTGCGCTTTTGCACCAGCGAGGGCGTGATGGATTTTTCCAGCAGTGAAGCCGCCGCCACCCCGCCGGCCGGTTTGCTGCCCTGGTTTGATGTGCCCGGACGGGCGACGCAAAACAGCCTGATTGCCTTTGGCCACTGGTCAACCCTGGGCTGGATGAACCGCCCTCACCTGCTGGCACTGGATACCGGTTGCGTCTGGGGCGGGAGTCTGAGCGCGGTGCGTTTCGGGGCGACTCTGGCCGATCGCGAGCATTGCGAGGTGCCCTGCCCCCGGGCTCAGCAGCCCGGCTGAGCCGATCAGGCGGCAGCGTCTTCGACGGGCTGCGGTGCCTTGAAGAGCGCCGCGACCACGCGGCGCTGCTTGATGTTGGCCGATATCCTGCCGCGCGCCGGCGCCGCCTTGACGGACTGCTCCCATGCTGCCGGATCCTCGCCGGCGGGATGCGGCTCATACGGCCGATCGAAGAAAGGATCGCGCGAAGGCACGAAACCCGACGCCGCATGCCGCGGGGCGCGTGTGCGCGGGGCGTCGGGGTCGCCGCGCTGGGGCCTGTGCCCGTCGCCGTGGCGCCCGCGTGGCGGCTCGCTGCCGAGCTCGATGGCTTCGATTTCCAGCTTTTTCTTGAGCAGCTTCTCAAGCTCGCCCATCAGGCGCGCGTCGTGGTGGGTCACCAGCGTCACCGCCAGACCGGACGCCCCGGCGCGACCGGTGCGGCCAATGCGGTGCACATAGTCCTCGGCATTGAACGGGACATCGTGGTTGAACACCGCGGGCACGTCCTTGATATCGAGACCACGCGCGGCCACGTCGGTGCAGACCAGCAGATCGACCTCGCCGCTCTTGAAGGCTTCGAGCGCCTTCAGGCGCTCGTCCTGGCTCTTGTCGCCGTGCAGCGCGGCGGTCTTGAGGCCATCGCGCTCCAGCGAGCGCGCCAGGCGGGCGCAGCCGAGCTTGCTGTTCACGAAAACGAAGGCCTGCGTGAGCGAGCGGTCCTTGAGCACCTGGCGGATCGCGCGGCGCTTGTCATCGTCAGTCACCGAATAAAAGTGCTGCTCGACGGTAGCAGCGGTGGCGTTGGGCCGGGCGACTTCGATCGTGACCGGGTCGTGCAGATAGCTTGCCGCCAGGCGCTTGATCTCGGGCGAGAACGTGGCCGAGAACAGCAGCGTCGTGCGCTCCTTGGGCAAATAGCTCAGGATGCGCTGCAGATCGGGCAGAAAGCCGATGTCGAGCATGCGGTCGGCCTCGTCGAGCACCACGTATTCGACGTGGTTGAGCACCGCGTTCTTCGCTTCGATATGGTCCAGCAGCCGCCCGGGCGTCGCCACCAGCACCTCGACGCCCTTTTTCAGCTCCAGCGTCTGCGGTTTCATGTCCATGCCGCCAAAGACGACCGTGCTGCGCAACTGCGTGTATTTGGCGTAGAGCTTGACCTGCTCGGCCACCTGATCGGCGAGCTCGCGCGTGGGCAGCAGCACCAGCGCGCGCACCGGGTGGCGCGCGGGCGAGGCGGAGGTGTTTTCGTGCGCCAGCAGGCGCTGCAAGAGAGGCAGCGCGAACGCCGCCGTCTTGCCGGTGCCGGTCTGGGCCGCGCCCATCACGTCCTTGCCGGTGAGCACCACCGGAATGGCCTGTGCCTGGATCGGCGTCATGGTTTCGTAGCCCATGTCGGCTACGGCGCGCTGCAGGGGTTCAGCCAGCGCTACTGAGGTGTATGGAGTCGTCATGAACCCGCAATTGTCGCATTGCAACAAAAAACGGGCAAATTCCGGTTAGAGCGAGCGCGCGTTGAAGGTGTCGCAGGACTGCAGACTGCCGCTTTGATAGCCTTGGGTGAACCAGCGCACGCGCTGCGCGCTGCTGCCGTGGGTGAAGGCATCGGGGCGCACGGTGCCGGTGCTCTTGCGCTGCAGCGTGTCGTCGCCGATCTGCTGGGCGGCGTTCACCGCGGATTCGATGTCGCCCTGATCCAGCCAATTTTTGGCCTGCTGGGAATACTTGGCCCAGATGCCGGCGTAGCAATCGGCCTGCAATTCGAGCCGCACCGAGAGCGCGTTCTGCTCGCGCTCGCTGATACGGCCGCGCATGCCATCCACCTTGGCGGTGGTGCCCAACACCGACTGCACATGGTGGCCCACCTCGTGCGCGATGACGTAGGCGCGCGCGAACACACCAGGCGCGCCGAGCTGGCGGCTCATGGTGTCGAAAAAGTCCATGTCCAGGTAGACCTTGTGGTCGCCCGGGCAGTAGAACGGCCCCATCGCCGATTGCCCGGTGCCGCAGGCCGTGGGCGTGGCGCCACGAAACAGCACCAGGCGGGGCGCCGGGTACTGCGCGCCGCCCTTGCGGAAGATCTCGCTCCAGACATCCTCGGTCGAGGCCAGCACCGTGGAGACAAAGGCCGCCTGCTTGTCGTCCTGCGGCGGGTGACTGGCGGGCGCTTGCTGCACCTGCGGCGCGCCACCACCCCCCGAGAGCATGCCTATGGTGGTCAGCGGATTGATGCCGAACACCCCCCAGCCGATCAGCGCGATCACTATCGTGCCCACGCCTATGCTGCGCCCGCCGATGCCCAAGCCGCCACCTCCTGCGCCACTGCGGCGGTCTTCGACGTTGTCCGACTGGCGTTCACCTTCCCAGCGCATGTTGGTATTCCCGGTGCAGTAAATTGCGGCAATGGTAACGCCGCCCACGACCTCGCTCCCGCCGATGAAGACCGGCGCGCGCGACACCGTACTTGTGACCGGGTTTGACGCGTTTGGCACGCATGCGATGAACCCCAGTGCGCTCGTGGCGCAGACCTTGCACCAGCGCCAGATCGCCGGCTGCAGGGTGATTGGTGCAGAGCTGCCGACGGTGTTCGGTCTCTGCCTTGAACGGCTGGACAGCTTGCTGGCGCGCCATCAGCCCCTGCTCGTCGTTGGCCTGGGGCTCGCCGCCGGGTGCGCGGCGCTGCAGCTCGAACGCGTGGCGCTCAACCGCGAGGATGCGCGCATCCCGGACAATCAGGGCGCACAGCCGCAGGACAGGCCGGTCATTCCGGGCGCGCCCGCCGCCTATCTGAGCAGCCTGCCCATCGATGCCATGCTGCGCAGCATGAGCGCCGCAGGCGTGCCGGTGCAAACCTCGCAAAACGCCGGCGCCTTCGTCTGCAACCATCTGTTCTTCGGTCTGATGCATCGTCTGGCGAGCGTTCCCGCACTGCATGGTACCCGTGGGGGCTTCATCCATCTGCCGCAACTGCCAGACCAAGGCAGCCCCCATATGCCGCTTGCGCAAATGGTGCATGGCATACGCACCGGCATACGCTGCGCGCTTGCGGCCAGCACTGCCCTGGTACAGCAACCCGGAAATATCGAAACATGAAAACGCGCCTTCGGACCCATGGCGGCGTTGCAAATCCTCGCGATAGCTACGGCTATAGCTGCGGTTTGCGCCTTGCCCTGGGCGCGAATCCATCGCTTTCATTGTGTTTCTCTACTCCCAGGTTGCTGTACTAGCCAAACCCGATGGCCGCCACGCTCAACGCTGAACAGACCGCCGCCGCCCTGCCCTGGCACGCGCTGGTGGAGGCGATCGCCGCGTTGCTGCAGGCGGATGAGGTTCGCATCCCCGCACGTACCGTCCTGCCCACGGCCGATGGCGCGGTGCTCTTCGTCATGCCCGCCACCGACGGACGGGCAGCGATGACCAAGCTGATCAGCTTCACGCCTGGCAATGCAGGCACCGGCCGGCCAACGATACAGGGCGATGTGGTGGTCTTCGACGCTGCCACCGGAGCACGCCAGCTCATCCTCGATGGCCCGACCGTCACCGCCCGGCGCACGGCGGCCGTCTCGGCGCTTGCGGCCCGTGCACTCGCGCCCCACGCCGGCGGCCCGCTGCTGATCGTTGGCGCCGGCGTGCAAGGCCGGGCGCATCTGGAGGCCTTCGCCGAGGTCCTGGGCGTGCGCGAGTTCAGGATTGCATCGCGCAGCCAGAGCAGCGTGGACGCGCTGGTGCAGCATGCGCGCAGGCTGGGTTTGCACGCCAGCGCCGCCCCCGACGCCGACACAGCGCTCGCCGAGTGTCCGCTCGCCGTCACCTGCACGTCGGCCATCGGCGTGGTGCTGCGCGCCCGGCCTCGGCCGGATGCCTTCATCGCCGCGGTCGGCGCCTTCACGGCGCAGATGGTGGAACTGGAGGCGCGGCTCTGCCGCCACTTCGCCACCCGGGGCCGCATCGTGGTCGATTCGCGCGATGCGGACCATGAGGCGGGCGACCTGCTGCAGGCCGGCGTGGCGATTGCACCGCTGGCAACCCTGCAGGATGTGCTGCGGGCCGGGGACTGCGCCAAGAGCGCCCCCGTGCTGTTCAAAAGCTGCGGCTGGGCCGGATGGGATCTGGCGGCGGCGCGGCTTGCGCTGGTGCGTGCCTGATCAGGCGCGCGGCAGCGTCACGCCGTGCTGACCCTGGTATTTGCCCTTGCGGTCGCGGTAGCTGGTTTCGCAGACCTCATCGCTCTGGAAAAACAGCACCTGCGCGCATCCCTCGCCAGCGTAAATCTTGGCGGGCAGCGGCGTGGTGTTGGAAAACTCCAGCGTCACATAGCCCTCCCACTCGGGCTCGAACGGCGTGACGTTGACGATGATGCCGCAGCGCGCGTAGGTGCTCTTGCCCAGGCAGACGGTGAGCACGTCGCGCGGAATGCGAAAGTACTCGACGGTGCGCGCCAGCGCAAAGCTGTTGGGCGGGATGATGCAGGAATCACCGGAAAAATCGACGAAGCTCTTTTCATCGAAATTTTTCGGATCGACCACGGTGCTGTGGATGTTGGTGAACACCTTGAATTCACCCGCGCAGCGGATGTCGTAGCCGTAGCTGCTGGTGCCGTAGCTGATGACCTTGCGGCCATCCACCTCGCGCACCTGGCCGGGCTCGAACGGCTCGATCATGCCGTGCTGCTCGGCCATGCGGCGTATCCATCGGTCGCTCTTGATGCTCATGGTCGATGCTCCTGTCGAGCGATTGTACCCTCCTGAAACAATAGCTTGTGACGCATGCAGATCAAGCGCTTGAGGCGATTTTTGCTTGAATTTTCAAGCGGCAGCCCCGGACAGTACCGCCTGGCCGATCCGCATTCAACTCACTTGCCCAGCCCCTTGAACCACTGCGCCAGCAGCGCCCGCTCGGCATCCGTCATCTGCGTGGCATTGGACAGCGGCATCTGCTTGGTCACCACCACCTGCTGGTAGATGTCGGGCGCATGGGCCTTGACCTGCTCCTCGGAGTCAAAGCGCAGGCCTTTCTGCTGCACCGCATCGCCGTGGCACATGTAGCAGCGCTGCTCCAGCACCGGCTTGAGCTGGGCATAGTCCACGGTCGCGGGCACACCGGCCACCGGTGCCACCGGCGCCGGCTTGATCCAGGCGATCAGCCCCAGCAGCACCACCACGCCAATGGCGGCAAAGGGCCAGGGGTTGGCGGCGCGGCCGAGCTTCCAGCCATGGCGTTGCACAAAGAATTGCCGGATCAGCGCGCCCGCCAGCATCAGCAGCAGCAGCAACACCCAGCGGTGCTCGCTGGAGTAGATGAAGGTGTAGTGGTTGCTGAGCATCGCGATCAGCACCGGCAGCGTGAAATAGGTGTTGTGCACGCTGCGTTGCTTGCCGCGCTTGCCGTAGATGGCGTAATCGGCAGGGTTGTAGGCCTGGCCGCTGGTCATCGCCGCCACCACCTTGCGCTGGCCGGGGATGATGACGAAAAAGACGTTGGCGCTCATCGCCGTGGCCATCGAGGCACCCACCAGCAGGAAGGCCGCGCGACCCGAGAAGAAATGGAACGCAATCCAGGACGTGATGGTGATGGTCAGGATCACCAGCAGCCCGACCACGCGGTCGCCGTTCTTGCCCTTGCCGAAGACATGGCAGACGGCGTCGTAGATGAACCAGAACGCGGCGATGAAGGCCACTGCCCCGATGCCGGCCGCGGTGCCTGACCAGTCATGGACCTGCCGGTCGACCAGGAAGATGCCGGCATTCCACAGGTAGAGCACACAGAACAGCAGAAAGCCGGAGATCCAGGTCCAGTAGCTTTCCCAGTAGAACCAGTGTAGATGGCTGTCGATGCCGCCCTTGGGCGAGACCATGTACTTCTGCATGTGGTAGAAGCCGCCGCCGTGCACCGACCAGATCGCGCCGTCCGCGCCCTTGGCCTTGAGGTCCTCGGCGGTCGGCGCCAGCAGGTTGTTGTCAAGAAAAACGAAATAGAACGATGAGCCTATCCATGCGATCGCGGTAATCACATGCAGCCAGCGCATCAGCAGATTGGCCCAGTCCAGAAAATATGCATCCATGGCGAAGTCTCCGGCTGCTCACCACTGCGGGCGCTCTGAGCAGATATGAATGGGCCGCGCTCGGGGTTGATGGCTTCCCGGCACCGCTGCGACCAAATTTGTAGACTTAAATTGTATACACATTTGGTCACTGCACCAGAGGGCTAACCCGTACCAGCAATTGCGCCGCCACTGCCACGGCGATGACCTCGGGGTCCTTGCCGACGATGCCGGGCACGCCGATGGGACAGGTGATGTGCGCGAAATCCTCCTCGCCATAGCCACGCGCCTCCAGCCGGTGGCGAAACGTCGCCCACTTGGTCTTGCTGCCGATCAGGCCGATGAATGGCAAATCCGCCTGCTTGCGCTGGCGCTTGAGGCATTCGGCGACGATATCCAGATCCTCGGCATGGCTGAAGCTCATGATCAGCACCATCGCACCTGGCGGTATGTCGGCCACCGCTGACTGCACCGGCTCGGAATGCTCGCATTGCACCTTGCTCGGCAGCCCCACGGGAAAGATTTCGTCGCGGCTGTCCACCCACTGGATGGCAAACGGCAGCGGTGCAAGCACCCGCACCAGCGCGCGGCCCACATGCCCGCCGCCAAACAGCACCAGGCGGTGCAGCTGCGGCGCAAGGCGCTGGCGCACGGCCTCCACGTCTTGCGGCCCCAGGCATTCAAAGCGCAGAAACACCACGCCGCCGCAGCACTGGCCGAGGCTCGGGCCCAGCGCCTTGCGCAGCACCGGCTCTCCTGCCGTAGTTGCACGGCTCTCGCAGGCTTTGAGCCGCTCGTGCGCCTCGTGCATCGCCTGCCATTCCAGATGCCCGCCGCCAATGGAGCCTATGAGCACCTCGGGCGCCGCCAGCGCAATCGCCATCCATGCGCCCTGCTCGCGCGGTGTCGAGCCCTGGGCCTTGTCGACGCTGACCAGGCACACCGGCCCCAGCCGCAGCGCGGCCAGCAGTTGTTCCAGCGGCGTGAGCATGGCGTTCAGGAGCCGCGGTAGGTCGAATAGCTCCAGGGGCTCACGAGCAGCGGCACGTGGTAGTGCTGGTCGGTGTGTGCGATGCCGAAGTCCAGACTCACGCGGTTCAGAAAATTGGGCTCGGGCAATGGCACCCCTTTGGCCTTGAAATAGGCTGCCACATCGAACGTCAGCCGGTAGGTGCCGGTGCGCAGGGTGGTGTTGTCAAACAGCGGCGCATCGGTGCGCCCGTCGTGGTTCAGCGTCAGACGCTTGAGCTCGGTCGCCTTGTCGCCGTCCGTGGCGTACAGCGTGACCTGCATGCCCGCGGCCGGGCAGCCGTGCATCGTGTCAAGAACGTGGGTGCTCAGGCCCATGGTGTTGCCTCCTGCGGATGTTCAGATCAAAGTGTATACATTTTTTGTATTCTTTAACACCCTGGCTGGATTGGTTACCCTCCACGCTCGTGCATTGTCCGGAGCTTTCCATGTTCTCGCGCACCGCCACGCTGGCAGCCGCCGCGCTGCTGACTCTGCTCTCTGCCTGCGGCAGCCCCCCGGTCACGCCGGCTGCTGCGCCTCCCGCCCAGACTCGCGCCGCCCAGGCCGCGGCCGCCGCCTACGACTTCGACATGGACGTGTTCCACCCCGTCACCGCCAGGAACGGCATGGTGGCGAGCGAGCAGGAACTGGCCACGCGCATCGGCCTGGACATCCTCCAGCGCGGCGGCAACGCCGTGGACGCGGCCGTCGCCGTCGGCTTTGCGCTGGCCGTCGCGCTGCCCAATGCCGGCAACCTCGGCGGCGGCGGCTTCATGATGGTGCACGACGCCAAGAGCGGGCGCGACGTGGCGCTCGACTTCCGCGAAGTTGCGCCCAGCGGCGCCAGCCGCACCATGTACCTGGACGACAAGGGCAACGTGGTCAACGGCAAGTCGCTGTACACGCACTACGCCGTCGGCGTGCCCGGCACCGTCGCCGGCATGGCGCACGCGCTGCAAAAATGGGGCACGCTGCCGCTGGCAACCGTCATCGAGCCGGCGGCGCAGCTCGCCGACAAGGGCTACCCAGTCAGCGAGACGCTGGCCAAGGTGCTGGCGCAGGAGATCAAGACCTTCGCGCCCTGGCCCGCGAGCCAGGCCATCTTCTGGAAGGGCGGCGCGCCGATGAAGCAGGGCGACCTGCTGGTGCAAAAAGACCTGGCCGCGTCGCTGCGCCTGATTGGCAAAGAAGGGGCCAAGGCCTTCTACGAGGGCGCGATCGCGCAAAAAATCGCCGCCGAGATGGCGCCGCACGCAGGCTCCATCACGCTCGCGGACCTGAAGAGCTACAAGGTCGTCGAGCGCGCGCCGGTGCGCGGCCAGTACCGCGGCTACGAGATCGTGACCATGCCGCCCCCGTCCTCGGGCGGCGCGCACCTGATCCAGATCCTGAACATGATGGAGCGCTGGCCGATGAAGGACTGGGGTGTCAACAGCGCCGCCAGCGTGCACCACATGACCGAGGCGATGAAGCTCGCCTACGCCGACCGCGCCGAATACCTGGGCGACCCGGACTTCGTCAAGGTGCCGCTCAAGGGCCTGACCAGCAAGCGCTACGCCGACCAGCTCGCCGCCGGCATCGATGCCAACAAGGCGCGCACGGCCCAGGACATCAAGCCCGGCAAGCCGCAGGCCTATGAGAGCGACCAGACCACGCACTACTCGGTGGTCGACAAGGCGGGCAACGCGGTGGCCGTCACCTACACGCTCAACACCAACTTCGGCAGCGGCATCGTCGCCAAGGGCACGGGCGTGATGCTCAACAACGAGATGGACGACTTCGCCGCCAAGCCCGGTGTGGCCAACGCCTATGGTCTCGTGGGCGGCGACGCCAACGCCGTGCAGGCCGGCAAGCGCCCGCTGTCGTCGATGACGCCGACGCTGGTGCTCAAGGACGGCAAGGTGGCGCTGGTGACCGGCAGCCCCGGCGGGCCGCGCATCATCACCACGGTGCTTCAGACCATCGTCAACACCATCGACTACGGCATGAACCCGGCGGAAGCCGCGGCGACGCTGCGCTTTCACCACCAGTGGATGCCCGACAAGCTGCGCTTGGAAAAAGGCTTTTCCCAGGACACGCTGAATCTCTTGAAGGCCAGGGGCCACAAGATCGTGGTCAAGCCGGCGATGGGACGCACGCAAACCATTCAAGTGCAGGGCGACCGGCTGCTGGGAGCGTCTGATCCGCGCAACCCCGACGGACGCACGCTGGGCTATTGACGCCAGAAGCGGGTGCGCACGGGGAAAATACCGCCATGAACCAGGACTCGGATTTCACCGAAACCGCCCTGCCGCCCCAGCGCCAGATGCAAGCGCAGGCAAACAGCCTGCGCCAGCGCCGCCTCGGGCAAAGCCTGCTCGCACTGATCCTGGCGTTTGCCGCCGTGATCGCCACCAACGTCGCCAATGGCCTCGCCAACATGAACGTGGTGATGGAAGGCGTAGCGATCGCGCTGTTTGCCTTCGCCTGGCAACGCAATCGCAGCGGCAACACCATCGGCGCCGCCTGGATCCTGCTGAGCACGCTGATGGTGGTACTCACCGGCCTGATGGTCTTTGGCCAGGGGCTGTACGACGAAGTGCCCATGGCCTTCCCGGGCATCCTGGTCATGGCGCTGATGTTTGCCAACGGCCGGGTTTTTTCTGCGGTGCTTGCGGTCATGCTGCTGGTGCTGGTCGGCGTTTACGCACTGCAGGCGATGGGGGTGCTGGCGGCGGTGCCGCGCGCGGTCGATCCATCACGGCTGCTGGTGCTGGCCATCATCTTGTGCGTCACCGCGTATTTCGTGCAAACCATCACCAAAGACCTGCGTCTGCTGCTGGACCAGCAGGAGCAGGACAAGCAGGCGCTGGCGCAATCGCACCAGCAGATTGCCGAGCTGGCCTACCACGATCCGCTCACCCATTTGCCCAACCGTGCACTGGCGCTGCAGCGGCTGGAATTTTTGCTCACCGATGCCCAGCGCAGCGGCCACCAGATCGCGGTGATGTTTCTGGACCTGGACAATTTCAAAACCATCAACGACTCGCTCGGCCATGCGGCGGGCGACGAGCTTCTGTGCCAGGTCAGCCAGCGATTGCAAGCCTGCCTGCGCACCACGGATACCGTGGCGCGGCTCTCGGGCGACGAGTTCCTGCTGCTGGGGGCAGTGGAAAACGAAGGCGCCATCGCCACCATGGCCAGCAAGCTCATGGAGCAGCTTGCCCCGACCTTCAACCTGCAGGGCATGGCGGTGCACGCCAGCGGTTCGCTGGGCATCAGCGTTTCGCCGCGCGACGGTGATGCAGTGGAGACCCTGCTCAAGCACGCCGACCTCGCCATGTACCAGGCCAAGGCGGCGGGGCGCAACACCTTCCGCTTCTTTGACGAGAGCATGAACGCCAACATGCTTGCGCACCTGCAGCTGGTGAATGCGCTGCGCCAGGCGCTGGCAAACGATGCGCTGCAACTGCACTACCAGCCCCAGCTGGCCCTCACCAGCGGCCGCGTCATCGGTGCCGAGGCGCTGGTGCGCTGGCACCACCCTGAGCTGGGTTGGGTGCCACCCAACCAGTTCATCCCGGTGGCCGAAAGCAGCGGCCTGATCCACGAACTGGGCACCTGGGTGCTCCACCGCGCCTGCCGGGATGCGCGCGCCTTTCACATGCAGGGCCTGGCCGATCTCACGGTGGCGGTGAACGTCTCGCCGCTGCAGTTTCGCCGTGGCAACCTGAAGGAGCTCGTTGCCCAGGCGCTCACTGCCCATGCCCTGCCGCCGAGCGCGCTGGAGCTGGAGATCACCGAATCCGTGCTGATCGACGACCGCCAACGCCCGAACGAAATACTGGACAGTCTGAGCGAACTGGGCGTGCGCATCGCGATCGACGATTTCGGCACCGGTTATTCCAACCTCAGCTACCTGCAGCGCTACCCGCTGCACCGGCTCAAGATCGACCGCTCGTTCACCAGCCAATTGACCAGCAGCCCGCAAGCGGCCGGCATCGTGCAGGCCATCATCGAGATGGGGCACTGCCTGCGCCTGCAGCTCGTGGCCGAAGGGGTGGAGGACATGGCCACACTGACGCGCCTGCGCAATGCGGGCTGCGAATTCGGCCAGGGCTTTCATTGGTCTCCCGCCATTGCCGCCGAGGAATTCATCGCCTTTGCGCGCCAGAGCCGATCCAGCCCACCCGCCTGATCCACCCGGCTGCGCAGCGTTGCTATTAACCGACACCACGCCTGCCCGGGCAGCGGTAAGGTCTACGCCATGCAAACGCTTTGGGACATTTCACCGCCGGTGCATGCCGGCTCGCCGGTCTTCCCCGGCGACACCGCCTACCAGCAGCAGTGGTCGGCGCAGATCACACCCGGCTGCCCGGTCAACGTCAGCCGCATCACGCTCTCGCCGCATGTCGGCGCGCATGCCGATGCGCCGCTGCACTACGACCCCGAAGGCGAGGCGATTGGTGCGCTGGATCTCGCGCCCTTCCTCGGCCCCTGCCGGGTGGTGCATGCGGTGGGCGTTCGTCCGCTCATTTTGTGGGAGCACATAGCGCATGCTGTACCAGCGCTGCCGCCGCGTTTGCTGGTCAGAACTTACGAGCGCATGCCGGTGGACCGCTGGGATGACGCACTCGCCGCCTTCGCCCCCGAAACCGTGGAACGCCTGGCCGACCTGGGCGTGCGGCTGATCGGGATCGACAGCGCCAGCATCGACCCGGCCGACAGCAAGCGGCTCGCCAGCCACCAGGTGATCCGCCGCCGCGGCCTGCGCGTACTGGAAAACCTGGTGCTCGACGCCGTGCCCGAGGGCGACTACGAACTCATCGCGCTGCCGCTGCGCCTGACGACGGCCGATGCCTCGCCGGTGCGTGCGGTGCTGCGCGCCCTCCCCCCAAACTGATTTAGGCAAAAACCGGCTCCAGCGCTTGATGGGCAAGCGCTGGCAGCTATCACTGAAAGAGCAATCATGACTTCCACCACACCCACCATGGCGAGCTGCCAGGCGCGCGACGCCGCCGACCCGCTGCGCCCGCTGCGCGCGCTCTTCACGCTGCCCGAGGGCGTGATCTACCTGGACGGCAACTCGCTCGGCGCCCTGCCGCGCGCCGTGCCCGAGCGCGTGGCGCAGGTCGTGGCGCAGCAGTGGGGACAAGACCTGATCGGCAGCTGGAACAGCGCCGGCTGGTTTGCGCTGCCGCGGCGCGTGGGCGACCGCATCGCGCCGCTGATCGGCGCCGGCCCCGGCGAAGTGGTGGCCAGCGACACCACCTCGGTCAACCTCTACAAGGCGCTGTCGGCCGCGCTGTCGATCGCGCAGGAGAACGATGCCCGCCGCCGCGTGGTGGTGAGCGAGCGCAGCAACTTCCCGACCGATCTCTACATCGCCGAGGCACTGTGCCGCGAGCGCGGCTGCCAGTTGCGCCTGATCGAAGCGCACGAGCTGCCAGCCAGCCTGCAGCCGGATGTCGCCGTGCTGCTGCTGTCGCAGGTGAACTACCGCACCGGCGCGCTGCACGACATGGCGCAGGTGACGGCCGCCGCGCATGCCGCGGGCGTGCTCACGCTCTGGGACCTGTGCCACAGCGCGGGGGCGCTGCCGATAGCCCTCAACGCGGCCGATGCGGATTTTGCGGTCGGCTGCACCTACAAATACCTCAATGGCGGCCCGGGTTCGCCCGCCTTCGTCTGGGTCCATCCGCGCCATGTCGCGCGCTGCTGGCAGCCGCTGGCGGGCTGGTGGGGGCATGCGCAGCCGTTCGCCTTCACGCCCGACTACCAGCCGGCGATGGACATCACGCGCTACCAATGCGGCACCCAGCCCATCCTCAGCCTGTCGGCGCTGGATGCGGCGCTGGACGTGTTCGATGCGGCAGAAAAGCTCGGTGGCATGGCGGCGCTGCGCGCCAAATCCCTGCAGCTCACCGACCTGTTCATCGACGCCGTGCAGACCGAATGTCCCGGCCTGTTCGACCTCGTCACGCCGCGCGCGCACGCCGAGCGCGGCTCACAGGTCTGCCTCACGCCCACCAAGCTGCTGCCCGAAGGCTGCGCCTACGCCATCGTGCAGGCGCTGATCGCACGCGGCGTGATCGGCGACTTCCGCGCCGGCGACGCGCAGCAGAGCGACATCCTGCGCTTCGGCTTCACGCCGCTTTATCTTTCTCATGAAAACGTATTGCAGGCCTCACACCGTCTGCGCGACGTGCTATCGAAGAAGGAATACACCCAGCCCCGGTTCAACCAGCGCCACGCAGTGACGTGACGCGCGAGGCACGGGTATTTTGCAAAGGAGAACCTTCCATGTCTGACAAAACCACCGAATCCATCGTGCAGGAAGAGCACGCGCAGCTGGACTACGCCCACAGCATGAGCTATGGCGACTACCTGCACATCGACCAGGTGCTGAGCGCGCAGCACCCGCTGTCGCCGGCGCACGACGAGATGCTGTTCATCATCCAGCACCAGACCAGCGAGCTGTGGATGAAGCTGATGCTGACCGAGATCGGCGCCGCGATGGCCGACATCCGCGCCGACCACCTGCCGCCGGCGTTCAAGAAGCTGGCACGCGCCAGCCGCATCTTCGACCAGCTGGTCAACGCCTGGGACGTACTGGCGACGATGACGCCGCCCGAATACACCGCGATCCGCCCCTACCTCGGGCCGTCCAGCGGCTTTCAGAGCTACCAGTACCGCTGCATCGAATTCGCGCTCGGCAACAAGAACGCCGCGATGCTCAAGGTGCATGCGCACAAGCCCGAGCGCCTGGCGCTGGTCAAGCGCTATTTCGACGCCCCCTCGCTCTACGACGAGGCCCTGCGCCTGATGGCGCGCCGCGGCCTGCCCGTGCCCGCCGACTATCTGGAGCGCGACTGGAACCAGCCCTACAGCGCCAGCGACGCCGTCGAAGCCGCCTGGCTCAGCGTCTACCGCGAGCCGGAAAAATACTGGGACCTGTACCAGCTCGGCGAAAAACTCACCGACCTGGAGGACGCCTTCCGCGTCTGGCGCTTCAAGCATGTCACCACGGTGGAGCGCATCATCGGCTTCAAACGCGGCACCGGCGGCACCAGCGGCGTGGGCTACCTGCGCAAGATGCTGGACGTGGTGCTGTTCCCCGAACTGTGGCGGCTGCGCACCGACCTGTGAGGCGCCGCCGGGCGACTTCAGGCACTATGCCCTGGGGTCGTCGACAAAAAGTGTATGCAATTTTTGTGTCTGGGCGGTATCATCCGCTTCATGGACACACCCGCACCCGTATCGGCGACGGACACCATCGTCGAAAACCTCACCCGGGCCATCGTCGAACACCGGCTGCTGCCCGGCACCAAGCTGGCCGAGCAAAAGCTCGCCGACCACTTCGGCGTCTCGCGCACGCTGGTGCGCCAGGCGCTGTTCCAGTTGGCGCAAAACCGCCTGATCCGCCAGGAACCGGCGCGCGGCGCCTTCGTCGCCACCCCCTCGGTGGACGAAGCGCGCCAGGTGTTTGCCGTGCGCCGCATGCTGGAGCTCGCCACGGTGCGCGAATTCATCGCCAGCAGCACGCCCGCGCGCATCCAGCTGCTGAAGAAGCACATGGACGCAGAGCGCGCGGCGATGCTGGAGCCCGATGTCGGCCGGCGCACCGAGTTGCTGGGCGATTTTCACGTGCAAATCGCCTCTCTCATGGGCAACGCGGTGCTGGCCCAGCTGCTGGGCGACCTGATCTCGCGCTGCGCGCTGATCACGCTGATGTACCAATCCACCACCGCGGCCGAGCATTCTCACGACGAGCACGAGGGCATCTTCAACGCCATCGTCGCCGGCGATGAAAGCACCGCCGTGCGCCTGATGCAGGAGCACCTGGACAACGTCGAGGCTGGACTGATGTTCGAGCGCAGCGTTCCCACCAACGATTTATCCATGGCTCTCACGGGCACCAACTGATGACCACGCCTTCCTTCTACGACGCCACCGCGCCCTATCCGCGCGACCTGATCGGCTACGGCCGTCACACCCCGCAGCCGCACTGGCCCGGCCAGGCGCGCATTGCCGTCTCCTTCGTGCTCAACTACGAGGAAGGCGGCGAGAACTGCGTGCTGCATGGCGATGCGGGCAGCGAGCAGTTTCTGTCGGAGCTCTTCAACCCCGCGGCCTACCCGGCACGGCACATGAGCATGGAGAGCATCTACGAATACGGCTCGCGCGCCGGCGTCTGGCGCGTGCTGCGCGAATTTGAACGTCGCAAGCTGCCGCTCACCGTCTACGGCGTGGCGACCGCACTGCAGAAGAACCGCGAGGTGGCGCAGGCCTTTGACGAGCTCGGCCATGAAGTCGCCTGCCACGGTCTGCGCTGGATTCACTACCAGGACATGCCCGAGGCGCAGGAGCGCGCGCACATGCAGCAGTGCCTGGAAATTTTTGACGATCTCTATGGCGGCAAAGGCGACCACGCGCTGGGCTGGTACACCGGGCGCGACAGCCCCAACACCCACCGCCTGGTGGCCGACGCGGGCCGCTTCACCTACGACGCCGATTACTACGGCGACGACCTGCCGTTCTGGATGAAGGTCACCAAGAGCGACGGCGCTGCGGCCCAGCAGCTCATCGTGCCCTACACGCTCGATGTGAACGACATGCGCTTCGGCCTGCCCCAGGGCTATTCGCACGCCGAACCGTTCTACCAATACATGCGCGACGCGTTCGACGTGCTGTATGCCGAGGGTGATCCGCAGGGCCAGAACGCGCCCAAGATGATGACCATAGGCCTGCATTGCCGCATGGTCGGGCGCCCGGGGCGCTTCATCGCACTGCAGAAGTTTCTCGATCACATCGCGCAGCACGAGCGGGTGTGGGTGTGCCGGCGCATCGACCTGGCGCGCCACTGGCAACAGCAGTTCCCCGCGCCGATTTAAGCCAAAAAGGCCTCCAGCGCTTGATGGGCAAGCGCTAGCAGCTATCAATTCAGTAGGAACACCATGCCCCTGACGCTTGACCAACTCAACGCCGCGCCGCTGGCCGAGGCCACGCAATGGCTCGATGGCATCTACGAGCATTCACCCTGGATTGCCGAAGCCGCGCTGGCGCAGCGCCCCTTCGCTACCCTCGCACAGCTGAAATGGGCGATGGTGCAGGCGCTGCAAGCCGCTGGCGCGCAGGCCCAGCTGGCGCTGATCCGCGCCCACCCGGAGCTTGCCGGCAAGGCCATGGTGAGCAAGACGCTCACCGCCGAATCGACCCACGAGCAGAGCAAGGCCGGCCTGACGGATTGCACGCCGGAAGAATTCGCGCGCATCCAGCAACTCAACAGCGACTACAACGCGCGCTTCGGCTTTCCCTTCATCCTCGCGGTGCGCGGGCCGCGCGGCACGGGTCTCGCCAAACAGCAAATCATCGACACCTTCGCACGGCGCCTCACCAACCACCGCGACTTCGAGCGCGCCGAGGCGCTGCGCAACATCCACCGCATCGCCGAAATCCGCCTGAACGAAAAGTTCGGCTATGAGCCAATATTGGGCAACGAGGTCTGGGACTGGCACGAGCGCCTGGCCCAGCACAGCGACGCCGGCTACGCCGAAAAAGGCCAGCTCACCGTCACCTACCTGACCGATGCGCACCGCGCCTGCGCACAACGCATCAGCCACTGGATGCGTGATTGCGGCTTTGACGAAGTGGAGATCGACGCCGTGGGCAACGTCGTCGGCCGCTACAAGCCGGCGCACGACGGCGGCAAATACCTGCTCACCGGCAGCCACTACGACACGGTGAGAAACGGCGGCAGGTACGACGGGCGCACCGGCATCTTCGTGCCCATGGCCTGCGTGCGCGAATTGCACCGGCAAAACCGGCGCCTACCGTTTGGCATCGAACTGGTCGCGTTTGCCGAGGAAGAAGGCCAGCGCTACAAGGCCACCTTCCTCGGCTCCGGCGCGCTGGTGGGCGACTTTGATTCGAACTGGCTGGAGCAAAAGGATGCGGATGGCATCACCCTGCGCCAAGCCATGGAGCATGCCGGCCTGTGCATTGCCGACATCCCCAAGCTCAAGCGCGACCCGGCGCACTACCTCGGCTACATCGAGGTGCACATCGAACAGGGCCCGGTACTCAACGAGATGTGCCTGCCGCTGGCCGCCGTCACCAGCATCAACGCCAGCAGCCGCTACCAGTGCGCGATCACCGGCATGGCGAGCCACGCCGGCACCACGCCGATGAACCGCCGGCGCGACGCCGCCGCCGCCGCCGCCGAACTGCTGCTCTACATGGAACAGCGCGCCACCAAGGATGGCGACAGCGTGGCCACCATGGGCATGCTGCATGTGCCCAGCGGCTCGGTCAACGTGGTGCCGGGGCGTTGCGAATTCAGCCTTGACATGCGCGCGCCCAGCAACGCACAGCGCGACGCGCTGGTGGCCGACATCCTGCAGCAGCTCGACGACATCTGCCAGCGCCGCGGCCTGCAGTACGTCGCCGAGCGCAGCATGCAAGCCAGTTGCGCGCCCAGCAACCCCGCGCTGCAAGCGCATTGGGAAGCCGCCGTCGCGGCGCAGGGGCTGCCGGTGCACCGCATGCCAAGCGGCGCCGGGCACGACGCGATGAAGATCCACCAGATGCTGCCCCAAGCCATGCTCTTCGTGCGCGGCGAAAACAGCGGCATCAGCCACAACCCGCTGGAATCGTCCACCGCCGACGACCTGCAGCTGGCCGTGCAGGCCTACAACCACGTCCTGAACCAACTCGCCAAGTAAACCCCCGCCATGACCACCACCTACGAACAACTCGACGCCTGGATCGACGCCCACTTTGACGAGCAGGTACGCTTTCTGCAGGAGCTGGTGCGCGTGCCGACCGACACGCCGCCGGGCAACAACGCGCCGCATGCCGAGCGCACCGCAGAGCTGATTGCCGCCTTCGGTTTCAAGGCCGAAAAACACCCGGTGCCGGCCCAAGAGGTGCATGACTACGGCATGCAGTCCATCACCAACCTCATCGTGCGCCGGCCCTACGGCAAGGGCGGCATCACGCTGGCGCTCAACGCGCATGGCGACGTGGTGCCGCCGGGTGAAGGCTGGCAGCACCCGCCCTACGGCGCCGAGATTGAGGACGGCAAGATGTATGGCCGCGCCACCGCCGTGAGCAAGAGCGACTTCTCCACCTTCAGCTTCGCGGTGCGCGCGCTCGAAGCCGTGGCCCCGCCGACCAAGGGCGCGATCGAGCTGCACTTCACCTACGACGAGGAATTCGGCGGCCTGCTCGGCCCGGGCTGGCTGCTGGCGCACGGCCTGACCCAACCCGACCTGATGATCGCCGCCGGCTTCTCCTACGAAGTCGTGACCGCGCACAACGGCTGCCTGCAGCTGGAAGTGACGATCAACGGCAAGATGGCCCATGCCGCCGTGCCGCACACTGGCGTCGACGCGCTGCAGGCGGCGGTGTTCATCATGAATGCGCTGTATGCCGAGAACACCGCCTACCAGAAGGTGAAATCCAAGGTCAAGGGCATCCACCACCCCTACCTCAACATCGGCCGCATCGAAGGCGGCACCAACACCAACGTGATCCCGGGCAAGGTGGTGCTCAAGCTCGACCGCCGCATGATCCCCGAGGAAAACCCGGCCAAGGTCGAAGCGCGCCTGCGCAAGGTGATTGCCGATGCCACCAGGCACTTCAACCGCTGGCGCGGCGTGAAGGGCGAGAACGCGGTCACGAGCGACGTGCGCCGCATCCTGCTGGCCAACGCCATGACGCCGCTCAAGGGCAATGTGCCGCTGGTGGATGCGTTGCAGAAGCACGGCAAGGCGGTGTTGGGCGAAACACCCCCGGCGGTCGGCACGCCGCTGTACACCGATGTGCGCCTGTACGTCGAACGCGGCATCCCGGGCGTGATCTACGGCGCCGGTCCGCGCAGCGTGCTGGAAAGCCACGCCAAGCGCAATGACGAGCGGCTGGACCTGGAAGACCTGCGCCGCGCCACCAAGGTGGTGGCGCGCACCCTGCACGACTTGATGACCTGAATCGCAGCTACTCGATCACGGGGTTTTCGTCAACCCCGTGAATCCCCATAGTGTTCATGCCTGATTTTTTGTATACACTTTTTGTATGTAGTTAATCCATCGGGAAGCAACATGCAAAACGCCGTACATCCGGTTGATCAAAAACTCCCCTGGGGCAAGCTGGTCGCCCTGGGCATGCAACACGTACTCGTGATGTACGCCGGAGCGGTGGCGGTGCCGCTCATCGTCGGGCGCGCGCTCAATCTCACGCCCGAGCAAGTGGCGCACCTGATCTCGGCCGACCTCTTCGTCTGCGGCCTGGTCACGCTGATCCAGGCCGGCGGCGCAACGCAGTGGTTCGGCATCAAGCTGCCGGTGATGATGGGCGTGACCTTTGCCGCCGTCGCGCCCATGGTCTCGATGGCGCAGACCAACGCCGGCCCTTACGGCGCCGGTATCATCTTCGGCTCGGTCATAGGCGCGGGCGTGGTGGCCATCCTCATCGCCCCACTCATGAGCCGCATGCTGCGCTTCTTCCCGCCCGTGGTCACCGGCACCATCATCGCGGTGATCGGCATCAGCCTGATGCGCATCGGCATCAACTGGATCTTCGGCAACCCGGTCGGTCCAACCGCACCGGCCGTGACCAACCCCGACTACATCAAGTGGCTCAAAGAGCTGCAGGCGGCCGTCAGCGCCCCGGGCTCATCGCTGCCCGAGGTGCCCAAGGGCTTCGCCATCCTGCCCACCGTGCCCAACCCCAAATACGCCGATCTCACCGGCATGGGCATCTCGGGCATCGTGCTGCTCACCATCTTGCTGGTGGCACGCTTTGGCAAAGGCTTCATCGCCAACATCTCGGTGCTGATCGGCATTCTGGTAGGTGGCGTCATCACCGCTGCGATGGGGCTGATGACTTTCGAGAAGGTCGGCAAGGCGGCCTGGTTCGATTTGGTGTTGCCGTTCCAGATCGCCTACCCGGTGTTCGACCCCATCCTGATCCTGACGATGTCGCTGGTGATGATCGTGGTGCTCATCGAATCGACCGGCATGTTCCTCGCGCTGGGCGAGATGACCGACAAGGAAATCACGCCCGACGACCTCAAGCGCGGCCTGCGCACCGATGGTCTGGGCACTGTCATCGGCGGTCTGTTCAGCACCTTCCCCTACACCAGCTTTTCGCAGAACGTGGGCCTGGTGGCGGTGACCGGCATCAAGAGCCGTTGGGTCTGCGTCGTCGGTGGCGCCATCATGATCCTGTTCGGCATCGTGCCCAAGATGGGCGCGCTGGTGGAATCGCTGCCCACCGTGGTGCTGGGCGGCGCCGGCCTGGTGATGTTCGGCATGGTCGCGGCCACCGGCATCCGCATCCTCGCGGGCGTGGACTTCCACACCAACCGCAACAACGCCATGATCGTCGCCATCTCCATCGGCGTCGGCATGATCCCGCTGGTCGCGCCCAACTTCCGCCAGTGGCTGCCGCACGCCATCCACCCGCTGATCGAATCGGGCATTCTGCTGGCCTCGATCGCAGCGGTCGTGCTCAACCTGTTCTTCAACGGCGCCAAGGACGACCCCGCGGCCGCGCGCCGCGCCAGCCTGCAATCCGGCGCCCACTGATCGCAGGCACAAAAAAAGCCGACAGGAGCGATGCCCCCGCCCTGTCGGCTTTGCCGTTTGCAGTAAGCTAGTTACGCCTTTTTTCCGTCAGGAAAGCCACCATGAGCAAGTCCCTCCCCCCCGCCGAAGCCGCACTGCGCGATGCCGCGCTGGACTACCACCGCACCCCCGTGCGCGGCAAGGTCTCCGTCACTCCGACCAAGCCGCTGGTCAACCAGCGCGACCTCTCGCTCGCCTACTCGCCCGGCGTCGCCTATCCGTGTCTGGACATCCAGGCCGACCCGGCCAAGGCCTACGACTACACCTCGCGCGGCAACCTGGTCGCCGTGGTCACCAACGGCACGGCCGTGCTCGGCCTCGGCGACATCGGGCCACTCGCCGGCAAGCCGGTGATGGAAGGCAAAGGCTGTTTGTTCAAGAAATTCGCCGGCGTCGACGTGTTCGACATCGAACTGGCCGAACGCGATCCGGACAAGCTGGTCGAGATCATTGCCGCGCTCGAACCCACGGTGGGCGGCATCAACCTGGAAGACATCAAGGCGCCCGAATGCTTCTACATCGAGCAGGAGCTTTCCAAGCGCATGAACATTCCGGTGTTCCACGATGACCAGCATGGCACCGCCATCATTTCCAGCGCCGCGCTGGTGAACGCGCTGGAACTGGTGGGCAAAAAAATAGAAAACGTCAAACTCGCCGTCTCGGGCGCCGGCGCCGCCGCCACCGCCTGCGTGGACGTGATGATCGGCCTGGGCCTGAAGCGCGAGCACGTCTTCATGTGCGACTCCAAGGGCCTGATTCACACCGGGCGGGAAAATCTCGACCCGTCCAAGGCCCGCTTCGCGCAAGAGACCGAGCACCGCACCCTGGCCCACGCGGTGGAGAACGCCGACGTCTTCCTCGGCTGCTCGGCGCCCGGCGTACTCACCGCCGAGATGGTCAAGACCATGGCCGCCAAACCCATCATCCTCGCGCTGGCCAACCCCGAACCGGAAATCCGTCCCGAACTCGCCAAGGCCGTGCGCCCCGACTGCATCATTGCCACCGGCCGCAGCGACTACCCCAACCAGGTCAACAACGTCCTGTGCTTTCCCTACATCTTTCGCGGCGCGCTTGACTGCGGCGCCACGCGCATCACGCAGGCCATGAAGCTCGCCTGCGTGCGCGAGATCGCCGCGCTCGCCAAGGCCGAGCTCTCGCCCGAGGTGGCTGCCGCCTACCAGGGCAAGGAGATGCACTTCGGCCCCGATTACCTCATCCCCACGCCGTTTGACGTGCGCCTGATCCTGCGCATCGCCCCCGCCGTGGCACATGCGGCGGAGCTGTCGGGCGTCGCCACGCGCCCCATCCAGGACTACGCCGCCTACCGCGAAAGCCTCACGCGCTTCGTCTACCAGACCAGCATGTTCATGCGCCCGGTCTTCGCCGCCGCCAAGGCACACCCGCAGCGCGTGGCTTTTGCCGAAGGCGAGGACGAACGCGTGCTGCGCGCCGCGCAATTCGCCATCGATGATGGCCTGGCCAAGCCCATCCTGATCGGCCGCCCGGAAATCATCCAGGCCCGCATCACCAGGAACGACCTGCGCCTGCAGCCCGGCGTGAACGTTGAAATCTGCAATCCCGAGGACGACCCGCGCTTTCGCCAGTACTGGGAGGCCTACCACAAGCTCATGGGCCGCCACGGCGTGACGCCGGAAACCGCCAAGGCTTCGGTGCGCCGCTCCAACACCCTGATCGCCGCTCTGATGGTGCACCTGGGCGACGCCGATGCCCTGCTCTGCGGCCTGGTCGGCAAGTTCGACAACCACCTCGCGCACATCCGCGGCGTGCTCGGCCTGCAGGAGCAAGAGCATGAGCTGGCCACGGTCAACGCCGTCGTCGTCGGCCAGAGCACGCTGTTCATCGCCGACACCTACATCACCGACGACCCCAGTGCCGAGCAGCTCGCCACCATCGCACTGCGCACGGCAGAGGAAGTGCAGCGCTTCGGCCTGCCGCCCAAGGTGGCGTTTCTCTCGCACTCCAACTTCGGTTCTTCCACCCGCCCGAGCGCGCTCAAGATGCGCAAGGCGCTGGAGATCTTCCGCACCATGGCGCCGCACATCGAATGCGACGGCGAAATGCACGGCGACGCGGCCCTCTCGGAAACCATACGCAGCCGCACCCTTCTCGATTCCACGCTGACGGGCAATGCCAACGTACTGATCTGCCCCAATCTGGATGCCGCCAACATCCTCTTCAACGTGCTCAAAACCACCGACGGCCACGGCACCACCATAGGCCCCATCCTGCTCGGCTGCGCCGCGCCGGCGCATGTGCTGACACCCTCATCGACCGTCCGCCGCGTGGTCAACATGACCGCACTGGCCGCCGCCAACGCCGCCGCCCGCAGCCATCGCTGAAACCGAGAAGGCACCATCATGACCCCCAGCGCCGACAACACCATCGTCTACGGCACCAAGGACATTCTCGTCAGCCTGTGCAACTCCGTCACTCGCGTGCTCTCCGTGGCCACACAGGGCACGGTGCGCTATTCGGCCATGGTGCAACGCATAGGCAAGACCTGCCTCAAGCCGGATATTGGCTGCTTCGTGCTCTTCAATGGCGGCTTCTCCGGTCTGGTGATCATCAATTTCTCGGCCGCCGCCGCGATGGAGATCTACCAGAGCTACCTGCTCAGCATGGGCATGTCGCAAAGCGATCTCGCTCCGGCCTACACCGCCGACGAAGTGGCCAACGTAATGGGTGAACTCGTCAACCAGGTGGTGGGTGATTTCACCAGCACCATCCAGCGCGAGCTGCAAACGCGCATCACGCAGAACCAGCCCAAGATGCTGGTGCTGAATCAGCAGGTGGTGCTCAGCGTGGATGCCAACCTCGACCAGCCCGAGGCCCGGCGCGTGACCTTCTACACCGCCAAGAACAACATCTTCTACCTGGAGCTGGCGATCGACCACACCCAGTTCATCAAGCTGCACGATTTCGAGCCCCAGGACGCACCCGACCCCGACGCTCTCATGACTCTGGCCGCCGCCATGCCCGCCACTGCGCAGCCTCCCGCGTCCGACCCCGATCCCGACACGGACGCCTTGCTGAAATCGCTGGGCATGTAGCCGCGGCTACAATCACCGCCCGCCTGCAGCCGCCAGCGCCCGCGCCTGCAAGCAACCCAGGAAGGGTGGCAGAGTGGTCGATTGCACCGGTCTTGAAAACCGGCGACGCGCAAGCGTCCGTGGGTTCGAATCCCACCCCTTCCGCCAATGGTTGTTGGCTTCAACGCAACCCGGCATCCGCCCCGGCAGCTTCAAGACGCCAGAAAATCAAGCTCCACCGCATAGCGCTGAAACTTTTCGCGCAATGCCGCACGCGCACGCGACAGGCGGCTGCGCACCGTGCCCACCGGAACGCTGAGCATGGCCGCGGCTTCTTCGTAGCTCAGCTCATCCACACCCACCAGAAGCAGCACCTCGCGCATGGCGGGGGGCAATTCATCCAGGGCCGTCTGCAGGTAGCGCATGTACTCCGCCTGCTCGTGCACCTGCGCGGGTGAGATTGCGTCCGAGGCGACGTCGGTCAACTCGTCTTCAGTGGTGAACTCATGGCGGCGGTGCGGCGCGCGCGAGAGGTAGTTGCGCACCAGATTCATGGCAATGCCATAGAGCCAGGTGGAGAGCTCGGAATCGCCATTGAAGGTCTGATAGGAACGCACCGCCTCCAAGAACGCCTGCTGCGCCAAGTCTTCGGCATCGCTCACGTTGCCGATGTTCTTGACGATGAAGCGTTGCAGGCGCGTCCTGTGCGTTTTGACCAGCGTGCGAAAAAGGAGCTCTTGCTCTTGCTCAGCCTCGTTCTTGCCCTGCGCGCCGGAAAATCGAACACCCGCGGACGGGTGATCGGCTGCAGCGCGATTCGAAGGGGAGACTGAGGGCACGGCGGCAAGCTATCAGAAAAAGAAGCACCCGACCAAGCCTTGGCCGGATGCAGATATCCCTTATACCGTTGCAAAAAATACCGCGCAACCCTGACTTACCCGCAGACCTCGCGCAAGGTTTGCACCAGCCAATCGCGCGCCACACCCGGAGAGACCGGGCCTTGCAGGCCAGCAGCGGCAGCATCAAAGCGCTGCTGCATCAGCGCATCGACTTGGGTGCGCTGGGCGGGTGCGACGCCTGCCGGATCCAGTCCGAGCTGCTTGCAGGCCCGCAGGAACTCGGTGCTATCCTGCTTGGCCGAGACATTCAGGCGAGTGAAGAAATCCACGCCTTCGAGCGCCGTCTGGCCGGTCTGCGCCATCTCCAGCGCCTGCTCGACCATGCGCGACGCCAAAGGCCGGCCCGGCGCTGGCTGCAGACCAAGCTCGCGCGCGACGGCGGCCTGGATACCGCGCGAGAACGACTGCCCGAGCGCGTCGACGAAAGCGGAGGTGGTATCGCCTTGCGGCTCTACCCACGCCACCTGCCGCCCGGAAGGCGTGGCCCCACTGGCTTTGACTTGCCAGGAACTGCCGTCTTGCGCCAGATGCAACCAGTCACCGCCTTGTGCTGCGGCGCGAAAGGACTCAAGCGAAGGCCCGGTGGACCCCCGGGGAATCGGTGGGGGCAACGCATTGATGGTCATGTTGGATTCACCCTGATGAAGCGTCGCTCGTCTTGGGCATACTCAGCCTGGACGCTACACCGTGAGTAACACTCGCTGACCAAATGGTTCCACACACTGC
Organism: Comamonas sp. SCN 65-56; assembly: GCF_001724135.1. Taxonomy (GTDB): domain Bacteria; phylum Pseudomonadota; class Gammaproteobacteria; order Burkholderiales; family Burkholderiaceae_C; genus Comamonas_C. The sequence continues at coordinate 52,131 of NZ_MEDS01000002.1, read as the reverse complement.
AGCAAAACCCGGTCAAAAATGCCGCTGCGAAGACGCTGAAAGGCCCCTGCGCTCTGGCTGCATGACTCTTCAAGGTTTGGCGCCCTTGTGCAGCGCAGCGCATCAAGCCCAGTCAATCTCGCGACGATGGCCTGACACCAGGGTGGGAGCGACACTGGTGAAGCGCTGCAGCCAGCGTTCCGCATGCTGCAGAACCAGTTCTACCACTTGCAGCAAGGCGTCCACACTGGCCTCGTGAAATGCCAGCGGCAAATGCACCGCAGCACACCCCTTGGGATCCAGACTGGCCCAGCCGCCGCCCAATCCTGCGCCAAGATAGTTGCCCTGCATCAACAGGCGCACCGCCTGATCGTCGGGGCGATGCTGGCGAATGGTGCACGACACCAGCCAGCGCCCCTGGGCTGGCACCGGCTGCAATTCGACGATTTGATCGCCATCGAACATCAAGCGACAGCAACCGTGGGCGTCGGGACGCAATTGCGGAATCCCCACCCGCTGCCCCAGATCGGCGATCAGGCGGGTGGCAGTGCCGTCAGCGGTGTCAGTGGTCATGGCGTGCGAGGCAAAAAGGTCGGCTCACTTGCCATTTTCCGGCTTTCTTGCCCCGGAGGGCGCTACCGCGCCCGGAGAAGCCGCGGCTGGCGCAGCGCTTTCCGAGCGCAGCACGGAAATGTTGTCGGCGTCCATCAGCTTGCAGCCACGCTCTCTGGCAACCTGGGCGCTGTTGATGTATTCATTGCCGCAACGAAACACCGGATCGCGCGCGCTGGCGGGCTGCAGCGCCAGGGTGCGCTCGATCAGATCGACATAAGCCGGCGGGCCGGACACCAGCGCCACCCCCTGGCCGGGCAGCTCGCCCCAGCCAAAGCGCGGATCGAGCACGCCCACGCTCTCCAGCGCCTGGCGCACCGACGTGATGCTGCTGCCCCCGGACGAAATCCGGCGCGTGACAGCCTCCTTGGTGCGCGATACATAGAGCGTGCCGGCGTGCACGAACCAGTTCAGGCTGTACACGCCCGCCAGGCGGTCAATGAACTCCGTCGGCGATTTGGCATTGAACTGGCCGTTGACCTTGCCGTTGATGGATGGCGTGAGTTCCAGTGCGAGGCTGAAGCTGCTGGCAAAGTCGCGCAGAGCAGTGGTCAGTGGCACGTTTTCCGCATAGTAGCTGTAGGGCGCTTCCGTCCACGGCGGGCTGGCAGCCGCCCCTGCTGCGGGAGCAAGGGCGGCCAGTGCGATGGCGATTGCGCCCACGACGAAACCGACGCGTGCGCGCCAGTGCGAGCCGGGAGAGCGCGCCCCAAGCGGCATGGCGGTCACAGCTTTTTCACGAATTCGGTCCATAGCGCCAAACAGTTGACGAAACTGCCCACGGCATCGTCGATGTCCTGCTGCGAGTTGGTGCGTGCCGCCTGCTGCAACCACAGCGCACGCTCGCGCTCATCGACCACACAGGCGGCGGCATGCTCGCGCATGGTGCCGCAGGCCAGGCGTGCCGCACCCAGCAGCATCTCGTCGCGCTGCGGGCCGGGTTCGGGCAAGGGCATCAGCCGCGCATGCAGCGCGATGCCGCCCGCGGGCAGGGCACGCAGGCGAATCTGGTATTTGTCGTCCACCGTCAGCGCAATCTGCGCGCTCCCGGCACCGCCCTTGGCATCGGGTGCGGCGCCGTATTGCGCGGCGTAACCTTGCAGCAAGCGCGCAATGCCGGGGTCGGCGGGAGCGGTGTTCTTGATCATGCGGGCGGCCCTTCCATTTGTTGCAACAGCAGCAGCAATTGCGCTACCGGTTCCACCAGTTCCGAGGGGATGTACTGCCCCGCCTGCGCCTGCTCGGTCAGGGCGTGGGCCAGCGGGATATTTTGCATGACCGGCACGCCCGCCTCGCGCGCGGCGGCCATCATGCGTTCGGCCAGCGCGCCCTCGCCCATGGCCAGCACCACGGGCAGCGGGGTTTGCTCGGCATCGTAGTGCAGCGCCACCGCCAGGTGGGTGGGGTTGGTCACCACGACGGTGGCCTTGCGCGCGCTGGCCACTGCGCCTTGCTGCAGCAGCTCCTGGTGCAGATGCTTGCGCTGCTGCTTGATGTGCGGATCACCTTCCATCTCCTTGTATTCCTGCTTGACTTCGTCCTTGCTCATCATCAGGCCCTTGCGGTACTGCATGCGCTGCCAGACGAAATCCGCCAGGGAAATCACGCCATAGGCCACGCCGATGTTGATCAGCATGGTTTTCATGAGTTGGCCCACCACCTCGCCCAGCCCCGCCAGGCCGGCGTTCGGGATGCTGAGAATCAGCGGCAGACCATCGCTGATCAAGAGCCACAGCAGCGCCGAGAGAAAGAAAATCTTGATCAGCGACTTGAGAAACTCCACCAGGTTCTTCTTGGAGAAGATGTTCTTCGCATTGCTGAGCACGTTGAGCTTTTTGCCGGAAGGCTTGAGCTTTTCAAACGCGAAAAGAATGCCGACCTGCATGGTGTCGCCAAAAATGCCGATCGCCAAAACGATGCCGATGAAGGGCAGCACCAGCCAGGCCATCTCGCGCAGTACCGCATCCAGCAGGGTGTTGGCGGCTTCGTTGAAACCCAGGGTCAGCAAGGTGGAAGGCAACAGGATCATCTGCGCCAAGGCATCGACCATACGGCCACCAAAGGCGATCAGGTAACCGAAGATGGCCAGAATGAGCAAGGTTTGCGTGAAATCCTTGCTGTAGGCGACATCGCCCTTCTGGCGCGAGTCGCGCAGTTTTTTGCTGGTAGGTTGTTCGGTTTTCTCGCTCATGGCGCCACCCCCACACTGCCCCACGGCCCCCACTGCTCACGCAGCCACGGCAGGATGCCGCCCAGCGTCTGCACCTGCCCGGCGGCGTGGTCAAACAGCGCGCTGGCGTAGAGCATCAGCACCAACATGGCCAGCGCGCTCTTGATCGGCATGGCCATGAAAAATACCTGCAATTGCGGCGCAAAGCGGCTGACCAGGGCAAGGCCGACTTCGGCCAGGAACATGGCCACCAGTACCGGCGCCGCGAACAACACCGCCAGGCGCACCAGTTTGTCCAGCTGGCCGAGGAACACGGCGGTCGAATCCGGCTGCAACACCGGAAGCCATTGGGCCACGTTCCACAGCGCGAAGCTGTCGTAGAGCGTGCCCAGCAGCAGCGAGAAGCCGCCAGTGAGCAGGAAGAACACGATGAAGGCCTGGTTGAACATCAGCCCCAGCGGGGAGGAATCGTTGCCGGTGAGCGGGTTGAGCGTGGAGGCGATGCTCGCGCCGCGCTGGTTGTCCACGAGAAAGCCCACGGCCTCGAAAATCCAGAATGGAATCGCTGCCAGATAGCCGATGACGAAGCCGATGAAGGCTTCCTTGAAGATCACCGCCACCAGCCAGGCGGCGTTCCAGTTCACCGCAGCGATCTGCAACTGCAGCACTGGCACCATCACCAATCCGAGCGCGGCGGCAATGGCAAAGCGCACCATGCCCGGAACCAGGTGAGAGTTGAATACCGGCAAGACGATGAACATGGCGAGGATGCGTGGTTGCGTCAAGGCCAGCGCCGCAAGAAAGGACTGGACCACTTCGTAAGTCACCGGTGCTTGCATCGGGTTCCCTTTGCGCGGCGCTACTTGCCCAGCAGCGGCATCACATCGAAGATTTGCAGGGTGAAGTTGAACATCTCGCCCCCGACCCAGCGCGCCGTGAGCAGCAAGGTGATGGCCACCGCGATCAACTTGACGCCGAACGACAGCGTCTGCTCCTGAATCTGGGTCAGCGCCTGAAACAGCGAAAACAGCGTGCCGACGATGGAGCCGACGATGATGGGCGGCAGCGACAGCCACAGCACCAGGTACAGCGCCTGGGTGAAATAGGCGGTGACGTCAACGGTGTGCATGTGCAATCTCCAACGTTTCAAATGCCGCGCCGGTTCAGGCGTAGGTCAGCACAAGGCCCTGGATCAGGCGCGACCAGCCATCGACCATGACGAACAAAAACAGCTTGAGCGGCAGCGAGATGGTGACCGGCGAGACCATCATCATGCCCATGGCCAGCAGGATGTTGGAGACGATCAGGTCGATCACCACGAAGGGCAAGTAGAGCAGAAAGCCGACTTCGAAGGCCGAGGTCAGCTCGGAGACGACAAAGGCCGGCAGCAGCACGGCAAAGTCGCGCGCGCCGACGTTTTCGCCCAGCTTGGGACCCCACATGCGCTTGGCGGTGCGCACGAAAAAGTCGCGCTGCTCGGGCTGGCTGTTTTTGAGCATGAACTCGCGCAGCGGCTCCGCGCCATCGCGCACGCTGGTGACGAAGGCAGGCAGGCTCTTCAGGTTGTCCGGGTTGGCGCTCACGCGGTCCAGCATGTGCACCCCGACGGGAGCCATGATGTAGGCTGCCAGAATCAGCGCCAGGCCGTACAGCGCCAGATTGGGCGGCGTTTGCTGCACGCCCAGGGCATTGCGCAGCAACGACATGACCACCACGATCTTCAAGAATGCCGTGCTGACGACCACCAGCGTCGGCATCAAGGCCATCGCCGCCAGCAGGACGGCGAGTGTGATCGGGTCAAACGTGGTCATGGCTGCGCTGCGTCGCCACCCTGGCGCAGCAAGGAGCGGATCGCCACGCCCCATTGGCCGTCGATCTCCACCAGGTCGCCCTCGCCGATCAGCAAGCCATTGGCGCGGATGTTCACCCCTGCCGCCAGCGGATGGCCGAGCTCCAGGGTCTGGCCGGGTTGCAGCGCCTGCACCTGCGCCAGCGTCAGGCTGAGTTCGCCCAGGTCAAAGGACAGGCGCACGGGCAGCGCCTGCAGTGAAGTGGCAGCCTCATCGCTGCTGGCCGGGGAAGTGGGGGCGGACATGGTGGCGCTCCAGGGTTGGAGGACGGTCAGAAAAGGGGTGATGGGAGCGGCGTCTGGTGCATCCGCTGCACCGGCGGGGTCGGCGGGGGGCAAGGCAAGCTGCACGCCCGCGCGGCCATCGCCGGTCAGCCACAGATTGCGCTGCGGACCAACAAAACAGGTCTGCAGCAGCAACACGTCGCCCAGCGCCAGCGCGCGCAGCTCGTCCAGCGTGGCGCGGCTCTCGCCCAGCTCGGCGCGCAGCCGCAGCGGCACGTCGGCGGCCAGCTGGCCGGGCCTGGGCGTGCGGCGCACCAGCAGGCCGGCAAGCAACATCAGGCCCAGGTTGTCGGCGTGCAGGCGGGCGGCAATCGCGGGCGTGGCGATGGCAGGCGTGGCATCTTGCGCGCGCAGCAACAATTCAAACGCATGGGCGGGCAGTTTGTCGTCGCTGGCTGCGACAGCTTCAGGGGTGTCCGGTGGTGCGGCGCTCCAATGCAGCAGATGCGGCTCGCCCTGGCCCAGGGCCTGGATGGCCGCCAGCACCTGCGCCAGCGCGGCTTCCAGCACCGACTGAACCAGCTCTGATGGCAGTGCGGGGAGACTGGCCTGCTGCATCTGCGCCGACAGCCATTGCTCCACGGCGCTGGCTGGCAGCAGCAGGGCAAACCGGGCCCCGGCCCATTCGAAATCCATGCGCCCGCCAGCCGGTGCAACCGGGACCGACGGGGGCGCAGCCAGCACCAGCGGGGTCAGGCCCGCCTGCCACGCCACCCCGCCCAACTCGAACGCCAGCCCATGCGCGCGCTGCGCGATGGTGGTGCGCGCCTGGGCCTCGGTACGCGACAGGCGCGCCAATGCCACGCGGCGGGAAGAAAGTGCGGAGGTGTCCGGCATGAAAGATCAGGGGCGAAAGGGCAGATTGCAGCGGCAGCGCAAGTATCAGGCTCAGGGCGATGCGCTGGCCTGCACCAGGCAAGGATCTTCCAGATCGTCGGTCTGCACGCTCACCGTGACCGGTTGGCCCAGTTGCGCGCACAGGCCATCGGCCAGCCACTGCGCGTGGCGCGCCAGGCGCTCGCGCGGCTCCTCATGGCTGCAGGTAAACGTCGCCTGCACGCCGCCCTGTGCGTGGCAGACATCAAGCACCACCCCTGCGAACTGCTCGCCATCGAGATGCATCTGCACCGCCCGTCGGCCACCGGAGCCATCGTCCACCAGCAGGCGACGTGCCATGTGCGCAAGCTGCTGGTTCAACTCGCGGGCGAGCGGCCCGGGCTCGGGCGGCGGCGTTGCGCCGGGCAACCCGGCGGCGGCCTGCGAGCCAAACAGCGCGAACGCGCCGCCCGCGCCGTGGCCGGGAGCCTGCGTTGGGGGCGGCGGCGGCGCCTGTCGACCCGCATCCAGCAATTCGCGCAGCTGCCGGGCTTCCTGATCCAAGCCTTCGCGCGACGCCTGACCGCCCGCGGGTGATTGCCCCAGGCCAGCCTGTTGCTGGCCGGAGCTGGTTGCCCCCGGCATGTTCAGGTCGAGATGGATCGGGCGGTCGCTAACCATGCGGGTACGCTCCCCACCCATGAAATTCATGATCAAAACAGCCTCTAGCGCCCGCTAAACAAGCGCAGGCAGCTATTCTATTTGTAACGACGATACTGGCGAACGATCTCTTCACGCAGCCTCCTCCAGATCATTGCCCTGCCAGTCTTCGCGGTCGCGCGCCAGGCTGGCGACCTCTTCCATCTCCAGGTCTTCGCGGCGTTCGGACTCGCGCAGCTCGGCCGCAGAGAAATCGCGCGCCAAGTCGACGAACTTGGACTTTTGCCGCGCGGCCTCCTGCTGCGCAGCGCGGGCGGCGTCCAGGCGCTCCTGCTGGGCGCTCACGGCGCGCTCGGCGGCGTCCAACGCCTCCTGCTGCGCGCTCTCGCGCTGGCGCAACCCGGCCACCGTGAGTTGCACGTCCTCGATCTCGCGCAGGCGCACCAGGCGCGCGCACAGTTCGCGGTAGAGCGAGAGCTCCATCGCGTGGCCCTCGCGCAGCAGCCGTTGCAGCAGCTCCTGCGCCTGGGCACGCGTGGCATCGGCCTCGGCCAGCGCCTGGCGCTGCTGGCGCAGGGCGGATTCGGCCTGGTGCTCGCGAAAGGTCTTGATCGCCAGCAGATCGCGCAGGATGCTCACCGCGCACCTCCCGCGCCCACCAGGGTCTGCAGTTGCTGCAAGGTCTGCTCCATGCTGGAGCGCTCGTCGGTACGCTGGCGCAAGAAGGCACGGATGGCATCGATCTTGTCGATGGCCTCATCGGTCGTGGCGTCGCCGCCGCGCTTGTATTCGCCGATTTTCACCAGCAGCTCGACCTCCTCGTACTTGGCCATCAGCTCACGCAGGCGCCCGGCCATGCGCTTGTGCTCGGGCGTGACGACGGCGTTCATCACGCGCGAGGCCGAAGCCAGCACGTCGATGGCCGGGTAGTGGTTGGCCGCGCCCAGCTTGCGCGAGAGCACGATGTGGCCGTCCAGGATGGAGCGCGTCTCGTCGGCGATCGGCTCGGTCATGTCGTCGCCTTCCACCAGCACGGTGTACAGCGCCGTGATCGAGCCCAGGTGGTTCATGCCGGTGCGCTCCATCAGCTTGGGCAGCGTGGCAAAAACGCTGGGCGGATAGCCGCGGCGCGTGGGCGGTTCACCCGCCGCCAGGCCGATTTCGCGCTGCGCCCGGGCAAAGCGGGTGACCGAATCCATCAGGAACAGCACCTTCTTGCCCTGGTCGCGAAAGTACTCGGCGATCGCCGTGGCGACGTAGGCCGCCTTGGCGCGCTCCATGCTGGATTTGTCGCTGGTGGCGCAGACGATCACGCTCTTGCGCCGCCCTTCCGCGCCCAGCTCGTGCTCCAGAAACTCGCGCACCTCGCGCCCGCGCTCGCCGATCAGCGCCACCACCGTCACGTCCACCGCCGCGCCCTTGACCAGCATCGCCATCAGTGTGGACTTGCCGCCACCCGCGGCGGCGAAGATGCCCATGCGCTGACCCTCGCCGCAGGTCAGCACCGAGTCCAGCGCGCGCACGCCCAGCTCCAGCGAGTCGCGGATGATGCGGCGCTTGAGCGGGTCGGGCGCTTCGGCAAACACCGGGTAGAACTTGTTGGCCTCCAGCGGGCCGAGCTCCGCCTCATCGAGCGGTTTGCCCAGACCATCGAGCACCCGCCCCAGCAGCCCCGGCCCGACCGGCACCAGGTGCGCGCGCCCCGTGGGTATCACCTCGGTGGCCGAGGAGATGCCGTACATGTCGCCAATCGGCGTGAGCAGCGCCGCGTCGCGCGCAAAGCCCACCACCTCGGCCTTCATCTCGAAATCCTCACCCGGATTGCGCAGCAGGCAGACCTCGCCCACCTTCACCGTCGGCACCACGGCGCGGATGATGGTGCCCACCACCTGCGTCACGCGCCCCTTGATCTGCAGCACCGGCGCATCGGTCAGCGCCAGCTCCAGCATCTCGGTGATGTAGTCGAACTGGCGCGTGCCGGCCGGCGTGTGCACCTCGCTCATATGCGGCTGCCCAGCACCTTGCGAAACGCGCCTTCGAGCGCGGTGATCTGGCCATCCATGCTGGCTTCGACCAGGCCGATTTCGCTCTCCAGTATGCAAGCGTCGCCCTTCAGGCGCGCATCGGCCACCATGTCCAGATAGCCCACGCCGGGATAGGCCGCGAGCAGTTCGTTGACGCGCGCGCGCAAGCTGTCCAGCCGCTCGGGTGGTACGCGCAGCGTCATCTGCTTCTGGTTGCGCACCACGGAGAGCGCGCCGCGCACCACCATCATCACGCGCTCGTTGTCGTCGTAACCGTCGATGATCTTGCGCACCGCGCCCATCACCAGCGCCACCACGTCGTTTTCCACCGCGGCGAAGTACTCTACCGTGCGCCCCACGGTTTCGATCATCTTCTCCATCTGCTCCATCTTGGCCTCGGCCACGCCCTCGGCATAGCCGCGCGCGCGCTCCTGCGCCAGCTGCTCCTGGGCACTGGCAACGATGGCCTGCGCCTGCGCGCGCGCCGCCGCCAGCAGGCCCTGCGCATCGGTCCATGCCGCGACGTCGGCCGCCGGGACGATGCGCGTGCCCGGGGCCAGCTGCATGGGCAGCGAGCGCGTGGGCGTCAGCGGGTCGCGGGGAACAAGGAAAGCCATGTCGGCTCCAATCGTGCCAGCAATTGCAGGCTCAGGCCACGTGCGGCAGCGGGCGGCAAACCGCTGGCGGCGCGCGTGGCGGGGTCGTCGGCCTCGGGCGGCAGCCTGATGTCGGCGCGCTGGCGCAAACCCGGCGGCGCGTCTTGCCACGCCTGGGCCAGCAGGCCCGCGCCCAGGGCGTCCGCCACACGTTGCCAATCATCGGCACCGGCGTCTTCAGCCGCCAGCCCCTGCGGCAGCCACGGCCGCGCATCCGCCACGCCCGGGTGCAGCGCCGCACCCTGCATGCAGACCCAGCGCAGCGTGTCCGCGCCGAACACCTCGCGCAGCGCCAGCACGGCGGAGCGCAGCACGCTGCGGCGCAAGAACGGTGCCACCAGCAGCGCACCGGCCAGGCGTGCCACTTGCGCGAGCACGCCGGGTTCTGCCAGGGCCAGCGGCAGGGCGGGTTCGGAAAGATCCATCAACCCCGTCTGCGCGCCATCGAACTGCGTCAGCAGGCGCGCTGACCAGCGTCGGTGCAATACCCGCTGCAAGGCCGGTTGCTGCGCCAGCGTGCCCAAGGCCTGCAGTTCGTCCTGCCAGGGGGCAACGCGCGCCGGGTGCCAGTGCCTGCTGGGCAAAAAACTGAAGGCGTGCAAGCGCGCCAGCGCCACGCCCTGATCGGCGACAGCGGGCTGGGGCAGAGCAGGCAAGGCGGACATGGGCGTGCGTCAGACAGGCAAGGTGATCACGCCGGGTTGGCCGGGCGGACCGCCCCAGCCTCGCCCGCACCACCACGCACCGGGAAAAGCGAGGGGAACAGACGCTGGCGCAGCAGCCAGGCCAAACCGCCCACAGCCAGCAGCAAGGCCAGCAGCAGACCCCACAAAAGCACCTGCAGCCCCGCAACCGCGGAGGGTGCCACCTGAAAGCCCCAGACATGCGCGGCCGTCGGCGCCTGGCTAGCCTCATCCGCCCGTCGCTGCGAAGCCACGAACACGATGGACACCCGATCCGCGCTCAAACCGGGAATGCTGTTGGTGACCAGGCGGCGGATTTGCGGCTGGATGATGTCCAGGTTGTAGCCCTCCTGGTGCTTGATGAACACCGCCGCCGTGGCCGGCGTGCCAGGCTCGCCCGCCACGCCGCGCTCGGGCAGCACCACATGCACGCGCGCCGCCAGCACCCCGTCGATCTGCGACAGCGTGCTCGACAGCTCCTGCGACAGCGCATAGATGTAGCGCGCGCGCTCTTCCAGCGGGGAGGAAATCAGCCCTTCCTTCTTGAAAATCTGCCCCATGCCGGCAAAACGCTCGCGCGGCAGGCCGTTGTCGCGCAGCACCTGCAGCGCCTGCGCCACCTGCAGGCCCGAGACCTGCACGCCGACCATGCCCTCCTTGCCCGCCGTCTTGCCGGCGTCGATGTCGGCCTTGAGCAGTGCCGCCAGCACCTCGTTGGCTTCGTCTTCCGGGACGGCGCCGAGCAGATCGACACGCGCACTGCACGCGACCAGCGCGAAGGCGCATGCCAGCAGCAGCAACGCCCGCAGGCAGTGCCTGGCCCAGCCGGGACGATCGGTGTGCGCCACTCTCATTGCAGACGCACGAGCTGGTCGATGCTCTGGCCCGAGCGCGTCACCACCTTGCCCATCAGGTCGTACTGAATGCCCACCTGCACCAGTGCCATCTGCACGCCAAGCATGCCCTGCAGGTCCATGCCGGATTCACCGCGGCGCACCACCTCGCCCACCGTATTCCAGGCGGTCTGCATCTCCCCGGAGACAGACGCCATGCCCGAGAGGATGCGCTCGCCGATCGAGCCCGTCGTGCCCGCGGCCCCGCTACCCGCGACCGCCTGCGCCGCGGCGGCCACGGCCGCCGGTGCGCCCGGCGCCACGCCGGCAGGCTGCGCCATGATGGCCGCAAAGCGCGCCGCAGCCATGTCGTCGGCCACCGGATTGACTACTGAATTGCTAGCTGCAGGCGCCTGTGCAGTCTGCGCCAAGGCCGCAATTGATCCTGAAATCGGGTCCATGCTCATCGTCCTTTCGCATCAGGTGACTGCAACCGCCTGCGCCTGCGGTTCACCCAGCATGCGGCGCGCCAGCCGCAAGCCATCATTGTCCTCCGCCGGTTGCGCCCTGCGCACCACCTCCTGCAGCACGCGGCGGCTCTCGCCGAGCCTGCCATCGAGCTGCAAGGCCAGCCCCAGGAAGGCCTGCACCGTGTCGGCGTCCTCGCCCTCAGCCACGCCGGGCAGGGCCCGTTCCAGCGCCCGCGCTGCCGCACCCGCATCGCCCGCGTTCATGCGGGCACAGGCCAGGCCCACATGAGCGAACGCGCGCCGCGGGCGCACGGCAAGCAGCGCGCCGAAGATGGCTTCGGCGCGCTCCACATCTGCCCGACCGGCGGCGATGAAGCCCACCTGGGTCAGCAGTTGAACGTCTTCGGACGTCACCAGCAAAGGCACTTTCCTTGATCCATCAATGCAACAAATCATGCAGGGCTTGCGCGCGGGCGGCGGCCTTGCCCGCGGGCTGATCGCGCGCGCACTGCAGCACCAGCTGCACAGTGGCGCGCGCCTCGTCGAGTTCGCGCTTGAGCAGCAGGCACTCCACTATCGCGATATCGTGATCCAGCTCCTGCGGTTCGATCACCGCCAGGAAAGAATACACGCTCAGCGCCTGATCGTAGTGTTCCAGCATGCGATAGCACAGCGCCAGGCCCTTGAGGCTGCGCACCTCCGTGGGCCGGTACAGCGTGAGCAGCGAAAAATAGCCATAGGCCGCCTCGTGCCGGCCTTGCGCCGCCAGCTGGAAGGCCTGCGCGTAGATGACGTCGGCATCCGCCTGCGACAGCCGGTGGCTGGACGGCAGGGCCTCGAGCGCCTGCTTCAAGTCAAGAATGGATTGCACGGCGCTGGCGCCGTCGATGTCGACAGGCGCGTTTTCCGCCGCGGACACGGTGGGGTTTGACATGCTCGGGCTCCTCGTGAGTGCGGTCGTCAGATGTTGCGCGCGATGCTGCGGGTGGTGTCGACCTGCGCTTGCTGGATGCTGGCGAGCTTCTCACGCACATCGCGGATCACCTCCATCATTTGCTGCATCATGTCGTTGGCATGCTGCACCCCGGTTTCATGCAGCTTGGCCTGGGTTTCCAGGTTGGCCTTTTCCGCGTCGCGCAGATCGGCCTCATGGTTGAGCCCGGCCGCGATGATGCCCCCGGTGCCGTTGATGGCACCCGACGCGCCTTGGCTGAAGCCGGCCCATTTGGTGCCACCGGCCTGCAGCTCCTTGCCGTCTGCAATGCGGTTGTTGCCGCGCTGCAGCACGTTGGCGACATTGCCGGACGGGTTGCTGCCGGCGGCTGCATTGGCCTTGGCGACCAGATTGTTGCCACTGGCTTCCATGCGCACGCCCTGGATGGTCTGCTTGGCCGAATAGGCCGACATGCCCGCCTGGGTCAGGCCGCCAACGATCTGCGACACACCTTGCACGACGGCCGCCGCAAAGCGCTTGCCCGCGGCCTCCTTCATCTTCTCGGCCGCATTCTGCAAGGCCGTCACCTGCCCCTGCAACTCCACGGTGCGCTGGGTGCGCGCCGTATTGCGCATCTGTTGTGCCAGCTGCTGGAACAGCGCGAGGTAGGTAAAGATGTCCGCCGAGACCTGGCTGTCATCGAAGGCCTGCAGGCGCGACAGCGTGGCCTGCGCCGTCTGGCCATTGGACGCCACCGGATCGTCCAGCCGATTGGCCGGATCGCCCGCCGCACCCTGCAGCATCTTTTCCAGTTCCAGCAGGGTCTGGTTGTCCGCCTCGCGAACCCCTTGCACCCCTGAGCCGGCCAGGGCCGCCATGCTGGCTGCATCCCCGCCGGGGGCCACGTCGCGCATCGGGGATGGTCCGTTGCCGCTGATCTGCATGTTCATTTCATTCTCCTCGTTGCATTTCACATCACACCAACCGGCTGCGGCCGGTCATGTTGGAGCTGATCTGCTCCCTGCTCTGACCCGCCGCGTTGATCATCCGGCTGACGATGTTCATGCCTTCCATCATCTCGTCGATCACCTTCTTGATCTCTTCACGGTTTTCTTCCATCTGCTGCTGCAGCGCTGCAATCAGCGCATCGATCTTCTTCTTGTCCGCCTGGGCCGTGGCCGCCGCGCGCGTATCGTGCGCCGCCGCGATCTTCACCCCGCCCTGTGCGGCCTCGGTCAAACCGCTGGCCACGCCAACGATGGCCTGGCCGGCGCGCCCGATGTCCATCGCCATCTTGGCGATCTTGCCCACCTCTGCCGCTGCCGTCGCACCGCCGGTGAGCACCACCGACGCCGCGGTGATGGCAATGGTGGTCGCCATCGCGAACGTCGCCGAAACGATCGCCACCTGCTGCTCGTCGGCGCCGAACGCCTTGGCAAGCTCGCCCATGCCCTTGCCCACCAGCGAGCCCAGGTCCATCCAGCCGGCCACATGATCGAAATCCGGCCCTCCGGCCGCCTTCGATATCTCGCTGGCCAGACTGACCGTGGCCGATGCCAGTGACAAGACCGCCAAGGCCAGCAAGGGGGCTGCCGCGCCCCCGGTCGCGGCCGTGGCGGCGGCGGCGGCCACCACGGCGAACACCGCTGCAATCACCGAGAAAATCTTCTTGAACCAGCCAAGAATGCCGCCCGCCTTCTCCTTGGCCGCCGCATCCTCGCATTTCTTGATCCATTCCTCGATCTTCTTCATCGCCTTGTCGTTCTGGATCTTCTGCTTCTGCGAGTTGATCTCTATGCCTTCCTTGGCGGTCTTGAGCTGCGCCTCCTGCGTCTTGCCTTGCAGCACCAGCAGCGCGGCCGCCATGTCCTCGGGCGAGAAATTGATCGCCACCCCGTCGATCTGCGGCGCGCCATTGCCATTGCTGACCGAGTTCCCGCCGCTCTTGCCCAGGCCGGGTTGCAGCGTTTGCGCGAGCTGCGCAATCTCTTCCAGGACCTTGCCCGGATCGGCCTGAATCTGCTGCTGCAGCTGCGCCGCAATTTCGGTGCTCAGGCCCTCGAATCCCTGGGGAAAAGCGCCGACCCCGGAGGTGGCGTTGGATATGCCGTCCGTCATGATGATGTCTCCCCGAATCAGTGGCTTGCCGGCGCGGCGGCGCCGCCCAGGAGTTCGAGCATGGCCCGTGCGCGCTGGGCCAGCTCGGCGTATTGCGGCGCGGTGCTCTGCCTGAGCACATAGCCCAGAGCCTCCCGTGCCTCGTCGCGCATGCCCAGCGCATTCATGCACTCGGCGGTATGAAAAGTGGGCAGCGGATCGCTCATGTCCATCACCGACGCCAGCGAGTAATACTTGATCGCATCCTTGTAGCCGCCCAGCATCTGCAGCGTGGAAGCAAACGCGTTCATGAAGCGCTTTTCCATGTGGTTGCAAGTGACCAGATAGCCGAACACCCGCAGCGCATCGCTGTAGCGCGCCTGGGCATACATGCTGTGACCCAGTGCGTAAAGCACTTCGTAATCGGCATCTTCGTAGTCAAAGATCCAGCCCAGCGTGCCGCCATTGGCAAAAAGATCCAGCAGCTGGTTGCCGATATTGGCCGCGCCGCCGGCTGCCGTGCTTGTCGTGTTCATGAATGTCTCCTCTTTCCGGGCATGCGCCACGCGCCTGAGCGCTCAACGCATGTTGCCGATGATGGTGTTGCGGTTGTCCTGCATCTTCTTGACGAAATTGGTCATCAGGTCGAAGGCCTCGTTGCGCTTGTTGGACAAGCTCTGCAAGCGCAGCATGTCCATCTGCTGGCTGTTGGAGAGGCTGTCGATGTTGGACTTCATTTTCTGGATGAACCCATCGAGCTGCCCCTTGTTGATGCCCGTGGACTTGGTGCTCATCTGGATCATCTCCCGGGTAAAGGTAAATTTGTCTTTGCTCTTGCTCAGAGTCTTGATCTTGTCCAGCAACTGCAAGCCGGCTTCCGACTGGACCTTGGGATTCATGCCCGCCAGTTTTTTCTCGAAAGTCGCTAAATCGGGAGCTATGTAGGGAGTCGGCATCAATCCCATGTTCACGTTGGTTTGGATGCCGAAGGTCTTGCAGATGTTGTCGATCTCCTGTTTGCTGAACTGATCGAGATCGAACTTTTTCCCGCCGATGGTTGCGTTCCAATGCTGGCCAAAATCCGGCGCATCCGCCACCCCCGCTTCGGCAACTGCCGTCTTCAGTTGCGCCAACGTCGCATTGTCAATCGGCACGCGGTCTCCCGCCTTGGCGTCCGACGACATCTTGGCGGCGCAGGAATTGAGCAGGCCCATCAACTCATTGAGCCTGGAAATCTTGGCGTTCTTTGCCTGCACCGCCGCGATCTGATCCTTGAGCAGATCTTCCAGCAAACTGGCGCGCTGGCTTTGCACCGCAAGCAGCGCGGTCTCCAGATCCATGCCGGCCACGCTGACCGGGGAAACCCCTGCCGATCCATTGACTTGCATATTCATGACAACCCCCTTGACGCCAGTGCACCGCTCAACGCATGTTGCCGATGATCGAATTGCGGTTGTCCTGCATCTTCTTGACGAAATTGGTCATCAGATCAAACGCCTCATTGCGCTTGTTGGACAAACTCTGCAAACGCAACATGTCCATCTGCTGGCTGTTGGAGAGACTGTCGATGTTGGATTTCAATTGCTGGATGGCCGCATCCACCTGACCCTTGGTGGTGTTTCCGCCCAGGCCCCCGTTGTAGACGCTGTTGTCCAGCGTCCGGCCACGCCCGGACCAGTCTTCCTTGCCCTGCGTGAACGGAGCCACCCCGGCCTCCTTGAGCGAGGAATTGATCTCCTTTTCCATCTGATAGTCATTGGCCTTGACGATGTTGTCCACCTTGTCCCCCGCCTTGGCATCCGAGGGGAACTGCGCCGACAGACTGTTGAGCTGCCCAAGCGCCTGGTTCAGCTTGGAAATCTGATCGTTCTTCGCCTGCACCGAGCCGATCTGATTCTTGAGCTCCGACTCCAGCAAATTGGCTCGCTGGGTCTGGACCATCATCATGATGCTGTCGATGTCCATGTGGGCAAAATCCATTGACGAAACGGCGGAAAGGCCACCGAGGTTGATGCCGGGTGTGCTCATGATGTACTCCTTCAAAAACGTGAAACGGATGCGTTGCGATGCAATCGCGCTCAAACCATGCTGCGCGGCGGGCGCGATCCGCCAGCGCTCTGGCCGCCGGTGCGCGCCGCGTCGAACGACAGGCGCGCGGCCTCTTCCTGCACCTCGCGCTCGATGGCAGCCAGATCCTCCTGGAAGGCCGCCTGCGCCTGGGCATGGACATCGGCGGTGCTTTGCGCTTGCAGCACCTGACGTGCCTTTTGCGGGTCCAGGCCCTGTCGGCGGTACACATCGTCGGTCTGATCCAGTTCGCGCTGCGCTTGCGCGATCAGGTTCTGTGCCTGGGCCATGATTTCGTCGGGCGTGTTGCGTGAGGCCATGCTTGAAACTCTCCTTGACATGATTGAAACTGCCGCAGCCGCGGGGGCTGTACCGGGTAAGTAACCGCTGCGGCAAAGCAGTTCCACTCTAGCGGCGGCCGGCACCCCCTGGGTATCCGTGCGTACCCTGCCCGGCAGGCTGGCAGCAGATGCTGGAACCTTTGCGCGCGCCCCTGTTACGAAAGTGCATACTTCAGCGCACCGCGCATCAACGACCATGTCACGCATAGACGCTTTCAACCCCACGGCCTCGTCCCTGGACATGGGTGCGCGCCAGAACCTGGCGCAGGAGGGCAGGCAGGCCGGCGTCGGGCAGTTCGGCGGCCAACTGGTGCAGGTGGACACCACCGACTCCATCCTCACCGATGCCGCGGAAGAGATCAGCCTGCACCATTCCGAGAAGGCCGAGAAAAAACACGCCTCGGAGCGCAAGAAAGAAGCCGCGCGCCCCCACGACATGCTCAGCCCGGAGGCCATCACCGCCTACATGGATGCAGCGCAAGCCCATGAGGACGCCGAGGAACTGGTGAATCTGGCCAAGGGCATCCTGGCGCGCATGAGCGCCTCGGCCGCCGGTTCAGGCAGCGCGGCACGCGGCGCGCGCGATGGCGGCGCGCCGCAAACCGGCCGGCGTACCCGAGGGCGCCAGGACGACGAACTGCAGGAGATCAGGAAAACCTGGGGCAATCCCGCGCACCGCATCCTGGCGCTGCAATACATCATCCAGATGGGTGAGCGCGAGGGCCACCCGGAAGAAAACCTGCAGGATCTGCGCGACGAACTCGAAGACCTGGAACTGGAACACGGCGACGCCTTGCGCGCCGACCTCAACACCATAGGCACCGCCAGCGAAGACGCCCGCAGCAGAGAGGACGTGGAAGCGTTTCAGCGCACCTACCGCGACGTGGTGCTGGGGGAAAACACGCTGGCGCAAACCCTCGATCTGGCGCTGGAGCGCTTTGGCGACAGCGATTTTGCCGGCGGTCTCAAGCGCCTCGTCCAGGCGCTGGGACAAGACTTGGCCGCGGCCCGTCCCTCGGGCGATCCGACGCGGTTGCAAAGCCTGGTGCAAGACCTCTACCACCTGAGCGTGGCAAGCACCGTCCTTGATGGTTGTCGCGAGCTCTGCCAGCGCATCGACCAGCAGCGTGGCGCGCCGATCGAGGGCAGCCCCGTCACGCTGATGCAGCAGATGGTGCGCCTGAGCGCCGAAAAATGGGTCGCGGGCAGCCGCTTCACCAGCCTGAGCAGCGAATTCGGCGCCGATCTCGTGCCAACCCGCATCCAGTTCTTGACCGGCGTGAAAGCCCTGCTGCGTGACATGCCGCCCAAAGTGTTTGTCGACACCGACCAGCGATTGACCGTTTTTCAGGCGGTGCAGGATGCGCTGGACGTCGCCATTGACGATGAGGATGCCTGAATATGGCTGACTTGCAACAGGCGCTCGCCGAGTGGGGCGCCACCATGGAGATGCCCGATCTGCGCCTCGGCCCGGACGGCACGATGCAGCTGCGTTTTGCACAGACCGGCGCCCTGCTGGGCGTGGCGCAACAGGACAATGACACCGTGGTGCACCACGCGGTGCCCCTGGCGCACGGCAGCGCCGAGCTGGTACTGCGCGCGATGCGCCAGGCAGCGCAGGTGGCCGATCCTGCGCAGGCCGTGCAGGTGGGTCTGCGCAGCACCACTGAAGGCGACTGGCTGGTGCTCGGTGCCCGCATCCCGCAGAGCGAATTGAGCGCTGAGCGCATGCAGCAGACCGTCCGCTTCCTGCACCAGTGGCTGGCGCAACTGCCCGCCAACACCGCCTGACGCCATCACGCACAGGGAGCCGCCATGGACCACATCCCGTTGAGTCACCTGTCCTTCGACCGGGGCATAGAACGCATCACCTACAGCCGCGAAGACACGCCGCTGGAGCTGCCTGCGCGCGAACAGGCCGCTCCGCCGGACATCGACGTCCAGCCCGAGCTGCAGGCTCTGCTGTCGCTGCCCACGCTGGACGACAGCCTGAACGCCGCCCTGCGCCCGCAGCTGGCCAACCGCGAGCTGCTGGCGCCCAGCCGCTTTCGCCAGGCGCTGGAAACCACCCTGCACGGGCTGACCGAGGCGGCGCAAAAGGCCCAGACATCCGCGGACGCGGGTCTCGCCGAAGGTGGCGACAACGCCCGCGTGCTCAATCGCGCGGTGCGCCTGCTCAAGGAAGAATCGGCGCTGCGCGAGTTGCTGCAGATGTACCGCAGCGCCCTCTACCAAGGCTGAGTCAAGGCCGAGACCGCTTCATGCCCAGCCCCGACGACCACGCCGAGCGCGACGACCCCGCCAAGCCGGATGCCGGCATCGAGTTCATGGACTTGCTGGGCTACATCTACCTGGAACACAACCAGCCCGACAAGGCCGCCGTGTTGCTGGCGGCGCGCAACCTGCTGGCCCCGGACGACGCAGGCACGCTGCTGCGGCTGGCCCTGGCGCAACTGCGCTCGGGCAAACCGGCGCGTGCGCTCGACACCCTGGACCAGCGGGCCTTGCTGGGCGCGCTGGATGCACCGTTTCATCTGGCGCGCGCCCAGGCGCTGCATGCGCTGCAGCGCAACAAAGAAGCCGGCAGCGCGATGCGCGCGTGGCTGGCGGTTCGAGGCTCCGCGCCGCGCGATACCCACCCTGAGCCACGGGGGCCGGCGGATGCCGCCGCGCCCGCCCAGCTCCCTGCAACCTGAGCCGCCCTGCGACGCAGCCACGCCCCATGCCCCAGACCGCCTTCGCCCCCCGCCTGCAGCGCATCGTGCAAGTGGCCACCAGCCGCAACGATCTGGTGCTGGCCTTTTTCCTGGTGGCGGTCATCTTCATGATGATCCTGCCGCTGCCCACCTGGCTGGTGGACACGCTGATCGGCATCAACATGACGGTCTCGGCCATCTTGCTGATGGTGGCCATGTACCTGCCCTCGCCGCTGTCGTTCTCGTCGTTTCCGTCGGTGCTCCTGATCACCACCCTGTTTCGCCTGGGCATCTCGATCGCCACCACGCGCCTGATCCTGTTGCAGGGCGACGCCGGGCACATCATCTTCACCTTCGGCAACTTCGTGGTGGGCGGCAACCTGATCGTCGGCCTGGTGGTGTTCCTGATTTTGACCATCGTGCAGTTCGTGGTCATCACCAAGGGGGCCGAGCGCGTGGCCGAGGTCGCGGCGCGCTTTTCGCTGGACGCCATGCCGGGCAAGCAAATGTCCATCGACGGCGACATGCGCGCCGGCACCATAGACATGGACGAGGCCAAGCGCCGCCGCGGCATCGTCGAGAAAGAAAGCCAGCTCTACGGCGCGATGGACGGGGCGATGAAATTCGTCAAGGGCGACGCCATCGCCGGCCTCATCATCGTCGCCGTCAATCTGCTGGGCGGCCTGTTGATCGGCGTGATGCAGCGCGGCATGAGCGCGGGCGACGCGATGAAGACCTATTCGGTGCTGACCATAGGCGATGGCCTGATCGCGCAGATCCCGGCGCTGTTCATCGCGATTTGCGCCGGCATGATCGTCACCCGCGTGCAGTCGGGCGACGGGCCGTCCAACGTCGGCAAGGACATCGGCCAGCAGGTGCTGGCGCAACCGCGCGCGCTGCTGATTGCCGCCGCCGTGGCGCTGGGCATGGGCATCATCCCGGGCATGCCGCTGCCGGTGTTCCTGACGCTGGCCGTCGTCGTCGGCACCGTGGGCTTCGTGGTGCTGCGCGGCACGCGCCGCGTGGTAGATGCCAAAACCGGCCAGGTCACCGAGGTGCCCGCGATGCAACCCGCCGGTGAAAAACCCAGGAAGAAAGCCGACGACGCCAGCGACGAATTTGCCCCCACCGTGCCCTTGCTGATGGACGTGGCCTCCGGCTTGCAGCAGGCGCTGGATGCCGACGTGCTCAACGACGAGCTGCTGAAGATCCGGCGCGCGCTGTACTACGACCTGGGCGTGCCCTTCCCCGGCATCCAGTTGCGCTTCAACGATGCGCTGCCCGAGGAGAGCTACAACATCCTGCTGTCCGAGGTGCCGGTGTCCCAGGGTCGGCTGCGCCCGGGCTGGCTGCTGGTGCGCGAGAGCGAGGCCAATTTGCAGGCGCTGCAAATCAGCTACGAGAGCGACCGCAAGTTTCTGCCGCACATCCCCACGCTCTGGGTCGCGGCCACGCTGCGCGACACGCTCACGCGCGCCGGCATCCCCTTCATGGACACCAGCCAGGTGCTGACCTACCACCTGGCCTTCGTGCTCAAGAAATACTCCGCCGATTTCATCGGCATCCAGGAAACCAAATTCCTGCTCGGCGCGATGGAAGGGCGCTTCCCCGATCTGGTCAAGGAATCCACCCGGGTGCTGCCGATCCAGAAAATCGCCGAAATCCTGCAGCGCCTGGTTTCTGAAGATATTTCGGTGCGCAATTTGCGTGCCATTCTCGAATCGCTCATCGAATGGGGGCAAAAGGAAAAGGATTCGGTGCTGCTGACCGAATACGTGCGCTCCACCCTCAAACGCCACATCAGCCACAAGTACTCCAGTCGGCAGAACGTGCTGCCGGCCTATCTGCTGGCGCCCGCCATCGAAGACACGGTGCGCGGCGCGATACGCCAGACCTCGGCCGGAAGCTACCTGGCGCTGGAGCCCGCCACCAGCAAGCGCCTGGTGGAAAACATTCGCAAAGCCGTGGGCGACCTGTCGGCCAGCACGCAGCGCCCGGTGCTGCTGACCTCCATGGATATCCGCCGCTACATGCGCAAGATGATCGAACAAGACTTGTACGACCTGCCGGTGCTGAGTTACCAGGAGTTGACGCAAGAGGTGAATATCCAGCCGCTGGCCAGAATCGACCTGTAACGCCAGCTTGACAATGAACAAAATTTATAAAAATCATAGCGTTCAGCGCATACCGCACAAGCTCTGAAGGCATATTTGTTCAATTTTTTGCAATGCTTGGCTGCTTCACCCACCAACCCGCTCCGTGCCCATGAGCGCCCGCCCCCAGCCCGATCCGCAAGCCGCCAACGACGCCGACAGCGCGGCTGAGCTGCGCATCCTCTCGGGCTGCCATGCAGGAGCACGCGCACCCGCCACCGAGGCGCTGCGCCTCGGAGCGGGCGACGACTGCGACATCATCCTGAACGACATCGATCTGCCCGAGGGCGCGAGCATTCGCCTGCAGGTGAGTCGCGAACACTGGAGCGCGCGCCAGGACCCGATGGCGGCGGCCCACGAAGCCGACGAGCCCATAGCCCACCAAGCCTGGGGGGAGCCTGCGACCGTCGGCGGCATCACCCTCACCGTGTGCGCGCCGCGCAGCGCGTGGCCGGCATTGGCGCGGGCCTTGCCCGAGACATCGGCCAACGACGCCCGGCCGCCGCTCCTGCCCCAGCTCGCCCCCCTGCCCGCCACCGCGGCGGATGCTAGCACCGTGACAGCCCCGGCACTCACGGGCGATGCCGAGGCCGCCCCCGACGACAATCCCGCTCCCGAGCCCGCAGCCAGCCGCCCCAGCGCAAGCCGGATCGCCTTGCTGCTGGGTTCCATTCTTGTCGTTTTTCTCCTCGCTGCCGTGCTGGCGCTGTGGCTATGGCAAGACCGATCCAGGCCCTTGCCCGAGACAACGCCCGTGGCCGACACGCGCCCGGTGGACGCCGCCGCGCAGCAGCTGTGGCTGCGCAATGCCCGGCAGGCGCTGGCTGGCGTCGATCCCGCGCTGCGGCTGGACATGGCCCCCCTGCCGGATGGCCGCATCCGCGTGGCCGGATGGGTATCCGACATCAAGCAGCTGGACCAGGTCGTGGAGGCTCTGGGGCGTCTGCAGCCCGCGCCGGTACTGGCCTTGCGCACCACGGCGGATCTTTTCGATGAACTCAGCTCGGTGGCCAATGCGCAGGGCGCAGTCATCCACTTGGAGCTGGCGGGTGCCGGGCGCATACGCGTCACGGGCGCGCTGCAGGCCGAGCAGGAACACACCCAGGTGCTTGAAAAGCTGCGCGAGCGCATTCCCGCCGGAGTGGACCTGGTCGATGGTCTGCGCGTCGCCGAAACCGCCGCACCCAGCGTGCAGCAATGGCTGCGCGGCGCGGGCTATGCCAGCGCGCAGGTGCATTGGGATGCGGAAAACGCCAAGCTGGTGATTGAAGCCTCTCTTGCCGCCACGCAACGGCACGATCTGGAGCGCTTGCTCGCCAGCGCCGACTCGCCCGTGCGCGGCTTCCCGCTGGCGCTGCAAGTGGCCGAGCAGGCGCAGGAGGCCGCGTCCAGCATGCATGTGAGCGAAGCCCCGCTGCCGTTTCGCATACGCAGCGTGGTGAGCGGCCCCGCACCCTTCGTGGTGCTTGAGGACGGCAGCAAACTGCTGCAAGGCGCGCAGAAAGGCGACTGGCGCCTGGAGCAGATCAACCCCGACACCCTCGTTTTTGACGGGCCTGAGCGCCTGGTTCTGACCCGATGAACCTCCTGATTCCCGGCGCTGCACCAGCGCCCACCCCCGACGAACAAACCTTCAGCGCGCTGGAGCTGGCCCTGCGTGGCCCCGACAAGGAACAGGCAGGCCTGCGCGCCGTTGCCGCGATACAGGCACTGGAGCAGCGCGTGCGCCAGCGCTGCGCCCAAGGGCTCCCCCCTGACGAATTCGATCAAGCCCGCCGGGTACTGGATGCTTGTACGGCGGCACAAGAAACGCTCATAATGCTTCGCACCCCCAACGCACCCGGGTCGATCCCGGAGGTTTGAAGCCTCCGCGGCCCATTTTTCACCGCACTCTCCGACAAGGAAGCACCATGGCCAACGGCATCAGTTTCGATCTCATCGCCAACACTTTGGGTGCCGTGGGCACCGCCCGCGAATCCGAGCTGCGCGGCATGATCACCGGCCTGGGCCCGGACGCGACCACACTGGACCTGCTCAAGCTGCAGCAACAAATGCAGCAATGGACCATGTTCACGCAGATCCAGAGCACCGTGGTCAAGGAAGTCGGCGACGCCATGAAAGGCGTGATCCAGAAAGCCGCCTGACCCGGCGCCCCCAGGCGGCCCAAGCCTGGAACCCGAACGGGGTTGATGGTTACCCATGCTGTACCGGAACGCTTCCGGTCACTCGCAAAGGCATGCATCATGGACAAGATCAACCTCTCTCTGGGCAATCAACAGGCGCTGGCGCTGAGCGAGAGCCGCATCAAGAATTTTCTGGATGGCAACAACGTCGCCGCCCAGAAGATGGGCTGGTTCGATACCGTCAAGGACCAGCTCTTTCATGGCGGGGCAAAACAGGAGGCTCTGCAGCAACTGGCGCAGGAATTCGATGCCGCTCATGGCCTGAGCGCATTCGAGAAATTCGAGCGCCTGTCGCGCTACGCCGCACCCGCCGATCGCAGCCAGTTCACCGTCATCGCCAGCGGCGACGCGGACACCCCGGTGATCTCCTATCAAATCAAGGGCCACGTCGTCAAGCAGGACGACACCAGCGCCGAAACCCGCGAGGTCATCGCCGCCCGCATGGGCTTCGTCATCGACCTGGACGAAGACATGGCGACGCCCCATGCAGCCCACTGGCTCGCCCAGCATGAGCGTGACGATCTGGAAGATGCGCGCGCATCGGTGGTAGACGGTGACTTCGACGGCGAAGGTGGCGTGCACAAGCGCTTTGACCCCACCAGCGGCGTGCTGCGTGCCGAGGACGCCACGGGCGCGGCAGACTTCCAGCGCGAAACGCTGGTGGAGCAGCGCGCCGAAACCAGCGACAGCCTCGCGCGCTATGTCTCGACGCAGAAAGCCATCGCACGCGATGACATGTGGGAGCAATTGCCCAGCATCCACAGTGACAAGCCGCATGCCACCGTCACCCTCTACGACCAGGCCCATGTCACCAGCGGTGAGCTCGATCGCCAGCTCGACACGCTGTCGGCGCGCGAGGCGCGCAGCGTGCTGATGCAGGTCGTGGACATGGCGCGGGTGTTCTACCAGAACGACATCTCGCACCAGGATTTGCACATGCACAACCTGATGGTGCACAAACCGGTGGATGCACAGCAGAACAACATCACCCTCAAGGCCATCGACTTCGGCAAATCCCGAGTCGACGTGCACACCGAGGCGGATCGGCTCAACGACGTGCGCTACCTGTTTCACAAGCAGGCGTCGTCGGGCACGCTGGAGACGATGCGGCGCAATGCGCGTGAAACCTTCAACTACGACATGGACAAGCAGGCCAAGCACTATCCCCTGCACAAGCTGCTGGTGCAGTGCGCGCAAGCCAGTCCGGGGCAGCACACCGGCGTCGCGGCGGACGCCTTCGACGAAAGCATCAGCACCATCGGCAACCGCCTGGTCACCCAATTGCAGCAGGCCGAGACGCTGGTGGGTGACGCGCGAACCGACGCCATAGACGCCGCCTTCAATCAAGCGATGACCGCGCTGGCCGCGATCAGCGACGGTTTTGATCGCTTGGACATGCAAGCGCACTTCGTACGTGCCTGAGCGCGCAGCGAAGCGCCCGAAACACGGAACCGGCACGCACACCGGCGTTACTCACCGGATGAAAGGACACCACACCCATGGCACAGCTCATTCCCTCCGGCGCGACCATGCATGGCATCGCATTGGGTCACGACTTTCGGCAAAACCCCACCGGCAGCCTGGGCGGTCGCCAGGTGCAACAAGGGCAGGCGCAGCCGCCACGCACCGTGGGCCGGGTGCTCTCCGATGCCGGGCGCAGCATCCAGAATCTGGCCTCCCGCTTTCTCAATGCAGTCACGCCATCCGGGGTGCGTGCCGATTCCAAGTTTCGCTTTGGCCTCAAGGACACCAGCGCCGAGCTCGGTCGCTTGCTGGGTTCGATCTCCCAAGGGCCCGGTCAAGCCGCCGACACCGCCACGGCCCAGCGCCTGCTGGGCAGCCTGCGCACCACCGCCGATCCGGTGACCCGCCGTGGCCTGGCTTACGACCGGCTGATCGTCGAGCGCACCAGCGTGCACCTGGCCAACATGAATCAGGCGCAGCGCCAGGCGCTGTACACCGGCCTGCTGGCGGCACAAAACAACCCGGCGCTGGCCAACGACCCCACGCTGGCGCTGGTACGCGGCGTGATGGAACAGAACGCCGTCACCGCGGGCGTAGCGGCGCTGCAGGACGATCTGAACACTGCCATCGCCATGGTGGCCCAGGAGACGCAAGACAAGGGCGTCACCGGCCGCGCCTTCGACGAGCTGTACAACACCGCGCGCGAGGTGCTGCACGCCCACGGTTTCGGCGGGCTCCCGCGCGACGAGCTCAAGCACATGCAGCGCGCCTTGATCCTGCAGGCGCTGGAGCAGCGGGTGCAAGACCCGGACAATGCACAAGTCCTGCTGCAGGTCGGGGGGCTGATCAACCATCTGCCCACGCGCGAGCTGCATGCCTTGGGCAATGAAGACCGGCAGTTGGCGGGCCTCTTCCCTGATACCACATGTCTCATGGTCGCCGGTGCCGTGGGCCTGCGTGCCGAGCAACTGGAACAGACCCTTGTCTCCGGGTTCACCGAGCTGCTGAGTCACGGACGGCCGGTCGCGGACGATCCCGGCGGGCTGCTGCACAACCCCCAGGGCTTTGCCGGGCAAGTGGCGCAACTGGGCCAGGCGCTGACCGATCTGCGCACGCACTGCGATGTACACGACTTGCACTTTCCGCCGGCCGTGGATGACTTGTATGCGCGCGCCGCCACCCACCTGGAAGACTATCTGACGCCATCCCATTTGGCACAACTGCCGGAGCTCAGCTCCGGACAGCTGCATGCCTTCGGACAGGGTTTGCGCCAGCTCGCGGTCGAACGTGGGCAGACGCAAATCACCGCCGATGCCGCGCGGCGGCGTGCCGAAGCCTTCGATCAATACGCGAGCGCGATGGAACCCGGCTTGCGCGCACTGGCAGACGGAAACATGTCCGCGGCATTGCAAGCCATGGCACAGGCGCAACAGCGTGGCGACACCGCGCTCGAAGTCCACATGAACCTGGGGCTCAAGGTCGATGGCGAAGACGATGTCATGAACTTCCGTGACAGCCTCGCTCAGCACGCGCTGCAAAAACTGGATAACGCCACCTTGCTGGCGCTGTCGCAGCGCATCAACAGCCCGCAGATCAACCAGTTGATAGACCTGCTGGGTGACCACAGCGCCACGCTGGTCTCCGGTGGGCCGGAGATGGGTGGCTACGATCCGGACATCGGCCGCGACATGCTGACCCGGGTCACCGAGCTCTACCTGCTGCGCGAAGGCGTTGCCAGCGCACTGCAAGCAAGCGCAACCCCGACCCCCGAGCCGGGATGGGCGGGTGTTGCGCCCAACCTGGCGCAGCTGGTCTTGACGCACTACGGCGTCGCGCCGAGCAGCGATGGCAACGTCACGGTGCGCAGCGGCAAGGGCGGGCCGGCCATGCAAGACAGCTTGCGCAGCAATATCGACGAGATGCTGGCAACCCCTGAGAAAGACCCGCCGCACGCCATCCATCCGCTGGTAAGCGATGGCTTCATCAAGGATTTGACGCGCGCCCAGTTCGCCATCGCCCAAGCCGATGGCACGCCACCAAGCAATCTGCTGGACCCCGCTGCCGGCGACCTGGCGGCGCAGATGACTGGTGCCGTTACCCGACTGCAGGCCTTGACGGGCGGCAACGACGCCTTGCTGCTGCTCGCGACGCGCCTGGCCAACCAGAATGTGCAAGCCGGCATCCAAAGCGCCTTGCTGTCGCAGCAGAGCCCGGTCCGCATGGACGACGGCACGCCAGGGCGCCTCATGGGGGAAGAGCACAACCGTTACGTGTTTTCCAGTGATGGTGAAGGCGGTCTGTTCCTCCAGGTCAACTACAGCATTGCCAATGCCAATGCCTTCGTTCCCGCACCGCGCGACGCAAGCGAAGGCGTGGGCGTGCCGGTGATCCTGGACGACGCGCAAAGCAGCACGCAGATGAGTTTCACCCTGCAAATCAAAGCCGATCTGTCGGTGACGGTGTCAGACCCCTTGCGCTACAGCTTCAGCGCCGTGCGCGCGGCATGATGCAGCCGTCGCAGCGATCCGTTTTCCCGCTTTTTCAGAAAGGCTCTCACCATGCATTCCTGTGACCAACTCCTGCTTGACCTTGGCCAGACCGCCGGCTTGCCCCAGCCGCTTCGCTTCGACCCGCACGGCTGTGCCCGTCTGACAGTGGACAACCAGCTGGCCATCGACTTCGAGCGCGACACCGAGCGCGCGGTGATCCACATCTACAGCGTGCTGGCTGTGCTGCCCGCACAAGAGAAAGAATCGGTCTATCAGCAGTTGCTCGAAGCCAATCTGTTCGGCGCAGAGACTGCAGGTGCCAGCCTGGCAATCGACGCCAACACGCGGGAAATCGTGCTTTGCCGCAGCGTCAGCGCCGAAGGCACGCCAGCGGCGGCATTCGTTCAGCTGGTGGAGCAATTCATCACGGCGGCCGAAGACTGGAAAACGCGCCTGGCGCAGCAGCCGTCGAGCAGCGCATCGGCCGGCAACGCAGCCGCCGATGCACCGGCGCAGCACCTGGGAACGTTCTTGCGCGCATGAGCGTACTTGAGAGCCGGCGTCAAAACCGCTTCAATGCCGCTTCCCGATCCGGCTCCAGGTTCAGGATGGCAAGAAAGCCGCTGACGTCAAACACCTCGCGCACATGCGGGCGCATGCCGCACAGCACCAGCAGGCCGGATTCCTGCTTCAAGCGTTTCGCCAGCACCAGCACCATGCGCAAGCCGGCGCTGGAGATGTACTCCAAAGCGGAAAAATCCAGCAGCAGGTGGCGCGCGCCCGCGTCCACCAGCGTCAGCACCTGGGCTTCCGTCGCCACGGCATTCGTGCTGTTGATCTGCCCTTGGAACGAGACGATGGTGGCGGTTTCGGTCGATTCGGTGACAATCGTCATGGTGTGACATCCCTTGATGGCCCCCTGCAAAACAAGGGCCGCGCCATGATAGCGATGATTTTGCCGGGCTCCTTCACAACACCGCCAGCCATGGTCAGCACCGCCAGTTCGTCGCCGCAGCCCTGCTGGACGCAAGCGCCGCAGCAGCTGGCACCTGGCAATGGGACCACTGCCGTGGCGGATGCGCTCGCCTGGCTGCAAGCCTTGGCCGCAGGGCATGGGTGGTCGTCCAGAACCGTCTCCACGCTGCTGCTGTGCGCCGACGAAGCCCTGGCCAATATCGCCATGCATGCGCGCCGCCCGGATGGCGAACGTGCCCGGATCTGGCTGGCCTGCGGCCCCACCGATGCCGGCGTGGGCGTTCTCATTGAAGACGACGGCGTCGCATTCAACCCCGTCACCCAGCCCTCGTCGGCCCTAGCGGCATCGCTGGACGAAGCCGAGATCGGCGGCCACGGTCTGCGTCTGCTGCGCCACTACCTGCGTCAGATGCAGTACGGGCGCGAAGCGGAGCGCAACCTGCTCTACATGGAGTTGGAAATTTGAGCGCGGCGACCGCGCTCACGCCCGCCCACACAACCATGCAGGGCAAGTTCCGGCTGCTGTGGCACCTGGTCGCCATTCTTGTGCTGGTGGGCATCGCCACCCTGCTCGTGAGCGGCCGCCTCACCGAAAGCACGCTGCAGGCGGCGCAGCAGGATGCCTTTCAGGATCGTTTTGCCTTCACGGCGCAGCGCGCAGCCACGGCCGCGGAGAACGCCTTGGCTATGCGCATCCCGCTGGCCTCGGACGCGCCGCTGGCCGAGCTGCTGCGCCGGGAGGCCGGCCTGGAGCCCTTGATTCAGTCCTTCGAAATCACCTCAGCGCAAGGTCAGTCACTGCTGGCAGCTCCCATTTCAAGAGTCAATTCGCAAGGCGGTGCGGACGCACCGGGGGAGATCACCAGCGCCATCCACAACGACCTCGGAGAGACGGTGGCCACGGTCCGCCTGCGCTACAACGTTGCCAGGCTGCACGCCGCCCAGGAAGGCCTGCACCAGGTCGTCTGGCACACCGCATGGCTCGCCGTGGCCCTGTGGAGCGCCATGATGGGCGGTTTGTGCTGGCGGCTTGCTCGTCCCGGGCCGGCGAGTGCCAGCCGGTTTGCCACGCTGGGGGGCAAGCGGGTGTTGCTTACCCTGGCCGCGGCGCTGGGTCTGGGGGTTGCATTGGTGGGGGTGGGTTGGCGCGCGACGGTGGCCGGGCAGGCCGGCATCGAACCCGATCAGGTGGCCAAGGCGCAGGTCATCGCCAGATCGAGTGCCTCCCTGGTCGAACACGCACTGGAGCTGGGTGTGCCCCTGCACCAACTGGTGGGGCTGCAGGAACACACGGCGGCACTGCAAGCGGGCAGCCCGGAAATTCTCGGCCTGGCCCTGCGCGCCGCGGACGGCACCACGCTGGCAGGGCAAGCACCCCCACCGCACGCCAAAACCGTGGTGGCCCCCGTCTCGCACCAGGGCAGCACGCAAGCCGAGGTCGTTCTCACGCTGGATCCGGGCGTATTGGCCCGCAAGGTGCGAGCCAGGCTGCTGGACATGGCCATACTGGCGGCGGTCTGTCTGCTCATGGCCATGGAAGCCGTTGCGCTGGGCCTGGGCACGCGCGGCGCGCGCGCACTGGCCGCTTGGGAGGCGCGCGCCAACCGCCTGGCCAAGCGCCACGTACTGCGCCCCGGCAAAAGCGCCACGGCCATGCGCCCTGCCCTGTTTTTGTTCATGCTGGCGGAGGAATTCACCCGCCCCTTCCTGCCCACCTGGGCACGCACGCTGGCACCGCAAGACTGGGCGCTCTCGCCCGACGCGCTGGCGAGCCTGCCGCTGGTGCTCTTCATGGCCATGGTGGCGTTATTGCAATGGCCGCTGGCCGCCTGGTCCGAACGCTTTGGCCGCCGCCGCGGCATGGTGCTGGGCGCGGTGCTGGGCGCCGCCGGGCTGGGCCTGCCCGGGGTAGTGCCGGAATACGGCGCGCTGCTGGGCGGACGGCTGCTAGGCGCGGTGGGCTTTGCCATGGTGTTCGTCTCGGCCCAGGGGGCCACCATAGACGGCTCCGCCCGCCACGACCGCGCGCGCAGCATGGCGCAATTCGTTCGGGCCATACTGGTGGCCGGGCTGTGCGGGCCGTCGCTGGGCGGCATGGCCGCTGACCAATGGGGGCCGCAGATCGCGTTTGCGCTGGCCGCCTGCATCGCGCTGCTGGCCACGCTCATCGCCCTGCGCCAGATGCCGCGCGAGCCAAGCTTGAAGGGCTCCACCGCCGCCATGCTGTCCGACGACCAGACATGGAAAACCTTGCCACACCAACCGGGCCTCACGGGCCTGCTTTTGGGTTGCGCCTTCCCCGCCAAGCTGCTGTTGACGGCGCTGTGCTTCTTCCTGCTCCCCATGCATCTGCGCGACGCCGGCTACGACAACGCCGAAATTGGCCGCCTGCAGACGATTTACCCGCTGGTCATGGTGCTGATGGTGTCGGCGGCCGCTCGCGTGGCCGATCATCTGGGTAGGCGTGAATGGTTTGTCGTGCTGGGTGGTTTGCTCGCCGGTGGCAGCGCGCTGGCTGCCGGCTGGGGCCCGGGCGGCCTGTGGGCCCTGTCCCTGGTGCTGCTGTGCCTGGGCCTGGGGCAGGCGATCTCGATCACACCGCAATCGGCTTTGGTGGCCGATTGGGCGCGCGCGCTGCCAGGCCGCCAGGGCGCGGCCACGCTGGGCCTGTTTCGCCTGACCGAGCGCACGGGCAGCGCCCTGGGCCCGGCCGTCGCCGCCGCGCTGCTGCCGCTGGTGGGTTTCGGCTCGGCGGTGGCGCTGATCGGCGCCCTGGTGTTCGGCGGCAGTTTGGCCTACGGCTGGAATCAGCGTAGTCTCGCGAGGGCAGGCGCATGATGAAGACCGCGCGCCCCGAGCTGACCACGCAAGGCCTGTTTTTTGAATTTTGCTGATACGCCAACCGCATGTCTCGCCGCACTTTCCTTAACCACTGCCTGCGCCGGGCCAGCCTGCCCCTGCTGGCACCCTGGACCGCGCCCATGGCCCAGGCCGCGGACAAGACCTGGCACATCCTGATGATCACTTTCCGGGGCGAGACCGACGTCGATCGCGGCTTTCGCGCCTACCTGGCCGATGCCGGGGTGAAGGTGCGCTACACCCTGCGCGACGTCGGGCAGGACATGCGCCGCGCTCCCGGCATCGTGCAGGAAATCCCCGCGCTGGCCCCGGATCTCATCTACGTCTGGGGCACGCCGCTGACCCTGGCCGTGGTAGGTGCCTGGGACAACCCGAACGGCGAGCACTTCATCCACGACATCCCGGTGGTGTTCGCCCTCGTGGCCGCGCCGGTGGATGCGCGCATCGTCCCCAGCCTGGAGGCTCCGGGGCGCAACGTCACGGGCGCGGTGCATGTGGTGCCCTTTGACGTGCAGCTGCGCGTGATGCAAAACTACCTGCCGCTGAAAAAGCTCGGTGTGCTCTACACCCAGACCGAGCCCAACTCGCGCGCCATCGTCGAGACGGCTCAAGCCATTTGCAAGAAGAACGACATCTCCCTGCTGACCCGCACCTTCGCCAACAACGCCCAGGGCAGGCCCGTGGCCGATGGCCTGGAGGACTTGATCGCCGGGCTCAAGGACGAGGGAGCGCAGTGGCTCTACCTGCTGCCCGATACCTTCCTGGGCACCCTGTACGACCGCCTGGCACCCATCACGCTGGCAAAAAAGCTGCCCTGCTTTGGCGCGGCCGAGCTCGCGATCCGCTCCGGTGCGGCGCTCACGGGGCTGGTGAGTCGCTACTACTCCGTGGGGCAACTTGCCGCCGCCAAGGCGATGGAAATTCTGGTGGAAGGCAAATCCCCGGCGCAGATTCCGGTGGAGCGCCTCAAGCGCTTTTCCCTGCTCATCAACATGCAGGTGGCGCAGCAGTTGCAGCTGTACCCACCGATAGACATGCTCAACTACGCCGAGGTCATAGGCGTGGGCGAGTCACGCGCCGCGGCCTCATGAACACACCCGGCACCGCCCACGACACGCCTGCCTGGCGCGAACTTGCGCCCGCGGACCTCGCCGCCATGCACGCCCTGCACCTGCTGAGCATCCAGGGCCTGCCCGCCCAGCTGGTCAAGCAGGAAAGCACCGAGTTCTTCGCCAGCCTGCTCGCGGGTCGTGGCCGGGTGACAGGCGGCTGGGCGCAAGGCAAACTCATCGCCTATGGCGTGCTGCAAAACGATTTGCTGGCGCACGACAACCCGCGCGCGGCGCTGGGCCTGGCACCTGACGCGCCGCTGCTGAAACTCGCTGGCGCGGCCGTCGATCCCGCATGGCGCCAGCGCGGCCTGCAGCGCCTGCTGATAGAGCGGCGCATGGCCATGGCGGGCACGGCCAGCCTGTTTTCCACAGCCGCGCCGGGCAATGCCGGCAGCTGGCACAACCTGCTGGCCTGCGGCTTTGCCGTGCACGCGCTGGAGTACCGCTACGGCGGCCACGCGCGCTATCTGCTGGCCTATGCGCCAAGCCAGGCGCAGCCGCCCGCCACCGCGCCCACGCAGGAGCTGGCGCTGTCCGATCTTGAACGCCAGCACGCGCTGCTGGAGCAGGGTTGGTGGGGCGTGGCACCCGGCCAGGCACCCGGCAGTCTGCTCTTGCGCAACCCGTTGCCAGGTCCATAGCATGGCGGACACGACATCGCGCTTCGCCCCCCCCTGGGACGGTCCGCGTCTGAGCCTGGACCTGGACGCGCTGGCGCACAACTGGCGCACCGTGGTGGCGGCCAGCGCCGGGCAGCGCATCGGTGCCGTGGTGAAGAACGACGCCTACGGCTTGGGCGTGCAGGCCATCGCTCCGGCGCTGTGGGCGCTGGGTTGTCGCGAGTTTTGGGTTTGCACGTTCGATGAGGCTCTAGCGCTTTACCATAGCGCGCTTGAAGCTGCTAAAAACGAAGCAATACGCATCCTGGTCCTGAATGGCCTGGCCGGTGCCCAACCCGAGGATTTCGCGGCCCACGGCTTTGTCCCCGTACTCGGCGGAGCGCACGAGCTGGCAGCGCTCTGCGGCTATGCCGCACGCTCAGGGCAACGGTTGCCGGTGGCCATCCACCTGGATACCGGGCTGACCCGCCTGGGCTTCTCGGATGGGCAATTTCAACTGCTGCAGCCCGACAGCTCACTCTGGCAGGATGCCATGGTGACCCATTGGGTCACCCACCTGGGGCGCTTTCACAATCCCGCGGCACCGCAATGCCGGCAGCAACGCCAGCGCTTCATGCAATGGACAGCGCCATTGCCCCGGGCCCTGCGCAGCATCGCCACCTCCTCCAGTGTCTTTGCCGGGCCGGATTGGCACTTTGACCATGTGCGCGTTGGCAGCGCGCTCTGGGGCGTGCCAACCAGCCAGCTTCCCACCCCGGCGCTGCACCCGGTGGCGAGCCTGCATGCGCCCGTGCTGCGCGTGGCAGATGTGGCCGCCGGCACGGAGGTGGGCTATGCCGGCAGCTACATCACCCCGGGGCCCAGGCGCATCGCCACCGTGGCCCTGGGCTATGGGGACGGCCTGCCATTTACCCTGGTCAACCGCGGGAGCCTGGTGCTCGGCGGGCGGGCCATGCCCATCGTGGGCGGCGTGGCCATGGGTATGGTGGCGCTGGATGTGAGCACCTGCGCGCCCGGAGAAATCCAGCCGGGAATGTGGGCCGAGGTCTATGGCCCGCAGCAGTCGCTGCAGACGCTGGCCGATGCCGCGGGCGTTCCCGCCAATGTCTTGCTCACACTCTCGGCGCGGCTGGCGCATCGCGGCAAGACGGGCTCTTTCACATCAGCCACGGGGGGCGCATGAAACCCCTGGTTCGCGTTTACGTGATTGCCCTGGCTGCCGTGCTCTTGCTCATGGGCAGCCTGCTGTTCATTGACAGCCAGGCGAGCCGCACGCGCGAAGCGCAATTGCAGCAAGTCCGCGACCAGTACCTGTTGCGCAATCTGCGCACCGCCATCGAGAACCTGCTGGCCAGCGGGCTGCAGGCAGATCAGTTGGACGCCGTGCAGCAGGTCATCGAACGCGAGCAAGCCGAATTTGCCCGGGTGGTGGCCATCGATGTGTTTTCCGCCAGCGGACGCGTGCTCTACAGCACCGATGTCGGCAACCGCGGCATGCCGGCGCCGCAGAACTGGCTCGCCTGGCTCAGGCAAGCCCCGCCGTGGAACGCCGATGCGCCCGGGCAGCGGCAGATCGGGACGCCGTTCGAGAACGACCTCGGCAAGGCGGCAGGCGGCATCGCAGTCACGCTGTCCACCGTCGACGAACCCGCGACGCTGGCGCAGTGGTACGAGCGTGGCCAGCAAGCGCTGCACTGGCTGACGGCGCTGGTGCTTGCGGCACTGGCCACCGCAGGCCTGGTGCACGGCGGCTTGCGCCACCTGCTCGCGCCCTTTGGCGAGGCTGCCCGCGCGCTCGAAAACGAGCCGGCCAGCGCGGGCAAGACCACGCCGCTGACCACGGCCGCGCGCGCGCGCCGGGCGGCGTGGGCTGCGGCGCGCCAGCAGCAGCAGCAGACCATGCAAGGGCTGGAAGCACTCGACCATGAAGACTGATACCGGCACCCTGACAGACCTGCGCTGGCGCCTGGGGTGCTGGGTGCTGTGCGTCCTGCTCGTGGTCGGCGGCGCTTGCGCGGTCTGGGCGGTGCAGGAGATGCAGGAGCGGGCCGACGCCGCCACCTACAAGGACAGCCACGCGATCGGCGAATCGGTCGCGCAGACCTTGGCCGAGCAATTGGCGCGGGCCGTGCGTGTGGGCATTCCGCTGGCGCAGTTGCCCGGTGTGCCTGACTACCTGGCGCAGACCGTGCAACGCCAGCCCATGCTCAACGCCATCACGCTGCTGCAGCCCGATGGCAGCGTCTTGCACACCGTCGGCCAGCCGGCCCATGGCGATGTCGTGCCCGTGCCGATCACCGTACAAAGCCGCACGGGCGGCGCGCAACCGGCGGGATTTGTCGTCGTCGAAGTCGGGCATGCAGCATCTGCACGGCAAGGCCCGGCCTGGAGCAGCGGGGCCAGCGCCCTGGCCGTGATCGGCTTCGCGCTGCTCGGCGCGCTGACCGCGGCATTCGGGCCGGGGGCGCATCTGGAGGCGAAGCGCCGTGCCGCTCTCGCGGCATTGCATCAAACCGCCCACGACGCAGCACCGGCATCGCCGCAAGACATGCCGGACAACGATCTGCAGCGCCTGCTGGACGCGCTGGCACTGGGCGACGGGCGCCAGCATGCGCAGCACCAAGCGGTGCAGGACTACGCCGACGAGCTGCTCAACACCGATTTCGATGGCAGCCTGCGCCCGCGCGTCGAGCGCATTTTGGGCTCGACTCGGCCCCGCTGACATGCTGCTGCGCACACGCATCACCCTGATGGTGGCCATGGCCCTGCTGCTGGTCACGGCCGGGCTGCTGGGCAGCGGCGCGATACGCGAACAACTCTCGCGCCAGCAACAGGCCTTGGCGGCCAATGCCGCGCAATCGGCGCAATGGGCCGAATCGCTGGCGGTGGAAGACAGGGTGCTGGACACGGCGATGGACAAGCTGGCGTTGCTGCCGCAGTTTCAGCAGGCCAGTCAACGCGGCGATCAGGACGCCATGCGGCAAGCCATCGCCGGGCAGGGCCTGCTGGACGGCTCCGACCCGCCCTTTGCGCTCGCCGCCGTGATGGAGCTGGGCAGCGCGCCCGCCATCTGGGGGCTGCGGCCGGACTATCCCCTGCTCGAAACCGACAGCCTGGAACGCGCCAGCGTTGGCGCTTCGGTGGACGGCCTGCGCCAGGTGAGCAGCACGCAGGTCGTGGTCCTGTCCGCGAAACGATTGACCAGCCGGAAAGATCCGGCGCTGCTGGTGCTGGCGCGCGACGTAAGCCACCCGATGGCGCAACTGGCGCGGCGCATCGACGCCAGTGTCACGCTGCTGGATTTGCACGGGCGCTTGCTGCGCACCACCGATCCGTTGCTGTGGCAGCAGGTTGCGCCGCACATCGCGCCGCGGGGCGCGCAGCATTTCGCACTGAGCGTGGATGACCACACCTACACCGTCACCGGCACCGTGGCCAATGATCTGGCGGGCCACGCCCTCGGGACGCTGATCACGCTCACCGACACCACCGCCAACGCGCGCGCCAGCCGCTTCCTGGAGCAATTGGCACTGGGCGCAACCATCGCCCTGGTGGTGGCGGTGCTGCTGGGCTTGAACTGGTATCTGCGCCACAGCCTGCGCCCGCTGGAAGATTCCATCGATGCGCTGCAAGCCCTCGCCAAAGGCGATACCGAGGTCCGCCTGCTCGGCGTGGGGAACGACGAAATCGGCCGCATTGCGCAGGCCGTTGCCACATTCAGGCGCAACGCGCGTGACTTGATCGCTGCCCGAGCCCTGCGCGAGCGCATGCGCCGCCGGCAGGAGCGGCTGCTGCGCACCAAGCTGCAGGTGCTGGCCGACGCGACCCACCAGTTCATCAAGTTCAAGCCCGGGCTCAGCGACGAAGACCAGTTGCGCCAGCTGGGCCAGGTGATGAATGAGCTCTCCGCCCGCCTGATCGACCAGCATCAGCGCCTGACCGGCGTGGTACAGGAGCTGCGGGAAGCCTTGATCGCGAAGAACCGGCTGGCGGGCCTGGAGCAGGAGCTGCAGATCGCGGCGCAGGTGCAGTTGAGCATTCTTCCAAGGCACGCACTGCAGGACGAGCGCATTCAGCTCCATTGCGAGATCACCCCCGCCCGCGAAGTCGGCGGGGACTTCTACGATTACTTTCTGATCGATCCGGATCATCTCGGCTTCGTCATCGCCGACGTCTCCGGCAAGGGCATTCCGGCGGCGCTCTTCATGACCATCACACGCACGCTGCTGAAGGCCACCGCGCAATTCGTGACCGAGCCGACGCGCTGCGTCGCCCAGGTCAACGACCTGCTCGCTGCGGAGAACGAACAGATGATGTTCGTCACCTTGTTCTACGGCCTGCTGGAGCTGCGCACCGGCCGGGTGCGCTATGTCAACGCCGGCCACAACCCGCCCTGGGTACTGCGCTGCAACGGCGAACCAGCCTTGCTGCAGCGCACGGGCGGCATGGCCGTGGCGGTGAGCGAAGGCTTCCCCTACCAGGAGGGAGCGATCACCCTGGCCCCCGGTGACCTGCTGTTTCTCTACACCGATGGCGTCACCGAAGCCTTCAATCCCGACGGCCAGGAATACGGCGAGCCGCGCCTGCGCCAAACCCTGAGCGCCGCATTCGCCAGCGCCAAGGACAACCCCACGGAGATCGTGAACCACGTGCTCGCCGACATCCAATCGTTTGTCCGCGATGCGCCGCAGTCGGACGACATTACCTGCGTTGCCCTGGGCTATCGGGGCAAAGCGTGAATGACCTTGACCCATGAAAAACCCGCCCACCATCGAAAGCGCACGCCTTGCCGCCCCCGCAGTGCTGGAGCTTGCCTGGAGCACGGGCGAGACGCTGTGCGTTGATCTGACCGATCTGCCCAAACGCAACCTCACTACCGCTGAGCGGCCAGTACGCCCGCACCCACGCGCGTGCTCATGGGCTACTTGAGATGCGCCGTCACGGGGCGCCACAGCGCGCTCTAAGTCTTGGCGCAACGCTTGCACCGTCTGGCCTTCGAAGGTGATGCTGATCTGATCGGGCAAGCCCAGCACCTTGCCCCACAGGATGCCCCCGTTGACGTCGAGCATTTCTTGTAATACATATTTTTATATGCATAATTGACCAATGAATTTCACCTGGCACGAAACCAAGCGGCAAACCAACCTGAGCAAACACGGTTACGACTTTGCCGACGGGTGCCACGTGTTTGCAGGCCCCACCATCACGGAAGAAGACACACGCAACTACGACGGGGAACAGCGCTTCAATACCACGGGGTTCCTGGGCCTGGCCATTGTGACCATTACCCACACAGAAACCGAAGACGAAATCCACATCATCTCCATGCGAAAGGCCGAAACCCATGAAATCGACACACTCTCCCGCTACCTCTGAACCCAAGGCACCGCGTCTGCGCGTGGGCCTGAAAGATGTCGGCCATGCAGAATTTGCAACCGCAGTGCGCGAACGCTTGGGCAAACAGCGCGTCAGCATCATGCTGGACGGTGAAGTGCTCGCCTTCTTCCGCGCCAAGGCAGGCGAGCGCGGATACCAAACCCTCATCAACCAGGCGCTGCATGACGCCATGAGCGGCGAACGGCTGGAAGCCACCCTGCGTCGCGTCATCCGTGAAGAAATGCGCGTGGCATAGCTCACGCGGCACCAAGTTGCCTGCGCCCCACGCTTTGAGGCAGGCCCGCAGTCACTGCGCCACTTCGTCCACCATCCAAAAGAGCCAGGAGTGCGGGAAGCCGCGCTGCTCGATCTGCCTGCGCCGCTGAATCGGCGCCCCGCCTCACGCCGTCAGCTTGCCCCGGCGCACGGCCTCGCGCAACAGGGCGTTCACGCGGGTTTGCCAGCCGCTGCCGCTGGCCTTGATGGCGGCCAGCACGTCCGCATCCACGCGCATGGTCACCGGCCCCTTGGGGTGCTCGGCCACGGGGCGCCCGGGCGCGCTCAGGCGTGTGCAGCTTCGCTCAGGGCGCGCGCGGCCCATTGGGTCAGGCTCAGCCCGGCGGCTTGCGCGGCCGTCAGGGCGGCGCTGTGCACTTCGGGCGGCACGCGCAGCATGAGTTTGCCGCTGGCGCTCTTGTGCGGCGCCTCGCCTTTTCGGGCGCATTCTTCAAGGTAGAAATCCACCGCGCGCTCGAAATCTTGGCGCAACGCGTGCACCGTCTGCCCCTCGAAGGTGATGCTGACCTGATCGGGCAAGCCCAGCACCTTGCCCCACAGGATGCCCTCGTCGGCGTCGAATTCGACGCGCGCCGCCAGGCCCTTGTGCGTCAGCGTACTGCTCATGGTTTCACTCCCATCGCCTGCAACCAAGTACCAATTTCAGCGTACACCGTGATCTGCGTCCTGCCGGTCCAGGCGATCAAGAATGGCCAAGGCCTGAGCCGCGTCGCCACGCGCGGCCAGCGCACGAAAACGCGTCTCCACATCAAAGGCAGCAATAGCCTGGGCGCTGAGCCCCTCCATCAGCTTGTTCATGCTCAAGCCCCGGGTTTGCGCCAGGGACTTGAGGCGCTGCGCAGTGTCTTCGGGCAGGCGTATCGTCAGGGTGCTCACGGCAGCTCCTCCAAAAATTGGGCGGGAGTCGGAACAAACCGACAAGCGGCGCGAAATAGCCGACAAGATGCGTTGCCCAACTACGTCAGTCGATCAAAAATGACCGCATGTTACGTTTTACTACGCCCAATAACCATCCAGGTTTGCCGTCGCCTCGGCGGTTAGTCGGCTTTTCCTTGGTAGAAGTACTCATTTCCATTGTGGTGCTTTCCTTCGGTCTTCTCGGGGTTGCAGGCCTGCAAGCCGCCTCGCTGAAATACGGCCGCATCGCACGGCAGCAATCAACGGCTGTAAGTTTGGCGCGCGAGCTGGCAGACATGATGCGCGGCAATCCTGGCGCAGCCTCATTGACATCCGGCAACCCCTACTTTGGTAATTTTTCAGGTGCCAGCATTCCGGCTGCTGGAACTGCCACCTGTTTGGATATAGGCAGCGCTTGCACCAATGGCAACACCATAGCCACTGCTCAACTGACAGATTGGCTTGTCCGCGTTGGGCAGGCTCTACCCGAGGCAAGAGCGGTGATCTGTGAGGACAGTGCCCCATACAACAGTTCGAACGGTCTGCCTCAGTGGACGTGCACAGCATCACCCAGTGGAAATTTCACGGTCGTCATCAAGCTTGGCTGGACACAAGAGACTACAGACAAAATTATCCAGCAGGCAAGTGACACAAATGCGCGCCCATTCGTCATCCTGCCCGTCACCCCCGGGGATCAGCCATGACCGCTAAATACCATCAGAGCCGCCCGAAAACCGCAGGCAGCGCAGCTTATGGATTGACATTGGTCGAGCTGATGGTTGCCATGGCGATTGGCTTGCTCATCGTACTCGCAGCTGTCGCGGTCCTGACTGCGAGCCGCAGGGGAGCGTCGACAGTAGACGCCGCATCTCAATTGAGAGACGACGCTCGCTTCGCCACAAGTTTGATTCAGCGGCTGACCGTTCAAACTGGTTTTGAAGATATGCAGTGGGCTCGCGCACCCTATAGTGATAGCCCTCAAAAATATAAATTGCAAAATGGCGTTGATATCAATAATTTGAGACCAAATATTTTTGGCTACGATAATTCAATACCAAGCGCCTCGGATCCGCTGAACACGGTTACAGCTAGAACACCAGGCACAATAGGCTTTGGAAGCGACGTATTGATACTTCAATTCCAAACGGCGGCAATGGATGATGGCTCGGGAACTGACGGAGGCATGATTTCTTGCGACGGATGGCCGTCAAACTCTATAGGAGCAGACAAGTCAGATAGGCTCGTTAGCATCCTTTATGTTGATCTTAGTGCCAGCAGTGGCCAGCCAGCATTGATGTGTATTAAAATCAACGATGATGGAACGTTTTCGAAACCAACTCCTTTGATTGATGGTGTTGAAAATTTTCAAGTGCTTTACGGCGTCGATAACGTCGTTCCCAATACCGCGCCCACTGGCCACTCCGATGGTCTGGCGAAACGCTATTTGCGTGCCAGCCAACTCACCGTATCGGGAAATGATCCGGCAACTTATGTAAACTGGAGACGCGTGAATAGCGTGCGGATTGGATTGGTATTGCGTGGATCAACAGGCTCAGCACAGAGCGTGACTTCACAAACTTTATATCCACTAGGTAGTTCCAATCTATCTAGCCCAAGCGATCCAGGTTCAACGTATACAGCGAACGATTCTCTGCTCAGGCAAACCGTGACTTTCACAATTCATTTGCGTAACTGTCAAAATCAAGGCTACCAGACTGATGCCGGCACATCACCTTGTGACGTTGAGATGCCTTCATAGATCAAGAGGGCAATAATGAAATATTTACTATCTCGGCATCATTGCAATGGCCGAAAAAAACAAAAAGGTGTGTCGCTCATCGTCGTGCTGCTCCTTCTTGTAATCGTATCCATGCTCGGTGTTGCAAGCATGCAAATCTCTCTGATGGGTGAACGGGGTGCCCGTAACGATCGCGACATGCAAGTGGCCTGGCAGGGTGCGGAAGCCGCACTGACTGACGCCCAAATAGGCCTACGCAATGCATCTAATCCTATTGATGCGCTCGCCATCGACACTGGCTGTTCTGCCACTGTCGGCACGCGTGGCTTCTGCCGCCCTGATCCATCAGCTGCAAAACCCGTTTGGCAGGTCGTCGATTTCGGCGATGCGTCCGGCACTGCAGAAACTGCTGCACTAGGCACTTACACCGGTCGCACCTTTGCCAATGCCAACGGTGTGGCAAACAAGGGAATACAGCCCGCGCAGTCTCCTCGCTACATTGTGGAAGACTTGGGCTCTGCTGCCTCCGGTCAGGGGCAGCAAGTGACCAGCAACTATAACGGCGCGAGTTTTTCATCCAATTTTGGACATGACTATCGAATTACCGCCATGGGATTTGGTCCGCGTTTGGACATCCAGGCGGTCGCACAGACGATCTTTAGGCACTAGAACTATTTGGAGGACACATGACATCGCTTTCACATGCCATGTACGACCAGCCCAAACGGCACTTCGTTCAAGCCATCATTTCTGGCATATTTATAATTGGTGGGCTTGCATCATTTGCCGTCATAGGTCAAGCAAGCCCGCCACCTTTCAAAGCCGTCAATATTGCATCGGTGCCGCTATACGCAGCCACTCAGGGCGACAAACCAACGTTGGCGCTGGCGCTTTCAGTTGAGTTTCCAACGGTCGGCGCGCAATACGTAAGCACACCGGGTGGCACAGAAGATTCAAGTTATACGCCCGCCAACGAGTATATTGGCTACTATAACGCAGAGAAATGTTATACATACATTGATAATCCAAGTGAACCTGCGGTTGCCCCTAATACGACGTCGGACTACAAACGTTTTGTCATCAGTGGTACGGCCACTGCACACCAATGCACCAACGCTTTTAGCGGAAATTTTTTAAATTGGGCCAGTAGTTCTGCAATTGACATGTTGCGACTCGCTCTTTCTGGCGGCGATCGCTATATTGATGAAACAAATTTGACTATCCTGCAACGTGCTGTCATTCCTAATGGTGATCCAACATGCATGTGGAATAGTCCTAATTTTCCAGCCAAAAAGCTCAACAGCAGCTACTACGCTGGAGCCGTGCCTAACGCAATGGTCTCTGCGGCCAACAGCGCAGGTGCCAGCGCCATCTGGGTGGCTAATACCCTCAACAGAATTTATTTTGGTACAGCAAAAGGCGGCTCCTGTGGTAACCCCGGCTCTTACAGCCTGAGTACAACCAAAGCAATGGGCTCCATTATAACAAAGACAGGCAGCCTTCCTTCAGACGCAACAATCTGCGCCGCTGAAAACGGAAGCTGCACGGCAAGTGGCATCCAGGAAGTATGGTATGGCGGCTACACGTCCGGTAGCCCGTCAAGCGGAAAATGGAAAGTGGCTCCAGTTTCAGGAGGCTTCAATTGTACAAACGGTGTATTTACTGATCCCGCCTCGGGCACAGCCAAAAATTGTTATCTGCGCAGTTACACGGGCTCCTGGACGCCACCCGGAGGCCCTGGGCTAAATTCGGATGGTTTTTTCTACGCCAGGGCTGAGGTCTGCAACAAAAGCGGCAGCACTTTAGTTGATGATCGGGATTATAATTTTTGCAACAAATATCCTAATGGTAACTTTAAGCCGAACGGGGTGATTCAAAAATACAACAATCAACTTCGTCTCGCTGCCTTCGGTTATGCCTTGGAACAAACGTTAAGTTGGGACAACGGTGCCAGCAAGGCGGGACGCTATGGTGGTGTCCTTCGTGCGCCGATGAAGTATGTCGGCCCGAGGACCTATGATATCAACGGAACGGAAGACACTCCAGCCGGCGGGAA
This sequence comes from Comamonas sp. SCN 65-56, assembly GCF_001724135.1. Classification (GTDB taxonomy): domain Bacteria; phylum Pseudomonadota; class Gammaproteobacteria; order Burkholderiales; family Burkholderiaceae_C; genus Comamonas_C. The sequence goes on along the minus strand of NZ_MEDS01000002.1, from coordinate 8,740 downwards.
CCCCAATGCCGAATGGAATGCTTTGACAGGAATTTTCAATAAAAATCCAGATGGCGACACTACATTCGGCATCAGTGGCGTCATCAACTATCTTAATCAATTTGGTCGTACAGGGCCTGTCCCTGGCCGCTACAAAAAATATGACCCCTCCGGGGAACTCTATTACGAAACTTTGCGTTACATGCAGGGTTTGCCGCCATCGTCAGCAGCAGTTGACAATTTGGATTTAGGTAATACGACACAGGTGACCTATTATGACGGCTATCCGATTTACAAAGACTGGTCTGCTATTGATCCATTTGGCAACGGGCGAGACAAGACTGCTGACTATTCTTGCTTAAAAAGCAATATTGCTCTTATCGGCGATATCAATACCTGGGATTCTCGTTATACTAGTGGCGGTTCACACAACAGAATGGCCGGCACCAATATAGCCAACAATATTCCAGATATTGAAAAATGGATTTCGGTTGTCAGGGCGTTCGAAAAAAAGCAAGTGACGAATTATATTGATGGGCAAGGCGCTTCACGCACAACCAGCAACCCAAATCCCGCGAGTTCTGGCCCAACCAGTCGAGGTGCGCAAGTTTACGGTTTGTCTTACTGGGCGCACACCCATGATATTCGCGGAGCGGATTGGACAGCCGAGCCGGAAAAACAGCGCCCAGGCCTGCGCGTGAAGTCCTTCTTCTTCGACGTGAATGAATACGCCACTGAGAGTGTGGATAGTCAACGTCGAAATAACAATCAATATTATACAGCCGGTAAATATGGTGGGTTTTTGACACAGCCAACTCAGGACGCTCGTCCATACAATACCACGGGAAATCCGTTTTATGACAAGGATGGCAACCCCAACAATGACGTTTGGCAAGATCCCGCGAAACCGTTGGAACCACAGACATATTTCCTGCAGAGTGATGCCAGGGGCGTACTTGCAGCTTTCGAGCGAATTTTCAGTGAGGCCTCCAGTGCGCAACGCAGTATTGCTGGCGCTGCGTCATCCAGCTCAAAAGTAACAACGGGTTCATTGGTGTATCAGGCATCATTTGATACCAGCAGCTGGTGGGGCGACGTCCAGGCATTTCCACTCAGCATCGACGCAGTGACCAAGGCAATTTCAATGGGAGCCACAGCGATGTGGTCGGCAGATCAGCAGCTTTCCAATCGCTTGGTTGCTGGATCGCCTGACCGCAACATCGTGGTAGGCGTCGGAGGAGTCAACCCTTCGCCACGCGCTACTGATTTCAAGGCTGCCAGCATTGTCTCAGCACTGCAGGACGATCTTGATCGCCCTGCTCCTGGGGCCGCTTCAGACGGTTTGTGGAAAGACCGCCTCGATTACATCCGCGGAGACAAGAGCAAGGAAGGCAGTCCGTTCCGCGTACGCTTCCACGCATTGGGTGACGTGGTCAACTCTGGTTTGCAATTTATCGGAGCTCCATCACCTCGATCCAACCTCGGCAAGGGCTACACTGATTTTGCCAACAAGGCGGCTGTAAAAAATCGTACAAATGCAATATATGTTGGTGCGAATGATGGGATGATGCACGCTTTCAACGCCGACAATGGCGAGGAGCTCTTCGCTTACATACCGAGTTGGCTCGGCCCTAAATTGAGCCTGCTGACCGACAAAGATTATCTGCACCAAGCATACGTTGATGCAAGCCCAGTTATTGGAGACATCCAATATGGCTCAGACGGGACCGCGGACGATTGGAAAACTATTTTGATTTCCGGCTCTGGGGGTGGTGGTCGTGGCGTTTTTGCTTTGGACGTGACCGACCCTGCAGCATTCGATGCTAGCAAGGTAATGTGGGAATTTACCCAAGCCAATGATTCAGATATGGGTTACGTCCTTGGTAAACCTCGCATTATCAAACTACGCACTAGTGCGCCAAGTGCCACGCCTGTAGTTACCCGCTGGTTTGCGATGGTCCCTGCCGGGGTAAACAACTATGTTGATTCTGGCGATGGCATCTTCAGCCCAACGGGTGCACCAACCATTTTTCTTCTGGCGCTGGACAAACCGATAGGCACAGCCTGGAGCTTGGGAAACAATTATTATAAAATCAGTTTTCCTTTTGATTCCACCCTGGCGACGAGCAAGGCCGTTGGAATTGTTAATCTCGAAGCTTACATGAACGAAACCGGGCTTACTGAGTTTGCTGCTGCTGGAGACCTGCACGGCAACGTATGGGCTCTGGATTTCACAGGGTTTGGGGCAAGTGATTGGTCGGCTGGAAATTTGTCTCGCTTCAACACTGGTTCTGCAGGAAGTCTGACAGCTTATCCCATGTATATTGCAAAGGATGCAGGAGGATCCATTCAACCCATCACAGCTGCGCCGACCATCATTGGATTCGGTCGATCAAATAAGCATTTGATCGGTTTCGGCACAGGAAAGTATATCGAACCTGGCGATAGCACATCCACCCAACAAAATACCTATTACACCATATACGATAATGGCAGCGGAAGCGCTAGTGGTGGTACCTCAGGTGTTGTTGGAATTCAGGGGCGTGGCCGATTGAAAGTGAGCACGCTCGATGCCGTTACGGGAAAGTTTAGTCCAAATTCAGCATTTACATGGGGAAGACCCGCTAGCGATGGCGACGCTACCAAACGTTCCGGCTGGTACTATGACCTTCCGGGTAACGGAGAGCGTATTGTTTATGATTCAGTCGCAGTTCCGATGACCACAAAAGCAGCGTTCAGCAGCCTCATGCCAGATTCGGCATCCACTCCCGGCGTCTGCTCCATCTCTGGTGGAACGGGCAGCAACTATTTTGTAGATTTGTTCTATGGCACGGGCACAAGTACAGCCTCGCTGGTCGGCCTTTCCGGCCAGCCGATGCTGGTGATCGGCGATATATCTGAAAATTTTGGTGCTTCAGGGAGCCCTTCTGGGCGCACCACAACCGAAATTTCAACGACTGTGATACAACAAGGTTCCGGAGGCCTCAGCATACCTCCCGATGGCACGCAAAAAATTCAATTTCCAAGTGGTCGGTTGAGTTGGCGTCAGATCAACAATTATCTGGAGTTGCACAATAAATGAAAAAAACGACTATGTTCAGAGCCCCTTATCAATCTCTTATGGGGTTTACTCTGATAGAGCTCATGGTAGTTGTTGCCATTGTTGGTATTTTGGCTGCAATTGCTTATCCATCGTATCAGGATTCAATCCTCAAAGGGCGCCGTGCTGAAGCACGGACAGCTCTCATGGATTTGATGCAGCAACAAGAACGGTTCATGACGCAAAATAACACATACAAGATCTTCGTGACTACGGACACCGTGCCATTTAAAACATATGTGGGAGAAAGTACGTCGAAGACTTATACGTTGTCAGCAGAAAGATGTGGTGCATCAATTTCTGAGCAAGTTTGCATTCGGGTTGTAGCTACACCAACGGGAAGCGATCCTAAAGTAGGCAATTTACTCTTGACAAGCACTGGAGTAAAAACATGTACAGGTACTGCAAGTGCCACAAACCGAAAACTCTGCTGGCCATGACTTCTATAGTTTCAAAAACTCGTGACCTCGGTTTTACTTTGATCGAGTTGATGGTCACGGTTTCCATCGCGGCAATTCTCATGATGGTTGCCGCGCCCAGCTTTGTTAGCTATCAGAGAAATTCCGAACTGAGCTCAATTACAAACACATTACTTTCGGCTATCAATGCAGCTCGCGGCGAGGCCATGAAGCGCAACATGTATGCCGGCATTTCACCCAAAGATGGTTCCAACTGGAACAGTGGTTGGATTGTGTATATCGACAGAAATATCGACCACAATTTCAGCACAAGTGATGATGAAATTGTATTTGAACAGTCTTCCCCACCAAGCTATATCGCCATTGCTGGTACGGGCACAGCAAATGAGTCCCCTCCTTATGTTTCTTACAATGGGTCTGGATATCCAAGGAATACGAGTGGTGGATTTGGTGCGCTTACTATCAGCCTCACGCGTAATGACGTCTCAGCCGCAGAAGCAGCAGAGCAGACACGCCGAATCATCGTAGCGGCTTCAGGGAGGACCCGCAGTTGCAAACCATCGTTAGACCCCGCAACATGCAAAGCTAGCGCGACGGAGTAAGCGATCACTATTTCCCGGCTTCGCATACCATCGCAAGCGACATGACCGATGCCGCTTCCTACATCACCCAAGCGCTTGAGTTCGCCACCCAAGCGCTTTTTCTTTCCAACCCCAACCCCCGCGTAGGCTGCGTCATCGCCAGCACAAACGGCGACGTGCTGGGCCACGGCTTTACCCAGCAAGCCGGCGGCCCGCACGCCGAGGTGATGGCGCTGCGCGATGCCGCGGCGCAAGGGCACGACGTGCGCGGCGCGACGGCGTATGTGACGCTGGAGCCCTGCGCGCACCAGGGCCGCACCGGGCCATGTTGCGATGCGCTGATCGCGGCGGGCATCGCCCGCGTGGTGGCTTCATTAGCCGATCCCAACCCGCTGGTGGCGGGCCAAGGGTTCGCCCGGCTACGCGCGGCGGGCGTGGCGGTGGAGGTGGGCCCGGGCGCGGCCGAATCGCGCGAGCTCAACATCGGCTTTTTCAGCCGCATGGTGCGCGGCACGCCGTGGGTGCGCATGAAGGCGGCCACCTCGCTCGATGGCGTGGCGGCGCTGGCCAACGGCGCCAGCCAGTGGATTACCTCGCCCGAGGCACGCGCCGATGGTCACGCCTGGCGCGCGCGCGCCTGTGCAGTGCTAACGGGCGTGGGCACGGTGCTGGCGGATTGTCCGCTGCTGAACGTGCGCGGCGTAGCCACGCCACGCCAGCCGCACCTGGTGATCGTGGACAGCCGTTTACGCACGCCGCCCGCTGCACGGCTTTTTGACGTGCCCGGCAGGTTGGTATGGATTTACACCGCACGCGAGGATGTAAAGGCTGCCGATGCGCTGCGTGCGCGTGGCGCCACGATTACCGTGCTACCCGATGCCGCTGGCCAGGTGGATATCCGCGCGCTGCTGCGCGATTTGGGGCGGCGCAGCGTAAATGAGCTGCACCTTGAGGCGGGGCCGCGGCTGAGCGGCGCCTTGGTGCGCGCCGGGCTGGTGGATGAACTGCTGCTGTACCTGGCGCCCCTGCTGCTGGGCAGCGGCGCGCGCGGCCCGGCAGATTGGGGGCCGCTGCAGGCATTGTCGCAGGGCCTCGCGCTCGAGTTTCACAACATCGCGCGCATCGGGTCCGATCTCAGGGTACTGGCGCGGGTGGCGGGGCGCGGGGATTTCTAATTGGGCTGCAAGCCCTCACCCCACCCTCTCCCAGAGGGAGAGGGGGTAAAGCTCGCGCGATCGATCACCCCTCTTCTTTTGAGAGAGCTGGGTGTGCGAGGCTTCTGAGGCATGTGGATAGTCAAGAAAAAGCAAATTCCCAATGCGTAACGAGCGTGGGTTGCACTTTCACGAGGCAGCGGGCTTCAAGCGAGAAATGAGCACCGCCAAGACGGCTGTCATCGGCGGTGTGAAGATCGAGGAAGTGCGGCCGCATCGCTCCTTGAACTAGAGCTGATTACGCAGTCTGGGCAAGGGTTTTTGCTGGATTTTGCTAGATAAAATATTCGAGCAGCCGTTGCAACGGGGCCGGGTGTTTCAGCCCTGCCCACTCAAGAACTTCGATCGCAGCGTCACCTCGGGAAGGTCGCGCACCGCCTTCACGGCGTCGATCAGCGTCTTTTTCTCGACGGAGGTCAGGGCGCCCAGGTCTCCGTCGTTGAAGTACACAAGTGCTTTCAAGCTCTCGCTGGGCTGGAAGTTCGGTCCGTAGAGTTGGCGCGCGGATGCCAGTCCGCGTGCCAGGCTCACACCGACGCCAAGCATCGCGGCCACATCACGGTAATCCTTGGCCTCGGCCCGCTGGAGCACGACCTTTACCTTGGTCGCCATCAGGTCGTCAAGCGACGCTACCTGCAAAACGCCGTCCTCGGTCCAATCCGGTTCCCCCACGCGGCCAAAGGCGATCGTGCCAAAGAAAGAGACCTTGACGTGTTCGCTCTCGGTGCCACCGCAGGGAACGAATCTCCGTGCGGGCAGTGCGGGGACGTGATCCGCTTCGGACAAGCCGAGACGGTAGTGCCAGTACGCCCAGGAGCGCTCGCTGAACTGGCCGGCCTGTGCATGTGCCAGTACGTCGCACAGCGCTTCATCGCCCACTTGCACGGCGAGCGTTTGCACGTCGGCGTAGTCGCCGATGTCCATGACCTGGGCCATCACCCGTTCGGGCGTGGTCACGGCATCCTCCGGTGTTTTCCACCAGATGTACTTGCATGCGAACGGCTTCAGCAATTGCGGGTCGATGGGGGTCATGACGGCATCCCTTCAACGTATTTTCACGAATTTCGCAGGCCTTGGGTTGTTGGATCGCGCGCGATCTTTCGCTTTCATGCTTTCCAAACGAGCAGGCCATGGTATTGATTGCAAAATACGATTGCAAAAGAGGCAAAAGCGTACCAAGTGGAGCAGGCTCGCGATTTTCTGGTCTTGATCGGAGTAAAACCATGAACACCATGACCCACAAGGGCTACACCGCCCGTATCGAGTTCGACGAACGTGACGCCATCTTCGCCGGTCGCATCCTCGGTACTGCGGACGTGATCGGCTTTCACGGCGAGACGGTGGCCGAGCTGCGTGCAGCATTTGAAGAAGCGGTCGACGACTACCTGGCGACCTGCGCACACATTGGCAAGCAGCCGCTCAAACCCGTCAGCGGCAACATGATGCTGCGCGTGCCACCTGAGGTGCACCTGCAAGCGCAAATCGCCGCGCAGGCACACGGGCAAAGCCTCAACCAGTGGGCTGCCGAGGTGTTTCGCAAGGCAGCACTGGCCTGATACCGATGCCTGGCATTGCCTGAACCCTTGCCCAGCCTGCGCAAGAAGCTCTAATTCAAGGAGCGCTGCAAGCGCACCTCTTCAATCTTCACACCGCCGATGACGGCCGTCTTGGCGGTGCTCATTTCGCGCTTGAAGCCCGCTGCCTCGTGAAAGTGCAGCGCGCGCTCGTTGCGCAGGGGCACCCAGGCGGTGACGGTGGTGCAGCCCTCTTCCGCCAGGCCGTCGCGCGCGGCATCCCACAGGGCCAGGCCCACACCCTGGTCCCAGTGGGTGGGGTCGGCATAGATGGCCCAGATTTCTCCGGTGGTGGGGCGGGTCTTGGGATCGCGCGAGCGATCGAAGCCGACAAAGCCGACGATCTTGTCGCCATCGACGGCGACTTGCACCTGCGGCTCGCAGTAATTGATGGCTTCGCGCCAGTAGGCCTGGCGCTTTTCAACGGAGGACATGGCCTTGAGCTGCTCATCCGGAACGACATCCTTGTAGGCGTGCAGGGCAGCGGCGGTGTGGACTTGGGCGATGGCTTTGGCATCGCGCAGGGTGGCGGGGCGTACCTGAATGCGAGACATGTAAACGACAACGAGACTAATGGAAAACCCGTAATTCTCGCGCAAAACGCTGAGGCTGCCTATCCCGCCGCCGCGCCGCGGCAGGCACCTGCGTTACATCAAGCGCCGGATCAGGCCCATCACACGGTCAAAGCGTGCGCCGTACGGCGGGTAAAGCATCTTGCCCGCGCCCCAGCGCGACTGCACCAGCACGGGCTTTTGGTGCGAAAAGCGCAGAAAGCCGCTTTCGCCGTGGTAGGCACCCCAGCCGCTGTCGCCAATGCCGCCGAACGGCAGGTTTTCATGCGCGATGCGCCAGCACTTCATCGCGCACCGCCGTGCGGTTGCCGAACCAGTAGAGCGAGAGCGGGCGCGGATGGGCGTTGATGTAGCGCACTGCGTCATCGAGCGCTTCGTAAGCCATCACCGGCAGCAGCGGGCCGAAGATTTCCTCCTGCATCAGCCGCATCTGGCTGGTTGCGCCCAGCACTAGCGCGGGTGGCATCTGGCGCGCGATGCCATCGCCCAGGGTCTGCTGCGGCGGCGCGGGCGTGCCGGGCGCGGCCGTCATCTCATGCACGGTCGCGCCCATGGTGCGCGCCTCCTGCAACAGATCGCGCAGGCGCGCCAGGTGGCGCGGCGTGATGATGGAGGCGTAATCGGGGTTGCCGGCAAAGTAGGGGAAGAGTTGCGCCACCGCAGCGCGGTAGTGGTCTGCAAATGTGGCTTCGCTGCCCTTGGGGACGAAGAGGTAGTCGGGCGCAATGCAGGTCTGGCCGGCGTTGAGCAGCTTGCCGTGGGCAAGCTTGAGGGCCGCATCGCGCAGATCGCAATCGGCATCGAGGATCGCGGGCGATTTGCCACCCAGCTCCAGCGTGGTGGGCGTGAGGTTGGCCGCTGCGGCCAGCGCCACCTTGCGGCCGACGGCTGTGGAGCCGGTGAATACCAGGTGATCCAGCGGCAGAGCCGCCACCTGCGCAGCCACGTCGGGCCCGCCTTGCAGCACGCAGAATTCCTCGGGGGCGAAGGCCTTGGCGATCAGGTCAGCCAGTTGGGCGCTGGTGTGGGGCGTGAGCTCGCTGGGTTTGAGCAGCACGCGGTTGCCCGCCGCGATGGCGCCAATGGCGGGGCCGAGCGCGAGCTGCACCGGGTAATTCCATGGCGAGATGATGCCGACCACGCCCAGCGGCTGGCGCTGCAGCCAGGCGCGCGCAGGGCGCAGGTACAGCGGCGTGCCGACACGTTGCGGGCGGCACCAGCGCTCCAGGTGCTTGAGCGTCTGCGCCATCTGGGCGCGCAGCAGGAAGAAATCGGCAACCTCGGTCAGGCGCGGCGAACGC
>NZ_MEDS01000001.1 GCF_001724135.1 Comamonas sp. SCN 65-56 | reverse complement strand
CGTTGCGGGCGGCACCAGCGCTCCAGGTGCTTGAGCGTCTGCGCCATCTGGGCGCGCAGCAGGAAGAAATCGGCAACCTCGGTCAGGCGCGGCGAACGCATGCCGAAATCCGCCTGCACCGCAGCGGCAAGGGTTGGCGCGTGCTCCTCCAGCAGCGCGCGCAGGCGCAGCAGACGTTCGCGGCGCACCGCGACGGGCACATCAGGCTGCGCGCGGCTGGCGCGGTGCTGGGCGTCAAACAGGGAGCGGATTGCTTCAGGGGTCATATCCGCCATGCCAGGAAGCCGCCGGTGGGTTTACTGGCGAATTTCGCGTGGCTGCACGTCGGTCACGTCCCGCGGCCGACTGGTGCGATGGCGCGCCTGCTCGGTCGTATGGGCCGTCCAACGCGCGGTGCTGCGGTACACCGTGTTGAAGCCGTGGCGCGGGTCCATGCGCATCACCCAGGGCGTAACCGGGCGGCCGGTGACGCGCGCCCACAGCGCACGCAGCCCCCAGGCCATGGCCAGCACGCCGGCGGCGACCAGCAGGCTCAGGAACAGCACCGCACCCATGGCGATCACGATCAGGCGCAGGCTCCAGCGCACGATGGTGGTGACGACTTCGTTCAAACCTTGCCTCTTTCTGACGAAATGGACGAACAGCAGAGTGCTGCACGCCTGTCTATGGTAAGCCGCAATTGGTGATACGGCGCGTTGAAAAGCGAATAACCGCATGCGCTGTTTGCCAAAAGGAACGATCCAACGCAGTCTGCTGCTGCTCGATAGATGGCGCCAGAGGCCACAAGTTCAAGGTTATGGCGCCGGTGCGAAACCACCACGTGCTCAGCCATGACGGACTGCGCGCAGGCGATGCAGGTTGCGGCATTGCCCGCGGTGACACATCCCGGCATTGCCTTGCCGTGCATCGAGGACGTGGTGCAGCTCATCCGCCATCTGGTCAGCGACGGCTGGTGGATCAGCAGGCAAACCATCTTGATCAACGGTGGTTACACGACAAAATAGGCCTTTTACCCTCCCGACCCAAAAGGACACCACGCCATGCACATGCTGCTCGTCATCGTCGGAGGCCTGGCGCTGCTGGGCGTCTTCACTCTGTTCGGCTGGCTCTGGGGCGCCAGCGCCGCCGGAATGTCTCTGGCGGCCAAGGCTTTCATGCCCGCCTGGCTGGCGGTCACACTCGCCAACATGTGGGTCGGCGTGACGCACGCGGGCTACAGCGTGCGCGAGGAACTGCCCATCCTGCTCATCGTGTTCGCGGTGCCCGCCGTGCTGGCCTTTGGCCTGGCGTGGTGGCTGGCGCAGCGCTGAACACCCACGCCATGAACGCCCGCGATGGCGCGCTCGCGGCTGCCGCTCAACGCGTCTGGCGTTCCTCCAACTGGCGATACACGTCGCTCGCCAGTGCCTGCAGCCGGGGGCGCGGCAAATGCCCTGACAGCGCGTAGCCAAAGCCACGATCAACCCAGTAGAAACTGGACACCGGTCCATCGCTCTCAAAGCGGAAGGCGCTGTCCTGCGCCAGCGCGCCCTGCGGTGCGACGGCGCCCAGGTAGAGCGTGATGCGGCCGCCCGCGGCATCCTGGAACATGAACTGCGCCCGCGCACCCTCTTCGCCCGGCAGCAGCCGCCCACCCACGAGCGTATAGCCCTGAGTGCTCAGGTCGGGCACCTGCAGCGGGCGATCCAGACGTTTGGAGAGCCACTGCACCAGATGATCCTGCTGCGCCGCCGGCACTTCGACGGCATGCAGCTTTTCCGGCTGATAGACCGCATAGGCAAGCGAGGCCTGCTGCACAAAACGCTGATCTGCCATGCGTGCCAGTTGCATTGATTGCGCAGCGCCGACTTGCGTCGGCTGCCACAGCCCGCGCCCCAGCCAGCCAACCCCGAACGCCACCAGAACCGAGGCAACCATCGCGCCGCGCCACCACCAGTCGTTGGCGCTTTGACGTTGGCCTGCCAAGCGCTCGGCCGTCGCGCGCAGGGCGGGCGGCACGGGTTCATCGAGCACCTCGTGGTGCAGCTTTGCCAGTGCCTCGCGCTGCACACGCCAGTGGCGCACGGTCTGCGCAGCCTGCGGGGTGGCAGCCAGTGCCGCCTCGGCAGCGGCGCGGGCCTGGGGCGCCAGCTTGCCGTCAACCAACGCGTGCAGCGTGGCTTCATCCAGCGCACCGGCTGTGGTGGGTTCGGGGAAATCGTTGGTCATCTCTGCTCCAGCGCCCCACTCTATTTCAGGCGGCGCAGCGCAGGCTCGCCAGCCGCGGGTGCATCGGCGTCTGCCTGCATGAGTTCGCGCAAGCGGGTACGCGCACGCGACAGGCGCGACATCACTGTGCCAATGGGTATTTTCAATATCCGCGCCACTTCCCGGTAATCCATGTCCTCCAACGTCACCAGCAGCAGCACGGCGCGCTGCTCGCCCGGCAGGCGCTGCAGGCAGCGATCGAGATCCATCGCATCGTCCAGCGATCGAGCCGGCGCAGCCAGCTCGTTTGCTACATCATCAATAGCTATCACTGCAGACTGCGAAAGCGTATTGCGGCGTTCGTTCAGATACAGGTTGTGCATCAGCGTGAACAGCCAGGCGCGCAGGTCGGTACCGACGATCCACAAGCGCCATTTGCTGCAGGCACGCTCCAGCGTGTCCTGCAACAGGTCGTCGGCCGCCCAGCGGTCGCCCGTCAGCGCAAGCGCATAGCGACGCAATGCAGGCAGTTGCTGGACGACCTGTTCGTGCTTCACGCGGGGCTGCCGTCAGCAAAAAACGCTCAAGGGCGGGCTGTCTTCCAGACGCCGTTGAAGCCGTCTCCGGTGGTATCGCCAGGCTTGGCATCCTTGACCCAGAAATACAACGGCTTGCCCTTGTGCGCCCACTGCCTGGCGCCGTCGTCGCGCGTGATGATGCTGTAGTCACCCTCGGCCGTCGCGGCGCTGTCGGCCATCAGCGGCGGCCAGTTGGCTGCGCAGGGTCCATTGCAGGCGGATTTGCCGCTGCCCGCCTGGTCTTTGTCAAAGGTGTACAGGGTGTGACCGTTGGTTCCGGTGAGCACGTCACCTTTGGCTTGCACCGGAGGGGCAGCGAAGGCGCTGAGGCTGAAAGTGAGCGCGGCACAGGCCAGGCCGAGGGTGGAAAGCAGCTTCATGGAGCGGTTCCGAAATCAGTTGAACACACCTGCATGAACACTTCCAAGGGCCGGTTTATTCCATGACCTGCAAAAATTTTTTGGTCTGCCGCGGCGCGGCCCCCATCCCAACCTTCCCCCAAAGGGGGAAGAAGTGGAAAGGCCGTTACTCAGGCTGACCGCTGAACTCGAACACGCCTGGCGCCTTGATCGGATCGACGCTGACGGCGATCTTGGTCTTGGGCAGGAACTTGCCTTCCAGCAGCAGCTTGGAGAGCGGATTTTCGATGCGCTGCTGGATCGCGCGCTTCAGGGGCCGCGCGCCGAACACCGGGTCGAACCCGACTTTGGCCAGCTCGGCCATCGCTGCGCTCGACACTTGCAGGTGCAAGTCCATCTTGGTCAGGCGCGCCTCCAGCAGCTTGAGCTGGATCGCCGCGATCGCTTCGATGTTCTTCGCATCGAGCGCATGGAATACCACGGTCTCGTCGATGCGGTTCAGGAACTCGGGGCGGAAGTGCGTCTTCAGCTCTTCCCATACCGCGTCCTTGATCTCGTCGGCAGGCTGGCCGACCATGGCCTGGATGCGGTGCGAGCCGATGTTGCTGGTCATCACGATCACCGTGTTCTTGAAATCCACGGTACGCCCCTGCCCGTCCGTCAGGCGCCCGTCGTCGAGCACCTGCAAGAGCACGTTGAACACGTCCGGATGGGCCTTTTCCACCTCGTCGAGCAGCAGCACGCTGTAGGGCTTGCGCCGCACGGCTTCCGTCAAGTAGCCACCTTCTTCATAGCCAACATAGCCCGGAGGCGCGCCAATCAAGCGCGCGACGCTATGCTTTTCCATGAACTCGCTCATGTCGATGCGCACCAGGTGGTCTTCGCTGTCGAAGAGGAAACCGGCCAGCGCCTTGCACAGCTCGGTCTTGCCCACACCCGTGGGGCCGAGAAAGAGGAAGCTGCCCAGCGGGCGGTTCGGATCCGACAGCCCCGAGCGCGAGCGGCGGATCGCGTTGGCAACGGCCGAGATGGCCTCATCCTGGCCGACGACACGCTCGTGCAGCTTGTCTTCCATGCGCAGCAGCTTGTCTTTTTCGCCCTGCATCATCTTGGCGACCGGGATGCCGGTGGCGCGTGAGACCACCTCGGCGATTTCCTCGGCACCCACATGCGTACGCAGCAGCTTGTGCTGGGGCGCGTTGCCGCCGGCCTCGCTGTCCTGCGCTTCCTTGAGGCTCTTTTCCAGCTCGGGGAGCTTGCCGTACTGCAGTTCGGCCACCTTGTTGAAATCGCCCTTGCGTTTCAGGTCTTCGATCTGCGTGCGGATCGCGTCGATCTCTTTTCTGATCTGCTCGCTGCCTTGCGCACTGGCTTTCTCGGCCTTCCAGATTTCTTCCAGATCGGCGTACTCGCGCTCGGCGGTGGCGAGCTCTTCCTCGATCAGTTCGAGCCGCTTGTGCGAGGCCTCATCGGTCTCCTTCTTCATCGCCTCGCGCTCGATCTTGAGCTGGATCATGCGGCGCTCCAGCTTGTCCAAAGCTTCGGGCTTGGAATCGATCTCGATCTTGATGCGCGCCGCCGCCTCGTCGATCAGGTCGATGGCCTTGTCGGGCAGAAAGCGGTCGGTAATGTAGCGGTGGGAGAGTTCCGCTGCAGCAACGATAGCTGGATCCGTAATGTCCACGCCGTGGTGGGCCTCATAACGCACTTGCAGGCCGCGCAGGATGGCGATGGTGTCTTCCACGCTCGGTTCATCGACCAGCACCTTCTGAAAGCGCCGCTCCAGCGCCGCGTCCTTCTCGATGTATTTGCGGTATTCATCCAGCGTGGTCGCGCCGATGCAGTGCAACTCGCCACGCGCGAGCGCGGGTTTCAGCATATTGCCCGCATCGATCGCGCCCTCGGCCTTGCCGGCGCCGACCATGGTGTGCAGCTCGTCGATGAAGAGGATGATGCGGCCTTCGTCCTGCGCCACTTCCTTGAGCACGGATTTGAGGCGCTCTTCAAATTCGCCACGGAACTTGGCACCGGCCAAGAGGCCCGCCATGTCGAGCACCAGCACGCGCTTGCCCTTGAGGCTTTCAGGCACTTCGCCCGCGATGATGCGCTGCGCCAGGCCCTCGACGATGGCCGTCTTGCCCACGCCCGGCTCGCCGATCAACACCGGGTTGTTCTTGCTGCGCCGCTGCAGCACCTGGATGGTGCGGCGGATTTCGTCGTCACGGCCAATCACCGGGTCAAGCTTGCCCAGGCGCGCGCGCTCGGTCAGGTCCAGCGTGTATTTCTTCAAGGCTTCGCGCTGGCCCTCGCCCTCGGCGCTGTCCATGGTCTGGCCGCCGCGCACGGCTTCCACGGCCGATTCGAGCGCCTTGCGCGACAGGCCGGCCTCCTTGGCGATACGGCCAGCTTCGCCGCTGGAATCAGCCAGCGCGAGCAGAAACATCTCGCTGGCGATGAACTGGTCGCCGCGCTTGATGGCTTCCTTCTCGGTCGCCTGCAAGAGCTTGATCAGATCGGGGCCGGGCTGCACCTGCTCCTGGCCATCTACGGCGGGCAGGCGCTTGATGGCGGCGGCGGCTTCTTGCGCCAGGCGCGCAACGTTGACGCCCGCGCGCGCCAGCAGCGCCTTGGGGCCGTCGTCCTGCTGCAGCATGGCCGCGAGCAGGTGCTCGGGCTGGATGTAGGCGTTGTCGTGCCCGAGCGCGAGCGATTGGGCGTCGGCCAGGGCTTCCTGAAATTTGGTAGTGAGTTTGTCGAGTCGCATGAAACCTCCGAATGCTCCTTCAGATAGGGCAATTCTGAGCAGTTTCAAGCCGCACGCGCGTACCGAGGCGCCTCCCATGCGAGCCGTTTTTTTATATCAAAAAGGCATGGAACGCTTTGCTGTCAAGCGCTGGCCGCTATTTCCTCCGTAGCACCCTCCAGGGGCCGGCGACCAGGTCCTGCTCACTGCGGCCAGCGCGCCAACTCGGCCTGCAGAAGGTCGGCCAGGTCACGCTGCCAGACAGCATGCATGTCGAAACGGCTGACCAGCCACAGCTCCGTATCGATGAAGACGCCGGCCGGGCTGGCCACCAATTGCGGGTGCTCGCCCGCCAGAAACCGAGGCAGCAGCGCCAGGCCCTGGCCGAGCGCACACCACCGTGCCAAGTGCGCGAAGCTGTCAGACTGCAGCCGCACCCGCCCGGCCAGGCCAAAGCGAGACCAGTCCTGCTGGGCGTAGATGAAGTTGTGGTCCTGGTGAAAAAACTGCAGGTTCATCGCCAGCAATTGGTGCTCTTGGTGTTCCTGCGCCAGATACGCACGGCTCGCATAGGCACCGACAGCGACGTTGCCAAGCTTGCGCACACGCAGCGAGTTGCTGTTGCGCTCCGGACGTGCCAGGCGCACGGCGATATCCACCTGATCCTGCTCCAGATTGACGAAATGCGCCTCAGTGGTGATGGTGAGAACCAGCCGGGGGTATTTCTCGCTCAGTGCCGCGAACACCGGCGCGAAGCGCTGCGCAAACACGTCCATCACGCTGATGCGGATGGTGCCGGCGCCGGCCTGGTGGTCCTGGCAAAAGCTGCGCGCGGCGACTTCCATGCGCTGTGCCGCCGATACGAGCGCGTGCAAGTCAGCCGAGGCACGCCAGCCACTTTCCGCCCGCACGAACAAGGCGCGGCCGAAGTGCAGCTCCAGCTGGCGGATCCGCCGGCGCAGCGTGGAGTCGTCGATGCCCTCCAGTTCCGCGGCTACTTCATAACTGCCGTGGCGCTCCAGCGCCAGGAAAGCCCGGATCAGGTCCCAGGGGGGTGTAGCGGCGCCGTCTCGGGTCATGGTGGCGTGGTCCGTGGTTCCCGGGTCAGGAAAAGCGCAGGCGCAACACGGGGCTGGCAGCGCGCGAACTGCAGGCCAGCAGCCAGCCCGCAGCTACATCGTCCTCGTCCAATACCGAGTTGTCCAGCCGCTGCACTTCGCCCGCCTGCAGCCGGCACATGCAGGAAGCGCATTCGCCGACTTTGCAGGCATGCGGCGCAGGCAATCCGGCGCGCAGCATGGCGGTCAGCAGCAGCTCGCCGGGCTGCACAGGAACGGTGTGGATCTGGCCTTTGATCTGCACAGTAAGGGCCGCCGCCGAGCCATCGGCGGCAGCCTCCTCCGCGTTCTGCACTGCAGCGCCAAAGTCCTCTCGGTGCACGCGGGCGGCATCGAACCCGCAAGCCACCAGAGCAGCGACAGCGGCGCGCATGAAGGGCTCGGGGCCGCACAGATAAGCGTCAGCCTGCTCCAGCCCATGCGCCTGTCGCTCCAGCTCGGCCTGCGCCGGCAAACCCTGCTCGGCGTCATACCAATGTTCGATCTCCAGCCGACCTGCGCTGGCGACTTGCAGTACCTGCAGCTCGGCCAACAGCATGGCACTGGCACGGTCGCGGTTGGCGTAAAAAAGCCGCACGCGGGACGCACCTTGCGCAAGCGCCTCGCGCGCCAGCGCGAACACCGGCGCGATACCACTTCCGCCTGCGTAAAACAACACGGGCTGCCCCGGTCGCGCCAAGGTAAAGCGCCCGGCGGGCGGCAACGCCCGTAGCTGGTCGCCGGGACGGGTGTTGTCACACAGCCAGTTGGACGCCCTGCCGCCAGCCACTCGGCGCACCAACACACTGATCGGCCGACCGATCACGGGCTCGCTGGTGATCGAGTAGCAGCGCCAGAGCTCATCGCCGTTCACCTCGGCAGCCAGCGTCAGGTATTGGCCCGGCCGAAAGCACAGCGGCGGTTGCTCCCCGCTCTCGCCCAGGCTGAGCAGAATCGCGTCGCTGCCCTGGGGGGCTATGTCAGTGATGGTGAGTGATTGCGCGCGCGTGGCCATGCCGTTGTTTTCAGAGAAAGAAGGAGTTATTGCCCTGAGGCTGGTCGCAATCGATCAAATTGACCTGCTTGAGCACGATGCGCAAACCCTCAGGCGTTGCGCGCAGCACGAAACCGTTCCAGCCTGCGAGCATGCGGCCGTGGCCCTCGCGCGACTCGGCCAGCAAAAAGCTGCAGCGCGCACGCCACTCGTCTGTGCGATCCGGGCTGGACCAGACCTCCAGGCCGCTGTACTGCCGCGCCGTGCGTGAGGCCGGGACCTGCGAGAAGGCAAAGCCCGTGCCCAGACGCGCCACGCGATCAAGCAGCCGGCGGCGGTCGTGGAATTCCAGCGTAACCGCCTGGCGCGGATCGGCTGCGGGCGCGCTGGCCGGAATCCAGTAGACGCACTCCTCGGCAAACAGCGCCAGCCAGCGCACGTACGCCTCTTGCGCCAGTGTCCCCTGATCCAACAGACGCGCCTCGAGCGTCAGCAGCCGGGCAATCTCAGCCTCGCGCGCCGCTGCCGCGGCGCCGGGCGCGCGCACCGCGGGTGCGGCCAGATCGGCCGATGCACCCACCAGCCAGTCGTAAAACGAGGGCACGACGTACAGCGACGGCGGCTGGTGGCGATACGCGCGCGCGCCCTGTGCGGGGAGTGCGGTAGACGGTGCCGTGCTGCTCATGCCAGCCTCCCCTTGTCCACGCGCAGCGTGGGCTCGGCCTTCATCAGGCACTTCCACTGTGCGTAATAGTTGCGCATGTGCAAGTCTGTGGTCACCGGTCCGCGGACGATGCCATCCTCGGCTGGCACATCCCTGCCGGTCTCGTAGTGCCGGCTCATGTCCACCCATTCATCCTCGGGGCTATTGGTCAGGCCGCGCTGGCACTCCTCGAAGTTGGCCGCATCGTCCATCTCGCCCATGACCGGAAAATCTTCTTGGGTACGCAAGCGCATGGTGTTCACTTCTGCGTCGGCGTCGCGGCGTTGCGTCGCGTACCAGTGCACACCCGTGGCGGCGACGGCCAGTGGCTGGATCACCTGCACCTGGTTGCCAATCAGCGCCAGGTTGGGAAAGATATTGAGATTCATGCCCGCGCCTACCGTGGTGTCCAGCACACGCTGCGCCCGCTCACCATAGGTGGCGGCCACATGGTCTTCGTAGGGCTCGCGTCCCGGCTGCGGGCGCTGCTGGCGCCAGGCCGATTCGCCGTGCATTTCCGGGCGCTGGTCGATCACGGTGTGCCCGCTGTCCAGCGCGCTGCTGGTCATCCTGGAGCGGTCGGCATCGGCAAAATAGGCCATATCACCGCCGCCGTAGCGCTCATTGGTCATCACAAGGAGCGATTGGTGCGAAAACGGCACGTGGTAGCCGTCCCCTGCGTTGTCCCACACCAGCTTCCAATTGCACGCCAGCCGAAAGCGTTGCGCACCGGCCAAACACAAATGCCGGGGCCCACCGTTGTGCTCGATCCAAGCGTCCAGGTAGTGCGCCGCGTTGCCTAAATGCTGCACCAGTGGCGGCGCATCGGGATTGAGCGTCGCAAACACGAAGCCCTTGTAGGAATCGACCTGCGCCGGCCGCGCCAGATGCATGTCGCGCGACTTGAAGTCGGGACCGTAGGCGTTCTTGCCCGGAACGCCGAAGAGCTGGCCGCGGTTGTCGAAGCGCCAACCGTGGTAGGGGCAGGTGAAGTCCGCAGCGTTACCCCGGTGCTCGCGGCAGACGCTGGCGCCGCGGTGCGAGCAGCGATTGGAGAACACGCGCACGGCACCATCTTCGTCGCGCGCGACGATGACCTCGCGCACGCCGATCCAGGCCAGCTTGAAATCATTGGGCTCCGGTATCTCGCTTTCGTGGGCCAGATAGACCCAGGTGGCGGCAAAGATATTGTTCATTTCACGCGCGAAGATGTCCTGGTCGGTATAGACGCGGCGGTGCACACGGTCTTCCTGTACCAGATCATCCCAGGCACCCGAGACCAACGGTTCGTGCGGGAGGAGCGAAATTCTTGCGGTATTCGTCATGGGGCTATTCCTTGTGTCGATGGCCGAGCGTCCAGTGCGGTGGCAGCCGTAGGCAGCCTGCCTGCATCCAGCAGGCGTCGCCCGAGCGCAATCACGCGGTCGGCATCCAGGGGCTGCCGCGACTCTTCCTGCACGCACACCCATTGCTCATCGTCGAACAGGGCCCGGTGGTAAGCCATGAACTTCTCTTGCAGAAAGCGCCGGTCCACCTCGGGGTGCCCCTGGATCCCCAGGAACCGCCCGTCCACCAGAAAGACCTCGTGCGCAATGGTTGCCGAGGACGCCAAGGCAACGGCCTCAGACGGCAAGCGGGTTACGCATTCCCCGTGGCTCTGCACCAGGGACGTCGGGCCGCCGCCGCCCTGGGCGCCGATCAAAGCCTGCGCCTGCGCGCCCCATTGCAACTGGTCCACGCCGAGCTTGAAGCGGCCGGAGGGGTTCTTCCCGACCTGCCCGCCCAGTGCGGCGGCAATGGCCTGGGAGCCGAAGCACAAACCGACCACCGGGGCGTCGCCGCGCTGCGCCTGCGCCTGCAGGAAGGCGATCAAATTGCGCACCAGCGGCGTCTGCGCATCGTCAACCACCGACTGAGGGCTGCCGCTGATCACGTAGCCCGCATAACCAGCGGCCTGTTCAAGAAAATTATCTCGAGCAGGGTGGAGGACGTCCCATTGTTCGTCTTTCCTGCCGAAGGTCGAGATAATTTTTCCCTGCCATTCTTCGTCCCCTGGGGCATCAGCGCACCAGATCACAGCATATTTTTTCATGTCGTCGTGTCAGAACAATTCGAAGTATTCGCGGTGCTCCCAATCGGTTACCGTGTCACCGGCAAAATCCACCTGCCCCTCGGCAGCCGAGAAACGGGCCCATTCGCTGCGGCGCAGATGCAGCCAATAGCGGATGAACTCATCACCGAATGTCGTGCGGAAAAATGCCGAGGATTCCAGTACATCCAACGCCTCGGCCAGGTTATGCGGCAGGATGGGTACATCGGCGGCGTACGGCGTCTCCTGCAGCGGCCCCGGATCAAGCTGGCGGCGAATGCCGTCAATACCCGAAAACACCTGTGATGCGAGGTACAGATAGGGGTTGGCGGCCGGCTCGCCGACGCGGTTTTCAACCCGGCTGGCCGAATCGCCTGGTGCAGAGATCACACGCGCCAGCGCCGCACGGTTGTCCTTGGCCCAGCTCACGCGATCAGGCGCCAGCGAGTACGGACGGCGACGGCGGTAGCCATTGATCGTGGGAGTAGTGAAGCTCGACGCCGCGCAGGCATGCTCCAGCAGGCCGCCCACATAGGCCCGGCCCAGCGCCGACAGCGGCTCGCCCGGCTGCACCGGGATGAAGGCGTTGGCACCACTGTCGCGTGCGCTGAGCGACTGGTGCAGGTGCCAACCCGAGGAGTAGAACCCTGGGATGGCGGGTTTGCACATAAAGGTCGCGAGATACCCACGGCGGCGGCAGATCTGCTTGACCGCATTGCGAAACAGCACCATGGCGTCCGCCACGTCCAAGCCGTTCATGACGTCAAATGTGGTTTCCATCTGGCTTGGCGCCCACTCGTCCTCGATGCTGCGCAGCGGCAAGCCCAAGGCCAGCAAGTGTTGGCGCACCTCGGCCATGATGGGCTCGACCTCGTCCAGGTGGTTTTCCAGCAGGTAGGAATAGCCCTTGGCCACGGGCATCACCTTGGGAGGCGCCGCTGGCGTGCCAGGGCCGCCCAGGGTTTCGGGCTCAAGGCAGGGATCAACAATACGGGTCAGATACCACTCCACCTCCAGGCCTGCCTGGTAGTCGTAGCCCAGTTCCTGCAGCTCGCCCAGCGCCTTCTTGAGAATGGTGCGCGGGCTCAGCGCGAATGGACGCCCGCTCGTCATGTACAGGTCGGCCAGCATCCAGCCGGTGCGATCCGCCCAGGGCAGGATGCGAAAAGTGCCCGGATCCGGCACCATCACCACGTTCGGGCTGCCCGCCAGTTCGGCATTGCCGAGGCCACCATCAGCGGAAAAGGGGTTGAAGACGATGGCGCTGGCGGTGTCGAAGAAGAACGGCGCCATCGTGATTTCGGAACCGCTGGCAAAGGCCGACTTGAGCGCAGCTACCGACAACATTTTCCCGCGCAGCAGGCCATATTGATCCGGCCAGGACAGGCGCACCATCTGCAGGCCCGCCTTTTCGATCTGTTGCAATACCTCGGCTGCCGCTGCCTTTTGGGCATCAGACCATAGTCCATGCAATTCAATGAATTTCTTGCTCATTTTGTCTCCTGGGTTTTATTCCGGCATCCAATGCCGGGACAAGCGCTTCATCCAGTGGGAATACCGAACACCTCACTTGCCTGTCGACTATTGTTCTAGGTCAAAAACAGAGCGTAAATACCAAAACTGCGACTTTGATTCGCAATATTGAAACTGCTGCAGTGCAGCAATTGGTCGGGCGGTCTCAAAGCAGACTGCTTGATCTTGGAGGTGGGTGGGGTGGCGCGGGCCAGAATCCGCGGCTCGAGCCCGCCGTGGCGATGAAGTCGGCTCTCCCGCTGAAATCGACCGACGGCTGCAGGCACACGCCGCTGGCGATCGGCCGGTCGCGGCACAGGCCTTGGGCCAGACGCCTCACGTTCACTCAGGCGAGTGCCAGCAAGGATTCAAAAAGCGGGCAACTATGTTGAAAGTCGCTGGTGCAACATCGCCCCGACATAGTCGTTTGCGGCCACATGGGTGCACATCGCGTGCCAGGGGCAGTCGGTACAGGCGCTGCGGATCGTGTCCCGCGCAAAGGCAGAGCGCAGGCGGGCGACCCGCGCCGCATCCAGCACCAGAGGGCTGCCGCTGCCAAGAGCCCCCAGCAAGGGCGTGAGATCCCGCAGCGCGCGTCGGTCGCGCTGCTGCACGCTGGCGCCATGGCAGTGGGCGCCATCACCCTCTTCTGCACACAGTGGCGCGCAGAGGGTGTCGGGGCCTGTGACAAGTTCCAACGCTTCGCCGGCCTGCAGCCTGCGCACCGCGCTATCAAAATTAGTGACGAACGCCGGGCTGTAGCCCTTGCCCGAGTACGTCAGCACGCACAACAGATGGTGTGCGCGCAGGGTGATGGTCACGCGCTGCGGCGGCGGCGCACCTCGTGCCACAGCGCCAGCGTGGCGGCGCCCAGAGCGGACTTGACCACATCACCCAGCAGGAAGGGCAGCACGCCGAACTGCCAGCCCTTGTCCATGCCGATCAGCATGCCCAGCCAGGCGCCGCCCGTCAGCAGGATCAGCGTGGTGCACAGGAACATCGCCAGGAAGGCGCGCACCGGCTTTGCACCATCCCAGCCGCGTGCGGCCAGCCAGCCCATGAGCATCGCGCCCACGGGGAAGGCGAACAGATACCCTGCCGTCTTGCCCATGAAGGGCGCCAGCCCCCCGGCGCCACCGGCGAGCACCGGCAAGCCAGCCAGCGCCTGAAGCAGCCATGCCAGTACCGTGATGCCGCCCAGGCGCCAGCCGTAGAGCGCCCCGATCAGCAACACTGCCAAGGTCTGCATCGACACCGGCACGGGCTGCAACGGGATACTGACGTAGGATGAAGCAGTCAGCACCGCCGTGCCACCCAGCACCATCAGGAACTGCCGCGGCAGCGACGCAGAGCGGGACGAAGGCAAGGCAAGAGAAGCGGACTGGGACATGAGTAGTTCCGAAAAAATAGTGGGTCCAGATCGCCGCGGCCACGAGGCTGCAGCAACCAACAGCAGCGAAGTATCCAGGAGGCACACCGCGCTGTCAACTTTAAACCATAAAATTAAGTTTACGGTTCACTGCCAATCTCCTCTCCGTGGGCCCGAACGCCCGGCGTGCCACCTGAGGCACACTCACGCCATGAAACCAGGGCTTTCCGCACAAGGTCTGCTGCACCGCCTGTCCAAGGGCGAGGCGGTATCGGGCGAGGCATTGGCCGAGCAGCTGGGCGTCACCCGCGCAGCGATCTGGAAGCAGATTGCAGCGCTGCGCGCGCTCGGCCTGCCGATTGAGGCGCGCACGGGTTCGGGCTATCGCTTGCCCTGGGCCGTGGCGCTGCTGGATGCGCAGGCCATCACCACCGCCCTTTCGACCGCGTCGCCAGGATTCGTGCAGGCGCCGGTACAGGTGCATTGGGAGCTTGATTCCACCCAGAACGAACTGGCACGCCTCACGGCCGATGTGCCCGACCTGACAGCCGTGCTGGCGGAAACCCAGAGCGCAGGGCGCGGACGGCGCGGTCGCGGCTGGCAATGCCCGCCGGGCATGGGCATCATGCTCTCCATTGTGAAGCGCTTTGAGAGTGGGCCGTCGGCGCTGACGGGCCTTTCGATCGCCATGGGCGTCTGCACGGCGCAGGCGATTCAAAGTATCGCCACCGCGCCCGATCTGCGGCTCAAATGGCCCAACGACCTGGTGGTGGGGAGCCAAAAGCTTGCGGGCATCCTGATCGAGGTCGATGGCGAGTACGACGGCCCCTGCATCGCGCGTGTGGGCCTGGGCTTGAACCTGCGCCTGGCGCCCGGGCTACTGGCGCAGCTCGATCAGCCTGCGACAGCGCTGGCGCGCCAGTGCGGCGGCGCACTGCCCGATCGCAACCTGCTGGCGGCGCGGCTGATCGAGCATCTGCGTGCCGGCCTGCTGCGCTTTGAGCGCGAGGGCCTGGCGGCATTCGGCTGGACTGCCTGCATGGGCAGCCGCTCACCCTGCACGGCGCGCAAGGTGCACAGCACGGCACGGGCTGCGGCATCGACGAACGCGGCGCGCTGCGCGTGGCGATCAACGGCCAGATCAGCACCGTCTACAGCGACAAGGTATCGGTGCGCCGCTGAGGCATTACGCGTTGCTGGCAACGATGCCCCAGCGGGCCAGCGCCGCATCGTCACTCTCGCGCGCATCCACCCAGCGGCTGCCCTCAGGCGTTTCTTCCTTCTTCCAGAACGGCGCCTGAGTCTTGAGGTAATCCATCAGGAATTCGCAGGCCTGAAAGCTCTCGCCACGGTGCGCGCTGGTAACGGCGACCAGCACGATCTGGTCCTCGGGCTGCAACAGCCCCACGCGGTGGATCACGCGCACGCCGTAGAAGTCAAAGCGCCGGCGCGCCTCGTCAATCATCGCGGCGATGGATTTTTCCGTCATGCCGGGGTAATGCTCCAGCTCCATCGCGCTCACCTGGCCACTGCCGCTGCGATCGCGCACCGTGCCGACGAAGCAGCAGACCGCGCCCACGCGCGCATCCTGGGCGCGCAGGCGGGCGACCTCGTCCGATACATCGAAATCCTCGGTCTGGATGGAAATCTCGCTGGCCATGAACCCGTCGTCGTTTTGCTACAGTGAAGCGCCTACTGTACTGCTCCCCACCGATGGCCACCCTCGCCTTCACCGCTCACGGCTACACGCTCTACCCGTCGCCGCAAAGCGCGCACCGCACGGTGTTTGAATTTCACCTCTTCGTGCCCCACCCCTACGCGATCATCGACCTGCCAAGCATGGAGCTTGCGGGTCGCACCAGCCTGTTTGCCGCGCACCGGATTGCCGATGGCAAGATGGGACAACTGGTGAGCTTTGAACTGGAAACCGACCGCCTGCGCTTTGAAAAGCGCTTCACGCCCGACTGAGCCGATGGAAGACGAAAACCAGATCGTCGTTCCGCCCTCGTTTCTGGCACTGTTCCAAGACCGCCGCGGGCGGCTGCAGGAGCCACCCGCACTGGTTCGCGAGCGCTATGAACTATGCGAGGACATGGCCAGCAGCCTGGTTGAACGCGCCTTGCAGGTGATCCACGGTGCCCCTTCGGAAGCCGGTGTGCTGCAGGCCTTTCACGCCGCGCTGAACCAGCCGGCCACCGGTCTGCATGCGGACGAAGCGCGCTGGGTGGTGCTGCGCCTGGCCGAGCTGCTGAACTGGCCCAGCCCGCCGCTGGACACCAGCGCCGTCAGCCCCCCGTGACCGGCGGGAAAAACGCCACCTCGGCGCCCTCGGCCAGCGCCGTATCGGCCTTGGCCATCAGTTGATTGACGGCCATGCGCACCGCGCGCCCTTCGGCCAGGCATTCGGCCCAGGGCGCGCCGCGGGCGATCAGCTCCTGGCGCAGCGCACCCACGGTCGCGCACTGCGTGGTCAGCGCTTCGCTGTCGCGCCCCACGGCCTCGCGGATGGAGGCGAAATAGCGCACGGTCACGGTCTTGGCCATCACAGCAGCTCCGCCCAGGGGATGAAGCGCACGGTATCGCCCGCGCGGATGGTGCTGCCAGCGGGGTTGTCCACCACCCCATCGCCCCAGACGGTGGAGGTCAGCACGCCCGAGCTCTGGTTGGCATAGCGCTCCAGCCGCCCGTCAGCGCCCCAGCGCACGCGCAGGAATTCGCGGCGGGAATCGGCTTTTGCCCAATCGAATCCTGCGCTCGCAGCTACAGATTGAGGAGCAATCGCGGTCGTACCCTGCAGCCGCAGCAGAAACGGCCGCACCAGCCAGACGAAGGTAATGAAGCTGGACACCGGATTGCCCGGCAGCCCCATGAAATGCGCGCGCCGCGCGCCGCTGTGCACATGGCCATAGGCAAAGGGCTTGCCGGGCTTGATGGCGATCTTCCACAGATCGAGCTGACCGAGTTGCTGCACGGCGGGCTTGACATGGTCTTCCTCACCCACGGAGACGCCGCCGCTGGTGACGATCACGTCGCATTCGGCGGCCGCGCGCCTGAGCGCCGCGACGGTGGCGGCCAATGTGTCTTCGACGACGCCCAGATCAAGCACCTCGCAGCCCAGGCGCTGCAGCATGCTGCGCAGGAAATAGCGGTTGCTGTTGTAGATGGTGCCTTCACGCATCTGCTCGGGTGCCACGGTACCGGGCATGATGAGTTCATCACCGGTGGAAAACAGCGCCACGCGCGGGCGGCGCGCCACGGCCACTTCGGCCAGGCCGACGCTGGCGGCCAGGCCGAGCTCCGCCGGGCCCAGGCGGGTGCCGGCCGTGAGCACGGTGGCGCCGCGCACGATGTCTTCCCCGCTGTGGCGTATCCACTGGCCTGCCTTGGGCACGGCATGGACCTGCACGCGCCCATCCTCCAGCGCGGTGCAGTCTTCCTGCATGACGATGGCGTCTGCGCCCTCGGGCACCGGCGCGCCGGTGAAGATGCGCGCCGCCGTGCCCTCGGCGAGCGGCTGACCCACATGCCCGGCGGGAATGCGCTGCGAGACGGGCAGCAGCGTGCCTGCCTGCGCCACATCGGCACAGCGCAGCGCGTAGCCATCCATCGCACTGTTGTCGCGCGGCGGCACCTGCAGCGGCGAGACCACGTCCTGCGCCAGCACGCGGTGGTCGGCATCAAACAGCGACAGGGTTTCGGTCTGCGCCAGCGGCTCGGCATGTACGAGCAGCTCGGCCAGCGCGTCGTCCAGGGGTTTCAAAGGGGGTCTCGTCATTGCATCTCCTGCGCCCGCCGGTAGGCAAATCGGGCGGCATGTTCAGTGAGCCATTGCACGATCCGTGCCGGGTCGTTCAGATCCAGCACCGGCTGGTGCGGCGGCTGCGGCAGGCGGTCGGGGTCGACGGTGGCAATTGCGAGCACCTGCGGATCATCCCGGTAGAGCACCGGGCGCGCATCCTGCCCCGGTTCGACAGCGCGCCAGACCTCGATCTTGGGCAGCCTGGCGGTTTTGAAGCCCTCGACCAGCACCCAGTCCACAGGGCTCAGGCGCGCCAGCAGGTCGTGCACCTCGGGGTCGTGCCGGGTTTCATATTCATGGATCAGCGCCAGACGCTGGTCCGACGCGATGAGGACCTCGTGCGCACCCGCCTGACGGTGGCGCCAGCTGTCCTTGCCCGGCTGGTCGATGTCAAAGCGGTGGTGCGCATGTTTGAGCACCGAAACCCGCTGCCCCTGCGCCTTCAAGAGCGCAATCACCGCCTCCAGCAACGTGGTCTTGCCGGCCCCGGAGAAACCGGCAAAGACGACGACCTTCATGCAATACCTCTTTTTTGATAGCTTCTGACGCCCGTCAAACAAGCGTCAGAGCCCTGTTTCGTTCAAATTTTTGTCTGTGCGGCGATCAGTGCCTTGACCTGCGCCACATCCGCCGACAGCACGGTGACACGCTTGGGCAAGTCTTCGATGCCGGCAAACTTCGCTGGCCGCTCTGGCGGATGACCCAGGGCCTCGGTGATGGTGTCGGCAAACTTGATGGGCAACGCGGTCTCCAGCACGATCATAGGCACGCCGCCCTCGCGGTGCTCGCGCGCCACCTTCACGCCGTCGGCGGTATGGGTATCTATCGTCACTGCGCAGCGCTGGTGCAAGTCGCGGATCGTGGCCAAGCGATCGGCATGCGTGCTGCGGCCACTCTGAAAACCGTAGCGCGCAGCAGCGCCCGGAAAGCGCGTATCGCGGCTCAAATCGAAAAAACCCTGGCGCGGCAGTTGCTCGGCAAAGAGCGCCCGCGTGGCCGCCGCATCGCGCCCAAGAAGGTCGAAGACGAAGCGTTCGAAATTGCTCGCCTTCGAGATATCCATCGACGGGCTGGAGGTCTCCAGCGTGTCGGCCGCGGCGCGCACGCGGTAGATGCCGGTGCGAAAGAACTCGTCGAGCACGTCGTTCTCGTTCGTGGCCACCACCAGGTGCGCGATCGGCAGCCCCATCATGCGCGCCACGTGCCCGGCGCAGACGTTGCCGAAATTGCCCGATGGAACGGTAAAACTCACCCGCTTTTCTCCCTCGCCCCTCTGGGGAGAGGGCTGGGGAGAGGGGCCGCTGGTCGCTTGGACGCGATCGGAGGTCGCCTGAAAGTACCCGGCAAAGTAATACACCACCTGCGCCAGCAACCGCGCCCAGTTGATCGAATTCACCGTTCCGATCTTGTAGCGCGCCTTGAACGCCAGATCATTGCTTACCGCCTTGACGATGTCCTGACAGTCGTCGAACACGCCCTCAATCGCGATGTTGTGGATGTTCTCGTCCTGCAGCGAAAACATCTGCGCCTGCTGAAACGGGCTCATGCGCCCGTGCGGGCTGGTCATGAAGACGCGGATGCCCTGCTTGCCGCGCATCGCGTATTCGGCAGCGCTGCCGGTGTCGCCGCTGGTCGCGCCCAGGATGTTCAGCTGCTCGCCCCGGCGCGCCAGTTCGTATTCGAACAGATGGCCGAGCAACTGCATCGCCATGTCCTTGAAGGCCAGCGTCGGGCCGTTGGAAAGACCGAGCAGAAAGAGGCCAGGTTCGAGCGGTTTGAGCGGCACCATTTCGGGCGTGCCGAAGACGTCCGCGGTATAGGTCTTCTCGCAAATCGCACGCAGATCGGCGGCGGGGATGTCGGCTATGTAGAGCGAGAGGATTTCAAACGCCAGCGCCGCATAGCCCTGGCTCGCGTGCACCGCGCGCAAGCGGGCCAGCTCGGCGGCATCGATCTGCGGATAACGCTCGGGCAGGTACAGGCCGCCATCGGGCGCCAGGCCTTCAAGCAGGATGTCGCAGAAGGCGCGGGGGGTGGCGTCGCCACGGGTGGAGAGGTAGTGCATGGGCAAGTTTCAACTTGAAGAGGCCGGATCCCACGGATTGACGAGTGTCAGACCGGTATCCTGGAAGTGGCGCACATTGCGGGTCACGAGCGGTAGACGGTGCGTGACGGCGGTGGCGGCGATCAGCAAATCCATGTCTGCCTGGGGCCGCCCGATGGCCTGGCACGCAACGCGCAAACGGCCCCAGGTGCGCCAGACGGCTTCATCGGTCGGCAAAATCTTGCCCTCGAAGTCGTGGCACAGTTGTTCAAACCACAGTTGCAAGCGGCTGCGCCGTGCGCTTGGCAGCATGCGCTCGATGCCATACAAAATTTCGCCGACGGAGACCGCCGGCATCAGGCATTCACCCCGATGTGCCTGCAGCCATTCCCGCAATGCCGCATTCGGCTGCGGTTTGATGGCATCCGAACTGACACAGGTATCGAGCAACCACGCCATCGCACTCATTCACCCAGGGGGTCGATCGGCTTGATGCTGGTGCGCTCGGGCAGCTCGAAATCATCGGCCTTGGGCGCATTGAGCAAGAAGTCGATAAACCCGTCATCCACGGCACCGGAGTGCGACGCCACGTCAGCCACCGCCACCACCCGCACCACCGGCTTGCCGTGACGCGTGACGGTCTGCGGCCCTTCGGAGAGGGCGCGGTCGATCAGCTCGCCAAAATGGTTCTTGGCCTCTTGCACTTGCCAGATTGCGGACATGGTGGCCTCCGGGCGGATGAATTCAAGCCAGAATTTTAGCCAATCTGGCCAGAATCACCCACATCTCAACCCTGCAACTCTTCCTTGCGGATGCGCGTGATCGGCGCCAGCACCGTGGGCAGCGGCTGAATGTGTGCCAGCGCGCCATCCAGGTCGCCCTCGCGCGTGTCGTGCGTCAGGATGATGAGATCGGTCTGTGTGCTGCCTTCGCCGCCCACCTCATCGGCCTCGCGTTGCAGGATGGCATCGATGCTGATGCCCGCATTGGCGAGGATGCCGGTGATGCGCGCAAGCACGCCGGCCTCGTCCGCCACACGGATGCGCAGGTAGTAGCCGGTGACCACCTCGGCCATCGGCAGCACCGGCAGATCGCCGCCGGCCGCCGCCAGCGTGTTGCTCTGGAAGGCCAGTGGCGGCACGCGGTGCGCCGGGTCGGCGCCATCCAGGCGCGCGATGTCCACCAGGTCGGCGATCACCGCGCTGGCCGTCGGCTCGCTGCCCGCGCCCTTGCCGTAGTAAAGCGTGGTACCCACGGCGTCGCCCTGCACCACGACGGCGTTCATCGCGCCATCGACATTGGCGATCAGGCGGCGCGCCGGGATCAGGGTGGGGTGCACGCGCAGCTCCACCCCCCCGTCGGTGCGCTTGGCGATGCCCAGCAGCTTGATGCGGTAGCCCAGCTGCTCGGCGTACTTGATGTCCGCGGACACCAGCCTGGTGATGCCCTCGACATGGCATTTGTCAAACTGCACCGGAATGCCGAAGGCGATGGCGCTGATGAGCGTCGCCTTGTGCGCCGCGTCCACGCCTTCGATGTCAAACGTCGGGTCGGCTTCGGCATAGCCGAGCCGCTGCGCGTCCTTCAAGGCCGCCTCAAAGTCCATCCCCTTGTCGCGCATCTCACTCAGGATGAAATTCGTCGTGCCGTTGATGATGCCCGCCACCCACTGGATGCGGTTGGCCGTCAGGCCCTCGCGCAGCGCCTTGATGATGGGAATGCCGCCGGCCACCGCCGCCTCGAACGCGACGATCACGCCCTTGGCAGCCGCGGCCTTGAAAATCTCGGCCCCATGCACCGCCAGCAGCGCCTTGTTGGCCGTGACCACGTGCTTGCCCGCGGCAATGGCTTCGAGCACCAGCTGGCGCGCGATGCCGTAGCCGCCGATCAGCTCGATCACGACGTCGATCTCGGGATTGGCGATGACCTCGCGCGCATCGCCCACCACGCGGGCGCGCTCGCCCACGATCTCGCGCGCGCGCGCCGTGTCCAGATCGGCCACCATGGTGATCTCGATGCCGCGCCCGGCACGCCGACCAATCTCTTCCTGATTGCGCGTGAGCACCTCAAAGGTGCCGCGACCAACGGTGCCGATGCCGAGCAGGCCGACTTGAATGGGTTTCATGGTGACTTTGTTTAAGCGAAATAGGGCTCTGGCGCTTGTCCATCAAGCGCGAGCTGCTTCTTTTTTGAGACTGATGTCCAGCACCGCCGCACGCTTGGCGTGGCGCAGGCGGTACTGCTCCAGGAACTTCGCCAGGCGTGCAATCGCCTCGCGCAGATCGCTCTTGTGCGGCAAAAAGACGATTCGAAAGTGCTGCTGATCGGGGTAGTTGAAGCCCGTGCCCTGCACCAGCATCACCCGCGTGGCACGCAAGACTTCCATGAAAAACTGGCGGTCGTCCGCGATCGGGTACATCTCCGGGTCCAGGCGCGGAAACATGTACAGCGCCGCTTGCGGCTTGACGCAGGTGACGCCCGGAATCTGCGTGATGAGTTCATACGCCAGGTCGCGCTGCACCTTCAGGCGCCCGCCTTCCTTGATCAGGTCGTTGATGCTCTGGTAGCCACCGAGTGCGGTCTGTATCGCCCACTGCCCCGGCACGTTGGAGCCCAGCTTGAGGTTGGCCAGCATGTTCAGGCCTTCGACATAGTCGCGCGCCTGCGTCTTGTCGCCCGAGACCACCATCCAGCCCGCGCGGTAACCGCAGGAGCGGTAGGCCTTGGAGAGCGAATTGAAGGTGAGCGTGAGCACATCGGTCGAAAGACTGGCCATCGCGGTGTGTTTGGCACCGTCGTACAGCACCTTGTCATAGACCTCATCGACCAGCAACACCAGGTCGTGCTCGCGCGCCAGCTGCACGATGCCCAGCAGCAGCTCGTCGGAATACAGCGCACCGGTCGGGTTGTTGGGGTTGATGACGACGATGCCGCGCGTCCTCTCGGTGATTTTGGCGCGCATGTCGGCAAGGTCCGGCATCCAGCCGCGGGTTTCGTCGCACAGGTAGTGCACCGGCTTGCCGCCCGCCAGGCTGGTCGCGGCCGTCCACAGCGGGTAGTCGGGCGCCGGCAGCAGGAGTTCGTCCCCATCGTTGAGCAGCGCATTGGTCGCCATGACGATCAATTCGCTCGCGCCATTGCCGAGATAGATATCGTCCAGCGTCACGCCAGCGATGCCCTGCTGCTGGGTGTAGTGCATCACCGCCTTGCGCGCGGCGAAAAGTCCCTTGCTGTCGGAATAACCGGCCGATTCGGGCAGGTTGCGAATCATGTCCTGCACCACCTCGTCGGGCGGATCAAAGCCGAACGGCGCCATGTTGCCGATGTTGAGCTTGATGATCTTCTGCCCCTCTTCCTCCATCTGGCGCGCAGCGTCAACGATGGGGCCGCGGACGTCGTAGAGCACATTGCTCAGCTTGGTGGATTTGCACAGGGGTTTCATGGCGGGCAACCGGCAATCAGGACGAAACCTATAATTTGACCACATTTGCCAAGGCAACCTGCGCGCACGCAGGCAAGCGCCACCACCATGAAATTCCAGCCCGACCGCAGCGACGCACAAACCATCACCGGTTATGGCCCGGGCTGGATCGCGGTCAATGCCGATCGCCTGACGCACAGCGTGATCATTGGCAGCAATGGCGAGCGCCTGGACTGGGAATGCGAGCGCTTCGAGGATCTGAGCGAAACGCATTTTTCGCGCCTGGCAGAGCTGGACGCAGAGGTCGTGATCTTCGGCAGCGGCGAGCGCGGGCGGTTCGTCTCGCCGGCCTGGCTCAAACCCCTGATGGCGCGCCACATCGGGCTGGAAACCATGGACACCCACGCCGCCTGCCGCACCTACAACATCCTCGCCGGCGAAGGCCGCAAGGTGTTCGCGGCGCTGTTGTTGACCGAAGCCTGACCCCGGGGCTTGCGCGCGCCGCTCCACACGGCGACTCACGCGGCAATGCAATGACCAGCGCGCAGCCATGCGCAGCACTGGCAATTTTGGCTGTTACACAGTAAAATACGGGACTGCGGCCGGGAGCGCCCACAGCTTCATACCCCCGGCTTTTCACGGACCCTACCACAAGAGAGATCAGAACGCCATGGCGATTGTTGTCAGCAAGCCCCTTCCAGAATTTGAAGCCAAAGCAACCGGCGATGTACAGGTCACCAACGTCTCGCATCTGGGTCAGGCCGTGGTGCTGTATTTTTACCCCAAGGACAACACCCCCGGCTGCACGACCGAAGCCATGCAGTTTCGCGACAAGTACAAGGAATTCGTCAAGCTCGGCGCCGAGGTGTTCGGTGTCTCGCGCGACAACATGAAGTCGCACGACGATTTCAAGGCCAAGCTGGAGCTGCCGTTTGAGCTCATCGCCGACACCGAAGAAAAAATGTGCCACATGTTCGGCGTGGTCAAGAACAAGATCATGTACGGCAAGAAGGTCAAGGGCATCGAGCGCTCCACCTTCCTCATCGGCGCCGACGGCCTGGTGGTGCAGGAGTGGCGCGGCCTGAAGGTGCCCGGACATGTGGATGAAGTGCTCAAGGCGGTCAAGGCGCTCAAGTCGCCGGTGAAAAAAGTCGCCTGAACGCGGCGCGGCTGCCCAGGCCGCGCACCTGGTTGGGCCGCATGCATAATGACCGCATGGGTCCGTGCCGCACCAGCCACCTCTTGAAAGCCGCCTGGCAACCCGGGCGGCTTTTCACTTTCTGAATCTCCTCCGATGCCTCTGCCTCCTGCCCCTGCCAAGCGCGCTTCGCTGCACGCTGCCTCCGCCTACAACGCTGCCGCCCCTGTGGCCGAAGCAGCGCCGGCGCCTGTCGCCGCACCCGTGACGGCGCCGCCGAAAGCCCCCGCCACCGCCCCATCGAAGAAGGCCGCCGCTGCACCCGCTGCCCCGGCCACACGCACTCAGTCGGGCACGCCACAACCGCGCAAGGTGCCGGCGCGCAAGAGCGTCCGACGCAGCGGGGCCGCCAAGCTGTTCGTGCTCGACACCAATGTGCTGCTGCACGACCCCTCCAGCCTGTTCCGCTTCGAGGAGCACGACATCTTCCTGCCCATGATCGTGCTGGAGGAGCTCGACGGCCATAAACGCGGCACCACCGAAGTGGCGCGCAACGGACGCCAGGCCAGCCGCATGCTTGACGCACTGGTGGCCGCTGCCGCCGGGGCGGATATCGCCCAAGGCGTGGCGCTGAACGGCACCGGCCAGCGCGCCGCCACCGGCCAGCTGTATTTCCAGACCGCACCGCTTGAGTACCAGCTGCCCACCAGCCTGCCCCAGGGCAAGGCGGACAACCAGATCCTGGGCGTGGTGCAAGCCCTGCGCGCGCACCATGCACCGCGCGAGGTGGTGCTGGTCTCCAAGGACATCAACATGCGCGTGAAGGCGCGCGCGCTGGGTCTGGCGGCCGAGGATTACCAGAACGACAAGGTGCTCGACGACGGCGACCTGCTGTACTCGGGCTACCTGGCGCTGGCGCCCGACTTCTGGGCCAAGGCCGGCAAGAAGGTCGAAAGCTGGCAGAGCGGCGCACACACCTATTACCGCGTGAGCGGTCCGCAGGTGGCGCAGATGATGATCAACCAATACGTCTTCTTCGAAGCGCCGGGCGAACCCAGCCTGCACGCGCGCGTGACCGAAATCCGCGAGCAGACCGCCGTGCTGCAGACGCTCAAGGACTACGGCTCAGCCAAGAATGCCGTCTGGGGCGTGCACACGCGCAACCGCGAGCAAAACTTCGCGATGAACCTCCTGATGGACCCGGAGGTGGATTTCGTCAGCCTGACCGGCCAGGCCGGCACCGGCAAGACGCTGCTGGCGCTGGCCGCCGGCCTCACACAGGTACTGGACGAGCGCCGCTACACCGAGATCATCATGACCCGCGCCACGGTGAGCGTGGGCGAGGACATCGGCTTTCTGCCTGGCACCGAAGAAGAAAAAATGGGCCCGTGGATGGGCGCGCTGGACGACAACCTGGAGTTCCTCGCCAAGGGCGACGGCGGCAACGCCGGCGAGTGGGGGCGCGCAGCCACCAATGATCTGGTGCGCAGCCGCATCAAGATCAAGAGCATGAACTTCATGCGCGGACGTACTTTCATGAACAAGTACGTCATCATCGACGAGGCGCAGAACCTGACCCCCAAGCAGATGAAGACGCTCATCACCCGCGCCGGCCCCGGCACCAAGATCATCTGCATGGGCAACCTCGGGCAGATCGACACCCCCTACCTCACCGAGGGCTCATCGGGCCTGACCTACGCCGTGGACCGTTTCAAGGGCTGGGCGCACAGCGGCCACATCCTGCTGGCACGCGGCGAGCGCTCGCGCTTGGAAATCGTCGGCTGCAAATCGACCGCAGCGGCCCATTTTTCACCGTCTTTTTGCCCAATAGCTCGGCTATTGGGCTGCAAATCCGGCAAAAACTGGTCTCGCTGGGGTCGACTTTCGCTATCGACGCTCCAAGTCCGACAGATTCCTATAAAATCAATAGCTGCAAACTCTTATCCAGCAAGCGTTGCAGCCATATTCTCACACATCAAACCGTACGCCCTGCGCCAGCGGCAGCGCGCCGCTGTAGTTGATGGTGTTGGTGGCGCGGCGCATATAGCCCTTCCAGGCGTCCGATCCCGACTCGCGCCCGCCGCCGGTTTCCTTCTCGCCACCGAAGGCGCCGCCGATCTCGGCGCCCGAGGTGCCGATGTTGACGTTGGCAATGCCGCAGTCGCTGCCCGCAGCGGACATGAAGCGCTCGGCATCCATCAGGCTCTGCGTGAAGATGGCAGACGACAGACCCTGGGGCACAGCATTCTGCAGCGCGATGGCCATGTCGGTGTCGCCGTCGTAACGCAGCACATAAAGGATGGGCGCGAAGGTCTCGTGCTGCACCACCGCGGACTGCTGCGGCATCTGCACCAGCGCCGGGCGCACATACCAGGCCTCCTGCCCCAGATCCTCGCGCACGCGTTCGCCGCCCAGCACCTGGCCGCCCTCGGCCCGGGCCTGGGCCAGCGCCTGCTGCATGGCATCAAACGCGGCGCGGTCGATCAGCGGGCCGACCAGGGTGCCGTCCGTGAGCGGGTCGCCGATGGCGATGCTGCCGTAGATCGCCGCCAGCCGCGCCAGCAGCGCGTCGGCTACGGATTCATGCACGATCAAGCGGCGCAGCGTGGTGCAGCGTTGGCCGGCCGTGCCGACGGCCGCAAAGGTGATGGCGCGCGCCGCCAGCTCCAGGTCGGCCGTGGGCGTGACGATCATGGCGTTGTTGCCGCCCAGCTCCAGGATGGCGCGGCCAAAGCGCTCGGCCACCTTCACCGCCACCTGCCGGCCCATGCGCGTGGAGCCGGTGGCACTGACCACCGCCACCTGCGGGCTGGCGGCAAGCAGTTCGCCCAGTTCGCGCCCGCCGATCAAGAGCTGGCTCAGACCCTCGGGCACCGTGCCTGGCCTGTCGGCATTGAAGGCATCCATGGCCTGCAGCAGCAGATGTTGGCAGGCAATGGCCGTGAGCGGCGTCTTCTCGGATGGCTTCCAGACGATGGCATTGCCGCAGACCAGGGCCAGGGCCGCGTTCCACGACCATACGGCCACGGGAAAGTTGAACGCCGAGATGATGCCCACCACGCCCATGGGGTGCCAGGTTTCCATCATGCGGTGACCGGGCCGCTCACTGGCGATCGTCAGGCCGTGCAGCTGGCGCGACAGGCCAACGGCGAAGTCGCAGATGTCGATCATCTCCTGCACCTCGCCCAGGCCCTCGGCAATGATCTTGCCGGCCTCCAGCGACACCAGGGCGCCCAGGGCCGCCTTGTGCCGGCGCAGCAGTTCGCCCAGGCGGCGCACCAGCTCGCCGCGCACCGGGGCGGGAACCTCGCGCCAGGCTTGGTACGCGCCATGGGCGGAGGCTATCGCCGCCCGTGTCTGCGCCATCGTGCTGGTCCGGAGTGACGCCAGCAGCGCACCATCACGCGGCGCACGGATTGCCAGATCGGCCCCTGCGTAGCACGCGAGATCCAGCCCCAGAGCCGACAGGACGGCCTGCAGGTGCGCGCTTGAATTGGTCATGGAAATAGACACAAAACAGGCTGTAGCGCTTTCCCATCAAGCGTCGAAAGCTATCAAAATCGAAAATCAAAAATCGTCGCCACCATCCACGGCAAGGTTTTCAAAGCGCGTCTGGTCCTTCTGGAAATAGAGCTTGACGGTCCCCGTGGGGCCATTGCGCTGCTTGCCGATGATGATTTCGGAGACGTTGGGCTCTTTGCTCTCCTTGTTGTAGTAGTCGTCGCGGTAGATGAACATGATGATGTCCGCATCCTGCTCGATCGCGCCGGATTCGCGCAGGTCGCTCATCATCGGGCGCTTGTCGGTACGCGTTTCCACCGAACGATTGAGCTGCGAGAGCGCGATCACCGGGCACTGCAGTTCCTTGGCCAGCATCTTGAGGCCGCGCGAAATCTCGCCCAGTTCGGTAGCGCGGTTCTCGCCCTGGCTGCCGCTGGAGCCGCTCATCAGCTGCAGGTAGTCCACCACGATC
This sequence comes from Comamonas sp. SCN 65-56, assembly GCF_001724135.1. Classification (GTDB taxonomy): domain Bacteria; phylum Pseudomonadota; class Gammaproteobacteria; order Burkholderiales; family Burkholderiaceae_C; genus Comamonas_C. Next base: position 254,222 of record NZ_MEDS01000001.1, on the reverse strand, counting down.
AGCCCCAGCTTGCCGCACTGGCGCGCCAGGCGCCGGGCGTTGGCGCGCAGCTCGCTGGGTGTCAGGCCCGGTGTTTCATCGATGTGCAGCGAGACGCCGCGCAGGCGCTCTATGGCCTCGGTCAGGCGCGGCCATTCCTCGGTCGTGAGCTTGCCGGTGCGCAAATGGCCCTGATGGATGCGCCCGATCGAGCCGACGATGCGCACCGCCAGCTGCGCCGCGCCCATTTCCATCGAGAAAATCGCCACCGGCAGCCCTTCGTTGAGCGCCACATGCTCGGCGATGTTCACCGCCAGCGAGGTCTTGCCCATGGACGGGCGCGCCGCCAGCACCACCAGATCGCCCGCCTGCAGGCCGCTGGTCATCTTGTCCAGGTCGACGAAGCCCGTGGGCACGCCGGTCACGTCCACCGGGTTGTCCGCCATCTCGGTCACGCGGTCGAGCAGCGTGACGACCAGCGACTCCATCGGCTGAAAGCCCTGCTTCATGCGCGAGCCTTCCTCGCCGATGGCGAAGATTTTCTGCTCGGCCTCGTCGAGGATGCGATCGACCGCCCGGCCCTGGGGGTTGAAGGCATTGGTGGCTATCTCGTCGCTGGCCGTCACCAGCTTGCGCAAGATCGCACGCTCACGCACGATCTCGGCGTAGCGGCGGATGTTGCTGGCGCTGGGCACATACTGCGCCAGGCTGTTGAGGTAGGCCAGCCCACCGGTTTCTTCAGCGCGGCCAATGCTTTGCAGCCGCTCATACACCGTGATCACGTCGGCCGGCTTGCCCGCGCCGACCAGCGTGCTCACCGCCGCATAAATCTGCTGATGTTCATGGCGGTAGAAATCGCCCTCCGTGAGCAGGTCGCCCACGCGATCCCACGCGAGGTTGTCCAGCAGCAGGCCGCCCAGGACGCTCGATTCGGCCTCGATCGAGTGCGGCGGCACGCGCAGCTGCGCCACATCCTGGTCCACAAAGCCGCTGGGCAGAAACGTTTCCAGCGGCGACGAAATCACGGCAGACATGCAAAAAACCATCCATCCAAAACCAAGGAGACATCCTAGCGGCCTCTCCTTGAAACGTCATCGCACAAGTCTGTGGACAACAGGTGCACAAGCACAGGCAAAGCTGTGCACGACCCTCCGCACAATGTACCCGGCAGGTTTGCGAACGGGTGTTCAGGCGTTAGCATCGCTCACCCGACCGCCAGAAGGAACCCCATGCCCCACGAGCGCCGCCATTTCGTCCGCGTCCAGTTCGACAGTCCCGGCCAACTGCGCTGGCCCGGCCAAGCCGTGGCGGTGCGCGTGCTGGACCTCTCGCTCAAGGGCGCATTGCTGCAGACCACCGACGGCGCTGCGTTGCAGGCCGGTCAGCGCTGCGAGTTCACCGTACCGTTGGCGCACCAGGAATACATTGCGATGACGGTGCAGGTAGCGCACCTGCAAGGGCAGCAGATCGGCGTCTCCTGCCTGAGCGTGGACATCGACAGCGTCACCCACCTGCGCCGCCTGATCGAGCTGCAATTGGGCGACCCCAAGCTGCTGGAACGCGATCTGGCGGAACTGAGCGCCGGGCACTGAACACCGGCGCTGAGCCGCCAAAGCAAAAGCCGCCCAAAGGCGGCTTTTGCAGCGTTGCGCCGTGGCGCCCGGGTCAGGCGGTTTCGCCGTACACCGTCACGGACAGTTCCACCGACACATCGGTGTGCAGCACCACCGTGACCGAGCTCTCGCCGACGACCTTGATCGGGCCATTGGGCATGTGGATCTGCGCCTTGTGCACCTTCACGCCCTGGCGGTGCAGTTCTTCGGCGATGTCGAAGTTGGTGACCGAGCCGAACAGGCGGCCGTCCACGCCGGCCTTCTGCGTCAGCTTGATGGTGGCATCGGCCAGTTGCTGGGCGTGGGCCTGGGCCTGGGCCAGCTTGTCGGCAGCGATTTTTTCCAGTTCGGCGCGCTTGGCTTCGAACTGCGCCTTGGCGGCGGCGGTGGCGCGGTGCGCACGGCCGGTGGGGATCAGGTAATTGCGGGCGTAACCGTCCTTGACCTTGACGATATCGCCAAGCACACCGAGGTTGACCACCTTGTCGAGCAGGATGACTTGCATGGGATGTGCTCCTTAAATCTTGTGCTGATCGCTGTAGGGCAACAGAGCCAAAAAGCGCGCGCGCTTGATGGCGGTGTTGAGTTGGCGCTGGTAGATCGCGCGCGTGCCGGTCAGGCGGGCGGGAATGATCTTGCCGTTTTCGGCGATGAAATCGCGCAGCGTGTCGATGTCCTTGTAGTCGATTTCCTCGACGCCAGCGACGGTGAAGCGGCAGAAGCGCTTGCGCTTGAACAGCAGCGATTGCGTATTGCGCTTGCCGTTCTTGCCATTCTTGTTGAATTTCTTGAACATGGTCGAAACCTTCTGAAAACTATTGCGATTGAAACTGCTGGATGTGAAACACCACGCCCTTGCCATTGCGCCCCTGGGCCAGAAAACCCTGGAAGGTCCAGAGACTTTCCAGCGCCTGACGCGCGAGCCGCTCGGCCTGCGTGCCAAAGACCACCGCCTTCAGCCTCAAGACTGCCTGCCGCTCGCCTCCAGCTTCCTGCTGCACCGACAGGTGCTCCAGCATCACATCCAGTGCCGGCAAACCGGCCGGGGTGTGGCGCAGCGGCTGCAGTTCTGCAACGCGGGCGCTCAGGGTCAGGCGGTTGGGGGTATTTTCGGGCGTGCTCACATCTCCCGTGGATGGCACCGGCCGGCGCTCAGCGCTCGACGGCCTCGGCCTGGCTGGCCTTGCGCGCCTCTTCACGCTCCACGGTCTTCATCATCGTCGAGGCGGTGGTGTCCGCCTTCTTCTTTTGCACCGTCAGGTGGCGCAGCACGGCGTCGTTGAATTTGAACGCGTGCTCCAGCTCGGCCATCACGGCCTGATCCGCCTCGATGTTCAGGCACAGGTAATGCGCCTTTGCCAGCTTGCTGATCATGTAGGCGAGCTGACGACGGCCCCAGTCCTCCACGCGGTGCACCTGACCGCCGCCAGCGGTGATCATGCCCTTGTAGCGTTCAAGCATCGCCGGTACCTGCTCGCTCTGGTCCGGATGGATCAGCAAAATAATCTCGTAATGACGCATGCAACCTCCTTGTGGTTGATAGCCACCCGCTGCGTCTGTCTCGGGCGTAAACGTGAATACGCCCTTGCGGTGTGGCAAGGAAAACCGGCGATTATACGAATGAAACAGCCGCGCGTACACTACTTGGCTTTGTGCGCTTTCCCTCGCCGTCATGCAAAGCGGTCTTGAATCGCTGTCTGCCAGCCCCATATGGGCAGCGTTTGCCATTCGTATTTCCAGACATGTCCAACCACACCACGCCACAGCCCTCTGCCGCCGAGTCGGCCAGCGAAGACGTGGCATCCACGATGGGTGCCGATACCTTGGATGAAATCGCCCGCCTGCAGGCCGAATTGGTCGAGCTCAAGAGCAAGAGCGCGGAACTGGCCGACCAGTACCTGCGCGCCAAGGCCGAAGCCGACAACGCGCGCCGGCGCGCCGAAGAAGATGTTGCCAAGGCGCGCAAATTCGGCATCGAGGGTTTCGCCGAAAATCTGCTCGCCGTCTGCGACAGCCTGGACGCCGCCCTGGCACTGGAGAACGCCAGCGCCGAACAGCTGCGCGAAGGCAGCACCGCAACGCTGCGCCAGCTGATCTCTGCCCTGGAACGCAACAAGGTGACGGTCGTCAACCCGGCCATTGGGGACAAGTTCGACCCGCACCAGCACCAGGCGATCAGCATGGTGCCGTCCGCCCAGGATGCCAACACCATCGTCTCGGTGCTGCAAAAGGGCTACCTCATTTTTGATCGGGTGCTGCGTCCGGCGCTGGTCACCGTGGCGGCACCGAAGTGAGTTGCTGCGCTGGGCGCGATCCAACCGTCACCCGGCACCTGACCCTCCACCTTGAATTCCAAGCCGCCATCCGCACGTAGCAGCTATCCAGTTTTTGACACATTTCGGAGAACAACATGGGAAAAATCATCGGCATCGACCTGGGCACGACCAACTCCTGCGTCGCCATCATGGAAGGCAACGCCACGCGCGTGATTGAAAACAGCGAGGGCGCGCGCACCACGCCGTCCATCGTTGCCTACCAGGATGACGGCGAGATCCTCGTCGGCGCCTCGGCCAAGCGCCAGGCCGTCACCAACCCCAAGAACACCATCTACGCCGTCAAGCGCCTGATCGGTCGCAAGTTCGAGGACAAGGAAGTCCAGAAGGATCTGGGTCTGGCCCCATTTGCCATCATCAAGGCCGACAACGGCGACGCCTGGGTTCAGGTGCGCGACCAGAAGCTCGCGCCGCCGCAAATCAGCGCCGAAACCCTGCGCAAGATGAAAAAAACCGCCGAGGATTACCTGGGCGAACCGGTCACCGAGGCCGTCATCACGGTGCCCGCCTACTTCAACGACAGCCAGCGCCAGGCCACCAAGGACGCCGGCCGCATCGCCGGCCTCGAAGTCAAGCGCATCATCAACGAACCCACGGCCGCGGCGCTGGCCTTTGGCCTGGACAAGCAAGGCAAGGGCGACCGCAAGATCGTGGTCTACGACCTGGGCGGCGGCACGTTCGACGTGTCCATCATCGAAATCGCCGACGTCGACGGCGAGAAACAATTCGAGGTGCTGGCGACCAACGGCGACACCTTCCTGGGCGGCGAAGACTTCGACCAGCGCATCATCGACTACATCATCGGCGAGTTCAGGAAAGAGCAAGGCGTGGATCTGAAGGCCGACGTGCTGGCCCTGCAGCGCCTCAAAGAAGCCGCCGAGAAGGCCAAGATCGAGCTGTCCAACAGCGCGCAGACCGACATCAACCTGCCTTACATCACGGCCGATGCCTCGGGCCCCAAGCACCTGAACATCAAGCTCACGCGCGCCAAGCTCGAAAGCCTGGTCGAAGACCTGATCGAGCGCACCATCGCGCCCTGCCGCACCGCCATCAAGGACGCCGGCATCAGCGTCTCCGACATCAACGACGTGATCCTGGTCGGCGGCATGACGCGCATGCCCAAGGTGCAGGACACCGTCAAGGAATTCTTCGGCAAGGAGCCGCGCAAGGACGTCAACCCCGACGAAGCCGTGGCCGTCGGCGCTGCCGTGCAAGGTCAAGTCTTGAGCGGTGACCGCAAGGACGTGCTGCTGCTGGACGTGACGCCGCTGTCGCTGGGCATCGAAACCCTGGGCGGCGTGATGACCAAGATGATCGCCAAGAACACCACCATCCCGACCAAGTTCGCCCAGACCTTCTCCACCGCCGAGGACAACCAGCCCGCGGTGACCATCAAGGTGTTCCAGGGCGAGCGTGAAATCGCCACCGCCAACAAGGCCTTGGGCGAGTTCAACCTGGAAGGCATCCCGCCGGCCAGCCGCGGCACGCCGCAGATCGAGGTGAGCTTCGATATCGATGCCAACGGCATCCTGCACGTGGGCGCCAAGGACAAGGGCACAGGCAAGGAAAACAAGATCACCATCAAGGCGTCTTCGGGTCTGTCCGAGGAAGAGATTCAGAAGATGGTGAAGGACGCGGAGATCAACGCCGCCGAGGACCACAAGAAGCTCGAACTGGTGCAGGCACGCAACCAGGCGGAGGCGGCGGTGCACAGTACGCAAAAGGCGCTCACCGAGCATGGCGACAAGCTCGACGCCGGCGAGAAGGAGAAGATCGAGGCCGCGATCAAGGACCTGGAAACCGCCCTCAAGGGCGAAGACAAGTCCGCCATCGAGGAAAAGACCAACGCTCTTATGAGCGCCAGCCAGAAACTCGGCGAGAAGATGTACGCCGACGCGGCAGCTGCCGCTCAAGCCGCAGGTGCGGGCGGCGCGGGTGCAACGCCCGGGGCGGAGCAGGCGCAGACTTCGGCAGCCGCGGCGGACGACAACGTGGTCGATGCCGAAGTCAAGGAAGTCAAGAAGGGGTGAGCGTTTGGCGTGCGCAACTTTCGAGAGTTGATCGCTTGGCAAGTTGCTTTTGAACTTGTCAGGCTGATCTATCAAGCCACAGAGCGCTTTCCGAAATCGGAAGAGCTCGGCCTGAAATCACAGATGCGCCGGGCGGGGGTTTCCATCCCGTCCAACCTGGCTGAAGGCGCCGGCCGCTCAACGAAGAAGGATTTTTCCAGTTTCGTTACCATTGCGCGCAGTTCTCTCAATGAACTGCAAACCCAGGCTCTGTTGTCCACGGAGCTTGGGTTTTTGTCTTCCACGGACATGAATCAATTGCAGGCGGTCATCGACAGGCTGTACGGGTTGCTCAACGGTTTGCGCAACTCGCTCAACACTGAACACTGAACGCTGAACCCCCTTATGGCCAAGCGCGACTATTACGAAATCCTGGGCGTTCCCAAGAACGCCAGCGAGGACGAGATCAAGAAGGCTTATCGCAAGCTCGCGATGAAGTACCACCCCGACCGCAACCAGGGGGACGCGGCCAAGAGCGCCGAGGAGAAATTCAAGGAGGCCAAGGAGGCCTATGAAATGCTCTCCGACGACCAGAAGCGCGCCGCCTACGATCAGTACGGGCACGCCGGGGTCGATCCGAACATGCGCGGTGGCATGGGCGGGCAGGAAGGCTTTGGCGGTTTCGCCGAGGCCTTTGGCGACATCTTCGGCGACATGTTCGGCGGCCAACGCGGCGGCGCACGCGGCGGCAGGCAGGTCTACCGCGGCAGCGACCTCTCCTACGCCATGGACATCACGCTGGAGGAGGCGGCCGCCGGCAAGGACGCGCAGATTCGCATCCCGAGCTGGGACAACTGCGACACCTGCCACGGCAGCGGCGCCAAACCCGGCACCAGTCCCAAGACCTGCGGCACCTGCAACGGCTCGGGCGTGGTGCAGATGCGCCAGGGCTTCTTCAGTGTGCAGCAGACCTGCCCGCACTGCCGCGGCACGGGCAAGATCATTGCCGACCCCTGCGCCAGTTGCCACGGCCAGGGCAAGGTCAAGAGCCAGAAGACGCTGGAAGTGAAGATCCCCGCCGGCATCGACGACGGCATGCGCATACGCTCCACCGGCAACGGCGAGCCCGGCACCAACGGCGGCCCGCCGGGTGATCTGTACATCGAAATCCGGATCAAGAAGCACGACATCTTCGAGCGCGACGGCGACGACCTGCACTGCCAGGTACCGGTCAGTTTCATCACCGCGGCGCTCGGCGGCGAGATCGAGGTGCCGACGCTGGCCGGCAAGGCGGCGATCGATATCCCCGAAGGCACGCAGGCGGGCAAGCAATTTCGCCTGCGCGGCAAGGGCATCAAAGGCATTCGCGCCAGCTACCCCGGCGATCTCTACTGCCACATCGTGGTCGAGACACCCGTCAAGCTCACCGAATACCAGCGCAAGCTCTTGCGTGAGCTCGAAGAATCACTGAAAAAAGGTGGTGCCAAGCACTCGCCCTCAACCGAAAGCTGGACGGAACGCCTCAAGCGCAGCTTTTTCAGCTGATGGGCTGCGGCCGGTACCCGGATTCAAGGGTGCCTGCCAGCCACCGCCTGTGCATCCGGTGCCACATGGTGGCTGGCACGGTAAAACGCGAGTACGCGCTTGACATACTCACGCGTTTCGGCAAAGGGTGGCACCCCGCCGTATTGCTTGACCGCGCCTTCGCCGGCGTTGTAGGCCGCTGCCACCAGGGCGATGTCCCCTTCAAAACGCTGCAGCAGCCAGCGCAGGTGCGCCAGCCCGCCACGGACGTTCTGTTCCGCGTTCCAGGCATCGCGCACGCCGTAGCGCTCGGCAGTTTCCGGAATCAGCTGCATCAACCCCTGGGCGTTGCGCGTCGACAGTGCGAAGGGGTCGAAATTCGATTCCGCCTTCACGATCGCCAGTGCCAGGCGCGGGTCAACCGCAAAACGCGGCGCCAAACGCTCCACCAGCCGTGCCTGGCGCCGCTGCGCCGGTGACAGCCCGGCGACATAGCGTTCCACCACCTCGGCGGACACCACCGCCGGCGACGCTGGCTCTGATGGACTGACATTCGGCTTCAGGCAATCGGGCAACTGGTCACCCGAGGACTCGCCCGCAAGCAGGATGCGTGCCTTTTCATGCCCGCGTTGCGCCGCAAGGGCCAGCAGCGTGGCGGCTATCGTGTGCTCCGTCGACGCACCAGTTTTCCACAACAGCCGTCCCAGACGGTACTGCCCTTCCAGGCTCCCCTCCCGCGCCGCCGCACAGTAACGCTCTTGCGCGGTCGTTCGATCACCACGAAATTCAGCCGCATAGCCATCATCCAGCCAACGCATGATGGTGGGTGGCTCGTCGCTCCAGCCCTGAGTCTGCGCACTGCCCTGGGCATGGGCCGGCGCTGCCAGCAGCATCAGCAAGGCAAGACCGCAGCGTGCCAATAGAGGGCCGCGAATAAGCGGCGCCGCAGACGCATGCCGGCCGGCGGGCCGCTCACAGCATGTGATCAAGAAAGGCCTGTGCACGTTCATGCCCCGGATCGGCAAAAAATTCCTGCGCGGAGCGTTTGGCCAGCAAGGCGCCTTCATCCATGAAGGCCACGGTGTGTGCCACCTCGCGTGCAAAACCCATCTCGTGCGTGACGACCAGCATGGTCATGCGCTCTTCGGCCAGCGCGCGCATGGTGCGCAGGACCTCGCCGGTCAGCTCCGGGTCGAGTGCCGAAGTGGGTTCGTCAAACAACATGATCTCAGGCTCCATGCAAAGCGCGCGCGCAATCGCCACGCGCTGCTTCTGCCCGCCCGACAGGCGCGCCGGGTAGCTGTCTGCCTTGACCGACAAGCCCACCTTGGCCAGCAGCCTTTCCGCTCGCGCCAGCGCCTCGGCGCGCGCCACGCCGGCGACCACCATCGGTGCTTCGATCAGGTTCTCCAGCACGGTGAGGTGTGGGAACAGGTTGAAATGCTGGAACACCATACCGCTCTTGCGGCACAGCCTGCGTGCCTCGGCTTCAGGTGCGTAACGGCAATGACCCTGCGCGTCGGTGCTGGCAAGCACTTCGCCGGCGATGCGGATCTCGCCGGCGTCAATCGTTTCCAGCTGGTTCAGGCAGCGCAAAAAAGTGCTTTTGCCCGAGCCCGACGGCCCGATCAGCGCCACCACCTCGCCACGCGCGATCGACAGCGAGACGCCGCGCAGCACCTCGTTGTCGCCAAAGCGCTTTTTCACGCCCTGCGCGGCAATCATCGTTGTCTCACTCATAGCGGGCATGGTGACGCTCCAGCCGCTGAAAGCCCCAGGTGAGCACCAGCGTCATGATGAGGTAGAAGGCAGCAGCGACGATGAAGGGCGAGGTGGTGAAGTCGCGCTGCACGATACCGCGCGCAGCGCGCAACAGATCATTCAGGGCCAGCACGTAGATGAGCGAGGTGTCCTTCACCAGCGTGATGGTTTCGTTGGACAGCGGCGGCAGGATGTTGCGCACCATCTGCGGCAGCACGATGCGCCGCATGGTCTGGCGATAGTTCATGCCCAGCACCCGCGCCGCCTCGTACTGGCCGCGATCGACCGAGAGAATGCCGGCGCGGAAAATTTCGGCGAAATAGGCCGCGTAATTGAGCGTGAACGCGACCACGGCCGAAGGGAAATCCGGCAGGCGAACGCCGATCACCGGCACGAAAGGCAGCGCAAAATAAATGAACAGCATCTGCAGCATCAGCGGCGTGCCGCGCATCAGCCAGATGTAGCCATTCACCACCGCGGAGAGCGGGCGCAGGTGCGAGACCCGCCCCAGCGCCAGCAGCAGCCCGAGCGGCAACGCCAGCGCCACCGTGATGAAAAAGAGCTTCAGGGTCACCACCGCGCCCTGCGCGAGCGGCCCCAGAAGTGAGAGGAAATAGTCCATGCGTGGGCCTGGAATTTACTTCCCTCCGCGCGAGGGGAGGGAGAAACCGCCCGGAGTTACTTGACGATGTTCTTGCCGAACCATTGTTCGGAAATCTTCGCCGCCGCACCATCGGCCTTCATGTCCGCCAGCACCTTGTCCAGCTTGCCCAGCAGTTCGGTGTCGTCCTTGCGCAGACCGACGCCGTATTCCTCGGTGCCGAAGTTGTCTTCCAGCACGGCGTACTGGTCGGGCTTCTTGGCCACGTAGTAGCGCCCCACCACCTCGTCGACCACCACCGCATTGAGGCGCCCGGCCGAGAGATCCATGAGCGCCGTGACGTTGTCGCCAAAGGTCTTGAACTCCTTGAACGACTTGAATACCGCCTCCTCCTTCTTGACGGCATCGACCGCGCTCGAACCTTCCTGCGCACCCACCACCTTGTCCGCCAGATCGGCCTTGGTCTTGATCGCGGAATCGGCCGGCACCACGATGATCTGGTGGTTTTCCATGTAAGGCGCGCTGAAGGCGATGTTCTGCTTGCGCTCTTCGGTGATGGTCAGGCCGTTCCACAATGCATCGACGCGCTTGCCGGAGAGTTCCGCTTCCTTGGCATTCCAGTCGATGGGCTTGAAATCCACCTGCACGCCCAGGCGCTTGGCGGCTTCCTTGGCCATGTCGATGTCAAAGCCCACCAGTTCATTCTTTTCGTCACGGAAACCCATGGGTGGGAAGTTGTCGTCCAGGCCGACAACGATCTTGGTGACGGCCGCAGGCGCGGCGGCGGCCGGGGTGGGGGCAGCAGCCGGTGCGGCGCTCTCCTGCTTGGAGCAGCCGGCCAGCAGCACGCCCAGGCTCAGCAGGGCAACGGAGGCAAATTTTTTCATGGTCTTGGATCCTCGAATGGGTATGCAGCAAAGCTTTGTATTGTCCCATTGATCAGCCTTGCACTACGATCCGGGGATCGCCATGCGCTTGCCACCTCCACCGAGCCGCCCCAGCCCGTCCCGTCGCCTTGTGCTGTGGACGCTGGCGCTCGCGCTGGTGCTCGCCCCCGCGCTGGTTGGCATGCACCGCATGCTGCACCTGCCCACGGCGGTCAGCACCGCCGCACCCCAGGTGGTTGCAAAGGGGCTGAGCGCACTCTTCCTTGGTCACGACGCAGCGGAATGCCAACTGCTTGACCAGCTCATCCACGGTGGCGCGCCTGCGACGGCGTGGATCCCACCTCTCACGCACGCAGTGCCTGCGTGCCCGTCGGAGCCTGCGGCGCAGACGCCACGCGCACACGCGGCACTGCCATTCCTGGCGCGCGCCCCTCCCCAAGCCTGAATCCCCTGTTTTGATAGCTGACAGCGCTTGTCCTATCAAGCGCTACAGCCGTTTTTGCTTTGAACCCTTTGCTTTCAGAGCGGACCGCCGCCTGCAGCGGCGGCACGGCCATTTCAGGAATGTTTTCATGCGCTACCCCTTTCTCCCTCCCTCGCAGGTGCGCCTTGCCCTGCTTGTCACCACGCTGCTTGGCAGCAGCCTGCACCCTGCGCAGGCCCAGGATGCAGCACCCGCAGCCCTGCCCTCTGTCACTGTCTCGGCCAGCGGTCTGGAGCAGGCCAGCGGCGACATGGCCACGCCCGTGATCGTGCTCGAGGGCGGTGAACTCGTGCGCCGACGTGCAGCCACGCTGGGCGACACGCTTGACAGCGAACCCGGCATCCAGGCCACGCACTTCGGCGCCGGAGCCAGCCGCCCGGTGATCCGCGGCATGGACGGGCCGCGCGTGCAGATTCTCACCGACGGCTCTGAAGTGCAGGACGCCTCTTCCGTCAGCCCGGACCACGCGGTCGTCGTCGAGCCCCTGCTGGCGCGCCAGATCGTGGTGCTGCGCGGCCCCTCGGCGCTGATCCACGGCGGTGGCGCCATCGGCGGCGTGGTCAATGTGCTTGACAACAAGATCCCGACGGCCATCCCCGAAAACGGCATCGCGGGCAGCGCCGAGCTGCGCGGCACTACGGCGGCGCGCGAAACAACCGGCGCCTTCGAGCTCACCGGCGGCGCGGGTCAACTCGCCGTGCATGTGCAAGGCCTGGCGCGCGCTGCGGGCGACTACCGCGTCGGCAGCGGCTGGGGCGGTGGTGCCGCCGTACCCGGCAGCTTCAACCACACCGATAACGCAAGCCTGGGCCTGTCGTGGATCACCGACCGTGGCACCCTGGGCCTGGCGTACACGCGACAGACCGCGCGCTACGGCCTGCCCGGGCACAACCACACCGACGAGGACTGCCATACCCATGGCGACCACCTGCACTGCGGCGGTCACGACGGACATGGCCACGGCAGCGATGACGCGCACGCCCCCGGCGACATACCGGTGGTGAACCTGCGCAGCAAGCGCTGGGATCTGCGCGGCGAGCTGCGCCAGCCCTTTGCCGGCATTGCCGCCATGCGCCTGCGCGCCGGCGTGACCGGCTACCGCCACGACGAGGTGGAGGACGGCAGCATCGCCACCACCTTTCGCAACCAGGCGCGCAACCTGCGCATAGAACTGCAACAAGAGTCGATCGGCGGCTGGCGCGGCGTGTTCGGGCTGCAGACCAGCGAGCGTCGCTTCAGCGCCTTGGGCGAAGAGGCCTATGTGCAACCCACCACCACGCGGCGCACCAGCGCGTTCGTGCTGCAGCAGTTCGAGTGGCAGCAATGGCGCGTCGAAGGTGCGCTGCGCCAGGAGCACCAAAGCGTGGATGCGCTGGATGCAGGCCTCACCCGTCGGCACCACGGCAGCTCCGCATCGCTCGCCGCGGTGTGGAAGTTCACGCCCGGCTACCAGCTCTCGACCTCGCTCACCCACGCGCGGCGCATGCCCACGGCCGAGGAGCTCTACGCCAACGGCCTGCACCTGGCCACCAGCACCTTCGAGCGCGGCAACCCCAACCTGAGCCCCGAGACGGCGCAATCCATCGACCTGGCGCTGCGCAAGACCGCGGGCGACACGACGTTCAGCGCAAGCGTGTTCCACAACCGCGTGAAGAACTACATCTATGGCCGCACGCTCGATGAGCTCAATGGTTTGCAGCTGCTGCAGTACAGCCAGCAGGACGCCACCTTCCGCGGCCTGGAAGCGCAGCTGCGCCAACGCCTGACGCGCCACCTGGGCGTGACGTTGTTCGGCGATCTGGTGCACGCACGCCTGAGCACCGGCGGACAGCTGCCGCGCATTCCCGCCGCGCGCGCCGGCCTGCGGCTGGACGCCGCCTGGCAGCGCTGGGACGGCCAGATTGAATGGGTGCAAGTGATGCGCCAGAACCGCATCGCAGAGTTTGAAACCTCCACCCCGGGCTACGGCATGCTCAGCCTGGGCGCCACCTACAACAGCCAGTGGGCCGATGGCACGCCCTGGCAGTTCTACGTGCGCGCGAGCAACCTCACCAACCGCCTGGCCTACGCCCACACCTCTTACATCAAGACCGCCGCGCCGCTCATGGGGCGCAATATCGCCATTGGTCTGCGGGTGTCGTTTTAGGCGTCAAGGCCGAAACGTGCGCCGAGCGTCTGGCGCAGGCCGAACTCATCGAGGATGGCCGTCAAGCGCTCGCGTGCGCTGCGCTTCTTCTGCCCGGTGAAGCGCGCGATGATGAGCTCGTTCTTCAGGCTGTGCTCCCAGCCCACCAGTTCGGTCACCGTCACCTGGTAGCCACTGGCCTCCAGGCGCAGGCAGCGCAGCACGTTGGTGATCTGGCTGCCGATCTCACGCGTGTGGATGGGGTGACGCCAGAGCTCGGCCAGCGGCGTGCGCGCCAGATTGAAGGCCTTGTTCTGCCGCAGCCCTCGCGCCACCTCGGCCTGGCAGCAGGGCACCAGCACCATGGCCTGCGCCTGCTTGGCCAGGCCAAAGGTGATCGCGTCGTCCGTCGCCGTATCGCAGGCGTGCAGCGCGGTCACGAGGTCAAAGCGCTCGGGCAGATCGGCCTGCGCGGCGGCATCGGCCACCGCCATGTCCAGAAAACGCATGCGCGCAAAGCCCAGGCGCGCCGCCAGCTCGCGCGAGCGCTGTACCAGCTCGGCGCGCCACTCGATGCCTGTGACCTCGCCACGCCCCAGTGGCTTGAAGAACAGGTCATAGAGGATGAAGCCCAGATACGACTTGCCCGCGCCGTGGTCGGCCAGCAGCGGTGCGTGCCCGTCCCGCGCCAACTCCTGCAGCAAAGGCTCGATGAACTGGTAGAGGTGGTAGACCTGCTTGAGCTTGCGCCGCGAATCCTGGTTCATCAGGCCGTCGCGTGTGAGGATGTGCAGTTCCTGCAGCAAGGCCACGGACTGCCCCGGGCGCAGCTCGGCCAGCACTGCTGCGCGGGCCGCGTCCTGCCCTGCCCCCGCACGCCGCTGCGTCATTGCGGCTCCTGCGGGTCCGTCGGATGCACAGGGCAGCGCGCGCCGACATCCAGCGCCGCCCAGCCCTCGGCACCCAGCGTCTCGACCACCTCGATGTTGCGTTCAAAGATGGTCTCGGCCTCGGGGAACTGCTCCACCGCGCGGTCGATGCTTGCTTCGCGGAGCAGGTGCAGCGTGGGATAGGGTGCGCGGTTGGTGTTGTTGCTCGCATCCTGGGGCGCGGTGCCGGCGAACTGAAAGCGCGGATGAAATGGCGCCACTTGCAGAATGCCCGCCAGGTCCATGGTCTCCACAAGGTCGTCGGCCAGTTCAAGGAAATCATTGAACGCGAGGAAATCCTGGAAGGCGAACGGCAGCATCAGCAAGGTGGTGTCGCGCTGCTCCGGATTGGCCTCTGCCAACGCTTGCAGCTCGCGCTGCAAATCCGAGAGCACGCCGCGCTCATCCTGTGCGCGGCTGACGGCAAAATGGATCTGCCCTTTTGCCTCCACGCCCTTGGCGAACGGGCACAGGTTGAGGCCAATCACCGCGCGCTCCAGCCAGCGGCGGGTATCGGCAATGACGGTGTCTTCAAGCGTTGGATCCATGCCGAATTAAACCGCAACCCGCTTGAGATGCCGCTCGATTGCCCACGCCAACACCATGCCGCACAGGCTGCATCCGCCCAGAATCACCCAGGTCCACTGCCAGTTGCCAACCTGGCTTGCCACCCAGGCGACCACCGGCGGGCCGATGAACTGACCGATGGCAGACCACTGCAGTATCCAGCCCATGGTGGTGGAGATCGTCTGATCGCTCGGCGCCAGGCGCGGTGCCAGGCCGAACAGCCCGCCGGGAATCATGCCGCCCAGGGCGGAGAACAGCAGCGCCCCGCCATAGCGCAGCACCGGCGCCTGCTCCGTCACGCTGGCAAATGCCAGAAAGGCGCCCAGCGCCATCGCGCCAAACGCGCCCCAAAGTACCAGCCGCGGCGCCACGCCGCGCGCCAGCAGGCGTCCGGCCAGAATATTGCCGATCATGTTGACGCCTGCCACGCCCGCCGTGAGCACGGCGCCCAGCGTGCCCGTCCAGCCCGAGGCCTGGTAGAGCGCTGGCAAAAAGCCGATGACCGAGAGCCACTGCGCCGAATACACGGCAAAGGTCAGGGCTGCCAGCCAGGGCCCGCGGGCAGCGAGCGTCTGCGTGAGGCGCGAGCGCCACGCCTGGCCGCCAGCGGCGAAATGCGGCGGGTCATGCGGCACGCTGCGCGCGAGCCAAAAGAACATCGCCAGCGAGACCGATGCAATCAGCCACCACCAGCCATTCCAGGCTATCAGGCCCATGATGCCCGGCCCGGCCAGCAGCGCCAGCGCCGTGCCAAACGGCATGAAGCTGCCCCAGACGCCCAGCATGCGCGTGCGTTGCATCGATTTGACGCTGCGCGCAATCAGGCTGGGTGCGGGCACCGTGGTCATGAGAAAACCCAGGCCCTCCACCGCGCGCAACACCAGCAATGCGCCCACGGTGTGCGCAAAACCGCCGACAAAACCCGCCAGCGTGAGCAGCGCCAGCCCGATCAGCATGCTGCGCTTGAGCCCTATGCCATCGCCCGTGAGCCCGGCGACGATGCCCAGGCCCATCGATGCCAGCTGCACCAGCGACAGCAAAAAACCTGCCTGTACCAGCGTGATGCCCAGTTCGCGCTGCAGCACCGGCACCGCCGGCGGCAGCTTGGCGATGTGCAGCGCCGCCGCTACTCCCGCCAAAACGACGATCAGCGCAATGCGGATGCCCGGATCAGCGCGCGGATTCATGCCAGCAGTCTGCGCCCGGTCAGGCGTTCGTGCTCGCGCAGTGCGTAGCGGTCCGTCATGCCGGCAATGAAATCCGCCACCGCACGTGCGCGCTGCGCCGGCCCTGCCGCAGCCGCCTTCATCGCCTGCGCCGCGGGCATCTGCCCGGCATCGGATTGGTACATGCCAAACAGCTCGCGCACCACCTGCTGCGCCGCCGCCATGGTCTGCACCACCTGCGGGTGGCGATAGAGCTGACCGAAGAGAAAATCACGCAACTCGGCCATGCACGCCTGCATTCCCGCGGAAAACGCCACCAGCCGGGGCATCTGCCGCACCGCCCGTACATCCACCGGTTGCGCCGCATCCAGCGCCGCCCGCGTCGTCGCGATCACGTCATAGACCTGGCTGCTCAGCAGGCGCCGTATCGTCTCGTGGCGCAGGCGCCGCTCATCGAGTTGCGGGTACTGCGCGAGCACCTGCGCCATGCATTGTTGCACCAAGGGCACCTGCTGCAGTTGCGCCAGCGTGATCAGGCCGGAGCGCACGCCATCGTCCACATCGTGCGCGCAGTAGGCAATTGCGTCGACCAGGTTGCACAGCTGCGCCTCCAGGCTGGGCTGTCCGCCATGCAGAAAGCGCGACGCCACACCGCCGGGCTCACGCGCCTCTATCGATTCAGCATTGCGGCGCGAGCAGTGCTTGAGAATGCCCTCGCGCGCCTCAAAGGTCAGATTCAAGCCGTCGTACGCCGGGTAGCGCTCTTCCAGCGCGTCCACCACGCGCAGGCTCTGCAAGTTGTGCTCAAACCCACCCCATTCGCGCATGCAGCCGTTGAGCGCCTCCTGCCCCGCATGGCCAAACGGCGTGTGGCCCAGGTCGTGCGCCAGGCAGATCGCCTCCACCAGGTCTTCATCCAGCCGCAGCGAGCGCGCAATCGAGCGCCCGAGTTGCGCCACCTCCAGCGAATGCGTGAGTCGCGTGCGAAACAGGTCGCCCTCATGGTTCACGAACACCTGTGTCTTGTATTCCAGCCGCCGGAACGCCGACGAATGCACGATGCGGTCGCGGTCGCGCTGGTACTCGCTGCGCGTGGCATCCGGCGCGACCGGATGACGCCTGCCCCGTGTGCGCTCGGGATGGCAGGCATAGGGCGCAAGTTCAAAAATCATCATGAAAACAGGCTCTGACGCACTACTGGCAAGCGCTGAAAGCTATCTTGTTGATAGTTTCAGTCGCTGCAGCACGCGTCAATGACCTCACGCACCAGCGCATCCGGCGCGGCGCGCACCACAGCGCGGCCCGGCCCATCAATAAGCACAAAGCGGATTTCGCCCGCCTCCGCCTTCTTGTCCACGCGCATGTGCTCCAGGTAATGCCCGGCGTTGTCGCGCGCGTCGAGCACCGGCCCGCGCGTGGGCAGGCCGGCGCGCTCGATCAGCGCGCGCAGGCGCGCCACGAAAGCCGCATCCACCAACCCCAGACGCCGCGAGAGCTCCGCCGCCATCACCATGCCCGCCGCCACGCCCTCGCCATGCAGCCAGACGCCATAGCCCATGCCAGTCTCGATCGCATGACCAAAGGTGTGGCCGAAATTCAGAATGGCACGCAGCCCCGATTCACGCTCGTCCTGCCCCACCACCTCGGCCTTGATCTCGCAGCAGCGCCTGACCACGTAGGCCAGCGTCTCCTTGTCGCGCGCGCGCACCGCGTCCATCTGAGCCTCCAGCCATGCGAAAAACGCCATGTCGGCGATCGGCCCGTACTTGATCACCTCGGCGAGGCCTGCCGACAACTCGCGCTCGGGCAGCGTATCGAGCGTGGAAAGGTCGCAGATCACCAGCTTGGGCTGATAAAACGCGCCGATCATGTTCTTGCCCAGCGGATGGTTGATCGCCGTCTTGCCGCCCACGCTGGAATCCACCTGCGCGAGCAGCGTGGTGGGCACCTGCACGAAAGGCACGCCGCGCATGTAGCAGGCAGCGGCAAAGCCCGTCATGTCGCCGACCACGCCGCCGCCCAGCGCATAGAGCACGGTCTTGCGGTCGCAACCGTGGGTGAGCAGGGCATCGAAGATCAGGTTCAGGGTTTGCCAGTCTTTGTGGGCTTCGCCGTCGGGCAAGATCACCACATGGACTTTCTGATAGTGCGGCGCCAGCTCTGCACACCACCTATTCGCGTACAGCGCAGCCACCGTGTCGTTGGTGACAACGAGGGTATCGACCCCGTCTGGCAGACGCTGGCGCAACAACTCCATGTCCGACACTGAATGCCCAATCACGATGTCATAGCTACGGTCTTCAAGGCATACGGACAGAGTTTCCATCCCCATATACACCCACACTTTCCTGTTTGCTGGCAACGGCAGAAAAAGGAATCCCCAGCACGTGGCTGGGGATCGAGCCTCGAAATGGGCGCAGCCTGGAGAGGCCGCGCCGCTCCAGCCTACGCCAGTCGGTTCAGTTCACCGTGACGACCACTTGCCGTGTCACCGACGTGCTCCCTGAAGTGGCCGTGACGAAGAAGCTGTAGGGGCCTACGACTGACGGAGGTACGAGCGGAACAGCATCCGCAGGCGCCGTGCCCGAAACAATGCCCACTGCACCAGAGGAGCTGCCACTCAACCACGCCGGCAGACCGGAAAACGACCACGTGACACCTGGAACGGATGCGGTAAACGCGTAGGAGAACTTTTTCCCTTGCGCAACGCTGCCAATCGCGCACGCAGTATTGATGTCCTGCGACGCCGGGCAACCAGCCACCACGAAATCTTCCGGCGCGATACCGCGCTCGACAACGATCTTGGCGCTGGCTTCTTGCGTCGTCCCATTGGCATCGGTCACCTTGATCCTGACCGCGTAATTCCCGGGCGGCGCGTCCACCGTGCCGCTGACAACACCCGTGTCATCGGCCGTCAAACCGCTGGGCAAGCCTGCAACCACCCACGTGTAAGGCGGCATGCCGCCGCTGGCCACCAGCGAGCGAACGTACTCAACGCCGGTATTTGCGGTTCCAAGGTCAGTTTCGGCAATCACCAAAGGCACGGTTGCCAGCTCGTTGACCGCGTAGACCTGCATCAACGAGGTCACTGGGTCCTGGATGCCATTGGCCACATTGTTGTCTGCCCGATCCGAGGTCACCTCCAGAATGATCGGTCCGTTGTTCGAGCCACTCGCCAATGAAAACTGCGCGATTCCGTTCAAGGTCGGGAACTGGATGACGCTGCTGCCACCCGCACCGCCCTGCAGCAAGGTGGCACCCACTTCCGCCGGATTGCCCACGGGTTTGATACGCACTTGGACATTGGCCGCACCGGGATCAGGCACTGGTTGGTTGGCATCGTCCCACACTCTTGCCTGGATCGCCACGGTGGAAGCAATGTGGTTGGGATTGTTGCGCGTCCCCAAGTAACCCGGCACCTGCGTGAAGGCATCGGCTCGAGCCGGACTGCGTGTCGCTGCACCCACGGTGATGGAAACGCTCGCCGACACCTGGCGCTTGTCACGCGGGTCGGTCACCGAGCAGGTAATCGTCGCTACGCCGCTCTTGTCGCCCGCATGGAAATGGAAGGATGCACCGCCCGCGTTGGAGGGCAGGGTAATCGATCGATAGGCATTGGGCACCTTGACCACGCTGCCGTCCGGCTGCGTCACGTCGGTGCTGTGTTCATCTTTTCCATCCAGATAGTACAGCGGCCCCGAAGACAGACCGCCGGACGCGTTGCACGAAAATACCCCGTCTTCACCATTCGGGATCGCGTTGCCGCCATCCGTCGCATTGACGTAAAGGACTGTGGTGTAGGGTGCATAAGCACCTATGCCCGGACCGACATTGTTGATGTTGATCGGCAACTGCGTGCGCTCCGCCCGCAAGGTGATCTGGTAAGGCGCATGTGTTTCACCGGGGCTGCCGCCACCGCCGCCACAAGCCACCGCCAACACGGCAACCGCCGCAGAAAGTACCAAATTTTTCAGGATTTTCATGTGCTCTCTACCTTCGAAATTCAACGTATCGGCCCACGATCAGAAATGACCTTGGGTGTAATGAAGACCAGCATTTCGCGTTTGTCCGCGGTTTTGGTGGTGTTCTTGAACAGGTTGCCGACGATCGGGACATCCCCCAGGAATGGCACCTTGTTGACCTGGCTGGTTTCTTCCAGCT
The DNA here is from genome assembly GCF_001724135.1 of Comamonas sp. SCN 65-56. GTDB lineage: Bacteria > Pseudomonadota > Gammaproteobacteria > Burkholderiales > Burkholderiaceae_C > Comamonas_C. The sequence continues at coordinate 234,083 of NZ_MEDS01000001.1, read as the reverse complement.
CAAAGATGCCGCCAATCACGACGGTGCCGCCGTTTTCCACCAGCACCTGGGTGGTGATCTGCTTGGTGTCGATCGCAGGAACACCGGTATCCGTCATCTGGCCGACACTGTCCTTGTGCACATCGAGCTGCAAGATGATGTTGCCTTCCGGCGTGATTTGCGGCGCCACATCCAGCTGGAGTACGGCGTCCTTGAAGGCCACCGTGGTGGCGCCATTGGGTGCCGTTTGCGAATACGGTATTTGCGTACCCTGTTTGATGATCGCTTTTGTCTGGTCCGCCGTAATGACGCGCGGGCTGGAAATGATCTTGCCTTGACCATCGGCTTCCATCGCCGACAACTCCAAGGAAAGGAAGCGATTGGCCGCGGCGTTGAAAATCGACAAGGCGAACGTTCCGCCACTCGTCATTCCCGAGAGCGACGCCGGCAGATTGACGAAATTTCCGCCCACGTTCACCGGGCCGCCAAATCCAGTGGAGTTGGTCGCATTGGTGTAATCGGTACCCAGTGCCACGCGGTTGTTGCCAAAGAGGCCATACCCGCCGTCACCGCCCTTTTGCGCCCGCAGATCGCCGCCGCCCAGGCGCACGCCCAACGACCGCCCAAAAGTATCACGCGCCTCGACAATGCGCGCCTCGATCATCACCTGGCGCACCGGCACATCCAGCGACTGGATCAGCCTTGCCACCTCTTCGAGCTTGCCGGGAATGTCGGTGACGAACAGCTGGTTGGTCCTGGGCTCGGCCATCACGCTGCCGCGCTCGGACAAGAAGCGGTTGTTGTTGCCGCCGGAACCTGACGAAGCACTCACACCCGGCAAGGTGCCGCCAGTGAGCTGGGTCATCAGATCGGTGGCCTTGGCATAGTTGAGCTGGAAGGCCTGTGAGCGCAGCGGTTCCAGCCCCTGCTTGGCCTTGAGCGCTTCCAGATCTTTCTTCTCGCGCTCGTCGAGCTCGTCCTTGGGCGCGATCCACAGCACCGTGCCGGTCTTGCGCATACCCAAGCCCTTGGCATCCATGATGATCTGCAGCGCCTGATCCCAGGGAACATCCTTCAGGCGCAGGGTCAAGGAGCCCGTAACCGTATCGGAGGTGACGATGTTGAAGTTGGTGAAGTCGGCAATCACCTGCAGCAGCGAGCGCACTTCGATGTTCTGAAAATTCAGCGAGAGCTTTTCCCCGGTGTAATTCGGGCCTTGCGCAAGCTTGTTCAAATCCACCTTCTTGGCGCGCACCTCCACCACAAACTGCTGATCGCTCTGGTAGGCGCTGTGTTCCCAATCACCCACGGCCTTGATGGTGATGCGCACGCGCTCACCCTGCTGCGTGGCGGTGATCGTCTGCACCGGGGTGCCGAAATCGGTGACATCCAGGCGCCTGCGCAAGCCTTCCGGCAGCGTGGTGCGGGGAATATCCAGCACCAGGTCCTTGCCGTGCTGCTGCACATCCACGCCAACATCGCTGCTGCCCAGTTGCAGAACAACCCGGCCGGCACCGTCGGCCGTGCGCTTGAAATCCAGATCCTTGAGCGCCGTGACATCGGCAGTAGCCGCCGCGGGCGCGGTGGCAGCCTGCGCCACCACCGGCGTCATGGCCACCGAAGCGCCGGCCACCGGTTCGAGCGACACCACCACCGTCTTGCCCTGCAGCTCGGACCGGTAAGTGGTGGGCTGCTTGAGGTTGAGCACCACGCGCGTGCGATTGCCCACCTGCACCACGTTGGCCGTGCGGACGTTGCCTTGGTTGATCTCAACGAGGGAGCGCCCCATGGCATTCGTGACATCGGCAAAATCCAGCGCAATGCGGGCCGGGCTCTGGATGGAAAAACCAGTGGGCAATTGCGCCGGAGCCTCCGACAACTCAATGCGCAATACGTCGGCACCTCCTTGCGAAAAACCGGTCACCGATTCAATCGCACCGGCTGCATGAGCGCCGGCAGCAGCCAAACCCAGCGCCAAGGCTGCAACGGCCGCCCGGGAATATCTGGCAACAACATGGGCATTACGCGTCATCATTTTGTACTCCCGGTTCCCTCTTGCAAATCAAGCGTCGTCATGCGCTCCACCCAATCTCCTGATTGATCCTGGACAATTTCTCTTATTTGCATGTTTGTCTCTGTAATGGCCAGAATCTTCCCGTAGTTTTGTCCCAAGTAGTTGCCCACCTGGACCTGGTACAGCAATTTGTCGACCGTCACCAACGCAGTGGGTTTGCCGCTCTTGGTCATGCTGCCCACCATCTTGATGGTGTCCAGCGGGTAGGCTTCCAAAGGCTCCTTGCGTCTTGCAAGTTCAGGCGCAATCAGCGACGCATTGCTTGCCACATCCTGAGAATCGCGGCGCAAGGCCTGGGTGAGTTTCTGCGGATTGAACGGGTCGGTACCGCTTTCCGCCACATAGGCCTGGGGAACAAACTGGACCGGCTCCTTCAACGGAGTGACACGCGGCTTGGTATTGGCCTTCAAATCTGCCATCCACTGGCGCAGATCATCCTGCCCGGACGGCTGGCAACCCGCCAGAAGGGTGGCGGCGCAGGCAAGTGCAAGAAATGCTGATTGGCGCATCATCATTGTTTCTTGTCCTTGGCCGCCGCGGCCTGTCTTTGAGCTTCGATCTCACTGGCATCCAGGTAGCGGAATGTGCGCGCCGTGGCATCCATTCTCAGTACGCCCCCAGGGGCATCCTTGGCATCGACAGGCGCGACCTTCAAATCGTTGAGCGTCACGATACGCGACAGCTTGGCAACGTCCGACGCAAACTCACCCATGTCGTGGTAACGCCCGGTCACGCGAATGGCAATCGGCAGCTCTGCGTAGTAATCGCGCGTGATGATCTGCCCCGGACGGAACAATTCGAACTGCAGGCTTCGCCCCAGGCCGGCCTGGTTGATATCCGACAGCAGCGCCGGCATCTCGGCCTTGCTCGGCAGTTGTTTCTCGAGCTGAATCACATATTGCTGGATTTGCTCGCGCTGCTTCTTGAGCGCATCCAGGCTGACCGCTTTGACCAGCTTTTTCTGGTAATCGTCCTTGAGTGACTGTTCCTTCGCCTGTTCGGCCGTCAATTCGTCCTGGTATTCATTGATCTTGGCAAACCAGAGCGCTGCCGCCACCACAACCGCAATGCCAATGCACAACAGCACCTTGGGAAGCTGGGGCCAGAGCGATGGGTCCTTGGGGTCGAGATTCTGGAACTGCCGCCGCAAACCCTCCTGGATCTTGGCGAAATCGACCCCCTGCTTTTTGTTCTTTGTCGCCATGGCTATTTCTTCCCAGTGGTCGCAGTCGCCTGTTCAGCCGCTTTCTTGGCTTCAGCGCTGCGTGCAAGGTTGAAACTGAGGGTGAATGCCGCCACACGGCGCTGGTCACGCGGCGAAAGCGAGATGTTGGCTGCCACGATTTCCGCCAGCTGCGGCTTGGAGAACCACGGCGTGTTGTCCGACAGATTGCGCAACATTTCCGAGACGCGCTCATTGGATTGCGCCATCCCCTTGAGGCTGACGGTCTGGTTGGTCTGCCCAAGGCTCGTGAGGTAGACCCCGTCAGGCAACTGCAGCACCAATTCATTGAGCATGTGCACGGGCAGATTGCGGTCTGCCTGCAAATCCTCGACGGCTTTCTGCCGCGCGCTCAGGGCCGCGATTTCTTGTTCAATATTGGCAATTTCGGCGATCTGCTTTTCAAGGATGGCTGTTTCACTCTTGATGAAGTTGTTGCGTTCCTGCTGGTTCTGGATCATGTTCTGGAACCAGAGATAAATGCCACCGGCGATCAGCAGGCCGACGATGGCCGACAGCAGCATGACGGCCTGAAACGACTCACGGCGGCGCTTGCGCGCGGCTTCGCGGTGCGGGAGCAGGTTGATCAATATCACTGCAGAAACCTCCGCATGGCCAGGCCGCATGCCGTCAGGTAGGCGGGTGCCTCGCGCGCCATTTTCTTGGCACGCACTGCCCCGCCGACTTCCATGCCATCAAACGGATTGGCGATGGCGGCAGCAAACCCGGTGCCCGCCGTCACCGCCTCGGTAAGCCCCTGCAGCGCCGCCGAACCACCAGCGATCAAAATGCGATCCACCCGGTTATACGGTGTGCTGGTGAAGAAAAACTGCAAGGCGCGCCCAATGTCCTGCGCCATGCCTTCGACGAAAGGCTGCAGCACCGTGCTGCGGTAATCCTCGGGCAGATCGTCGTTGCGCTTCTTGGTTTCCGCCTCTTCGAGCGAAAACCCGTATTGGCGCACGATGTGCTGCGTCAATTGCGCGCCACCAAAGCCCTGATCACGCTCGTACAGCACCTCGTCGTTGCGCATGATCTGCATGCTGGTGGTCATGGAGCCGACCTCGAACAGGGCCACCACCGCATCCTGGCCCTTGTTCGGCATCTCCTGCACCAGACGCCCGGCGGCCAGCCTGGCGGCATGCGACTCAACATCCACGATCACGGACTTCAGGCCCGCCGCCTCAGCCAAGCCTTCGCGGTCCTGCACCCGCTCGCGCCGCGATGCGGCAATCAGCACATCCACATCGCCCGGTGCCGTCTTGCTCGGGCCAATGACGCAGAAATCCAGGCTCACCTCGTCGAGCGAAAACGGTATGTATTGATTGGCCTCGGACTCCACCTGCACTTCCATTTCCTGGTCGGTCATGTCCGCAGGCAGCGTGATGCGTTTGGAGATCACTGCCGAACTGGGCAGCGCGAGCGCGACGTTCTTGGTGCGCGAGCCGCTCTTCTTGACCAGGCGCTTCACGGCGTCGGCCACTTCGTCGAATTTTTCGATGTTGCCATCGGTGATCCAGCCCTGCTCCAGGGGTTCAATGGCACACCGCTCGAGCACCCACGCGCCGGCGGCGTCACGACTGAGTTCGACCAATTTGGCACTGGACGAGCTCACGTCAATCCCCAACAAGGGGGCCGGCTGGCGACTGAACAACGACCCCAATGAAATCAAGTGACCCCCCGTGGATGTTTTAAACAATGCAACAAAAGTTGACACGTCACTTGCATGCTAGCAGCAAAGTTGTTCTGCAGGAAAGAGAATTAGCCCGTTTTTGCCGTCCAAACGTTGTCAAAAGCCGACGCGGATGCAGCCGGGCGCAGCCGCGGATTCCTTGGTGTTTGCATTCAGAAACCGGCCCTGATGCGTGATTTCTATAATGCCCGGTTCCCGCCAACGGGCCAGTTATGCCTTCGGAATCCGCTCGCTCCACTCCCCCTGCCAAGAAAACCTCCGCAATCCATTGGGTGATCCGTGCCTTCGCGTGGCTCGCCGGTCTGGCATTGGCCGGCGTGGCGGCGGGCGTGCTGCTGATTGGCATTGGCCTGGCCATGGCCTATCCCCATCTGCCGGATATTTCGGACCTGGCCGACTACCACCCCAAGCTGCCGCTGCGGGTTTTTTCGGTCGAAGGTGCGCTGTTGGGGGAATTCGGCGAAGAGCGCCGCACCCTCACCCCGATCAAGGACATCCCGCCCATCATGACCAATGCGGTGCTGGCCGTGGAGGACGCGCGTTTCTTTGAACATGGCGGCGTGGATTACAAGGGCGTGCTGCGCGCGGCGCTGGCCAACCTGGGGCGCATCAAGAGCCAGGGCGCGTCGACCATCACCATGCAGGTGGCGCGCAATGTCTATCTGTCGTCGGAGAAAACCTACACGCGCAAGATCTATGAGCTGCTGCTGACCTTCAAGCTGGAACACCTGCTGACGAAGAACCAGATCCTCGAGATCTACATGAACCAGATCTACCTGGGCAACCGCGCCTATGGCTTTGCCGCTGCGGCAGAGGCCTATTACGGCAAGCCGCTCAAGGCCATCACCATCGGCGAGGCCGCCATGCTCGCGGGTCTGCCCAAGGCGCCCTCGGCCTACAACCCGATCAGCAACCCCAAGCGGGCACGCGCGCGCCAGCTCTACATCATTGACCGCATGCTGGAGAACGGTTTCATCACCGCCGAGCAGGCCAAGGCGGCCAAGGCGGAGCCGATCAAGCTGCGTACGCCGGGCGAAGGCACGCGCGTGCATGCCGAGTACGCCGCCGAGATGGCACGCCAGCTGGTCTATGCCCAGTACGGCAGCGATGCCTACACGCGCGGGCTCAATGTCTACACCACGCTGCGCGCGGGCGAACAGGACGCCGCCTATGCTGCCCTGCGCCAGGGCATCATGAATTACGAACGTCGTCAGCACTACCGCGGGCCAGAGGCTTTCGTGACCTTGCCGGCGGCAGCAGAAGCCGCCGAAGACGTGATCGATGACACCCTGGCCGGCCACCCGGACAATGGCGAAGTGCTGGCCGCGGTGGTGCTGGAGGCCAGTGCCAAAAAAGTGGTGGTGTCACGCGCCGATGGTCAGACCATAGAGATCACCGGTGACGGGCTCAAGCCGGTGCAGTCCGGCCTGGCCGACAAGGCGCCACCCGCCATCAAGCTGCGCCGCGGCGCAGTGGTGCGCATCGTGCAGACGCCCAAGCAGACCTGGGAGATCACCCAGCTGCCGGAAGTGGAGGGCGCCTTCGTCGCCATCGATCCGCGCAGCGGCGCCATCCAGGCGCTGGTGGGCGGTTTCGACTTCCAGAAGAACAAATTCAACCACGTCACCCAGGCTTGGCGCCAGCCGGGGTCCAGCTTCAAGCCCTTCATTTATTCGGCGGCCCTGGAGAAGGGTTTCACGCCCTCGACCGTGATCGATGACGCCCCGCTGTTCTTCAGCGCCGAGCAGACCGGCGGCAAGCCGTGGGAGCCCAAAAACTACGACAGCAAGTACGACGGCCCGATGACGCTGCGCACAGGCCTGGCCAAATCCAAGAACATGATCTCGATCCGGGTCCTGCAGGCCATCGGCCCCAAGACCGCACAGACCTGGGCGACCCATTTCGGCTTTGACGCCGCCAGGCACCCGGCCTATCTGACGATGGCGCTGGGCGCAGGCTCGGTCACGCCCTTGCAGATGGCGGCGGCCTACTCCGTCTTCGCCAACGGTGGCCATCTAGTGAGCCCTTACCTCATCACACGCATCACGGACCAGAAGGACCGTGTAGTGGCGCAGTACCAGCCACCTGCCGTCGACACTCTGGCGCAGGCCATCAGCCCGCGCAACGCCTTCGTGATGGACAGCCTGCTCAACGAAGTGGCGCGCTCGGGCACGGCAGCGCGCGCGCAGGCGACGCTCAAGCGCCCTGACCTGTACGGCAAGACCGGCACCACCAACGACTCGCAGGATGCCTGGTTTGCCGGCTTTCAGCCCACGGTGACCGCCATCACCTGGATAGGCTACGACCAGCCGCGCAACCTCGGCAGCCGCGAGACCGGTGGCGGGCTGGCGCTGCCGATCTGGATCGATTTCATGCAGTACGCGCTCAAGGGCGTGCCGGTGACGCAGCCGACGGTACCGCCGGGCGTGACCAATGTGGGCGGCGAGTGGTACTACGACGAATACGCACGCGGCGCCGGCGTGACCAGTCTGGCGCCGGATACCGGCGCGGGCAGCGCGCCCGTGGGCAACGACGCTCCGCCCCCGCCTGCAGCCGAGGAGCGCAGCCGCATCCTGGATCTTTTCCGCCATTGACCATCGACCGCAAAACCATGACCAAAGGCTTTCTGCTCACCACGGCGCTCATGGCCAGCGCGCTCGCACTGGGCGCCTGCGGTCAGCGCGGGCCGCTGCGCCTGCCCACGCCGCCAGCGGCATCGCCCGCTGCAGCTGCCCCTGCCACGCCAGCCCCGACCACCGACGCCAAGAAGGCCGCTCCACCGGCCACCCAACCATGAACCCCTCCCCCATGCCCGGACATCCCCAGCTGCACTACGCCCGGGGGCAGTTGCAGCTTGAAGGCGTTCGCCTCGCCGATCTCGCAACGCAGCACGGCACACCGCTGTACGTGTATTCGCGTGCCGCCATGCTGCAGGCGCTGGCCGCCTACCAGCGCGGCTTCGCCGGCCGCAAGGCGCGCATCTGCTATGCGATGAAGGCCAATTCGTCACTCGCCATATTGCAGCTGTTTGCGCAGGCTGGATGCGGGTTTGACATCGTTTCCGCTGGTGAACTGGAGCGCGTGCTGGCAGCGGGCGGCGATCCATCCACCGTGGTGTTTTCGGGCGTTGGCAAGACGCGCGGCGAGATGCAACAAGCGCTCAAGGCGGGCATAGGGTGCTTCAATGTCGAAAGCGAGGCCGAGCTGGAAGTGCTCAGCAGCGTGGCCCAGGCCTTGGGCGTGCGCGCGCCAGTGAGTATCCGCGTCAACCCCAACGTCGACGCCAAGACGCACCCCTATATCTCCACCGGGCTCAAGGGCAACAAGTTCGGTATCGCGCATGAGCGCGTGCTCGCCACCTACCGGCGCGCGGCCAGCCTGCCGGGGTTGCATGTCAAGGGCATCGACTGCCACATCGGCTCGCAGATCACCGAAGCCACGCCCTACCTGGATGCCATGGACCGCGTGATCGACCTGGTGCAGACCATCGAAGCTGCGGGCATCGTGATCGAACACATCGATTTTGGCGGCGGCCTGGGCATCGATTACCAGGGCGATACGCCGCCAGCCGCCGATGCGCTCTGGGCCCAGCTGCTGGCCAGGCTCGATGCGCGCGGCTATGGCGAGCGCATGCTGATGATCGAGCCGGGCCGCTCGCTGGTGGGCAACGCCGGTGTCTGCCTCACCGAGGTGCTGTACCTCAAGCCCGGCGAGCAGAAGAATTTCTGCATCGTGGATGCGGCGATGAACGACCTGCCACGCCCGATGATGTACGAGGCCTTCCACGGCATCGTGCCGCTCACCGAGAAGCCTGCCGGCGAAACGCAGGTGTACGACGTGGTCGGCCCGATCTGCGAGAGCGGCGACTGGCTGGGGCGTGATCGGGCGCTGGCGGTGCAGCCGGGCGACCTGCTCGCCGTGCTGTCCGCCGGCGCCTACTGCAGCGCCATGGGCAGCACCTACAACACCCGCGCACGACCCGCCGAGGTATTGGTGGATGGCAGCGCGGCCCACCTGATCCGCGAGCGCGAATCGGTCAGCGATATCTTTCGCAGCGAGCGGCTGGTGCCTGCACGGTAATCACCATCGGCATTCGCGAGAATCGAATCAAATAGCTTTCCAGCGCTTATCCATCAAGCGCGAACAGCTATCTTTTTCGCTATTTTTGAGGGCGTAGCCCGCCAGCGCAATGCCACCCGTGCCAGCAGCAACGCGGCCAGAATGCCGCCATAGAGCAACACATCGGCAAAGTCGCGCTTGCCGGCCCGCATCCAGAAAAAGTGCAGGATGGCAAGGCCTGCCGCCAGGTACACCAGCCGGTGCAACTGCTGCCAGCGCCGACCGCCCAACCAGCGCACCAGTGGCTGAAACGAGGTGATGGCAAGCACCAGCAGCACGGCGAAGGTGCTCATGCCTGCCAGGATGAAAGGGCGTTTGGCGATGTCAGCGGCGATATCGGCCAGGTCCAATCCCATGTCGAAACCGGCATAGCACAGCAGGTGCAGCAACGCGTAGCTGAAGGCAAACAGCCCAAGCATGCGCCGAAAGCGTGCCAGCGCAGGCACGCGCAGCAGCGTGCGCACGGGGGTGATCGCCAGCGTGGCACAGAGCAGGCGCAGCGTCCAGTCGCCGGTGGCGCGGATCAGCTTTTCCGCCGGGTTGGCACCCAGGCCGTTCGTTGCCGCCCCCCAGATCAGCCATGCCAGCGGCAGCAGGCACAACAGAAAGAGTGCCGGCTTGGCTGCCGGATGCAGCAGCCAGCGACCGCGCGTGCCCGGGACGGCCATCAATAGAACTTCTTCAGGTCCATGCCCGCATAGAGCTGGGCGACCTGGTTGCCATAGCCGTTGAAGAGCAAGGTCTTGCGGCGCTTGGCAAAGAGCCCGTCCTCGCCGATGCGTCGTTCCGTCGCCTGGCTCCAGCGCGGGTGCGGCACGTCCGGGTTGACGTTGGAATAAAAACCGTATTCATGCTGCGCGGCGATATTCCACGCGGTGCTCGGTTCCTTTTCGACGAAGTGGATGCGCACGATGCTCTTGGCGCTCTTGAAGCCGTACTTCCACGGTACGACCACCCGCACCGGCGCGCCATTCTGGTTCGGCAGCACCTGCCCATACATGCCCAGGGTGAGCAAGGTCAGCGGGTGCATGGCTTCATCCAGGCGCAGACCTTCGGTGTAGGGCCACTGCAGCACGGAGCCGCGCACGCCGGGCATGCTGGCCTTGTCCGCCAGGGTTTCGAACTGCACATATTTGGCGCTGCCCTGCGGCTGCACCTGCGCTATCAGGGCAGAGAGCGAATAGCCGATCCACGGAATCACCATCGACCAGCCTTCAACGCAGCGCAGGCGGTAGATGCGCTCTTCCAGCGCACTGAGCTTGCGCAGATCGTCCAGATCGTAGGTGCGCGGCCGGTTCACCAGGCCACTGACTTGCACCTTCCACGGACTGGTCTTGAGCGCATGGGCGTATTCGGCCGGGTCGGACTTGTCGGTGCCGAATTCATAGAAGTTGTTGTAGCTGGTCGCATCCTGGAAGCTGGTGGGCTTTTCCATCGTCACCGCGGCATCGACCTTGGAGCGTTGCGCTGCCAGCGCAGCCGGCTTTGCACCCGATTCCCCGGCGATCGCGCCCTGCGCTGTCCACGGAGCCAAGGCCGCCAGCCCGGCCGCCGCACCTGCCATGCGCAACCAGTCACGCCGGCCTGCATAGACCTGCGCCGGCGTGATCTCGCTGGCAATCGGGTGGTTGAAATCCTTGCCGTTGCGCCCTGCGTGCATGTTCGGTCTCCGTTGGCCCATGAAAAAAACGGGCCACCCTGGAAGGCGTGCCCGCTTTCATCGACTGTCAAACAGCCGCCGAGGTTCCGCAGTGCCTTCAGCGCAGGCCGGCGATGTAATCGGACAGCGCCTTGATCTCGTGGTCGGTGAGGTACTTCACCTCGTCATGCATGATGGTGCTGTTGGCGCGCGTGCCATTGCGGAAATCGACCAACTGCTTGGCGGTGTATTCCTCATGCTGCCCCGAAAGGCGCGGGAACTGGGCCGGGATGCCAGCCCCGTTCGGGCTGTGGCAGCCAGCGCAGGCGGCAATGCCACGATCCTGCGCGCCGCCGCGGTACAGGCGCTCACCCGTCGCGAGCAAATTCTTGTCCTTGGCAAACCCCTGACGCGCCTTTTGCGTGCCCAGCCAGGCGGAGACGTTGCGGATCGCCTCCTCGTCCAGCGTGGAGGCCATGCCCTGCATCACCGCATCCACGCGCTTGCCGGCCTTGAACTCGCGCAGTTGCTTGGCCAGGTATTCGGGGAACTGCTGCGCCAGCGTCGGGTTGGCGGGAATCATGGAGTTGCCATCCGCACCGTGGCAGGCGGCGCAGGTCGTGCCATAGGTGGCCTGGCCCTTGGCAGGATCGGGTTTGGCCGTCGCGTCCTGCGCCAGTGCGGAAACTGCGGTAACCGCCAGGGCGGCTGACATCAGCAAGGAGGCAATCAACTTCATATCGGAACTCTGGGAGTTGTGGGCGCAAAAACCGCTGGATTCTACAATGCCCGCTTGTGCCAACCGCCCCGCCGCATGCCTTCCACCCCTGCCATCGCTTCCGCCACGCCCGCGCACGCCAGCATCGACGGCAAGGCGGCACTGGCCTGGATGCACACTGCGCGCTTTTTCACCACCGCCGCTCAGCTGCACCACCTGCCTGCGGTCGAGGTGCCGGAGATCGCCTTTGTCGGGCGCTCCAACGCCGGCAAATCCACCGCCATCAACACGCTGACGCAGCAACGCCAACTGGCTTTCGCCTCGAAGAAGCCCGGGCGCACCCAGCACATCAACCTGTTTGCGCTGGGCAAGCAGGGCGCGACCGACGCGGTGCTCGCCGACCTGCCGGGCTATGGCTACGCCGCCGTCTCGCGCGAAGACAAGCTGCGCTGGCAGCGCGTGATGCTCAACTACCTGGTGCAGCGCGAAAGTCTCACCGCCTTCGTGCTGCTGTGCGATCCGCGCCTGGGCCTGACCGAGCTCGACGAGGCGCTGCTCGACGCGCTGCGTCCGCGCGTGGAAGCCGGGCTGAAATTCCTCGTGCTGCTGACCAAGGCCGACAAGCTCACCCGCGCGGAGCAGGCCAAGGCGCTGTCCATTACGCGGCTCAATGCCGGTGGCGGTGAAGTACGGCTGTTCTCTGCGCTGAAAAAACAAGGCGTGGAAGACGTGGCGCAGCTGCTGTGGCAATGGAGCCACCCGGCTGACGCGCCAGCGTCCGCCCCTGCACAGACGGGTAACGGCGTTCTGCAGATTTGAAGCATTTCAGGCCTCCAACGCACTATTGACAAGCGCCGAAAGCTCTCATTTCATGAGTAATCACCCCACCCTGGAAGACATCGCCCTGCCCCACGGCATCCAGCTGCGCTGCCATGTGCAGGGTGAGCGCGGCCGGCCGGTGCTGCTGTTTCTGCATGGCTTTCCCGAAGGCGCCTTCATCTGGGATGCGCTGCTGGCCCATTTCTCGCAGCCGGCGCATGGCGGCTACCGCTGCATCGCGCCCTATCTGCGTGGCTATGGCGCCTCCAGCCAGCCGACAGACGTTGCCGCCTACCGCCCCAAACACCTGGTACAGGACATCGCCGCACTGATCGCCCATGAAGCCGCTGGCACGCCCCTCGCCTGCCTTGTTGCGCACGACTGGGGCGGCGCCATCGCCTGGAACCTGGCCAGCGCGCACCCAGCGCTGCTCGCGCGCCTCTTGATCATCAACGCGCCGCACCCCGGCGCGTTCGCGCGGGAACTGGCGCACAACCCGGTGCAGCAGGCGGCCAGCCAGTACATGCACTTCCTCTGCCGCCCGGACGCCGAGGCGCTGCTCGCCAAGGACGATTTCCGCCGCCTGTTTGCCCTGTTCCAGACTCCGGATGGAAAGCCGCCCGCCTGGCTGTCCGATGAGCTGCGCGCGCAGTACCGCGCCCTCTGGCAGCAGGGGCTGGCCGGCGCCTGCAACTACTACCGCGCAAGCCCGTTGCGCCCACCACGCGGCGATGACCTCGGCGCTGCCGCCCTGCAACTGCAGCCCGAGCTGCTGCAGGTGGGCGTGCGCACACAGGTGCTGTGGGGCCTGGCCGATACCGCACTGCACCCAGCACTGCTCGATGGGCTGCAGGACTGGGTGCCGCAGTTGGCGGTGCAGGCCCTGGCCGGCGCCTCACACTGGCTGGTGCACGAACACCCGGCGCGGGTCACACAGGTGCTGCAGGATTTTTTGACCACCTGAAAAATGAGCCGCTTGCTCAATACCAGAGCGCGTTAGAGCCACTTTTCATTGGTATAGCGAAGCCTGCCCCGCCGGTCGCGTCTTGAAGCGCTTGTGCACCCAGTAGTACTGCGCCGGCATCTGGCGGATGGCCGCCTCCAGTTCACGGTTCATGCGCGCGGTATCGGCCACAGGGTCGTCGGTCGGGTAATGCTCCCAAGCGGGCGTCAGCACCGCCTCGTAGCCGCCCGGCGTCAAGCGGCTGTACAGCGCCACCACCTTGGCGCGGCCCAGACGGGCGAAGCGCGACAGCGACGGGATGGTCGCCGCCTCGGGCACGGCAAAAAACGGTACGAAGACCGAATCCGTCGGCCCGTAGTCCATGTCGGGCAACAAGTACAGCAGGCCACCCTTGCGCAAACACTGGATGATGGGCTTGACGCCATCGGCGCGGTTGAGCATGGCCACGCGCCCAAAGCGCTGGCGCCCGCCCATGAACCAGGCGTCGAGCACCGGGTTGGGGTGGGTGGCGAAGATCGACGTGAACTCGCGCCTGGTATGGAGCGGCAGCGCCAGGCCGCCCGCATCCATGCTGTAGAAATGCGGCGCGAAGACGATGGTCGGCGTTGCACCATCGAGCTCGTGCACCGCACCGGTGAGCGTGACGCGCGAACGCACCAGCGCCTCGGAGCCGCTCCACAGCCAGCCGCGGTCCAGAAAGGTCTGGCAAAACACCTCGAAGGTCTCGCGCGCCAGCGCGTGGCGCCGGGCCTCGGTCAGTTCGGGAAAGCACAGCGCCAGGTTGCGCAGCGCCACCCTGCGCCTTTGCCGCGCCAGCACGAACAGCAGGCGGCCCACCCCGGCCCCGAGCGCACGCAGCCAGGGCAGCGGCAGGCGCCCCAGCAGGTTCAGCAGCGCAATGCCGATGCGCGCCATCATGCGGCGGGCTCCTGCTGCCGCGCCGCCAAGCCGCGTGGTTGTTTGTAGCGCCCATAGCCCCACAGGTACTGCTGCGGGCAGGCGCGGATCAGTTGCTCCATCGCGCCGTTGATCTGACCCACGGCCGTTGGCAGATCGGACGCGAGCGGCTCGGCCAGAGTCTGCAGATACAGCGCATAGCCGCGCGCCCAGGGCAGGCGCTCGCAGCGCGCAAGCACCACGGCCGCGCCGGTCTGCTGCACCAGGCGCGCCGCCAGCGTCATGGTGTAGGCATCGCGGCCGAAGAACGGCGCCCACAGGCCCAAGCCCTGCGGCGGCACCTGGTCGGGCAGCAGGCCCACGGCGCGTCCCTGGCGCAGCGCCTTGATCATCTGACGCACGCCCTGCAGAGTGGTCGGCACCGCCTGAATGCCGGGCCGCTGGCGCGCCTGCGCCACGATGGGCGCCAGCCAGGCCTTGCGCGCCGGACGGTAGAGGATGGTGAAATCGCCGTGCTCGGCGGCCCAGCGTCGCGCGCCCTCCTGCACCGAGAGTTCAAAGCAGCCAATGTGCGGCGTCAGAAACACGATGCCGCGCCCCGCGGCCCAGGCCTGCTCCACGCTCTCCTGCCCATGCACCGCGCAGTGCGGCAGGCGGCGCGACAACCACAGCCGGGGCGTTTCCGCCACCATGCGCCCCGCGTGCGCCACCGCGGCGCGCACGGCAGCAAAGCCATAGCCGGCAACGGCGGCATTGGCGACAAAGCGGCGCCGGTAGGTGGGCGAGAGCGCAAACGCCAGCCAGCCCATCGCCGCTCCCAACGGGTGGAGCAACCACAACGGCAGCACAGCCAAGAGGCGCAGGAAGAAGGACATGACTACAATGAAAGCGTCGCCGAGTTAACCGAGCAACTTGCAGGGCGACGTTAAATACCACTGCTAAAGCGTTCGCCACAAGGCTCCTTCGGAAGCCTGGGCAACGCCCCAGATGCTTAGCAACACGGAGTTTATGCACAAATGGCGAACGACTTTCTCTTCACCTCGGAATCCGTCTCCGAAGGTCATCCAGACAAGGTGGCCGATCAAATCTCCGACGCCGTCCTGGATGCCATCCTGCAGGTCGACCCGCGCGGTCGCGTAGCCGCCGAGACCTTGACCAACACCGGGCTGGTCGTGCTCGCGGGCGAGATCAGCCTGCGCTCGGACGTGGCAACGCCCGACTACATCCAGGTCGCGCGCGACACCATCAAACGCATCGGCTACGACAACACCGAGTACGGCATCGATTACAAGGGCTGCGCGGTGCTCGTCGCCTACGACAAGCAAAGCAACGACATCGCCCAGGGCGTGGACCAGGCGAGCGACGACCACCTGAACACCGGCGCCGGTGACCAAGGCCTGATGTTCGGCTACGCCTGCGACGAGACCGACACGCTGATGCCCGCGCCCATCTACTACGCACACCGCCTGATGGAGCGCCAGGCGCAACAACGCAAGAGCGGCGCCCTGCCCTTCCTGCGCCCGGACGCCAAGAGCCAGGTGACGATGCGCTACATCGACGGCAAGGTCGACAGCATCGATACCGTGGTGCTTTCCACCCAGCACAACCCGGATCAGAGCGAGACGCCGACGAAGATGAAGGCCAGCTTCATCGAGGCCGTGGTCGAACAGATCATCAAGCCGGTGCTGCCCAAGGAGTGGCTCAAAAACACCAAGTACCTGATCAACCCGACCGGGCGCTTCGTCGTCGGCGGCCCGCAGGGCGACTGCGGCCTGACCGGGCGCAAGATCATCGTCGACACCTACGGCGGCTCCTGCCCGCACGGCGGCGGCGCCTTCAGTGGCAAGGACCCGACCAAGGTGGACCGCAGCGCCGCCTACGCCTGCCGTTACGTCGCCAAGAACATCGTCGCCGCCGGCCTGGCGCGCCAGTGCCAGATCCAGGTGGCGTATGCGATTGGCGTGGCGCGGCCGATGAACGTTACCGTCTACACCGAGGGCACCGGGGTGATCCCGGACGAAAAGATTGCACAACTGGTCAACGACCACTTCGACCTGCGCCCCAAGGGCATCATCCAGATGCTCGATCTGCAGCGCCCGATCTACGCCAAGACCGCCGCCTACGGCCACTTCGGCCGCGACGAGCCCGAGTTCACCTGGGAGCGCACGGACAAGGCTGCGGCGCTGCGCGCAGCGGCCGGGCTGTAAACCCGGTATTTCCCCCTCTCCTTCTGGGAGAGGGCCGGGGTGAGGGCCCACCCGCCCCCAACCCACAGCACCCACCATGCACGACATCGCCATCCTCATCGGCCGATTCCAGCCCGTGCACAACGGCCATCTGGCCCTGCTGCATGAGGCACTGGCGCACGCACGGCGCGTCATCGTCATCGTCGGCTCCGCGCATCAGGCGCGCACGCCCAAGAACCCCTTCACCTGGCAGGAACGCGCCGCGCTGCTGCAGGCCAGCGTGAGCGCCGACGAAGCCAGCCGCCTCACGGTGCTGCCGGTGCGCGACTACTACGACGAGCCGCGCTGGGCCGATGCGGTGCGCGCCGCCGTCGCGACGCAGGCCGAAGCGGCCGGGAAAATTGCCCTGGTCGGCCACTTCAAGGACGAAAGCAGCAGCTACCTCGCGGCCTTTCCCGACTGGGCGCTGCTGCGCATGCCACGGCGCGGGCGGATGGACTCCACCGTGCTGCGCGATGCCTGGCTCGGCGCACCCGCGGGCGGCGCCGCGCAAGCGCTTGCGCCCTACCTGCGCGAGATCCCGCCCGCCACCGCCACGCTGCTGACGCAGTTTGCGAACACCCCGGAGTACACCGCCCTGCAAGAGGAATGGCAGATGCTGCGCGATTACCGCGCCGCGTGGGCCAACACCCCTTGGCCGCCGGTCTTCGTCACCGTGGATGCGCTGCTGCAATGCCGGGGCCAGGTGCTGCTGATACAGCGCGGCCGAGCCCCAGGCAAGGGCCTCTGGGCGCTGCCCGGCGGTTTTCTGGAGCCGCACGACACGCTGTGGCAATCCTGCCTGCGCGAACTGCGCGAGGAAACCGGCTATGCACTCGACGAAAACGCCTTGCGTGCGGCGTTGCGCCAGGTCACGGTGTTCGATCACCCCGGACGCAGCCAGCGCGGGCGCACGCTCACGCATGTCCATCACTTCGACCTGGGTCATGCGCCGTTGCCCGCCGTCCGCGGCGGCGACGATGCGGCCCACGCCCAGTGGCACCCCATCGGCGACCTGCCTGCGATGGAAGCGCTTTTGTTCGAGGACCACTTCCACATCCTCGACCGCTGCCTTGGCCTGCTTCCGACCGGCACCAGCGTCTGAGCCCCCCGCGCGCCTCTTTTTTGCACGAAGCGCGCACCTGCGCCTTGAAAAATGCCAAAACGCCTATATCATTAGCACTCGTTGGAGTTGAGTGCTAACACTACTCCACCCACCGATGAAACGGCTCGCAGGGAGCCGTTTTTGCGATGCAATTTTCTTTTAAGCCTCCAGGAGATGCTATGAAACTTCGTCCTCTGCACGACCGCGTGGTCGTCAAGCGCCTCGAAAACGAAACCAAGACCGCCTCGGGCATCGTGATTCCCGACAACGCCGCCGAGAAGCCCGACCAGGGTGAAGTGCTGGCCGTGGGCCCGGGCCGCCTCGACGAGGACGGCGATCGCATCAAGATGGATGTGAAGGTGGGCGATCGCGTGCTGTTCGGCAAGTACAGCGGCCAGACCGTCAAGGTCGATGGCGAAGAGCTGTTGGTAATGAAGGAAGAAGACCTGTTCGCGGTCGTCGAAAAGTAATCCGCCTTGTTTTGATAGCTGTCAACGCTTGCCAAGCAAGCGCTAGACGCTGATTTCATCCATATTTTCAGGAGCCAGACATGGCAGCAAAAGACGTAATTTTTGGCGGTGAAGCCCGCGCCCGCATGCTCGAAGGCGTGAACATTCTCGCCAACGCAGTGAAAGTCACCCTGGGCCCCAAAGGCCGCAACGTGGTGCTCGAGCGCTCCTTCGGCGCCCCCACGGTGACCAAGGACGGCGTGTCCGTCGCCAAGGAAATCGAACTCAAGGACAAGCTGCAGAACATGGGCGCCCAGCTCGTGAAGGAAGTGGCCTCCAAGACCAACGACATCGCCGGTGACGGCACCACCACCGCCACCGTGCTGGCCCAGGCCATCGTGCGCGAAGGCACGAAGTACGTCGCCGCCGGCCTGAACCCGATGGACCTCAAGCGCGGCATCGACAAGGCCGTCGCCGCCCTGGTCGAAGAACTGAAGAAGGCCTCCAAGGCCACCACCACGAGCAAGGAAATCGCCCAGGTCGGCTCGATCTCGGCCAACTCCGACGAATCCGTGGGCAAGATCATTGCCGACGCGATGGACAAGGTGGGCAAGGAAGGCGTGATCACCGTCGAGGACGGCAAGAGCCTGGACAACGAGCTCGAAGTCGTCGAGGGCATGCAGTTCGACCGCGGCTACCTCTCTCCCTACTTCATCAACAACCCCGAAAAGCAAGTCGCGCTGCTCGAAAACCCCTTCGTGCTGCTCTACGACAAGAAGATCAGCAACATCCGCGACCTGCTGCCGACGCTGGAACAAGTGGCCAAGTCCAGCCGCCCGCTGCTGATCATCGCCGAGGACGTCGAAGGCGAAGCGCTGGCGACGCTGGTGGTCAACACCATCCGCGGCATCCTGAAGGTCGTCGCCGTCAAGGCCCCGGGCTTCGGCGACCGCCGCAAGGCCATGCTCGAAGACATCGCCATCCTGACGGGCGGCAAGGTCATCGCCGAGGAAGTGGGTTTGACGCTGGAGAAAGCCACGCTGGCCGATCTGGGCCAGGCCAAGCGCGTCGAAATCGCCAAGGAAAACACCACCATCATCGACGGCGCCGGCGCCGCGGCCGACATCGAGGCACGCGTCAAACAGGTGCGCGTGCAGATCGAGGAGGCCACCAGCGACTACGACCGCGAAAAGCTGCAGGAACGCGTGGCCAAGCTGGCCGGTGGCGTGGCCGTGATCAAGGTGGGCGCTGCCACCGAAGTCGAGATGAAGGAAAAGAAGGCCCGCGTCGAAGACGCGCTGCACGCCACGCGCGCTGCGGTGGAAGAAGGCATCGTCGCCGGCGGTGGCGTGGCCTACTTGCGCGCCAAGCAAGCCATTGGCGACAAGCTCAAGGGCGACAACGCCGAGCAGGACGCCGGCATCAAGCTGGTGATGAAGGCCATCGAAGCGCCGCTGCGCGAGATCGTTGCCAACGCCGGTGGCGAACCCAGCGTGGTCGCC
Source organism: Comamonas sp. SCN 65-56 (assembly GCF_001724135.1). GTDB lineage: Bacteria > Pseudomonadota > Gammaproteobacteria > Burkholderiales > Burkholderiaceae_C > Comamonas_C. The sequence continues at coordinate 214,678 of NZ_MEDS01000001.1, read as the reverse complement.
AACCAGGTGCTGGGTGGCAAGGGCAACTACGGCTTCAACGCCGCCAACGACACCTATGGCGACATGCTGGAGATGGGCATTCTGGACCCGACCAAGGTGACCCGCGCTGCGCTGCAACACGCGGCCTCCGTCGCGTCGCTGCTGCTGACGACCGAAGCCACCGTGACCGAAGCGCCCAAGGACGAAGCGGCTGCCCCGGCCATGCCCGGCGGCATGGGCGACATGGGCGGCATGGGCATGTAATGCCGCCGCGAAAGCCTGGTGCTTTCACGATCAAGGGCCGCCTCGTGCGGCCCTTTTTTGTGGTTTGTCACATCCGTGACGAAAAAGCCACACACCCTCGCGTTTTCTCCATTGCCAAGTCAGGTGGTGACCCATAAGGTAGCGCCTTCACTATTTGAACAGGCAGGAGCCATCCCTATGGAAATTTCGCGCAAGTTGCTGGTCGCCGCCGCCGTGGCGGGCATGGGTTCGATCGGTTTCGGTTCAAACGCCTTGGCGCAGGAACAGGTCATCAAGATCGGCCACATCGGCCCCGTCTCAGGCCCGCAGGCCAACTTCGGCAAGGACGACGAGAACGGCGTGCGCATGGCCATCGAGGACCTGAACGCCAAGGGCATGGAAATCGCCGGCAAGAAGATCAAGTTCGAGATCGTCGCTGAAGATGATGGCGCAGACCCCAAGCAAGGCACGGCCGCTTCGCAAAAGCTCTGCGATCAGAAGGTTGCGGGCGCGGTCACCTTCGTGAACTCGGGCGTGGCCATTCCGTCCTCCAAGGTGTTTCACGATTGCGGCATTCCGATGATCACCGGTGCCGCCACCAACCCCGACCTGACCAAGCCAGGCTGGAATACCACCTACCGCGTGATCGCCAACGACAACGCGCTCGGTGCCGCGCTGGCGGACTACACCGCCAAGACCCTCAAGCTCAAGACCGTGGCCGTGGTTGACGACCGCACGCCGTATGGCCAGGGCCTGGCGAGCGTGTACAAGGCAGCCGCGGAGAAGCTGGGTGTGAAGGTGGTGGCCAACGAGTTCACCAACGACAAGGCGACCGACTTCATGGCCATCCTGACCTCGATCAAGGCCAAGAAGCCCGACGCCATCTTCTACGGCGGCATGTATGGCCAGGCCGGCCCGATGCTGCGCCAGATGCAGCAGCTGGGCATGAACAACGTCAAGATGTTCGGCGGTGACGGCATGTGCGTGCCCGAGCTGGCCAACGTCTCCGCCAACGCCAAGACGCTGACCAACGTGGTCTGCGCCGACGGTGGCTCTTCCATCGAGAAGATGCCCGGCGGTGTCGAGTGGAAGAAGCGCTACGACGCCAAGTTTCCCGGCCAGTTCCAGGTCTACAGCCCCTACTTCTACGACGGCGTGATGCTGCTGGCCGACGCCATGAAGCGCGCCAACTCGTGGGACCCCAAGGTCTACATCCCCTTCCTGCAAAAGACGGATTACCAGGGCGTGACCTCGCATATCCGCTTCGAGCCCAACGGCGAGATGAAGGACCCGACCTACACCTTGAGCAAGTTCGTCGACGGCAAGAAGACAGCGCTGGATTGAGGTCAGCCGTTTTTTCGCAGTTTCACGGCCCGCGCAAGCGGGCCTTTTTTGTGGCAGCGCCAGGCCGCATCGCGCCGCATGGCATAGACTTGCCCCGGTTTTTTTCAGTACAGCCGAGCCATGAACATCCCTGCCACCACCCCGGGCACGCCCTACGGCACGCTGCCCCCCGCATCCCCGCTGCCACAGCGCAAGCCGATCAGCCTGCCGCGTCTCACCCAGATGCGAGAAGCGGGCGAAAAAATCACCATGCTCACCGCCTACGACGCCACTTTTGCCGCCGTGGCCGACGCGGCGGGCGTGGAATGCATCCTCGTGGGCGATTCGCTCGGCATGGTCTGCCAGGGGCTCTCCAGCACCGTCGGCGTGACGCTGGAGACCATGTGCTACCACATGGCCAGCGTCTCGCGCGGCGTGCGGCGGGTGCAAGGCACCGCCTGGCTGATCGGCGACCTGCCCTTCGGCAGCTATGGTGAATCGCCCGAGCAGGCGCTCAGAAGCGCCACCCAGCTGATGCAGGCGGGCGCGCACATGGTCAAGCTCGAAGGTGGTGGCTGGATCACCTCGACGGTGCGCTTTCTCGTCGAGCGCGGCATTCCCGTCTGCGCCCACCTCGGTCTCACCCCGCAAACCGTGCATGCCCTGGGAGGCTACCGCGTGCAGGGCAAGGGCGACGAAGCCGCCGCAACGCTGCGCCGCCACGCGCTCGAATTGCAGGATGCCGGTGCCGAAATGCTGGTGCTGGAGATGGTGCCGGCGCAACTCGCCGCCAGCCTCACGCTGGAGCTACCGCGCTGCCACACCATAGGCATAGGCGCAGGCAAAGGCACCGCCGGCCAGGTGCTGGTGCTGCACGACATGCTCGGCGTGAATCTGGGCAAGATGCCGCGCTTCGTACGCAATTTCATGGAGGATGCCGGCAGCATCAAGGACGCCATGCACGCCTACGTGCAGGCCGTGAAAAACGGCAGCTTTCCCGACGACAGCCTGCACGCCTGGTAAGCGGCAGTCTTCCCATGCAAGTCGTTCATACCATTGCCGACCTGCGCGCGGCGCTCGCCGGGCGTGGCCGCCCGGCTTTTGTGCCCACCATGGGCAACCTGCACGCAGGGCACCTGGCACTCGTGCGCCAGGCCAAACCGCTGGGCGATGTGCTGGTGGCCAGCATCTTCGTCAACCGCCTGCAGTTTCTGCCACACGAAGATTTTGATAGCTACCCACGCACGCTGCAAAAGGATTGCAAGGTTCTTGAAGCCGAAAGTTGTGACATCGTCTTCGCCCCACGCGAAAGCGATCTCTACCCGCAGCCCCAAACCTTCGTGGTGCAGCCCGATCCGCAACTCGCGGACATTCTCGAAGGGCATTTCCGCCCCGGCTTTTTCACTGGTGTCTGCACCGTGGTGCTCAAGCTCTTCGGCTGCGTCTTCGGTGGCAATCCGGGCACCGCGGTCTTCGGGCGCAAGGACTACCAGCAGCAGATGGTGATTCGCCAGATGGTGCGCCAGTTTGCGCTGCCGATTGACATCGTCACCGCCGACATCAGCCGCGCGCCGGACGGCCTGGCACTGAGCTCGCGCAATGCCTATCTGAGCCCTGAAGAACGCAGCCAGGCGGTGCAGCTCAGCCGCGCGCTGCAGACGCTTGCACAATCCGCCCTGGCCGCGCGCCAGGCCTTGCCAACACTGGAAAGCGACGCCGCACAAGCGCTGGGCGCGCAAGGCTGGGAGGTGGATTATTTGACCGTGCGCCAGCGCGGCGACCTGCAAGCGCCCGCAGGCGCGCTGGAAGCCGGGCATCTCGTGGCGTTGGGCGCTGCCCGCCTGGGCAGGACGCGGCTCATCGACAACCTGGAATTCTGATTCCTGGTTGGTGCGCGAGGCCGGACTCGAACCGGCACGCCCGTGAGGGCGTCAGGACCTAAACCTGGTGCGTCTACCAATTTCGCCACCCGCGCGCCAAGCTAGGGATTCTACCGACTGCCCGGATGCAAATTCCGCTCCCGAGGCCGTTCTCCGGCCCGGCGAAAGCCCTACCATCTGGGCTCTTGCCCTACCTGTCCAGGAGACTGTCCGTCGTGAAGCTCTACACCGCCACCCGCGCACCCAACCCTCGCCGCGTGCTCATGTTCATGGCTGAAAAAGCCATCACCGGCATCGACTTCGTCACCATCGACCTCAACGCCGGTGAACACAAGGCCGCCAGCTACCACGCCAAGGTGCCGGTTTCGCGCGTGCCCGCGCTGGAGTTCGACGATGGCCGCGTGCTCAGCGAAACACGCGCCATTTGCACCTGGCTGGAGGGCGCTCACCCGCAGAACAACCTGATGGGCGAGGACTTCGAGGAGCGCGCCTTCATTGAAATGCACGACCGGCGCGTCGAGTGGTACTGGCTGCTGCCGATTGCCAACTGCATACGCCACACCCATCCGGGCTTGGCCGCGCTGGAGCAGCCGCAGTTCCCGGATTTCGGCACCTCGCAAGGTGAAAAGGTGCGCGAAAGCGCACGCTGGCTCGATGCAACCCTGGCCCATCAGCCCTGGATGGCTGGCGAGCGCTTCACCATTGCCGACATCACGGCCTTCTGTGCGCTGGAGTTTGCCAAGCTGATGAAATTCAACCCGGGCGCCGAAGGCTACGCCGCCCTGCAGGCCTGGCGCGACCGCGTCGCCAGTCGCGAAAGCGCACGCGCGGGGTAACCGCCGCCCCGCGCAGCGCAGCCTTACGACTTGCGCGGGTAGCCCAGCGCGCTCAGCGCCTCCTGAATCTCAGGCAACACCGCATCGTCCTCGATGGTTGCCGGGATCTTCACCTCGCCGCCATCGGCCATGGTGCGGATGGTGACGCGCAACACCTTGCCCGAGCGCGTCTTGGGCAGGCGCGCCACCACATGCACACTCTTGAAGTCCGCCACCGCGCCAAGCTGCGCGCGCACGCGCGCCACCAGGTCCTTGCAGATCTCCTCATCGGTGTGCTTTACGCCCATTTTGAGCACCACCAGGCCCAGCGGCACCTGCCCCTTGAGCGCATCCGCCACACCCACCACCGCCGCTTCCGCCACGTCGGGATGCGAGGCCAGGATCTCTTCCATTTGTCCGGTGGAGAGCCGGTGCCCCGCCACGTTGATGATGTCATCGATGCGTGACATCACCCAGCCATAGCCCTCGGCATCGATGTAGCCCGCGTCGCCCGAGAGGTAGTAGCCCGGGTAACGCGAAAGATAGGTCTCCTCGTAACCGTGCTCGTTGTTCCACAGCGTGTAAAGCGTTCCCGGAGGCATGGGCAGCTTGATGACCAGGCTGCCGATCTCTCCCGGCTCCTTCTCCCTGCCCTCCTCGTCCAGGATGCGGATGTCAAAACCCGGCACCGGCTTGGTCGGTGAGCCTGGGTGTACCGGCAGATATTCCAGACCCATGCAGTTGCTGATGGCCGGCCAGCCGAGTTCCGTCTGCCACCAGTTGTCGATCACGGGTACACCGAGGATGTTCTGCGCCCATTCAATGGTGTCGGGGTCACCCCGTTCGCCTGCAAGGAACAGCGTGCGAAATTTGGAGAGGTCGTATTTTTTGACCAGCTCGCCATTCGGATCTTCCTTTTTGATCGCCCGAAACGCCGTTGGCGCGGTAAAGAACACGTTCACCCCATGCTCGGCGCAGACGCGCCAGAACGCCCCTGCATCGGGCGTGCCCACGGGTTTGCCTTCGTAAAGGATGGTGGTGCAACCCTGCAGCAGCGGGCCATAGACGATGTAAGAGTGGCCGACGACCCAGCCCACATCCGAGCCGGCCCAATACACATCGCCGGGCTTGACGCCAAAAACCGCATCCATGGACCAGCGCAGCGCCACGGCATGCCCGCCGTTGTCACGCACCACGCCCTTGGGCTTGCCGGTGGTGCCCGAGGTGTAGATCACGTACAGCGGATCCGTCGCAGCCAGCGGCACGCAATCGGCCGGCTGCGCCTTGGCAACGGCATCGTTCCACTCCACATCGCGCCCGGCCACCATGTCGCAGTGCAACTCGGGCCGCTGCAGGATCAGGCAGGGGGTAGCAGGCGCACCGGCAATCTCCAGCGCCTCATCGAGCAGCGGCTTGTAGGGCACGGCTTTGCCCGGCAGCAAGCCGCAGGAGGCAGACATCATCACCTTGGGCTTGGCATCCACGATGCGCTTGGCAAGCTCGGGCGCTGCAAAACCGCCGAAGACCACCGAATGCACCGCGCCGATGCGGGCGCAGGCAAGCATGGCGATCGCCGCCTCGGCGACCATGGGCATGTAGATGACCACCCGGTCGCCCTTGCCCACCCCCATGTCGCGCAGCACACCGGCGCAGCGCGCCACTTCGTCCTGCAACTGTCGGTAGGTGAACTTGCGCTGGGCGCCGGCGAGCGGGCTGTCATAGATGAGCGCCAGCTGGTCGCCGCGGCCACCCTCCACGTGCCTGTCCACGCAGTTGTAGCACGTGTTGAGCACACCTCCGGCAAACCAGCGGTAGAAGGGCTTGCGCGAGTCATCGATGACCGTGTCCCAGCGCTTGTCCCAGGCAATGCCCTCGGCAACGCCAGCCCAGAAACCTTGCGGATCACTCTGCGCCGCAGCCCGTGTTTTCGCGTAATTGCCAGAACCCAATGCACTCATACGTGTCTCCCATGTGTCAAGAGAGTTCAATTATCGGACAGCCTCTTGCCGCCCGATTCACTTGATCAGTCCAAGCATGTCCTTGAACGACGGATGTTCGCACGAGCGCAACCACTCAAACGCCACCATTTCAGTAGTTACCAATTCAGCACCTGCGCCCGCGAGCCGGTCAAATGCGGCGTCCCGGTTGCGATCGGTGCGCGAACCGCAGGCATCCGTCACGACCCAGATTTCAAACTCTTCTTCGATCAGTTCCAGCGCCGTCTGCAACAGGCACACATGCGCTTCGCAGCCGGCCACCACAATGCTCGGACGTTCACTGGAGACGGGCTGGCTCTTCTGCAGGTGCCTGGGCAGGCTGCGCGCGTTGCCCCTGGGGGCAGCAGGGGGCGGCGCAAGCCATTCGGCCAAGCCATCGGCTACCGCGCTGAAGTGCATCTTGGCCAGGGTCTTGTCGCACAACGCGCGCAGCTGAGCATCGTTGGGCCCCAGGCGCTGGGGGTTTTGCTCAGTCCCCCAAACCGGCACTTGAACCATTTTCGCCACCTGCGCCAGCCGACGTGCATTGGCCAGCACCGCCGCGCCATCCTGAATCACCGGCATCAGCCGTTCCTGATAGTCCACCAGCACCAACCGGGATTCTTCGGCATTGAGCAACATCGTTACGCTCCCACAAGACAGATGGGGCGGATTGTCGCAGTCCGGAGCTGCAGACGGACTGCACAGGAAAATTGCGCACAGGTCGTTTCACCAGATAAAATTCGCTTGCACCAGCCATCCAGCACGCCATGAAACGCACCCTCACTGACATCCCGCCGCGCCCCAGCGTCCAGGTCATCGAACGCATGTTCACGCTGATCGACATTCTGGCCGCTCGCGATGAAGCGATGTCGCTCAAGGAAATCAGTGACAAAGCCGGGCTGCACCCCTCCACCGCGCACCGCATCCTCAATGACCTGACCATAGGGCGCTTCGTGGATCGACCGGAAGCCGGCAGCTACCGCCTGGGCATGCGCATGCTTGAACTCGGCAACCTGGTGAAGGCGCGGCTCAACGTGCGTGATGCGGCCATCGTGCCCATGCGCAATCTGCACAAGATGATCCAGCAGCCGGTCAATCTGAGCGTACGCCAGGGCGACGAGATCGTGTATATCGAGCGCGCCTACAGCGAACGCTCGGGCATGCAGGTGGTGCGTGCCATTGGCGGTCACGCGCCACTGCACCTGACATCCACCGGCAAGCTTTTCCTTGCAGCAGAAGACCCGCAGCGCGTGCGAGCCTATGCCACGCGCACCGGTCTGCCCGGCCATACGCGCAACAGCATCACCCAGCTTTCCGCGCTTGAGCGCGAACTGGCCCGGGCACGCCAATATGGCATCGCACGAGACAACGAAGAGTTGGAAATGGGCGTGCGCTGCATCGCCGCCGGCATCTATGACGACCAGGGAGACCTGGTGGCGGGGCTCTCCATCTCTGCGCCAGCGGACCGTCTTGACGATGGTTGGTTGCCCAAGCTGCAGAGCAGCGCACACGAAATTTCCATCGCACTCGGCTATTCGCCATCAGCGCGACAGATCCACAGCGCCCGCGTGAGGTAAGAGGGCAAGGCGCCTGTGGCGTCGATGGTGGTTTTCATATCCGAAATCCGCCTGCCACCAGAGCACTGCGACGCATGTGCTGCGACCTGTCTCTTACGCGCTCCTGACAAACAGCGCGATTTGCAGGCCGATTTTCTCGGGGTTTTCGTGCCTTTGCAGAGCACGACAGGGCACCTATATTTTCACTGTCGCGCAAAGCGAGCCATGAAATTGCACGCACACCAATGTCTGCAATGGGCGGCGCAACGCTTCATAGTGATTTGCGGCAGGTCGCCGCAAAATGATTCAGCCCTGGTTGACAACCACGAAGGAGATATATGTCCAAGTTTGATTCCCTCAATGGCGTTTCGCGCCGCAGCGCGCTGCAGATGGGCGCAGCCGGCGGCATGGCTGCCACCGGCCTCGGCGGCATGCACTGGGCAATGGCTGCAGACCAGCCTGCCATGGGCACCTGGCCCGACGGGTCCAAGGGCGACACCGTGTACATCGGTGCCGCCGTGCCGCTGACAGGTACCTATGCAGTGCAGGGCGCCGACGAGCTCAAGGGCATGGAGCTTGCCATTGAGCACATGAACACCAACCACGAGCTGATGAAGAAGCTCGCACCCAAAATCAACAACGGCGTGAACGGCAAGAAGGTGGGGCTGGTCTCCGCCGACTCCGCGGCCAAACCGAACCAGGCGCTGCAGGTAGAGCAGAACTTCATCGCCAAGAACAAGGTCATCGCGATGATTGGTTCGACCTCATCGGCGGTGGCCGTGGCGATGAACAAGTTTGCGCAGCAGCAGAAGATCATCTACATGGCCGGCATTTCGGGCTCCAACGACACCACCGGCAAGGACTGCGTGCGCTACGGCTTCCGCCAGGGTTTCTACGGTGAAATGGCCGCGCGCGCCATCGGTCCGGTGATGGTCAAGCAGTTCGGCAAGAACCGCAAGGCCGCGTTCATGACGCCGGACTACACCTACGGCCACACCACCACCGAATCGGTGAACAACTACCTGACCAAGGAAGCCGGCTGGAAAATGGTGACCAACCAGGTTTCACCCCTGGGAACGCAGGACTTCAGCCAGTACCTGACGAACATCGCCAACTCCGGCGCCGAGTTCCTGATCAACGTGAACTGGGGCCGCGATGCGGTGCTGTCATCGCAGCAGGCCAAGCAATTCGGCCTGATCCCGAAGATGACGCTGGTACTGCCCTACCAGATTCCGTTCATCGCCAAGGAAGCCGGCGTCGACATCACCCATGGCGTGCTGGCCGCAACCGACTTCTGGTGGACGTTGGAAGACAAATTCCCGCTGGCCAAGCTGTTCGTCGAGTCCTTCCACAAGAAGTACGGCTACCGTCCGGAATGGGGTGCAGAAAATGGCTATGTCAGCTTCGCGCACTGGGCGCGCATGGTGACGGAAGCCGGCAGCTTCTACCCCCCCGATGTGATCAAGCAGTGGGAAAAGGGCGAGACCATCCCGTCGCTGCTCGGTGACGTGCACTACCGCCCGCAAGACCACCAGTGCGTGCGCCCCGTCGTCATCGTCCGCGGCAAGGAAAAGAAGGACATGAAGAACGACGAGGATTTCTGGGAAGTCATCGAGTTGGTCGACGGCGCCGGAGTCATCCAGAAGCCGGATGAATTCGGCTGCAAGCTGGGTGATTACACCTGATCGGCAAGCAATGCACCGGGGCGCTCACCGCGGTGCATTCATGCCGGCTTCTTGACAAGCGCCCTTGCGTGATGCTGGTTTCACGCAAGGGCGCGCAGCATATTTGAATCCACGTTTTTCTAGACAACACCATGGCGGGGCAATGTGATTAACACGGCCAATTTCATCTCGCAGTTGTTCAACGGGCTGGTACTTGGGGCGCTGCTGGCGCTGATCTCGTCCGGCCTGACGATCATCTATGGCACGCTGGGCGTGCTCAATCTGGCGCACGGCGCCCTGTTCATGTTGGGCGGCTACGCCGGCTGGCTGGCGTTCGAGTATTCACACTCCTACATCCTCGCCGTGCTGGCGGGGGCGGTGTTCGTGATGATCGTCGGCGTCATCATGGAGCAGCTGATCATCAAGCGTTTCTATTCCAGGCCTGATGAAGACCAGTTGTTGGTCACCTTCGGTCTGAGCATCGTGTTCGCAGAAGTGATCCGCTATTTCTTCGGCAGCCTGTCCAAGAAGATTCCGCCACCCGAGATTTTTTCGGGCGCGTCGAACATGGGGTTCATGATCTACCCCAACTACCGGCTCGCTCTGCTGGGCATCATTGCCGTGGCACTGTTCGCGCTCTACTGGGTGCTCTACCGCACCCGCATCGGCATGATCGTGCGCGCCGGCATCGAGGATGCGGTAGCCGTCGACTCTCTGGGCATCAACGTCTACAAGGTTTTCACGCTGGTCTTCGGCATCGGTGCGATGGCGGCCGGCTTCTCGGGCATCGTCTACTCACCAGTGGTTGCGATGTCGCCCGACAGCGGCGACTCCATCCTGGTAATGACCTTCGTGGTGGTGGTGATCGGCGGTGTCGGCTCGTTTCCGGGCGCTGTTCTCGGCGGCCTGATAGCCGGAGAAATCCAAAGCCTTACCTCGATGATCAACCCCGCCTACTCCGAGATCATGCTGTTCGTGGCGATGACGCTCGTCCTGGTCTTCCGTCCGCGCGGGCTCATGGGCTCCATCGGCCGCACTTAAATCCCCGAGTTCCAGATGTCCAGAAAAATCCCATTTTTCACCGAGCTGGTGACGCTGCTCGTGTTGATTGCCATTCCTTTCGTCCTGCCACCGCTCGGCTTCACACCGGCGACGATCAACCGCATCATGATCTTCGGCCTGGTCGGCATAGGCTTTGACCTGTTGTTCGGCTACACCGGCCTGCTCTCCTTCGGTCAGTCGGCGTTCTTTGGCACAGGCGGCATGTTCGCCGCCTACCTGCTGACGCACACCTCGTTCACCAACGTGGTGCTCGCGCTCATCCTTGGCGCGCTGGTGGCGGCGGTAGCAGGCTATCTCGTCGGCATGATTGCCCTGCGGCGCACCGGCATTTACTTCGCGATGATCACGGTGGCGATTGCCCAGGTGTTCTTCTTCATGGAGTTCAACCCTCTGGCCGAGTACACCGGCGGCGAGAACGGCTTGCCTGGCGTGCCGCAGGCCAGCCTGGGCCTGGGTTTCACCACCCTGCATTTCGAGACCGAGCTGGAGCAATACGCCTTCTTCGCATTCTGGATGTTCGTCGGGCTGGTGATCGCGCTGCGCATCGTGCGTTCCCCTTTCGGCCTGGTGATGCGCGCCATTCGCGAGAACCCGGACCGTGCCACCGCCCTGGGCCACAACATCCACCGCTACAAGCTCGTTGTCTTCATCGTTGCCGCGGTATACGCCGGCTTTGGCGGCGGGCTGCTCGCCGTCATGCAGGGCTTCATGCCACCGGACGCTTTCATGTTCGCCACCTCCGGCGAAGTGGTGATGATGACCGCCATCGGCGGCGCCGGCACCCTGTTTGGCCCCATTCTCGGCTCTGCGACCTGGCTGCTGCTGAGTGACTTCTTCCAGATCACGCTGGATCTGGGCGCAAGCTGGAAGCTGGTGCTGGGCATCATTTTCGTGCTGCTGGTGGTCTTTCTGCGCCGCGGGCTCGCAGGCGCCTTCATCGACCTGTACCGCATGGCGTTCCGCCCCCAAAAGACCGCCACCGCACCGGAACCCGCAGTGCACGGCAAGGCCGCCGAAACGGCTGGTGCCTTGCACCTCAAGAGCACCCGCAACAAAAGCGGCCACATCATCGAGGTGAAGGGTCTGACCAAGCACTACGGGGGCATTGCCGCCAACAGTGACATCGACTTTGCGGTGAATTACGGCGAGATCCGCGGCATCATCGGCCCCAACGGCGCCGGCAAGAGCACCTTCTTCAAGATGCTCACCTGCGAGGTCAAGCCCACCGCCGGAACGATCAAGTTCGACGGGCGCGACATCACGCACATGGGCGTGGTCGAAGCCTGCCAGATCGGCCTGACCAAGAGCTACCAGATCAACCAGTTGTTCGAACGCCTGACCGTGCGCCAGAACCTGATGATTGCCGCGCTGGCCGAGATCCGCGGCACCTTCAAGCTCGACCTGCTCAAATCCTTGGGCAAGGTTCGCGGTCTCACCAACCAGGTCAACAGCACCGCCGCGCTGGTGCACCTTTCGCACCGGCTGGACGCCCCCGTGGCCGACCTCGCCTATGGCGAGAAACGCCGCCTCGAAGTCGGTCTTGCGCTGGCCACCTCACCTACCCTGCTGCTGCTTGACGAGCCACTCGCCGGCATGAGCGCCGAGGAACGCGTGGAAACCGTGGCGCTGCTCAAATCGATCGCCAAGGGGCGCACGCTGGTCATCATCGACCACGACATGGATTCGCTGTTCGAACTGGTCGAACGCGTCACCGTGCTGCAGGAAGGCCGCCTGCTGGTGGAAGGCACGCCCGACGAAATCAAGAACAACGCCCAGGTGCAGGAAGCCTACCTCGGCGGCGTACATGGAGAGACGCAATGAGCCTGCTGGAAGTCAGTGGAGTCAACAGCTTTTACGGTGACAGCCACATCCTCTTCGATGTCGGCATGCGCGTCGAAAAGAACGAGGTGGTCGCCCTGCTGGGTCGCAACGGGGCCGGCAAATCGACCACCTTCAAAAGCCTTGCCGGCGTGGTCAAACCCCGCAAGGGCAGCATCAAGCTCGATGGCGTCGAACTCGCAGGCAAGAAGGCCCACGAGATCGCCATGCAGGGCCTGCAACTGGTGCACGAAGAGCGGCGCATCTTCGGCAGCCTGAACGTCGAGGAGAACATCATCCTCGCCGGACTGACCGCATCCAACAAGTGGCCGCTGGAACGCATCTACGCGATGTTCCCGCGCCTGAAGGAGCGCAAGACCAGCCGCGGCACCGATCTCTCGGGCGGCGAGCAGCAGATGCTGGCCATCGCCCGGGCACTGGTGCGCGATCCGAAGATCATCCTGCTGGACGAACCGTTTGAAGGGCTTGCGCCCGTCATCGTCCAGGATCTGATCCGCGTCTGCCGCGATCTGGCCAAGGCTGGGCAGACCATCGTGCTGATCGAGCAAAACCTGGCGGCCGCGCTCTCGCTCGCAACCCGGGCCTACATCCTGAACAACGGTCAGATCGTGCACGAGAGCTCGACCGCAGAGCTCAAGAAACAACCTGAGGTCATCCAGCGCTATCTGGGCGTCTGACGCGCGCGAGGCCTGTACACGCCTGCAGGAGACCGACTCCTGCAGGCGTCCTTTTTGGGCCTTCCCGTTCAGGAGGAAGCGGCACGCCTCATGGTGCCGGACTGCAGCAGTTTGTCCACCATGCGCGCCGTCATGCTTTGTGTACTGCCATCGGCCTGCGTGAAGAGAAACAGCGTCTGGCGCGGGCTGCACCAGGTCAATTGGGTGCGCGACATGCCATGCGCACCATCAATCTCAACCCAATCGCCCAGTTGCAGAGAGGCATTTCCCTGATCTGAGGCGGTCGGTGCAATCGCTTGCCCCACCGGCTCGGCGCGGGACAAATCCGCTGGCTGCAACGCGGCTCGCGCTGCAGCCTCTGCGCGCACGGCCATGGGCTCGGCGTCCAGTGACCACAAGGCACGCTCGAACATGTCGACCGTCGGCACGCCTTCGCTCGTCAGGCTGGCTACGACGCCCTCCACCGAATGCGCAAACTGGCTGCGCCACCGCGCACTGGTTGCAGCGCCCTCCAACCCCTTGACCGTCAGGCGATCCAGCAGCCGGCGGGCAGGATGGGCTGCGTCAAGGAAAAAACGGGTATCCCCCTGAGCCAATTGTCGCAAAATCGGCTCCAGCCGAATGACGGCATGGCGCACCACAGGCATCAGGCGCTCGTCGCGCACGATCGTTTCCACCATCTGCGACAACACATCGCGGACCAGATCGGGCTGCGCCACAGGCCTCCTGCTACCCATTGCCGCAGCAGCACCGTCACGGCCTGTCGGCGCTGCTGCCGCTGTGTCCGCATACCCGGTGAGATCGTCCGCGCGCGTGATGCCTGCGGGTCGCACAGTGTCCCAAAGCGAAGACTCCAGGCTTGGCAACATCCCCAGTTCCGAAGGTGCCAGGAATGCACTCGAAGCATCCCCATACCCCGTGGTCACGCCCAAGTCGCCCTGCCGGCTGCGCACCGTGGGCATGTAGTGCACCGGCCTGATCCCCTGCCCGCGCAGCTCATCAGAAATTCGCCGGTATTCGCGGGAAAGCAGCGCACCCAAGCGCTCCGACATGCGCAGCAACCACTGGCGGCGAACTTGATCAGGCACGCCCGCACCCGCCACCACACCGTACAACGCACGAACGTAATTGCCAGGGCGCAAGGGATTGCGCTCCGGTTGTGCTCGGTCAAAACCCTGTACCGAACCCATCAGGCCGTCAAGCTCCGTCAACGCCGGTGCCGCTTCGCGCGCAACCTGCTGGCGTGTCCTGACCATCTCCACCCGTGCACGCGCCTCACCGGGTTCTACACGGCTCGGCCTGGTCTCGGCACTGGTACGCCCTTGCGCCGTCGCCGCGCCCTGGGCCACGAGCTCCAGCAAGGCCATCGGGTATTCGGCAACCAGTTTGCTGCCACTGCCGGCCAGTGCCGTCAATGCCGCGGCACTGGCCTGTGCGTCCTCTCCCGGTGCTTCACCCCAGTGTTCACGTACCTGACGCACCAAATCCGTCATCAGCGCAGCACTGCGTTTGACGGCATTGACGATGCAGGCGCGATAGATGGCCGCCGAATCCGAGGGTGAAACCGACATGGCAGATCGCTGCGACAGGCTGAAAAAACGACAAACCCTTATTTGAGCGCCTTGTAGCGTACCCGCTTTGGCGCAGCACCTTCTTCGCCCAGTCGTTTTTTCTTGTCGGCTTCGTACTCCTGATAGTTGCCATCAAAGAACACCCACTGTGAATCACCCTCGGCCGCCAGAATGTGCGTGGCGATGCGATCGAGGAACCAGCGATCGTGGCTGATGACGAGCACAGTGCCGGCGTACTCCAGCAAGGCATCCTCCAGTGCGCGCAGGGTTTCCACATCGAGGTCGTTCGAGGGCTCGTCCAGCAACAGCACGTTGCCACCCTTGATCAGGGTTTTGGCCAGGTGCAGGCGCCCGCGCTCGCCGCCGGAGAGTTTGCCCACCAGCTTCTGCTGATCCTGCCCATTGAAGTTGAAACGCCCGCAATAGGCACGGCTGGCCATCTGGAATTTGCCGACGTTGATGATGTCCAGCCCGCCCGAGATGTCTTCCCACACCGTTTTTTCATCGGACAACGCATCGCGGGACTGATCCACATAGGCCATCTGCACGGTCTGACCCACGATGACCTGACCACTGTCCGGCTGCTCCCTGCCGGCAATCATCTTGAACAAGGTCGATTTGCCCGCGCCATTGGGGCCGATGATGCCGACGATCGCGCCCGCGGGAATCGTCATGCTCAGGTTGTCGATCAACACGCGGTCGCCAAAGCTCTTGGTGACGCCGTGGAACTCGATCACCTGCGTGCCCAGGCGTTCGGCAACCGGGATGAAAATTTCCTGCGTCTCGTTGCGGCGCTGGTATTCGTAGTCGGAAAGTTCCTCAAAGCGGGCAATACGTGCCTTGGATTTCGCCTGGCGGCCCTTGGCGTTCTGGCGCACCCACTCCAGCTCCTTCTTCAGCGCCTTGGCACGCGCCTCCTCGCCCTTTTGCTCCGACTCCAGGCGTGCCTGCTTCTGCAGCAGCCACTCGGTGTAGTTGCCCTTGTAGGGAATGCCGTGGCCGCGGTCGAGTTCCAGAATCCATTCGGCAGCGTTGTCCAGAAAATAGCGGTCGTGGGTAATCGCCACCACGGTGCCGGGAAAGCGGTGCAGGAACTGCTCCAGCCATTCGACAGACTCAGCGTCCAAGTGGTTGGTGGGTTCATCCAGCAACAACATGTCGGGCTTGGACAGCAGCAGCTGGCACAGCGCCACGCGGCGCTTCTCGCCACCCGAGAGCTGGCCGATCACCGCCTCCCAGGGCGGCAGGCGCAGCGCGTCGGCGGCAATTTCCAACTGGTGCTCGCTGTCGGTGCCGGCAGCGGCGATGATGGCCTCCAGCTTGCCCTGCTCGGCGGCCAGGGCGTCAAAGTCGGCGTCTTCCTCGGCGTAGGCGGCGTAGACCTCCTCCAGCCGCGCGCGGGCGTGATTCACCTCGGCCATGGCCTCTTCCACGGCCTGGCGCACCGTGTGCTCGGGGTTGAGCTGGGGCTCCTGCGGCAGGTAGCCTATCGACAGGCCGGGCATGGGAATGGCCTCGCCCTCGATCTCCTTGTCGATGCCGGCCATGATCTTGAGCAGCGAAGACTTGCCCGAGCCGTTCAGGCCCAGCACGCCGATCTTGGCGCCGGGAAAAAAGGACAGCGATATGTCCTTCAGAATCTGCCGCTTGGGTGGCACCGTCTTGGTCACGCGGTTCATCGAAAAAACATACTGGGCCATGGTTTCCTTCTTGAGATGCGGTCCGAATACAACAACATGCACGCGCATGCATGCAGCGATTATCCTTGCATGCGACAATAGTCGGCTGTCGGGCGCTCCAGAACGTCGGCAGCCGCGCCTTGAATACCTGGCGCACAGGCCATGCGGCATGGCCTGCACTTTCGCAACCATCAGCCCTGTTGTACTGGACCGCCGGCCCCAACCCGGCGGCATCAGGCTGATACCCGCGCCCAGGATGGGTGCAAACCACATACATGACCTTTGAAGAACTGAACCTGGCGCCAGCATTGCTGCGCGCCGTGCAAGAGCTGGGCTACGACGCCCCCACCCCCATCCAGGCACAGGCGATCCCCGCCGTGCTGCAAGGCCACGACCTGCTTGCGGGCGCCCAGACAGGCACCGGCAAGACGGCGGCCTTCGCGCTCCCCTTGCTGCACCGCCTCGCACAGCTCGATCGCGGCACGGAAAAGCGAGCGCCCATCCGCGCACTGATCCTCACGCCCACGCGAGAACTCGCGGCACAGATCGAAGAAGCCATCCGCGCCTACGCCAAGTACCTGGACATCCGCTCCACCGTGATCTTCGGCGGCGTTGGCATGAACCCCCAGGTCGAGCGCATTCGCCGCGGCGTGGACATCCTCGTGGCCACGCCTGGCCGTCTGCTCGATCTGCAGCAGCAAGGCTTGCTGGCGCTGTCGGAAGTGCAGACCCTGGTGCTCGACGAAGCCGACCGCATGCTGGACATGGGCTTCATCCACGACGTGAAAAAAATCCTCGCCCTGCTGCCGCGTGACAAGCAAAGCCTGCTGTTTTCGGCGACTTTCAGCGACGAGATCCGCGAGCTGGCCAATGGCCTACTCAAAAACCCCCAGAGCATCCAGGTGACGCCGCGCAACACCACGGTGCAGCGCATCAGCCAGGTCATCCACCCCGTGGGCCGCGCCAAGAAAAAACAGGTACTGCTGCACATCATCCAGCAGCACGATTGGAGCCAGGTGCTGGTGTTCACGCGCACCAAGTTCGGTGCCAACAACGTAGCCGAATTTTTGGCAAAGAATGGCGTGAGTGCCATGGCGCTGCATGGCAACAAGAGCCAGAGCGCCCGAACTCAGGCATTGGAAGGCTTCAAAACGGGCCAGGTACGTGCGCTGGTAGCTACGGATATTGCAGCGCGCGGGATTGACATCGATGACCTGCCGCACGTCGTCAACTACGAAATCCCGAACGTGCCGGAAGACTACGTGCACCGCATCGGCCGCACTGGCCGCGCCGGACGCGAAGGCCACGCCGTCAGCCTCGTCTGCATGGATGAGGAAGGCTTCATGATGGAGATCGAGCGCTTCACGCGCCAGGAAATTCCAGTTCAGATGATCGACGGCTTCGGCCCCGACGAAGGCGAGCAGGCCGAACCCATCGCCATGGGTCGCCAGACGCTTTGGGGCGGCGCCGGCAAACCGCCGAGTCGCGACGTGATGCAGGCCGCGGCCAAAGCTGCGCGTTCGGAAATGATGGATCGCATGCGCGCCAGCAGGGCCGCACGCGCAACGCCGCGCTCTGGCGACCAGCAGCGAACGGGTAAAGCGCAACATGCGCGCAGCGAAGGTGGCAACACCCAGCACCAGGAACGGCGGCGCCCCGAGCACCACGGTCAACGCCGTGACGACAGCCAGCCCCGGGGCGAGAACGCCCATCTGGGCACGCGCCTGGGCCGCATGGGCATGGACCAGCCGCGTGGTGCGCGCGAGCACGGCGGCCAGCCCGACCCGATGCGCACCAGCGTGGACATCATGGGGCAGCGCGGGCGCCGCGGCGGCGGTGGCGCAAACCGTTCCCGCGGTCCGCGTGGCGGCGCACCCAGGTACTGACGGCACCGGGGTGGGGCGGGCGCGCGTCTTTGTGGCAAGCTATCGCCACCCTCGCATTGCGCGCCCGCGCTGATGAACCACCCATGACATCGTTGCCTTGTCTCACCCCCGGCCAGCCGCCCCTGCGCATTCGCCAAGGATTTTCGCGAGCCGTTCCGCTGGCCATTGCGCTGATGCTGGGAGGCTGTAGCAGCACGCCGCTGCCGCCATGGCCGGCACCGGGCACCAAAGTCGCACCACCGAAGACCCAGGCGGTCGCACCACCGCCAGCCGGTGCCCAGGCGCCTGCGGACCAGGCCGTGGCAACCCCCGTCGTTCCGATAACGACCAGCACGGACACCGCGCCGATTGAATCGACCGCCGTTGCAGCCCACTTCTCCGAACCGCCCGTGCAATACGACACTCCGGGCCTGCGGCCCGGTCGCCGCGCCTTCAGCACCAATGCCGAAGTGTCCCAGTGGCTGGGAGATCTCGTACGGGCACCGCAGGGCGGCGTGAATGCCCGGCTGATGGATCTGGGCCTGTCGCAAGGAGGGGCCGCGATCCAGGCGCTTGCGTTGAGCACTGGGGCGCGCGGCGGCACACCCTCCGGTCAGTCCAACGGACGCCCCACGGTGTTGCTGGTCGGCCAGCAGCACGGCGATGAGCCGGCGAGTGGCGAAGCGTTGATGGTGATCGCCCGTGAACTCGCGCAAGGGTTGCTCGAGCCCATGCTGCAACGCATCAACGTCGTCATCGTCGTGCGCGCCAATCCCGACGGCGCCGCCAACGATGCCCATGCCACGGCCAATGGCACCGACCTCGACCGCGATCACCTCGATCTGCGCACCCCGGAAGCCCAGGCCCTGGCCAGGCTCATCAGTACCGTCCGCCCCAACGTCGTTGCCGACGTGCACGAGTACCCGGTGGTGGCAGCCCACGGCACCGAGGGCGACTGGCTGCCCGGCCAGGACGTGCTGGCGCAGTACGCCACCACACCCAACATCCCGGATTTCATTACCAAAGCCGCTCAGGAGTGGTACCTGCGCCCCATGCTCGAAGCCCTGGACGCCAGCCAGCTGACGCATGAATGGTTCTACCGACTTGAATCCACGGACAACGGCCTGAGCGCCGTCACCGGCGATGCGCGGCCCCAAACGCTGCGCAACCTGGGCGGATTGCAGAATGCCGTCAGCCTGGAGATCGCCAGCCGCGGCTCGAACCTGGGCGCGGCGCACATCCAGCGCCGGGTGCACAGCCTGGTGGTGGCGCTGAGCAGCGTGCTGCGCAGCACTGCCGAACGTGGCAAGGACCTGCTGCAGGTGCAGACCTTTGTCGCGCGCGACATCGCATCCAGGGCCTGCCAGGGTAGCGTGGCAGTCCAGGCCAGCCCCACCACCTCGCAGCGCGAACTGGCGCTGATGAATGCGCAGACTGGCGCGATCACCCCTCACAAGGTGAATTGGACCTCCACCGTGCAACTGCAGGCCGAGGTCAGTCGCCCCAGGCCCTGTGGTTACTGGCTGGCTGGCGACTCGGCCGCCGCGGAACCTTTGCGCATGCTCGGATTGCAGGTGATGCGCATTGCCGAAGCGGGATCGATATTGACCGAGACCTTCCCCGCCAATCCGGCCGGCGCACCGGCGCCGCAAGTCCTGCGCCAGACCGTGGACGCCCCTGCCGGCAGCTACTACGTCGGCCTGAACCAGTCCCTGGCGAACGTGGCGGCCGCCGCACTTGAGCCCGGCACCGGTTTTGGTTACCCGGGAACCGGGCGACTGGCCCCAGGCGCCAGCGCACGCGTGATCAACAACCCGTCGCTGGTCTTTGACGATACCGAATAGCCCGACATCCGGATGGCCCGAGTGCCACCGGGTGATTGGCCTGCATCATCATGTGGACCGGCATCCTTGTCTCCATCAGTGCATCGGTGCTGTTTGCCGCAATGTACTACCTGGCGCCCTGGCTCGCACCGCTGGATGGCGAGCAGATTTTTGGCTGGCGCGTGCTGTGCACCCTGCCATTCACCAGTCTGATCCTGCTGACGCGCAAGCAAGGGCCGCGCGTACGCACGATGGCCCGGCACGCGCTGCGCAATCCGGCCTGGGGCCTGGCGCTGTGTGCCAGCGCCGCGCTGCTGGGCGTGCAGCTGTGGCTGTTTCTCTGGGCGCCGCTGCAGGGGCGGGCGCTAGCCGTTTCCCTGGGCTACTTTCTGCTGCCCCTCGTGATGGTGATCGCCGGGCGCCTGCTGTTTGATGAACGCCTGTCGTTGCTGCAGTGCCTGGCCGTGCTGCTCGCCGCGCTGGGCGTGGCGCACGAAATTCTGCGCAGTGGCGCGCTGTCATGGGAAACTTGGCTGGTGGCCCTCGGCTATACGGTGTACTTCGTGCTGCGGCGCCAGTTGGGCACCGACCATCTGGCAGGCCACTGGGTCGACCTGGCGCTGCTGGCACCGCCAGCGCTCTGGTACATCCTGCGGGCACCGGCATCGACCAGCCTGTTTGCCGGCCACACGCACCTCTGGGGCATGGTGACAGCGCTTGGCGCCGTCAGTGCGGTGGCTCTGGCGCTGTACATGGCCGCAAGCCGCCTGTTGCCATTGGGGCTGTTCGGCCTGTTGAGCTATGTGGAGCCCATCTTGCTGGTGCTTGCCGCACTGCTGCTGGGAGAACGCATCAGCAGTGCGCAGTGGCCAACTTACATACCGATTTTTGCCGCCGTCAGCGTGCTGGTGCTCGATGGCGCGCTGCGCATGCGCGCACCCGCCAGTCACCGGTCAGCCTGAGCCCTACGCGCGTTCGCTGCGCGCATCGCGCCCCATCAAGGCGGCAACGGCCTGCTCAGGCCGCCACCGACCATCGAGCAGCGCCACCACCGCGCTGGTGATCGGCATGTCCACTTGCAGGCTGCGTGCGCGTGCCGCCACCGTGCGCGCACTGTAGACGCCCTCGGCGACATGGCCCAGCGACTGCAGCACCTGCGTCAGTGTTTGGCCTTGTGCCAGCAGCAGACCCACCTTGCGATTGCGCGAGAGGTCTCCCGTGGCCGTCAGCACCAGATCACCCAGTCCGGAAAGCCCCATGAAGGTTTCGGCACGCGCGCCCAGCGCCAGCCCCAGACGCGACATCTCCGCCAGGCCGCGCGTGATCAGCGCAGCGCGCGCATTGAGCCCCAACTGCAGCCCATCGCACAGGCCGGTGGCTATGGCCAGCACGTTCTTCACCGCGCCACCCACCTCCACGCCCACCAGGTCATCGTTGGCATAGACGCGCAAATGCTGTCCGTGCAGCGCCTGCACCAAGGCTTCGCGCACACTGGCGTGGCGGCTCGCGGCCACCAGCGCTGTCGGCTGCCCACGCGCGACCTCCAGGGCAAAGCTGGGACCGCTGAGTGCACCTGCCGCCAGTTCCGGAGCGACCTGCGCACAGACTTCGTGCGGCATGAGGCCGGTTTGCGCTTCCAGCCCCTTGCACAACCAGGCCACGGGTGCCACGGTGCCATGCAGGGTCTGCAACATGCCGCGCAGCGCTTGCATGGGCGTTGCCACCACCAGCAGATCGGCCTGCGCCGCGAGACCGGTGCATTCGCCGCCGACCACGCACAGCGCGGCCGGGAACGCCACGCCCGGCAGGTAGCGCCGGTTTTCGCGCTCGGCCTGCATGGCGCTGGCCTGCGCCGCGTCGCGCGCCCAAAGACAAACGCGATGCCCGCCGGGGTGGTTGGCGGCATGGATGGCGATCGCCGTACCCCACGCGCCCGCGCCGAACACTACGATATTAAGAGCTTTAGACGCTTGCTCCATCTGGGCCAGGCATCAAAATGCCGTTTATTGTTGCGTACCGTTGGCACCCTGCGCAGCCGCTGCCGACTGCTGTTGCTCGTACATCGCCTGAAAATTGATTTCCGCCAGATGCACCGGCGGAAAGCCTGCGCGCGTCACCACATCGGCGACATTGGCACGAGCGTACGGGTAAATGATCTGCGGGCAAACCACGCGCACCACGTTGTCCATCTGCTCCTGCGGTACGTTGCGGATTTCGAAGATGCCCGCCTGCTTGGCCTCGACGAGGAACACGGTTTTCTCGCCATGCTTGGCATGCACCGTCGCCGTCACCGTGACTTCATAGATCCCGTCGGCCACGGTTTCAGCGCCAACGCCAAGTTGGATGTCGACGCTGGGCTGCTGCTGCTCCAGCAGGATCGCGGGCGAATTGGGCTGCTCCAGCGACACGTCCTTGAGGTACATGCGCTGAATCTGGAATACGGGGGTTGCTTGTTCGTCGGCCATGGTGTCGGTCTTTGAGGGTGGTGAATACGAAAATGCCCGCCCGGGAGGTTCCCGCAGCGGGCAGGTCAAATCCGCATTATGCAGCGTGCATCGCCGCGAGCTCTCAGCCGTTCAGCAGCGGCACCAGGCCGCCTTCGGCATCCAGCGCCATGAGGTCGTCGCATCCGCCCACATGGTGGCTGCCAATGAAAATCTGAGGCACGGTGCGCCGCCCGGTGATCTCCATCATCTGCTGGCGCGCCTGCGGATCGGCATCGACGCGGATCTCGTCGATCGCCTGCACGCCGCGCTGCTGCAGCAGCTGCTTGGCGCGCACGCAATAGGGGCAGGTGGCGGTCGTGTACATCTTCACGGCTTGCATGGCATGGTTCCTTTCATTCGCGGCGCGGCGACACTGGGGCAGCCGCATTTGGGCTCACGCCTTTTCAACCGGCATGTTGGCCTCGCGCCAGGCATGCATGCCACCCGTCAGGGCCTGCGCCTTGTCGTACCCCAGCTGGCGCGCCATGCCCACGGCGCGGCGCGCGCGCATGCCGCGGGCACAAACCAGCACCAGCGGCACGCTCTTGTTCTTGACGGTCAGGGGCAGCTGCTCGCGAAATTTCGAGAGCGGGACGTTTTTCGCGCCACTGGCATGCCCTGCGGCGAACTCGGCGGCCTCGCAGACATCGATGACCACCGCTTTCTCGCGGTTGATGAGCTGCACGGCCTGCGTGGCGGACAAGCCGCCCGCACCGCCGCCAGATACCACCGGCCAGGCCAGCAAGCCGCCGGAAGCCAGGGCGAGGACGATCAGATACCAGTTTTCCAGAACGAAATTCACGGCGCGCCAGTTTTTTTGATGAAAAGACGTCGATTCTAAAATAGCCGGTTTGTTCAAGCACTGGAACACCGCATGCACAAGCTTGTCCTGATCCGCCACGGCGAATCCACCTGGAACCTGGAAAACCGATTCACCGGCTGGACCGACGTGCCACTCACGGCCACCGGCATTGGCCAGGCGCAGAGTGCCGGGCGCCTGCTCAAGGCCGAGGGCTATGAGTTCGACCTGGCCTGCACCAGCGTGCTCGCCCGGGCTACGCACACGCTGTGGCACTGTCTCGATGCCATGCAGCGCACCTGGCTGCCGGTGATGCACAGCTGGCGCCTGAACGAGCGCCACTATGGCGCGCTGCAGGGTCTGAACAAGGCGGAGACGGCCCAACAGTATGGCGACGAACAGGTGCATATCTGGCGGCGCAGCTACGACGTGCCGCCGCCCGCGCTCGAGCCGACCGATCCGCGTTGCGAACGCGGCGATCTGCGCTACGCCAATCTGGCGGCAGACCAGGTGCCGCTGACCGAATGCCTCAAAGACACGGTGGCGCGCGTGCTGCCCTACTGGCAGGGCACGATCGCCCCGGCCATCCGCGGCGGGCAGCGGGTGCTGATCGCGGCGCACGGCAATTCGATCCGCGCACTGGTGAAATATCTGGACGGCATTTCCGATGCGGACATCGTGGGTCTGAACATCCCCAATGGCATACCACTGATCTACGAGCTCGACGCCGAACTCAAGCCGCTGCGCCACTACTACCTTGGTGATGCCGACGCGGCCGCGCAGGCTGCGGCTGCCGTGGCCAATCAAGGCAAGGCCTGACGCGGGAACCGGCGCTGAACCCGCCCCTCCAAGGTGTATATTGCCGCGACGCGACAAAGGTGGTTTATGGGGCAGAGACTCAAGATTGCAGGATGGATTTCGGTTGGCGTGCTGGCCGGCGCGCTGACGACCGTGTCACTGCAGACGGTGGCGCGCGGCTCCATGGCGCCACTCCCGCTCGAGGAACTGCAGCAGCTGGCTGCCGTGTTCGGACTCATCAAGACCGATTACGTCGAGCCGGTGAACGACAAGAAGCTCATCACCGATGCCATCTCCGGCATGGTGGCGGGGTTGGATCCGCATTCGCAATACTTTGACAAGAAGTCGTTCAAGGAATTTCGCGAAGGCACGTCCGGGCGCTTTGTCGGCGTCGGCATAGAGATCACGCAGGAGGACGGCCTGATCAAGGTGGTCTCGCCCATCGAAGGCTCGCCGGCGGATCGGGCAGGCCTGAAAACCGGCGACCTGATCACCCGCATCGGCGACGAGGCGGTGCGCGGGCTGCCACTCAACGATGCGGTCAAGCGCATTCGCGGCGAGCCCGGTACCAAGGTCACGCTGACGGTCTTTCGCAAGGATGAGAGCCGGTCCTTTCCGGTGACGATCACGCGCGAGGAAATCAAGACGCAATCGGTCAAGGCCAAGATGGTCGAGCCGGGCTACGCGTGGATCCGCATTTCGCAATTCCAGGATCGCACGCTCGATGATTTCGTGCGCAAGGCCGAGGACCTCTACCAGAAGGATCCGAACATCAAGGGCCTGGTGCTCGATCTGCGCAACGACCCCGGCGGCCTGCTGGATGCCGCGATCGGCATTTCCGCCGCCTTCCTGCCCGAAGGCGCGACGGTGGTGAGCACCGATGGGCAACTGGCCGAAAGCAAGGCGATCTTCACCGCTTCGCCCGCCAACTACGTGCGCCGCGGCAACGGCGACCCGCTCAAGCGCCTGCCGGAAGTCTTTCGCAAGGTGCCGATGGTGGTGCTGGTCAACGAAGGCTCTGCATCGGCCAGCGAGATCGTCGCCGGCGCGCTGCAGGACAACCACCGCGCGACCATCATGGGCAACCAGACCTTTGGCAAGGGCTCGGTGCAGACGGTGCGCCCGCTGGGGCCCGATACCGGCATCAAGCTGACCACCGCACGCTACTTCACCCCCAGTGGCAAATCCATCCAGGCGCGCGGCATCGTGCCCGACGTGATGGTCGATGAAACGGCCGAGGGCGACGTCTTTGCCGCCCTGCGCCTGCGCGAATCCGACCTGGCCAAGCACCTGGACAACACCCAGGGTGGCGAAGCCGCGGCAGACAAGGCGCTGGAGAAGGCCCGTGAAGAAGCACGCAAAAAGCTGGAGGAAGAAGCGAAGACGGCGAAAACCGAGCACAAGCTGCCCGAATTCGGCTCCGACAAGGATTTCCCGCTGATGCAGGCGCTCAACCAGCTCAAGGGCCAGCCGGTGCAGGTCAGCAAGACGCTGACCGAACGCAAGGAAGCCAAGAAGGACGATTGAACGCCATCAAGGCGCCACCCCAAGGCCGGCCTGTCCGGCCTTTTTCATGCAGACTCGACCATGGATGACGACCAACTGCTGCGCTACTCGCGCCACATCATGCTCGACGCCATCGGCATCGAGGGGCAGGAGCGCATCCTCGCGGCGCACGCACTCATCATCGGCGCCGGCGGTCTGGGCTCACCTGCGGCGCTGTTTCTGGCGTCGGCGGGCGTCGGAACGATCACGCTGGTGGACGACGACGTCGTCGACCTGACCAATCTGCAGCGCCAGATCGCCCACACCACGGCGCGCGTCGGCCAAGCCAAGGTGGACTCCTGCGCCGCCGCCCTGCACGCACTCAACCCCGAGGTGGTGGTACGCGGCCTGCGCCAACGCATGGACCGCGAAAGCCTGGCGCCCCTGGTGACTGCTGCCGACGTGGTGCTGGACTGCACGGACAACTACGCCACGCGCCACGCCATCAACGCTGCCTGCGTGGCGGCGCACAAGCCGCTGGTCTCGGGCTCGGCGATCCGCTTTGACGGGCAGATTTCGGTCTACGACACACGCGATGCCCAATCGCCCTGCTACGCCTGCGTGTTCCCGCCCGATGCGGCGTTCGAGGAAGTGGCCTGCGCCACCATGGGCGTTTTCGCACCCATGGTCGGCATCATTGGCACCATGCAGGCGGCCGAAGCGCTCAAGCTCATCGTGGGCACCGGCGAGCCCCTGACAGGCCGGTTGCTGATGCTCGATGGCCGCAGCATGCGCTGGAGCGAAATCCGCCTGGCGCGCGACGGCGCCTGCAGCGTCTGCGGGCAGCGCTGACACGCACCACGCTCACACCCATCACGCGGCAGTGGCCGCTTCCATCGATTCAGCGCGTATCTGTGCCTGCTGCGGATCGAGGCGCCAGCGCGTCGCGTGGAATCTTTCCAGGCTGGACTTGTGCGCTATCGAGACGAGCGCGCCACGCCCGCGCACTATGTCGCGCAGCCGCTGGTACAGCAGGTCTTCGGTGCGACTGTCCAGGGCGCTCGTGGCCTCGTCGGCAAAGACCCAGGCCGGGCGCTTGAGCAGCACACGCGCAATCGCCAGGCGCTGCTGCTCGCCACCCGAAAGCCGGGCGTTCCAGGCGCCGGCCTCGTCCAGGCGCTGGCACAGCGCCGGCAGTTCGGCTTCGAACAGGGCGCGGCGCAGCTCGGCCTCACCGTAGCGGCTGGCGCGCTCCGGGTAGGCCAGCGCATCACGCAGCGGGCCGTCGGGGAAATAGGGCTTTTGCGGGATGAACATGGCGTCCCGCGGCAGGTGCACGCTGCCCTGTGCCCAGGGCCAGATGCCCGCCAGCGCGCGCAAGAGCGTGGATTTGCCCGCCCCGGAGGGGCCGCTGATGAGCACCGTCTGGCCGACCGTGACCGACAGCGTCGCCCGGGTGAGCAGCGGCCTGCCATCGGGCAACGCCACGCTGAGATCGCGCGCCGAGAGCCTTGCGGCCGGTTCGGGCTGCAGGCCGACAGCGCCGGATGGGTCCGCCAGACTGGCCTCGAAACCGCTCAGGCGTTCGGTGGTGGCGCGCCAGGCAGCGAGATCGGCATAGTTGTCCACGAGCCACGACAGTGAACCCTGCACGCGGTCGAACGCCGAGGCGATCTGCATCAGTTCGCCCAGCTGAATGGCACCACTCAAGAAGCGCGGCGCGGCAATGATGAAAGGAAACACCACGGCCGCCTGGCCAAAGAAACTGGTAAATCACACCAGGTTTTTCTGCGCCTTGACGAGCTTGAGGTAGTTGGCCAGCACATCCGTGAGGCGCCCGCCGAGCTGGTGCTGCTCCACGCCCTCGCCGCCATCGAGTGCAATCGCCTCGCTGTGCTCTCGCACACGCACCATGCGGTGGCGGAAATCGGCCTCCAGGCGTTGCTGACGGTAGTTCAGACGCATTTGCGGTCGCTCGACCCAGAAAGTAATGGCGCTGCCGGCCACGCAGTACAACAGCGCCATCCAGACCATGAAGCCCGGAAATGCGCGCGGCCCGCCCAAGGCGGTGGGCAGCGGCAGGCCGACGCTGGCACTCAAGCCCCAGAGAATGCCGACAAAGCTCGCCAGCGTCACCACGGCGTTGAGCAGGCCCATGGACAGGCCGACGCTGGCGCCGGTGAACAGGTTCAAATCCTCCTGGATGCGCTGATCCGGGTTGTCGGGCAGGGCTGCGGCGCCTTGCTCGCCGTCCCGAAAGCGCACCAGCTCCAGCCGATAGAAGGCCTTGCCCGCCAGCCAGCGCCGCCCGTCGATCGTGAGGCGCTGCGTGAGGTAGAAACGGTACACCGCAATCACCACATAGCCCAGGGCCAGCCAGGCAAAGTGGCCGAGCTGCTGCCAGAAAACGCTGGTGTTGCGCTGCTGCAAGGCGTCGTAGAACAGCCGGTTCCAGCTGTTGATCTGCACCAGCATGTACACCGCCGCCAGGTTGAGCGCCACGATGGCGAGCAGCAGGCCGCCAGCGATCCAGCGGCGCTCGGAGCGGAAATAGGGTGCGGCCAGTGCCCAGGCCTGGGGTGCCAGATTCAACGCGCGGCGCAGGCGTGCCAGGAGGTTCATCGCATCGTGCCCAATGGTTGGGCCCACTGTGGGGGCGCTGGCTGAAGCAGGGCTTAAACCGCCCGCCTGTACCTGCGCCTTCGCCGGCGGCGCGGCGGTGCATGGCTGAAAACCCGGTGCCCAAAATTGGCGCAGTGGGCTAGCATGGCTCATCACGGCTTTGGAAGCTCCGGCAATGTCCCATCCCCACTTCGTGGCCACGCATGTGCGCTACACCACCTTCGCGCTGTGCGTGCTGGCGGCCGTCGTCAGCCTGCCCTGGATGGCCATGCGCCCGGGCGCCTGGCCGCTCGGCGTGTTCGCGCTGGCGTGCGCACTGATCGTCGTCGGCCTCTACGACCTGCGCCAGACGCGCCATGCGGTGCTGCGCAATTACCCTATCCTCGGGCACATGCGCTTTTTCCTGGAGTTCATTCGCCCAGAAATCCGCCAGTACTTCATCGAGGGCGACATCGACAAGGGCGAGCCCTTCACCCGCGCACAGCGCACCGTGGTCTACCAGCGCGCCAAGGGCGTGCCCGACGTGCGGCCCTTCGGCACCAAGCTGGATGTGGGCGCCAAGGGCTATGAGTGGATCAACCATTCGCTGCAGACCACCAAGATCGACTCGCACGACTTCCGCATCTGGATCGGCGGCCAGCCGGGCCAGCCGCGCGCCGGCGTCTCCCCCTGCACCCAGCCCTACAACGCCAGCGTGTTCAACATCTCGGCGATGAGCTTCGGCGCGCTGTCGGCCAACGCCATCCTGGCACTGAACCTGGGCGCGAAGATGGGCGACTTCGCGCACGACACCGGTGAGGGTGGCATCAGCCGCTACCACCGCCAGAACGGCGGCGATCTGATCTGGGAAATAGGCTCAGGCTACTTTGGCTGCCGCAACCCGGACGGCAGCTTCAACCCCGAGCGCTTCGCCGATCAGGCGACCAGCTCGCAGGTGCGGATGATCGAGATCAAGCTGAGCCAGGGCGCCAAGCCCGGGCATGGCGGCATCCTGCCCGGCGCCAAGGTGACGACCGAAATCGCCGCCGCGCGCGGCGTGCCCGAGGGCGAGGATTGTGTCTCGCCGTCTTCGCACAGCGCCTTCTCCACGCCGGTGGAAATGATGCACTTCATCGCCCGCCTGCGCGAGCTCTCGGGCGGCAAGCCGGTCGGTTTCAAGCTGTGCATAGGCCATATCTGGGAGTGGTTCGGCATCGTCAAGGCGATGCTGGAGACCGACATCACGCCCGACTACATCGTCGTCGACGGGGCCGAGGGCGGCACCGGCGCGGCGCCGATCGAGTTCGCCGACCACATGGGCGCGCCGGTGCAGGAAGGCCTGCACCTGGTGCACAACACGCTGATCGGCGTGGGGCTGCGCGAGCGCATCAAGATCGGCGCCGCGGGCAAGGTCATCACCTCGTTTGATCTGGCGCGCATGTTCGCGCTGGGCGCCGACTGGTGCAACTCCGGGCGCGGCTTCATGATGGCACTGGGTTGCATCCAGGCGCAGGTCTGCCACACCGGCTTTTGCCCCACCGGCATCACCACGCAGGACCCGGTGCGTGAAAAAGCCCTCGTCGTCTCCAACAAGGCGCCGCGCGTGGCCCAGTACCACGCCAACACGCTGCATGCGCTGAAAGAGCTGCTGCAGGCCGCCGGCCTGATGCACCCCGACCAGCTCAGCACCCACCACATCGTGCGGCGCCTGGACAGCGCGCGCATCCGCCTGCTCTCGGCGCTGATGCCGACGATGGAGCGGCGCGCCATCCTCGACGACCTGGCGCACCAGCACAACACCTACCGCCTGTACTGGCCGCTGGCCGACGCGCACAGCTTCGCGCCGCATGTTCCCACGCCGCAAGAGCTGCAGAGTGACCCGGACATCCTGCGCCCCACGGTGGCCGGGCGCCCTGCCTCGGCGGTGCAAATCGCCGAAGCGCTCACGCGCAGGCACGCGCCGCACCCGGCGCCGCTCAGCGCCATCGTGCCCGAACAGGCGCGCGCCCGGCCAACCGGCGCATCAGCCTCGCAAGTACCCGAGGAATGGACGGAATCCGCAGGGCCGAACTAGAAGGAAAAACGGCTCCAGCTCTTGGTGGGAAAGCGTCTGCAGCTATCAAAAAATTGACTACGCCCGGCCCACCTTGGCCAGCAGGCGCGGCAGCACCGTGCTGCTGACCAGGCCATCCACCTTGCCGCCGAGTTGCGCAATTTCGCGCACCAAGGTACTGCTGATGGATTGCCAGCGCGCATCGGGCGTGAGGAAGACGGTATCGACCTCGGGCCGCAGATGGCGGTTCATGCCGGCGAGCTGGTATTCGTAATCCAGGTCGGTGCCCGAGCGCAGGCCACGCACCATCACCCGCGCGCCATGCGCCACGGCAAACTCGGTCACCAGGCCGTCAAAGGCCTGCACCTGCACGTTGGGCCGGTCCGCCAGCGCATCGCGCGCCAGCTGCAGCCGCTCATCGAGCGTGAACAGCGTCTTCTTGTGGTGCGCCATGGCCACGGCGACGATCACCGTGCCAAACAGCGCCGCCGCTCGGCGCAGCATGTCTTCATGCCCCAAGGTGATGGGGTCGAAGGTTCCGGGAAAGACGGCTATCGTGGCGGACATGGGGCAGGCTCCAGCGGCGGGTCGGCCGCCATTATCCTGCGATTTGAATCAAACAGGCCTCCAGCGCACGGCTGGCAAGCGCCATCAGCTTCACTTTCAGGAGTGCACCGGCAAGCGCTGCAGCAGATGGGCATGCGCCGCACCGGCCTTGAGGTAGCGCTGGCACGCCAGGCCCAGCGGTGCCAGTGCTGTCGCTTCCCAGTGCCTGGGCGCTTCCAGGTAAATCCAGCCATGCGGAGCAACCGCCCGGGCCGCGGCCTGCAGCGCGGGCACGAACAGCGCCGCCGCGTCAAACGGCGGATCGAGCAGCACGAGGTCCTGGCTCTGCCCCGCGCACTGCGCCAACTGCGCCACGCCATCGCCGCGGCGCACCTGCACCTGGCTGGCCTGCAGCTTCTGCGCCAGCCGCGCAATGCCCTGCACCAAAACCCCGTCGTGCTCCACCAGCAGCACCTGCGTCGCGCCGCGCGAGGCCGCTTCCAGCCCCAGGGCGCCGGTTCCGGCGAACGCATCGAACACGCGCCAGCCGGTCAAGTCCTGCCCGAGCCAGTTGAACAGCGTCTCGCGCACCCGGTCGGGCGTGGGGCGCAGACCCGGGCGGTCCGCCACCGGCAGGCGGGTGCGCTTCCATTGCCCGCCGATGATGCGCACCTCACCCGCGGGGCGGGCAGCGCTCTTGCTCACGGTTTGCCCGCCGGCTTGGCGCCCACGACCACGGTCACCATGCGATCGGGTTGGAGCTTGCGCTGCATCGCCGCCTTCACGTCAGCCACGGTGAGCGCCTCCACGCGGTCCGTCCAGTGTTCCAGGTAATCCAGCGGCAGCCCATTGCGCGCGATGTTGACGACGTTGCCCAGCAGCTTGCGGTTGCTGTCGATGCGCAGCGCAAAGCCGCCGATCAGGTTGTCCTTGGCCGCGCGCAACTGGGCCTCGGTTGGGCCGTTCTTGACAAAGTCGGCAATCACGGCGCGCGTGACCTGAATCGCCTCGGCCGCCTGGTCCGGCCGCGTCTGCAAACCGGCAACGAAGGCCCCTGCCGACAAACCCGGCGTGAACTCGCTGAAAACGCTGTAAGAAAGCCCGCGCTTCTCGCGCACCTCTTCCGTGAGCAGCGAGGCAAAACCGCCACCGCCCAGGATATGGTCACCCACCAGCAGGGCGAGGAAATCCGGATCGCTGCGCACAAAGCCGGGCTGGCCGATGAGCACATGCGCCTGCGCCGACTGGAAGGGAATATCGAGCTCCTGCGCCTTGCTCAGCGGTTGCAGCGGCGGCAGTGCCGGCGGTGCCGCGCAACGCTGCGCATCACCGGCCGGCAGCCGCGCCAGCAGGCCATCGACCAAGCCTTGCGCCTGCGCGCGGCTCACCGCCCCCACCACTGCCACGCGCGCGCGGCAACGCTGCAGATAGCGTGTGTGCCAGGCGCGCAGATCAGCGGTCTCTATGGCGTTCAGCGTCTGCGCCGTGGTCTGCTGGCCATAGGGATGGCTGCCGTACACCGCCTTGGCGAAGGCCTTGCCGGCCACGGTGCCGGGCTTGGTGTCCGCTTCGGCAATCGCCGCCTGCCAGCGTGCGCGCTCGCGCTGCCACACCGCCTGCGGGTAGCTGGGCTGGGCGATCTGGCGGGCCGCCAACTGCACCGCGCGATCGAGCAGCTCAGGCTTGGTGAGCGAGCGCAGCGAGAAGCTCAGCGCATCGCGCCCGGCGCCGGCGTCCAGGCTGGCGCCCAGGTCGGCCCAGGCTTCGCCGAGCTGGTTCTCATCGAGCGCCGGCATGCCACCTTCCGCCTGCACGCCCTTGGCGCTCATCAGCGCCGCCGCGCTGGCCAGTCCCGCCTGCGCGGCCGGGTCGCGGCGGCTGCCGGCATCGAAATCCACCTGCACATCCACCATGGGAATTGCCGGACTCCGCACCAGCCAGACCTCGGCGCCACTGGGCTGCGTCCAGTGCTCTATCGGCAGCAATGCAAACGCACTCTGCATATAAAAAATGCCTGCAGCGCCCGTCAATAGAGCGCTGCAAGCTATCTTTTTGATGATTTTTACCATGCCCTGCTCCCGCTCCCGCCGTTTACCGAATCGCGCCTGCGGCGCCGCCTGGTGCCGCCGGGCGCACCTTGGCACCCGCGGCGACCGGCTGGGGCACCAGGGTGCCGACGGTGAGCTGGTCATCGCCGAAATAGCGCGCGGCGACCGATTGCACCTCTGCCGGTGTGACGTTCTGCAACAGCGCCAGCAGGCGATCGTCCGCATCCAGCGGCAGGCCCTGGATCCAGTTGCTGCCCAGGTCGCTTGCCTGGCCGCGCAGGGAATCGCGGGCGTAAATCGTCGATGCCGCCCATTGCGCCTTCACACGCGAGAGCTCGGCGCTGCTGACGCCCTCCCTGGCCACCCGCGCCACTTCGGCGCGCAAAGCGGATTCCACATCGGCCGCGCTCTTGCCCTGCGCCGGCACACCGCTCAGCATGAACACCGCAGGCCCGCGCCCGAACACCGAGGCCCAGGCACTGGTGCTGTCGGCCACGCGGTCAGGCCCCTGGGTCAGCGCGCGGTCGAGCCGCGCGCCGTCGTAACCGCTGAGCACCGCCGAGAGCACCAGCAGCGAGAGCGCATCCTTGTCGCTGGCGGCAAGCTCCTGCAACTGGCGCATCGCCGGGATGTGAAAGGCCAGCGCCACATACGCCTGCTCCGCGGGCGCCTTGAAACTGATGCGCCGCATGCCTTTTTGCTCCGGCTCCAGCTGCGGCTTGCGCTGCGGCAGCGCCTGCACCGGCAGCCGGCCATAAATCTCTTCGGCCCAGGCGCGCACCTGCTGCGGATCGACATCACCGGCAATCACCAGCGCGGCATTGGCGGGCGTGTACCAGGTGCGATAAAAATGCCGCACATCGTCGGGCTGCAGATGGTCCAGATCGTTCATCCAGCCAATGACCGGATGGTGGTAGGGCGAGGCCATGAACGTGGCGGCATTGAGCTGCTCCATCAGCGCGGCGCGCGGCTGATCGTCGGTGCGCATGCGCCGCTCTTCCTTGATGACTTCGATCTCCTTGCGGAACTCCTCATCGGGCCACTGGTTGTGCGCGAAGCGGTCTGCCTCCAGCTGCATCACATTCTTGAGGCGGCCGGCCGGAATCTGCTGGTAATAGCCGGTGTAGTCGCGCGTGGTGAAGGCGTTCTCCTGCCCGCCCAACTGCGCCACGCGGCGTGAAAACTCACCAGGCGCGAGCTTGGCCGAGCCCTTGAACATCATGTGCTCCACCACATGCGCCACGCCCGTCGTGCCATTGACCTCGTCCATGCTGCCGGTGCGCACCCAGAGCATCTGGATCGCCGTCGGCGCGCGGTGGTCCGGCTGCACGATGAGCGTCATGCCATTGGCGAGGCGAAATTCCTGCGCCCCGGACGCGGTGGCAACCAGCGCTTGCACGCCACCAGCAGGTGCCGCAGACTGCGGCGGCGCGGTTGTGCTGCAGCCGGCCAGCAGCACCGCGCATAAAAGAAGGGTGTGTTTCATAGAATGGCTGCGATTCTAGAAACTTCGCAATGTTCAGCTTCTTCAGAAAAAAGACTTCCCCGGCCGCGCCGCCTCCCGAGGCACCGGATGCCCCCGTAGCGGAGCCGGCAGCGCCAGCCGAGACACCCGCTCTACCCACCATCGCGCCACCTGCGCCGCAACCGCCTTCAGCCACCACCGAAGGCCCCGCTGCCACCGCACCCCCCGCGCCCGAACCCGTAGCTGCGCCTGAACCTGCTCCCGCGCTTGCGCCAGCTCCCGCACCAGCTCCGGCGCCAGAGCGCAAAAGCTGGCTCGCCCGCCTCTCCGCGGGCTTGCGCAAGACCGGCAGCAGCATCACCAGCGTATTCACCGGCACACGCATCGATGATGCGCTCTACGAAGAGCTGGAAGACGCGCTGCTGATGGCCGATACCGGCGTCAAGGCGACGCAACACCTGCTTGAAGCACTCAAACGCCGCGTCAAGGACGCCAAGGCAACCGATCCCGCGGCGGTCAAGGTGCTGCTGGCCGACTGCCTGGCCGAGCTGCTCGCTCCGCTGGAAAAATCCCTGGCCATAGGCGCCCACCAGCCCACCGTGATCATGGTGGCGGGCGTCAACGGCGCCGGCAAAACCACCTCCATCGGCAAGCTCACCAAGCACCTGGCCGACCATGGCGAAAGCGTGCTGCTCGCCGCCGCCGACACCTTCCGCGCCGCGGCGCGCGAACAACTCGGCGTCTGGGCCACGCGCAACACCGTGGAAATCGTCAGCCAGGAAGGGGGCGATCCGGCCGCCGTCAGCTTTGACGCCGTGAGCGCCGGCAAGGCCCGCGGCAAGGACGTGGTGCTCGTCGACACCGCCGGCCGTCTGCCGACCCAGCTGCACCTGATGCAAGAGCTGCAAAAGATCAAGCGCGTGATCACCAAGGCCGACGCCAGCGCGCCGCATGAGGTGCTGCTGGTGATCGACGGCAACACCGGCCAGAACGCGCTCGCGCAGGTCAAGGCCTTCGACGATGCGCTGCAGCTGACCGGCCTCATCGTCACCAAGCTCGACGGCACGGCCAAGGGCGGCGTGCTCGCTGCCATTGCGCAGGAGCGCCCGGTGCCGGTCTACTTCATCGGCGTGGGGGAAAAAGTGCAAGACCTGGAAACCTTCAGCGCACGCGAGTTTGCGCAGGCACTGCTGGCCTGAAGTCGTGCCCCCCCGCGAGCAGAGCGAGACAATTGGTTGCAAACGCACAGCAACCCATCGCACGGTGACACCATCTCACTGGCGTGAGCGCTCAAGGAGTCCATCATGTCCATAGACGCCGTTTCATCGCCCTGGATGCAATCTATCCGCCCGATGACGCAGCCGCTGCCCTCGGACGATGCCTTGCTGGAGACTGCCGCGCTCCGTGCTTTCGTCAACGACCTGACACCAGTCTCTACCCCCGGTAGCGCCGCCCTTCAGGAAGACCCGGGGCTCATGGCCTTGATGCGAGACTGGGTTTTGCAGGCGATCACCACACCATCGCCACTGCTGAGCGACACGTCTTGGCTTCAGCCCAATCGCTTCGGCGTGCCGTTTGGCGATGGCCTGGGGCTCGAATCGCTGGCCACCGCCTACGACTACGACAATTTCGCCGGCGAGAACAGCACCACGCCGAGCTACCTTCTGAACGACGGCATGCCGGTGACCGCAATGCAGCTGGATATGCTGGTGTGAACGCCAAGGCGCACGGCTCTTGCAGTCCCATGGCATTGCCGGGGCGCAGGCGCGGCACTACGACGGGCACGACTACATGGATGAAAAGCGCGAGTCTCTGGCGCTGCTGCTGCGCCTGCTGCAAGAGCAAAGCGCCAATGTGGTGCATATCAAAAGCGCTTGAATATGGTCATTGACACCATCATTGAATTTATGGTTTCATACACCATATGAAAGCACGGCGCATCTTCTACGACAAGGCGCTGTTGCCCGACGGAGCCATTGTGGAAATGGTCATATGGCAGTTGCCTGCACCATCGCCCGAACGCCCGCATCGGCTGAAGTACCGCCTGTTCTATGGCCGTGATGGGCGGCGCATCGTGGGCTACGACAACGAGCGCGGCAAGGGCGACCACAAGCATGTCGGCGCAGTGGAACAGCCCTACCACTTCACCAGCGTGGAGCAGTTGGTGGCTGATTTTCTGGCTGACGTACAGCAGGCCAATGGAGGTACATCATGAACAAAGTTCAAGCACACGTGGGCACCTTGGCGGATATGGGTGGGCGCTTTGCTGGCGCCTGGAATCGCGCAGCAGTTGGCGAGCAAGTCGATGAAACCCACGTCACATTCCTGGACGCACAAACCATGTTGGAAACCTTGACGCCCAAGCGTTTGGAACTGCTGCGTCATGTTCACCGGCAGGCCGTGGGCAATGTGCGAGAACTCGCTCAAGCGCTGGGGCGTGACTACAAGAACGTGCATGGCGATGTTGCCACCTTGGAGGCCGCCGGACTGCTGGTGCGCGATGGCCGCAAGCTGACCGCGCCGTGGGAGCAGGTGCAGGCTACGGTTTCACTGGCTTGATCCTCTTCACCAACGAAAACGACGCCCGCCTGCATGGCGGGTTCTTTGTGCGCATCAGCTTCCTGAGCTTGGTGGAAGTCGTCGACTGAGGTTGCCCTTGAAGAATGGACTTCTTAGCTCATGACCAGCAATGCTGGAAAGGAGCGAAGAAACGGGATCAAGCCCAAAGGCATGCACCGGCGCGCGTTCGAGCGCGGCTACAGGCAAAGCATGATGCCCATGTGCTGGCGTCCATATCCGCCATGGGCGACATACTGGGGCGGATGCGGGCGAGGTTGGATGCTTTGAGGTTGGGGAAATTCAAGTCGGTGGAGCTGGTGAGCGGCGGGGCTTGAGGAAGGGGAGCATCAAGCCCCAAAGCGTCACCAAGAAAAAACCCAGCTATCGTTTGAAGAGCTGGGTTTCCTTTGCTGCTTTGGTGGGTCGTGCGCGACTCGAACGCGCGACCAACGGATTAAAAGTCCGCTGCTCTACCGACTGAGCTAACGACCCAAATTCAACCAAGCCTGCAATTATAAATGGCTTTTCGGCTCTTTCTTGGTTGCCAGCGCGCGCATCGCCCAGCCTGCGGCGCACATGCCGAACGTGGCCGTCACTGCAACGCTGGAGCCATAGCCGTGGCAATTGAGCGTGCCATCGGGCGCCGCCACCGTGCACGAGGCATCTGGCGGCGCCACGCTCTCACGGCTGAAGACGCAGGGGACGCCAAGCGGGCGACCATCACGCGCCGCACCGTGGCGGCGGCGCAGGGCGTAGCGCAGCTTCGCCAGCAGCGGATCGTGCGTTGCAGCGGCAAGATCGGCAACTTCCACGCGCTCGGCCTGCTGTTTGCCGCCGGCAGCACCCACCGTGATGAAGAGCGCAGAGGTTTGCAGCGCCCAGGCCGCCATGGCCGTCTTGGCTTGCACTTGGTCGCACGCATCGATGACCGCATCCACCGGCGCTGGCAGCACGTGCGGCCAGTTCTCAGGTTCGACGAACTCTTCCACGCACTGCACGACGCATCCGGGATGGATCAACGCGATGCGCTCGGCCATGGCGTCCACCTTGGCCTGCCCCAGCGTGATGGACAGCGCATGCACTTGGCGATTGATGTTGGACTCGGCAACCTGGTCCAAGTCGATCAGCGTCAGCTGCCCGACTCCGCTGCGAACGAGTGCTTCCGCCACCCACGAGCCGACACCTCCGACACCCACCACCGCGACATGCGCATCGCGGATGCGGGCTGCGCCGGTCATGCCGTACAGACGCTGCAGCCCGGCAAAACGCCGGGCAAGATCAGCGTCGGACGCGCAAGCCGATGACGTCACTTCAGGCGTGACAGCCGCTCTTTCGCGGCAGTGGCCGCCTCGGACTGCGGATAGACCCGGATCAGGTCTTCCAGCGTCTTGCGCGCGCCCTTGGCATCCTTGAGTTCGACTTGGCAATTGGCGATGGACAGCGCCGCTTCCGGAGCGCGTGCATGGTCAGGCGCGCTGGCCAGCAGTGCCTTGAAATTGTCGATGGCTGCCTGATAGGCACGCGTGGCATATTGCGCGTTGCCCAGCCAGAACCGCGCAGAGGGCAGATAGCCGGACTGCGGGTACTTGCCAACGAAACTCTGGAATGCCGTTACTGCATCGGGGAATTTTCCGGTGCGGAAAACCGCCAGAGCCGCTTCGTAGTCGCTCTTCTCCGCGGGTTCCGCCTTGAATTCGCGGCCATCGACCTGGACGGTTTCGGGCTCGAACTTGCGCAGTCGGTCGTCAACGCTCTTGGCGACATCCTTCTGACGCTGCTGCAGGTCGGTCACATCGCGGCGCAACTTTTCGTTCTGGCCGCGCAGGTCGGCGATATCACCGCGCAGCGATTCGATTTGCGATTGCAGATCCAGCAGGCTGCGCCGCAACTGCGCCGAATCATCGCCCGAACGCTGACTGCCCTGTTGCAGTTGATCGATGCGCTGGCGCATCTCCAGAATGGCCCGGCGCGCTTCATCATCCTCAAACAGCGCCGCATGCGCCGCCGATGCGCCCAGCGCCAGCAATGCGCATACAACGGCCAGCCACCAGCGCAAGGTCAATCGCTGCATGCACCCGCTCCTTTCAATGGTAGGTCAGCTCAACGCGGCGGTTTTTGGCGAAAGCTTCTTCAGAAAAACCCTGCACCGCCGGCTTCTCCTTGCCAAAGCTCACGGCTTCCATCTGGGATTCAGGCACGCCCAGCAAGCCCAGTGCGCGGCGCACCGCGTCGGCGCGCTTTTGGCCCAGCGCCAGGTTGTATTCGCGGCCACCGCGGTCGTCGGTATTGCCTTCCAGCGTCACGCGCGTGGCCGTGTGGCTCTTGAGGTAGCGCGCGTGGGCATCGAGCACCGACTGGTACTCGGGCTTGACCGAGTAGCTGTCAAAGTCGAAATAAATGATGCGCGCCACGTCCACCGGCCCCTGGGCCGTGCCTTGCGTAGCGTTCAAATCGACCGGCGCCACGCCGCTCTGGCTCGCGCCGTTGCCGCCATTGGTAGACGCCGCCCCCTTGTCTTCAACCGGCGGCTGATTCAGCTTGACGCCCGAGCTGCAGCCCACCACCAAGGCGGCTGCCACCAGGGCCAGAGACATGCGGTTGAACCCGAAATTTTTCACGTTGAACTCTCACTTGTTTGAAAAAGAAATCATTGCTTCTGAAATGGCCCCCACGCCGGCTCGCGGATGTCTCCGCTCTGCCCGGCGAGCCTGGCCTTGATCTTGCCGTCCAGCGTCGTCGTCATCAGCATCTCCTTGCCCTGCTGGCGCGTGGCATAGACGATCAGTTTGCCATTGGGCGCAAAGCTCGGACTCTCGTCGTCGGTGGTATCGGTGATGGCACTTGCCGTGTGCGATTTGAGGTCCATCACATACAGCTTGAACGCACCATTGACGCGTGCGATGTAGGCCAGCCACTGGCCATCGGGACTGATGGCGGGCGAGATGGCGTAGTTGCCCTGGAAGGTGACGCGCTCGGGATTGCCGCCACTGGCTCCGACGCGGTAGATCTGCGGCGAGCCGCCACGATCACTCACAAAATAAATCACTCCGTCGCTGGAGTAGACCGGCTCGGTATCGATGCCAGCGCTCTGCATCAGCCGCGTGGGTTCGCCCCCGCTGCTGCTGATGGTGTAGAGCTGCGAGCCGCCATCGCGGCTGAGCGTGACGGCCAGCGTGCGCCCGTCCGGCGCCCAGGCGGGTGCGCTGTTGGAGCCGCGGAAATTGGCGATCAGCCGCCGCCGGCCAGTGGCGATGTCGTGCACGTAGACGACGGGTTTGCGCGACTCGAACGAAACATAAGCCAGCTGCGTACCCGACGGCGACCAGGCGGGCGAGATGATGGGCTCGGGGCTGGAGAGCGCCGACTGCGCATTCTCGCCATCCGCATCGGCCACCCACAGGCTGTAGCGGCTGCCCACCTTGGTGACGTAGGCGATGCGGGTGGAGAAAATGCCGCGCTCGCCCGTCAGTTTTTCATAGATGTAATCCGCGATGCGGTGCGCCACCAGACGCAGGTCGGCGCGGGTGACGGTATAGCTCTGGCCGCTCAGATCCTGCCCGCGCACCACGTCCCAGAGACGAAAGCGGGTGTCCCAGCGACCATCGCCCAGCTGGGTGATGCTGCCCGCGCTCAGCGCATCGGCCTTGCGCTCGCGCCATTGCGACAGATCGGGGCGGGAGGTTTCATCGAGCTGGACGCCGGATGCATCCACGCCGATGAAGCGGCCGCTGCGTTCCAAGTCTGCCAGGACGATCTGGGAAATTTTCTGCGGCGAGGCGTCTTCGCCGCGCAATGGCGGGATGGCGACGGGCATCTGGGTCAGGCCGACGCCGGTGATCTCCACGCGAAACTGCGCCATTGCCGGTGTCGTGGCAGCGAGCGCCGCAGCAGCCAGCCACTGGCGCCTGGAAGAAGAGATCTGGGAAGGGGGGTCAAAAATCATCACAAATAGTGACTCGTAAAAGCCTTCAGACAAAGCGTTGAATGTTACACATAGCGTAGCAAACCATGTGACAAACTGTGCCGCTCAGCAACCACCCCAACGTAAAATTTGCAATCAATGCAAGACCACGATTCTACTGCGAGCTCGCCGACGCCGCCGGCTCAAGCGCTGGGCGCGCGCCTGCGACGTCTGCGCCCCTACTTCGGCAACCAGCGCCTGGAGTGGGTCGTGGCACTGCTCACCACCGTGGTCGCGGCGGCTACCGAACCGCTGATCCCGGCGCTGCTCAAACCCCTGCTGGATGAGGGTTTCACGGAAGGCTCGCTGCCGCTGTGGCTGGTGCCTGTAGCCATCATCGGCGTGTTCCTGATTCGGGGCGTGGCCCAGTTCACCGGCAAATACGCGCTGGCGCGCATTGCCAACGAGGGCATGGTGCGCCTGCGCGCCGCACTGTTCGACCGGTTGCTGGCCGCCCGCATGGACATTTTCGATCGGCAATCGGCCAGCACCCTCTCCAACACCGTGGTGTACGAGGTGCAAAACGGCTTTACCGTGCTGGTACAGGCGGTGTTGGGCGCATCGCGCGACGGCTTTACCGTACTCGCACTGCTAGGCTACCTGCTCTACCTGAACTGGCAATTGACGCTGATCGTCGCCCTCATGGTGCCGACGGTGGCATGGGTGATGACGACCCTGTCCAAGCGCCTGTACCGCATCACCCGCGCCAGCCAGGGCGCCACCGACGACCTGGCCTACGTGGTCGAGGAAAACGTGCTCGCGCACCGCGTGGTGCGGCTGCATGGTGCACAAGCGCAGGAAGCAAGCCGGTTCGAGCAGCTCAGCGAACGCCTGCGGCAACTGGCGATGAAATCTACCGTCGCCTCGGGTGCCATGACGCCAGCCATCCAGCTGCTGGCTGCGGCCGCGCTGTCCACCGTGATCTGCATTGCGTTGTGGCAGGGGCGCGGCAACGGCGCGCAAGCGGTGAGCGTTGGCGGCTTTGCGGCCTTCATTGCGGCCATGCTGATGCTGATTTCTCCGATCAAGCGCCTGGCCGATATCGCCAACCCCATCACGCGTGGCGTTGCCGCCCTGGAGCGCGGACAAGGCCTGCTGGACGAGACACAGCCCGAAGACGAAGGCAGCCACCAAAGCGGGCGAGCCCACGGCGCGATCGAGCTGCGCGACGTGCGCGTGTGCTACGCCGGCAAGCAGAGTTTCGCGCTCGATGGCATCACGCTGGCCATAAAGCCTGGTGAGGTGGTGGCGCTGGTCGGCCCCTCGGGGGCGGGCAAAAGCACGCTGGTCAACCTGTTGCCGCGCTTCATCACGCCCGATGGCGGCAGCATCACGCTGGACGGCGTGGCGCTGCACGATTGGAATTTGCGCTGCCTGCGCCAGCAATTTGCGCTGGTGAGCCAAGACGTGGTGATGTTCAATGCCAGCGTTGCCGCCAATGTGGCGCTGGGAACGACGATTGACGAAGCGCGCGTGCAACACAGCCTGGAGGCGTCCAACCTAGCCGAGCATGTGGACACGCTGGCGCAAGGCATGCATACCGTGCTGGGGCACAACGCCACGCAGCTCTCGGGCGGGCAACGCCAGCGGCTGGCGATTGCGCGCGCGCTCTACAGGGATGCGCCCATCCTGATCCTGGACGAAGCCACCTCGGCGCTCGATACCACGTCAGAGCGCCTGGTGCAACAGGCGCTGCAGCGGCTGATGCACGGGCGCACCACGCTGATCATCGCGCACCGGCTCTCCACCATAGAGCATGCCGATCGCGTCATCGTGATGGAGCACGGTCGCATTGCCGAGCAAGGCACGCACGCCGAATTGCTGGCCGCTGGCGGCCTGTATGCGCGGCTCAGATCGGTAGGGCATTCATAGCCCCTACCACTGGCCCTTGTCGGGCCGCTGTTGCTGCAGGGCGCGCACGATGTCCTGCACCAGGCCATCGCGCTGCGCCTTGCGCGCGAAGTCCGCTGCGGCAAGGCCGAGCTGGTTCTTGATGGAGGGGTCCGCGCCCTCTTGCAGCAGCAGGCGGGCAACGTCGATCTCGCCGTACTGTGCCGCCATCATCAGCGGCGTGGTGCCGTTGGGCGAACCGGCATCGATGTAGGCCGAGTGCTCCAGCAGCAAACGCACCATGGCCTGGGCGGTATCCGCACTGCTGCTGGCTGCGTAGTGCAATGGCGTCCAGCCGGTCTTGTTCACATCGGCGTCGCGCGCGATCAAGGTGCGCGCTGCCTCCAGATTGCCGCGCAGCGCCGCCATCATCAGCGCGCTCTCGTCCTTGGCATTGCGCGCTTCCACCTTGAGCTTGCGACTGGCCAGCAGCACGGCAGCGACCTTGCGCGAATCCTTGTCCAGCGCAACGATGATCGCCGACTGGCGGCGCGGGTCGCGCGCGTTCGGATCAAAGCCGCGGCGCAGCAAGTCTGCGACCGTGCGGTCGTCGTCCAGTTCGATGGCCTTGAAAAAATCTTCATACGCGCCAGCCCTGGCTACCGGCGCCATCAGCGGCAGCCAGGCCAGGAGCAGCACTCGCCTGCGCGCCATCACGCCGCTTCACCTTTCAGGAAGAGCCGTTCAAAGTTGCGACTCGTCGCCTGCGCGATTTCGGCGATCTCCACACCCCGCACCTGCGCCACCTGCTGCGCCACATACGGCACATAGGCCGGGCTATTGGGCTTGCCGCGCATGGGAACGGGGGCGAGGTAAGGGCTGTCGGTCTCTATCAGCAGGCGATCGAGCGGCACAAAGGCCGCCACCGCGCGCAGGTCCTGCGATTTCTTGAACGTGACGATGCCGGAAAACGAAATATGAAAACCCAGATCCAATGCGGAACGCG
Source organism: Comamonas sp. SCN 65-56 (assembly GCF_001724135.1). Taxonomy (GTDB): domain Bacteria; phylum Pseudomonadota; class Gammaproteobacteria; order Burkholderiales; family Burkholderiaceae_C; genus Comamonas_C. The sequence goes on along the minus strand of NZ_MEDS01000001.1, from coordinate 171,086 downwards.
CCACGTCCATGCTTTCCGTGAAGCAGTGGAAAACGCCGCCGGCACTGCCCGCACTGCCGTCTTCGCCTTCATCGCGCAGGATGGCGAGCGTGTCTTCACTCGCGCTGCGCGTGTGAATCACCAGCGGGCGAGCGGCCGCACGCGCGGCGCGGATGTGCGTGCGAAAGCGCTCGCGCTGCCACTCAAGGTCTGCCACGCTGCGGCCGCCCTTGCGCTCGTCGAGCTGGTAGTAGTCCAGCCCGGTTTCTCCCACCGCAACGACGCGTGGCAGCACCGCCAGGCGTACAAGCTCGTTGACACTGGGCTCGGCCATGTCTTCGGTCTCGGGATGCACGCCCACGCTGGCCCAGAAGTTGTCATGGTCCAGCGCGAGCTGGTGCACTTGCGGGAATTCCTCCATCGTGGTGCAGATGCACAGCGCACGGTCTACCTGCGCCTGCGCCATTGCCGCGCGGATGGCGGCGAGCTGCGGGCGAAGCCCGGGATCATTCAAATGGCAGTGGGAATCGACAAACATGGTTCACGCCACACGCACGTTGCGCGCCAGGCGGCAAGAGCGCTCAAATGGTCTGTGTCGGCTTGTCCGAGCCCAGCAGCGCACCGAGGATTTCCTCGATTTTGAGCTTGAGCTGGCGCGCCTTGTCATCGTCCGGAAAGCGTACGCCCACGCCTTGGGTGCGGCCGCCACCGGCGCGCGCCGGGTTGACCCAGGCCACCTTGCCGGCAACCGGGTAGCGCTGCGGCTGCTCGGGCAGCGAGAGCAGCACGTAGACATCATCGCCCAGCCGGTATTCACGCGTGGTCGGCACGAAGATGCCCCCTTCGGCAAACAGTGGAATGAACGACGCGTGCAGCATCGCCTTGTCCTTGATGTTGAGCTGCATCACGCTGGGGCGTGGCGCATTGGCGGGGGTAGCCATGTCGGTAGGTGTCAGCGGCGGTTCGGGTGACCGGAGTTTAGGGCATGGCCCAGCGTTTCGCGCGCCTGGGCGGTGAGCGCTTCCAGCATCAGGCCGGCATTGAAGGGATGTTCCGCCGTGCGTGCCTGCGCACGCAGCAGCGCGGCCCAACGGGTGAGCACGGAAATGGATGGCAATTGCGCGGGTGGCGGCAGATCTACGACGGCAAAGTAGCGCGGCGCGGCGCCCACACGCTGCGCCAACGCGTCGTGGCAAAGCTTTTGCAGTACCTCGACCGCCTGTGGCGGCTCCATGCCGGCCAGCGCCGTCGCATCACCGCGCGCGAGGGCCTGCGGCAGACCGGCCCATGCCTGCGGGCTGCCGCCAGCCTGCACCAGCGCCAGCGCATCGGCCGGTCGCCCACCGGCCGCGCGCAGCCACACCGGCGCCGCATCCGCCGCCACGCCCTGCGCCACCAGCCAGGCTTGCGCCTCGGCCTGCGCAGGCCACTGCAAGGCATGGGCCTGGCAGCGGCTGCGGATCGTGGGCAAAAGCTGATGCGCGGCCTCGGTCGCCAGCACGAAGCGCGCGTCGCCCGGCGGTTCTTCCAGGGTCTTGAGCAAGGCGTTGGCCGTCACCGCATTCATCTGTTCGGCCGGGTAGACCAGCACCGCTTTGCCGCGTCCGCGTGCACTGGTGCGCTGGACAAAATCGACCGCTTCGCGCATCGCATCAACACGGATTTCACGGCTGGGCTTGCGCTTTTTTTCGTCAATGTCGGCCTGCGCCTTCTCCGGCAGCGGCCAGCCCAGCTGCTGCATTTGCACCTCGGGCATCAGCACGCGCACATCGGCGTGGGTGCGCACCGCGATGCCGTGGCAACTGGCACATTGACCGCAGGCGCCCTGCGTGCCGGGTGCATCGCACAGCCAGGCGCGCACCAGTTCCAGCGCCAGCGCGTACTGCCCCAGCCCCGAAGGGCCATGCAGCAGCCAGGCATGGCCGCGCTGCGCCAGCAGCTGGTCGCGCTGGCGTGCAATCCAGGGAGCCACTTCAGCCATGCGAATCCGCGCTCAGCCAGCCACGCGCCGCCACCGCTGCCAACATCTGCTCGGCCACCTGCTCGCGCTCCAGTGCCGCATCGATGCGGAACATGCGTTGCGGTGCCTGCGCGGCGCGATCGGCATAGCCCTGCGCCACGCGGCTGAAAAACGCCTGTGGCTGCGACTCAAACCGATCCGGCGCGCGCGCATCCGCCAGCCGCGCGGCAGCCACCGCGGGGGGCAAGTCAAACCACAGTGTCATGTCCGGATCAAGCATCAAATCATCGTTTTGCGCAATACCCGTCTGCGCAACGCGCTCCATATACGATAGTAAAGCACCATCCAACCCGCGCCCTGCGCCCTGATAGGCAAAGGTCGCATCCGTGAACCGGTCGCACAGCACCACGCACCCCTTGGCCAAGGCCGGGCCAATGACCTGGCGCAGGTGATCGCGCCGCGCGGCAAAGGCCAGCAGCACCTCGGTCAGCGCATCCATGGGCTGGTGCAACAGCAGCTCGCGCAACGTTTCAGCCAGCGGCGTCCCGCCGGGTTCCCGCGTCAGCACCACCTCGCGCCCTGCGCCGCGCAAGGCGTCGGCGAGCCGCGCGATATGCGAAGACTTGCCCGCGCCGTCGATGCCCTCGAAGGTGATGAAAAGCCCCCGGTTCATTTGCCACCCCGCTGATAACGATTGACGGCCCGGTTGTGCTCGTCCAGCGTGGCGCTGAACTGACTGCTGCCATCGCCGCGCGCCACAAAGTACAGCGCCTTGGTGGAGCCCGGTTGCACCGCCGCCAGCAGCGCCGCCCGACCCGGCATCGCGATCGGCGTTGGCGGCAGGCCTGCCCGCGTGTAGGTGTTGTAGGGCGTATCCGCCTGCAGGTCGCGCTTGCGCAAGTTGCCGTCGAACTGTGCGCCCAGGCCGTAAATCACGCTCGGGTCGGTCTGCAGCAGCATGCCAGCGCGCAAGCGATTGATGAAGACGCCGGCGATCTGCGCACGGTCCTGCGCGCGGCCGGTCTCCTTCTCCACCAGGCTTGCGAGCGTGAGCGCCTGCTCGGGCGACGTGAGCGGCAGGCCAGGCTCCCGCGCTGCCCAGGCGGCATCCAGACGCTTGTCCATCTGCCGCATGGCGCGGCGCAGTACCGCGATATCGCTGCTGCCCCTGGCGTAGGCATAGGTGTCAGGAAAGAACCGGCCTTCAGGCGACAGGCCGGGCCGACCCAGGGCGGCCATCAGCGCCGCGTCATCCATGCCCTGCGTATCCGGCTTGAGGCTGTCGGCATGCGCCAGCGCCGCGCGCACCTGGCGCATGTTCCAGCCTTCGATCAGCGTCACGGTCCGCATGGTGGCATCGCCACGCACCAGCTTTTGCAGCAGCTGCACCGGCGTCGTCCCGGCGGGAATCTCGTAGTTGCCTGCCTTGATCAGCCGGTCTTCACCCGAGAGCCGAAACCACAGCCACAACAGCCGCGGCGGCACCTGCAGGCCCGCCTGCGCCGCCGCCTGGGCGACTGCGCGAGGTGTGGCGCCAGGCTCCACTTCGAGTTCGATGGCCGCTGCGCTGCCCGATGCCATGGGCGCATGCAGCCACCAGGCGGCTGCACCCGCCACGGCAGCAGCAACCAAAATCAGCACGAGGAAAAAGCGGCGCATCGCGCATCAGCAGGCAAAAAGGGAATCGATCATCATAATGGACCCATGCCGCATGCCACGTCCGCGCTCGTTCATGGCGCCACCCAGCTTTCCCACCTCGGCGTCATTCGTGCGCAGGGCCCGGATGCCGCCGGTTTCCTGCACAGCCAGTTGACGCAGGACATTTTGCATCTGGGCACCAGCCAGGCACGCCTGGCCGCCTACCTCTCCCCCAAAGGCCGTGTGCTCGCCAGCCTGCTCGTACTCGCAGCTGGCCCACAGGAGTTCTTTCTGGTGTGCCACCGCAGTGTGCTGCCGGGCACGCTCAAGCGCCTTGCGCTGTTTACGCTCCACGCACGGCTGACGCTGCACGACGCCACGCAAGACATGCAGCTCATGGGTTTGCTCGGGAGCACTGCACAGTCTCTGCTGCCGGCCAATGCCAGCCCCGGCCTTTGTCAAACGCTGAACAACACCCACACGGTGGCGCTGCATCCGGCGGATGACCGCATGCGTGCACTCTGGCTGGCGCCTGTCGGCGAACCGCCCCCCGCGGCAACCGATGGCGATGCGGCGCAATGGCTCTGGAGTGAAGTGCGCAGCGGGGTGGTGACGATCAGCCAGCCGGTCGCCGATGCCTTTGTGCCGCAGATGCTGAACCTTGAATCCGTGGGCGCCGTGGATTTTCACAAAGGCTGCTACCCAGGACAGGAGGTCGTGGCACGCAGCCAGTTTCGCGGCAGTGTCAAGCGCCGTACCTATCTGGCACACAGCCAGAGCGCACTGGCCGTGGGCGATGCGATTTTTCGTGCTGAGGACGACATTGGCACCGTGGTGCAAGCCGCACCCTCGCCCACTGGCGGCTACGCTTCCTTGGTCGTACTGGCTATCGATGGTGCGACGGATGAACTGCGCACCGCACCTGCGCACGGCGCGCTACTGGAAATCACCCCGCTGCCCTACGCCTTGGCAACAGGCATCTGACGGCCCGGGTTCAATCACCAATCCAAGGGTATGACCCGTCTCAGCGCAGCATCTTGCGCATCGCGATATGGGCCATGCCCGCTTCGTCAAACACATCGCCTTCAGCAACAAAACCCGCACGCTGATAAAAGCCCTCCGCATGGCACTGGGCATGCAGCAGCACACTGGCATCGCCCCGTTCCTGCGCAGCCCGCACCAGTGCCTCCAGCAGCAGTCGCCCCCAGCGCTGACCACGCAAGGTGCGCGACACCGCCATGCGGCCGATGCGGGCTTCGCCGTCTTGCGCAGGCAGCAAACGCCCGGTGGCGACCGCCGCGCCGAGGCGATTGAAGGCCACCGCATGCACCGCCAAACGATCGAGCGCATCCATTTCGACCTCGGGCGCAACGCCCTGCTCCTGCACGAAAACCGCCGTACGCAGCGGGGTGGCAGCGGCGCCCAATTCCTGCCAACTCCCCACACGCAACTCGGCCATCTCGCTGCCGGCCTCAAAACTCTCGATCACCGCGCGCAGCGCGGACGGCACGTCCTTCTTGGTCTGCGTGGCCGGGTCCGCAAAGACGTAAACCAGCTCCACCGATACCAGCGGCACATCGGTGCGAAAGATGCCGCATTCAAAAACCATGGAGCTCGCTCCAATGCGCACGCAGCGCATGCCCACATCGATGATGTCATCCAGCAGCGCCGAGGCGTGGTACTCCACGCTCGCCTTTTTCAGGTAAACATCACCGCCCAGCGCATGCATGGTTGCTTCATAGGGCAGCCCCAGCGCGCGCCAATATTCGGTCATGGCGCAGTCCGCGTAGGTCAGGTAATGCGCATTGAACACGATGCGCTGTTGGTCGATCTCGGACCAACGCACGCGCAGACGCAGGTGGCAACGGAAATCTCTCGGGGTACTCATAGTGCTTGCTCCAGTCCAAAAGCCTTGCGCAACGCCTGCGCGGCATCGCGGTGGGCGCGCCGCGCTTCGGGCAGCGCGCGGCCCATCTTGATGAATTCGTGCGTCACGCCGCGATAGATTTCCAGATCGACCGCGACGCCCGCCATGCGCAGCCGGTCAGCCCAGGCGATGCCTTCATCGACCAGCGGATCGATTTCGGCCAGGCCTATCCAGGCGGGGGCCACGCCATCGACATCGGGCGCAAGCAAAGGGGCAAAACGCCAGTCCTCGCGCTGCGCCTGATCGATGTAGTTGCCGAAGAACCAGTCAATCTCGGCCTTGCCGAGGATGGGGCCGCTGGCAAAGCGCGCGTGCGAATCGGTGTCCTGGTGCGCCGTGGTGCCGGGGTAGAAAAGCAGTTGCAGCGCAAGGCTCAAATTCGCATCACGCGCCATCACGGCGGCGGCGGCGGCCAGCGTGCCGCCGGCGCTGTCGCCGCCGACGGCGATGCGCGCACCATCCAGCCCTAGCGAACCAGCATGCGCGGCCAGCCAGGCGAGCGCGTCCCAGGTGTCATCGATGGCCACCGGAAAGCGGTGCTCGGGCGCGAGGCGATAGCCCAGCGACAGCACCGCCGCGCCGCTCAGGTGCGCCAGCTCGCGGCACAGCACGTCATGCGTTTCGATGCTGCCTATCGTGAAGCCGCCGCCGTGCAGATACAGCAACACCGGCAGGCCGACCTCGCCGCTTGCGGCATACAGGCGCGCTGGCAGGCCAAAGCCGTCCCGCGCGGGGATGCGCAGGTCTTGCACGCGGGTGAGCGGCGCCGGGGCGATCTCCAGCACACCGGCACCGGCGGCGTAAGCGTCGCGCGCCTCTTGGGGCATGAGCGTGTACAGGCGGGGGCGCGCGGCGCGCGCCATGCCCGAGAGCACCGCGCGCATCTGCGGCGTGAGCGGCAGATCGGCCAACGAGGAAGAAGAAGCACTCATGGTTCGGGTTCCGGCATCACGGCCCTTCACGCCAGCGCCGGCGCATGCAGCACCTGCGTGGGCGTGATCAGGCGCACGCCTTCGCGCTCGATGAGCGCGAGGATCGCCAGCGTGATGTGCTGCTGCACGTCGCGGTGCAGGGCAAATTCGGGGCTGAGCACGTGATAGATGAATTCGTAATTGAGCGCGGCATCTCCAAAGCCCGTGAGGTGGCCGCGATCAAAGCGCACCTGCGACACGCTCGAGATGATCTCGCGCACCTCCAGCGCAACGCGCTCTGCCTTCTCGCGCGGGGTGTCGATGGCGATGGAGAGTGGATAGACCACGCGCCGCTCTTTCATGCGCGCGTAGTTGTGCACCAGCTTGCCCAGCAGTTGCGCGTTGGAGATCGCCAGCTCCTCGCCGCTGAGCGAGGCGATGCGCGTGCTCTTGATGCCGACGTGGCTCACCGTGCCCGAGACATCGTCGAAGGCGATGAATTCACCGACTTCGAAGGGTTTGTCCAAGCCGATGCTGATCGACGCCAGCAAATCGCCCAGCACGCTTTGCGCCGCCAGCGCCACCGCCACGCCGCCGATGCCGAGACTCGCAATGAAGGTGTTGACGTTGACGCCCGCGTTGGAGAGCACCGCCAGCAGCAGCACCACCCAGACGACGAGCTGCGTGCTCCACTGGATGATGCCCAGCAGCACCGGGTTGCGCGGCGCGCCTTCGCGCTGCGCCAGGTGTTCGAGCGAAGACACCAGCAGGCGCGAGAGCCATAGCGCCAGTTGCACTCCCACCAGCACGTAGATGCCCTGTGCGAGCAGCGCATGCAGCTCACCCGGCAGGTGCAGCACACGCGCGGCCACCGCCAGCGCCAGCAGCAGCAGCAGCCAGCCGCGCGTGGCCTTGAGCACCTGCGCGGCAATGCCCACCGGGCTTTGCGGATGCGCCTTCGCGAGGCGCGCCAGGCGCCTGGCCAGCAGCGCGACAGCACCCGCCGCCAGCGCGTAGGCCAGCAACGCGCCCAACAGCGCCGCGAGCCACGACAGCGCCGTGTGGCCCAGCCAGCTTGACTCTTGCAGCCACTGCGGCATGCGTCAGCCTTTCACCGGCGCCGCAGCGCTTTTTTGGAACACCCGCTGCATCACGAAATCGGCCTTGACCTCTTCGCCACACATCAGCATCGCCGCCAGTTCACCGCCGAGGATTTGCGGCGCGATCACCACGTCCGGCTGCACCAGCTTGACGCGCGCCAGGTGCGCTGCGTCGTTCACCGCCGCGACGGTGCGGGCACTGCCGCCCAGCTCGCGCACCGCGAGCACGACAAAGGCGTTTTCCGAATCGTCGTCGAGCATCGCCATCACGGCGGTGGCCTGGTGCGCGCCCGCCTCGCGCAGCACGTCCACACTGCCTGGGTCGCCCACCACCAGGTCCACGTCCTGCATGTCCTCGGACGGGCTCTGGCGCAGCAGCCGCGTGACGCCCTGGCCCCGGCGCGCCAGCTCGCGCCAGGTGTTGATGGCCAGCGGCGAATTGCCGACGACGACAAAATGGTGTTCGCGCTTCATGCGCCCTCCCTTGCGATTGACGATACGCTGCAGGCTGTTGCCGACCATCGGCGCGATCACGGCGGTGAGCGAGGTGGCGAACACCGCCACGCCCAGCACGATCACCGAGATCGTGAACAGGCGCGCCTCGCTGGTATGCGGTGCGATGTCGCCATAGCCGACCGTGGTCATGGTCACCATCGCGAAATACAGCGCCGTCATCAGATCGGTGACGGGCGGCTTGAACTCCGCACCCAGGTAATACGTGCCCAAAGTGGCGTAGAGCACCAGCATCACCACCGAGGTGAGTGCGAACAGCGTGCTTGCCGTGATGCTGGCGTGGTCGAACTGGCGCCACGCCGCCGACAGCAGCGCCAGCAGCAGCAAAAAGTAGCCCAGCAACAGATGGCCGTTGCGATGCGTGCCGAAAAGCATGCTCACCGCCGCCGTCGCCGCCAGCAGCAGAGCCATCACCCAGGCGACGCGCGAACGCAGCAGCAGGCCCAGCGCCATCGTCAGCATGCCGCTGCCGATGAGCAGCGGCGGCAGCAGGTTGGGCGTGATGCCGGGCTGGCCCGCGAGCAGTTCGCGCACGAAGGGCGCCCAGCGCGCGCCCAGATCCACCTGCAGCAGCCAGATGCCGCCCAGCGCGAGCAGCAGCGCCAGCGGCACGTGCGGAAACCACAGCGGCCCGCGCGCCAGGCGGTGCAGGCGCTGCGCGGCAATGCGCGCGCGCTGCGCCCCGGAAAACCGCATCCAGCGCTGCTGCAAGAAGGCCACGCGCGCCCGTCTTACTTGAAGTTCACCGTGACCGGCTGCGCGCCCGCCAGGCCTTCGTAGTTCACCGTCGCGCTCAATCCGGGCTTGGGCGGCATCAGCGCCGAGAACGAGCCCAGGCTGACCACGTCACCGGGCTTGAGACGAATGTGCTCCTTGTGCAGCGCCTGGGCGATCCAGACCACGGCGTTCAGCGGGTGCTCCAGGATGTCGCTGCCCTTGCCCTGGCCGATCTGCTTGCCCGCCTGATCCATCACTTTGATATCCATATTGGCCAGTTGTGCCAGCATCACGAAACGGTCCATGCGATCGGCCGGCACGGGTATCGGCGTACCGGCCACGCCCAAGCGCGCACCAACGTTGATGGCGTTGATCGCTGCGCCGTTGAGCTTGGGCGGCGCCTGCACGATCAAGTCGGGCAGTTCGATAAAAGGGATCACCTGGTCGATGTGCGCGATAACATCCTCGGGCGTCCTGGCGTTGTTGATGCCCGCGTCCTTCACGCGCACCAGCATGTCGGCTTCGAACAGCGGGCGCGCGCCGAAATTGGGCGCGGTGGTGTAGCCGTTGGGCTGGATCATGCCGTCGTACAGCACCCCCCATGTCGGCTGGTTGGTGTTGAACCGCTTTTGCGTGGCCGGGTTGGTCAAGCCCGCCTTGTAGCCCACCACCTTGCCATAGTGCGCCGCCAGCAGCTTGTTGAATCGGGCGCGAGTGCAGGCCGCATCCTTGTCGCTTTGCGCAGCAAAGTTCGGCGTTGGCTTCTTGGCGAAATAGTCATCCGCCATGGTCTGAACCTGGGCCTGGGTCAGGCACGCCGCCTGCGCACCCGTGATCAATCCCATACCTACCAAGAGGGCAATAAGGGGCTTTTGCACAACAATCTCCTATGCTGGATCAAAACCTGCATGCTACGCGAGCATGCGTGCCTTTCGCCCGATTCACCGTCACCCCACAGAAATTGCCCCTATGCCCACCCACCACCCATTGGCCTGTGCAGCAGCCCTCGTGTTGAGCGCACTTCCCGCTGCAGCGCAGTCCACGTCTCCCCCTGGATCGCTGCCGGAGCAAACCATACGCAGCACGCTGCTGGCTTCGCCACTCGAGCAGGTACCGGCCTCCGTTACCGTCGTGGATGGTGAGGACATCCGCGACCGGCAGTGGCAGGTCAACCTCTCGGAATCGCTCTCCTCCACCCCGGGTCTGCTGCTGCAAAACCGCCAGAACTACGCCCAGGATCTGCAGCTCTCCATCCGCGGACACGGTGCCCGCTCCACCTTCGGCGTGCGCGGGATACAGATTTATGTCGACGATATCCCCGCCACCATGCCTGACGGCCAGGGGCAGACCAACCACATCGATCTCTCCTCGGTCGAACGCATTGAAGTGCTGCGCGGGCCCTATTCTGCGTTGTATGGCAACGCGTCCGGCGGCGTGATCAACGCCTACACCGAACGCGGTCATGGCGCGCCCCGCCTGGAAAGCCGCTTTGCGATCGGCAGCAACGGGCAAAAGCGCATCGGGCTGAAAGCCTCTGGCGAAACCAACGGGGTCGGTTACGTGGTATCGGCCAGTCGATTCTTGACCGATGGCTACCGTAGGCAAAGCCGCGCCGACAAGAACCTGCTCAACGCACGCATTGATACCCAGCCGTCCGGCGACAGCCACCTCATGCTGGTCGTCAACCACATCAATGTCGATGCACTCGATCCCGGTGGCGTCTCGCCCGCGGAATGGCTGGCCAACCCACGCGCCGTAGCGCAGGGGCCGCAGGACTTCAACGCCCGCAAGAGCCAGCGCCAGACACAGGCAGGACTGAAATACGAAAAACGCATCGATGCACAGAACGCCCTGCAAGCGGTCGGCTATGTCGGCACACGTGCCATCGTGCAGTTCCAGTCCACGCCGGCGGCCGCGCAGAAGCCCCCCACCAGTGCAGGCGGGGTGATTGACCTCGGTCGCAACTATGGCGGGCTGGATCTGCGCTGGTCGCACGAGCGCAGCATCGGTACCAGTACCCTCAATGTGGTCGCCGGGCTTACCGCCAACGTCGTGCGGGAAGACCGCAAGGGCTACAACAATTTCATCGGGTCGACACTGGGTGTGCGCGGTGACCTGCGCCGCAGCGAAAGCAACACGCTCAGCAACATTGACCCCTATGCCCAAGCCTCCTGGGCCTTCGCGCCCCAATGGGCGCTGAACGCCGGCCTCCGCTGGAGCAACGTACGTTTCGTCTCGCGCGACGAGTACATTGCGCCAGGCAATGGAGACGACAGCGGCAACGCCCGGTATCGGCGCGCGCTGCCCGTGGTGTCACTGCAGCATGCGCTGAATGCCGCAACCCTCATCTATGCCGCGCTGGGCAGCGGCTTCGAAACACCAACCTTCAACGAGATTTCCTACCGCTCTGGCGGACTTGGCGGCCTGAACTTCGGCCTGCAGCCGGCAAAATCACGCAGCATCGAGATCGGCGTGCGCCAGCACTACGCCACCCCGAGCGTACGTGGCGATTGGAGTGCAGCACTGTTTCACACCCGCACCCAGGACGAAATCGTCGCCGCTGAGAATTCCGGCGGTCGCACCGTGTTTCAGAATGCCGGGCGCACCCGCCGCCAGGGGTTCGAGCTGGCCAGCACCACCTGGCTGGGGCAGCAGTGGGAATTCAACCTCGCGCTCACCCTGCTGGATGCCCGCGTGACCCAAGGGTATTGCGACGTCAAGGGCAATTGCGTCGCCGCCGGCAACCGCCTGGCAGGTACGGTGCGCAGCCAAGCCTACCTTGCGGCCAACTGGCATCCGCTGCCGGGTGCACGCATAGGCATTGACTGGCGCCACGTCGGCACCATCGCCGCCAACGACAGCAACAGCGTCTATGCACCAGCCTACAGCGTGGCCGCATTGAGCGCAGGCTACGCCAGGGATTGGGGGCGCTGGACCCTGGACGTCTTCGCTCGTATCGACAATCTCACCAACCGGCGCTACGTCGGCTCGGTGATCGTCAATGAATCCAACGGGCGCTACTATGAGGCGGCACCGGGCCGCCAATGGATGGCCGGAGCCAGCCTGGCCTACAAGTTCTGAAGGCACAAAAAACCCCGGGATGCTGCACACAGCAGCCCGGGGTTGCTTGGAGCCTGCGACGCGCTCGCCTCAGGGCGTCACCAGCGTCAAGCCATGCTGCTTGAACAGCGCCAGCAGCTGACCATTGCTGCGCAAGGCCGTCAATGCTTGTACCAACTCTTTGCCCAGCTCATCATTGCCTGACTTGATGGCCATCCCCACCGGCCAGCCATCCCTGGGTACCCCCTGCAATGGAAAGTCGGTGATTTCTATATGCTCCGGCTTGGGATTCGCCTGAAAAATGGCGGTTTCCGCCTGGGCGCGGGTGATATAGGCCGCGGCTGCCTTGCCATCAAGCACGGCTTGCATCGCCTTGATGCCATCCTCGTAGATCTGCACTTGGCTGCTGAGCATATGGTTTTCATGCCCTATGAGCGCGCTGGCAGCGCCCGTGCCACGTTCGGCCGCCAACGGAACACCCTTCAGGTCTTCCGCCTTGCCCACTTTGGGCAATCGGCGCGTGTCCCGCGCCAATACCACTTGCTCGCGCAGATAGGGCGCAAAAATCACCGCCTGCTTGTTGTTTTGCTGGAAATACTTGTCCACTGGTACATGCAGCATCACATCCGCTGGGCCATAGCCCAAGTAATGCCCCTTCCAGACCATGTTGCGCAGGTCATCGTTCATGTCTTCGTCAGCATCGAAGGGCAGCAGCGTCATCTGCAGCCCCATCTGCTGCGCCAGCGCTTTGGCCAGATCAACGTCCAGACCCTCCATCCCTTTGCCGGTACGGTAGGAGAATGGAGCGAAGGCGTTATAGACCGCCACCTTCAACGCACCAGCGGCGCGGATGCGCGCCATGCCGGTCAGCTCTTCCTGTGCCTGAGCGCCCTGCGCACCCAATACCAGTGCCGGCAGGGCGCCGAGCAGCAATTGCCGACGACCCAAGCCGATGCCTTTTTCACACATTTTTTTCATTCCGCACCACGCCGCGATTCGAGATAGGTCTTGATGGACCAAAGAGCTTCCTGTGACAGCATACCCTCAAACGGCGGCATGTATACGCGACCATCGCGCGTGCGGCCATGGCGCACGGTGCTGATGAAGTAATCGTTCATTTCCTTGAAACAAGCCTTCTTCTTGGCCTCATCGGCGTAGCCAATGCACTCATCGTCCAGCTTGCGCAGATCGGGCGCGATTCCACCAGAAATCGCTTCCAGACCATGGCAACGGGCGCAATTCTGGTTGTATCCCGAAGTGCCGATGCGCAGCGCCTCATCGTGCTGGGGCCCGGAGCTGTACGGGTTGTCCTCCAGCCACTTGTCACCGAGCTTCGGCAACGTATGGGTGTCTACCGGCTGAGGGGTCACGTCCCCGTGCGCCAATGCCACCGACGCGCCACAGGCCAGCGCCAGCGCCAGCAAGCCGCGAGCGCCTATCTTGGACAGAAACGAAGAAACAAAAAACATGGTGAAGTCTCCAGATGAAAAAACGTGCGTGCCGGTAGACAGGCAAATTGCGTGCCAATTCAGGCGAATTTTGATCCAGGTTCATTGGAATGCTCCAAAACAGATCATTCATCGCCAAAAATTCGAATAAGGGAAAACGATAGGTCGCCAAGAAGCGATCGTTTGTTCCATAATGAATCATTACTGGAACACGCAGTGTTGCCTCTAGGGGCGCCATGCAGTCAAGGCAGGAATCAACCATGCACACTTCCCCTGCGGCAAACACCGGAACAGTCTCAGCCCAAAACGAGGACTCCATCATCAAGGCCCACGAGCGATCGCAGGCTTTTGGCGTCGCGGCCGCCGATGACCCGGATTTCTCGAGCCTGACACATATCCAGCTCGAACGCGCGTTGGATGAAAACCGGCTGCTGCTCGACCACGCCTTCCCCGCGATGCAGACGCTGTATGGTCAGATTGCCAACACCGGCAACGTCGTGGTGCTCAGTTCCGCTCAAGGTGTGCTTCTGCACACGCTGGGAGATACGGATTTCGAGGAGAAGGCTTCCAAGGTGGCCCTGCTTCCCGGGGTGGACTGGTCGGAGCGGACCAAGGGAACCAACGCGATTGGCACGGCTTTGAGCGAATTGCAACCCGTCACCGTTCACGGCAAACAGCATTATTTGGCTGCAAACATGGGCTTGGCGTGCTCTTGCGCTCCTATTTTTGATCCTGAAGGAGGATTGCTCGGCGCGTTGGACGTAACCGGGGACTATCGCAGTCACCACCCGCACACGCTGGCGCTGGTGCGCATGTCGGTCCAGATGATGGAAAACCGCATGCTGGAGAACAGCTTCCCGAAAGCCATTCAGCTGCGTTTCCATGCAGGTGCGGAGTTCCTGGGCACTCTCGCGGAAGGGCTTGTGGCGTTTACCCGCGACGGACGCTTTCTCTCGGCCAATCGCTGCGCGCAGTTTCAGCTCGGCATGTCACTCAATGCCCTCAAGGCGCATACTTTCTCATCGCTTTTTGATCTGCCCATATCGGCACTCGTTGACCTGTTCGGAAACGCACCAACCGCCCCCAAGCAGTTGTGCATGCACAACGGCGTCAATGTGTGGTGCCAGGCGGACATCAGGCCCACGAGTCCTTGGATTGCCCCGCTGTTTTCCGCCATGCAGGACAGCAGCGCAACAGGATCGCCCGCACAGCCCACCAAGACACCACCGCCAGAAGAGGTGGTGGTGACTCGTTCGCGCAGCGACGCACGCCGCCGCGCGAGCGCACTTGACGAACTGGACACAGGGGACAAACAGATCCATTCGGTGATACACAAGTTGCGCAAGGTGGCCAACCACGATATCCCGGTGTTGATTCTTGGCGAGACCGGTACCGGCAAGGACCTCATGGCCCGCGCCATCCACGACGATTCCCAGCGGGCGAACAAACCCTTCGTGCCCGTGAACTGCGCCTCCATCCCGGACACACTGATTGAAGCCGAGCTGTTTGGTTATGAAGAAGGTGCATTCACGGGGGCGCGTAAGAAAGGGTCGCCCGGCAAGATTCTTCAGGCGCATGGCGGCACGCTTTTCCTGGATGAAATCGGCGATATGCCGCCTCACCTTCAGGCGCGGCTGCTACGTGTTTTGCAAGAACGCAAAGTCAGCCCCCTGGGCTCTGCAAACGAATTGCACGTCGATATCTATGTGGTAAGCGCGACCCACAAGAACCTCAAGGAAATGATTACCCACGGCCAGTTCCGGGAAGATCTGTACTACCGCCTCAACGGCATAGTGGTTCAGTTGCCGGCACTGCGTGACCGATCAGACTTTGAACCGCTGGTGCACAAAATCCTGCAGTCGTTGTCCAAAACCGGACCTGCAGTCGCCGTATCGCGCGACGTCATGACCCTGTTGCGTTGTCACCATTGGCCAGGCAATCTGAGGCAGTTGCACAATCTGCTGCGCACGGCGGTGGTCATGGCCAGAGACGATGGCTGCATCGAGCGCGAACATTTGCCTGATGACTTTTTGATGGATGTGTCTGGTGCGGTTGCACCGCGTGTCGAAACTGACGTCGAATCCCCTCACCCCCATCCTGCCGCAACGCCATCCGAGCCATTGCCTCATCCAGATGCGGACAACCAGCGTCTGCAAGACGTGACCCTGCAAACCATGGTCCAGATACTGCGCCAGCACAAGGGCAACATCTCTGCCGCAGCGAAAGCGCTGGGCGTATCACGCAACACGATCTACCGCAAGAAGCACCTCTTGCCTCAGGGACTCATAGACTGATGCTTCTGTTCTGCGCCACGCAGTCGCGCAGGCACATCAGCATCGCCCGTTCACCGGACAAATGCCCCGCCACGGGCTGGTGCAGCCGCACCCACTGAGCACCGTGCGCTGCCGTCATCCAGCGGTGGCTGTTGGCGGGAGGGCAGATGGCATCCACTTGGCCATGTACCCAATCAACGGGGATGCGATGCACCAATACCGCCTGAACGGCAGCATCCAGGCCCAGGGGGCCAATGAAACCACGGTGCAACAGGTAATGCGCCTGAATGCGGTAGCGCGACCAAAGTTGCGCATCCTGCGGCAGTCGATGGGTCCGCGGCAGACTCGCATCGAGACGGCGCATCTGACGGCGCAAGGCCATCCAGTCACGCCGCTGTTGCGCGGCCGGTACGGCGGACTGCTGTCGCAGACTGCGGCGCACCCCGGTGGCCGCATCGCGCAGTTCGCGCAATTGCCATCCCCGCAGGAGCGCCGTGGCTGTGGCACCACTTGCTCTTTTTTGGAGCAACTGATCAGCCCGGCCAAGTGCCACCGGCAATGGCAAAGAGCGTCCGAGTGGCCATCCCGCGTCAGCCCTGCCGAGACGCTTGCCCTTCTGCACCGAAGGCTGCAGCAAACCGGCGATTTCACGGCGCGTCAGGCGAAATGACCCGCGCAACACCAGGCGCTGCACACGGTCGGGATAGCGAGCGGCATAGGCCAAAGCAACCACGGACCCCCATGAACCCGCAAGAATCGACCATCGATTGATGCCCAGATGCGCGCGCAAGGCCTCCAAGTCCTCCACCAGGGCGGCCGTATTGTTGCGCGCAAGCAACCCCCTGGGGCGCGAGCTCCCGGCACCACGCTGATCTGGCGCAATCACCCGATCACGCTGCAGATCAAACGGCGCCAGCATGCCAGGCTGGCAGGCGCCGCCAGGCCCGCCGTGTACCACCAGCCACACCGGCGCATCCGGCGGGCCAAGATCGCGCCAAGCGATACGGTGCAAGCCAGAACGCGGCAGACTAAAAAGCTTAGTCCACGAATGGTTAATTTTCATGGCATCGATTTTGCTTAATATGTACCAGCCACTGGTGCGTTGGAGCAATCGTCAATGACGCGCTCGTGGTCTGTGCACATTGTTTCTTTTATTTTTAACCAAGGAGATCTCCATGCAATGGACCGCACCCGCTTTCACCGATCTGCGCTTCGGCTTTGAAATCACGATGTATATCGCCAACCGTTGAGGTCTGGCGGTTGACCCAGTTGTCAACCTCAAGGCGCATCCAGGCATCTTGGGTGCGCCTTTTTGCTTTTGGAACTACTCCCTCATGTTTCTGCGTGTTCTCGGCTCTTCGGCCGGTGGCGGCTTTCCGCAATGGAATTGCAACTGCCCCAACTGCACTGGCGTGCGCTCAGGCAGCCTCAAGGCGTTCGCGCGTACACAGTCGTCAGTAGCCGTCAGTACGGATGGTCAGAACTGGCTGCTGGTCAATGCCTCTCCTGACATCCTCACCCAGATTCGTCAGACACCCGCATTGCAGCCGGCACGCGCCCGGCGAGACACCGGCATCGCTGCCGTCCTGCTGATGGATGCGCAGATTGATCATGTCACGGGCCTGCTGATGCTGCGCGAACATGTGGGGCCGCTGCCGCTGCTGGCCACCAAAGAGGTCCTTTCGGATATCGAGAATGGCTTCCCGCTGACGCGCATCCTCTCGCACTACTGTGGTCTGGCTGCACAGACTATCCCCTCCGACGGCAGCCGCTTCAGCGTGGAACAGTTGCCCGGGCTGCATCTCGAAGCCATAGCGCTGTCTTCCAAGCCGCCGCCCTACTCGCCCTGGCGCAACGCACCGCGACCAGGCGACAACATTGGCCTGCTGATGCAAAACCCCGTCAATGACGCCCGGGTGTTCTATGCGCCTGGTTTGGGTGCGATCACAGAGGGTCTGCTGGCGCGCATGGCGCGGTGCGATGTGGTGCTCATCGATGGGACTTTCTGGACGGACGATGAAATGCAGCGCTTGGGCCTGACCGCCAAGCGGGCGGCCGACATGGGACATCTGGCACAAAGTGGTGCAGGTGGCATGATCGAACAACTCGACAAGCTGCCTGGCCGCACGCGCAAGATCCTGATTCACATCAACAACACCAATCCCATTCTGGTGGAAGACTCGCCGCAGCGGGCGCAATTGGCGCAGCACGGCATTGAAGTTGCATACGACGGCATGGAGATCAGCTTTTAAACACATGCCATCATGATGGATATTGCCACCAGTCCACCGCCGGACCCCTCTCTGCCAGCCTGGACCCGCGAAGAATTCGAAGCGCAATTGCGCGACAGAGGTCAGTCCTACCACATCCACCACCCATTCAACGTGCGGATGAACGCTGGCGGTTGCAGCCCGGATGAACTGCGGTGCTGGGTTGCCAATCGTTTTTACTATCAAATTTGCATCCCGCGCAAGGACGCGGCCATCATTGCCAACATGCCCGATCGCGCGCAGCGGCGTCTGTGGGTGGAGCGCATTCTGGACCACGACGGCTATGGTGACCATGAAGGCGACCACGCCGGCGGCATTGAGGCTTGGACGCGCCTGGGCGAGGCAGTGGGCATACCGCGGGCGGAGCTGTGGTCTTTGCAGCGCGTGGCGCCGGGCGTGCGCTTTGCCTGCGACGCCTACGTGAATTTCGCTTCACGTGCGCCTTGGCAAGAGGCCGTTTGCTCGTCCTTGACGGAAATGTTCGCGCCTCAGATCCACAAGGATCGCCTGGCGACTTGGCCGACGCACTATCCGTGGATCGACACCGAGGGTCTGAGCTATTTCCGCACCCGCATTCCATTGGCCACACGCGATGTGGATCACGGCCTGCGTATCACCTTGCAACACTTCACCACCCGCGCAGCACAACAGCGCGCACTCGACATTCTGCAGTTCAAACTGAACGTGCTCTGGAGCATGCTGGACACCGTGGAGAAGGCCTGCCATGAACTCTGACGATTCCACACAAGCCACGGCGCCTCCACGCCTGTCCCGCCGCATGCGTCTGCAGTATGAGCCGGCGCAGACCCGCTGGGTACTGCTCTATCCTGAGGGCATGGTGCAACTCAACGACAGTGCCGCCGAGATCCTGCGACGTTGCGACGGTTCAAAATCTGTCTCCGCGATCATCGATGAGCTGGAAGCCCGGTTCAATGTCCAGGGGATTGCACCGCAGATACATTCCTTGATTGCGGAAGGCACAAAGCGTGGCTGGCTCGAATGACATTGCTCCCCCACTGTGGCTGCTGCTGGAACTGACGTACAGCTGCCCGTTGCACTGTGTGTTTTGCTTCAACCCCACCAATTACACCGGCGTGGGCAAGGAGCTCACAACCGCGCAGTGGGTGGACGTGATGCGCCAGGCGCGCGCCTTGGGCGCAGCCCAGATCGGTTTTTCTGGCGGCGAGCCGATGAACCGCGACGACCTGGAAGAACTGGTGCAGGAAGCCCATGCATTGGGCTTCTACACCAACCTGCTCACGTCTGGCGTCGGCATGACAGCCCAGCGCGCCGACCGGCTCAAGGCAGCGGGGCTTGACCACGTGCAGCTCTCATTTCAGGACAGCACACGCCAACTCAACGATTTCCTGAGCCACACCAAGACCTTCGAGCTCAAAAGAAAAGTGGCGCGCATCATCAAGGACCACGATTGGCCCATGGTGATGAACTGCGTGTTGCACCGCCACAATCTGCCGCATGTCGACAAAATCATCGACATGGCGCTGGAGATGGAGGCTGAATACCTTGAGCTGGCCAACACCCAGTACTATGGTTGGGCCTGGGTCAACCGCGACCAGCTCATGCCCACACGTGAGCAATTGCAGGAGGCTGAAGCCGTCGTGCAACGCTATCGCGAAAAAATCGGCAACCGCTGCCGCATTCTGTTCGTCGTGCCCGACTACTTCGAAAACCGCCCCAAGCCCTGCATGAACGGCTGGGGATCGGTGTTTCTCAGCATCGCGCCCGACGGTGTCGCGATGCCGTGCCACAATGCACGCGAACTGCCGGGTCTGAATCTGCCGAGCGTGACGCAGCAATCCATTTCCGACATCTGGTATCAGAGTTCCGCCTTCAACGCCTTCCGTGGCGAGTCCTGGATGCAGGAGCCCTGCCGCAGCTGCGACGAACGTCACAAGGATTTTGGCGGTTGTCGCTGCCAGGCTTGGCTGCTGACAGGCGATGCGGCCGCCACCGACCCGGTCTGTGACAAATCACCGCACCATGGCAAGGTATTGGAGATCGTCGAGAAGGCACGCCACCGCAAGGAGGCGCACATCGTCTTTCGTACCGACGCCGAATCGCGCCTCCGGTCATGATGCGCGCACCGCTTGCACTCTTGCTGCCACTGGCGCTGATGGCCTGCTCCAACACCCCACCAGGGGCCAGTGCATCGGTGATACCCGTGAACAACACCGCCGTGCTCGCCGCCAACTGCACCACCTGCCACGGCGTGGATGGGCGTGGCAGTGGTGACATTCCCGCGCTGCGTGGTCGTCCTGCGGCGCACTTGATCAAGCGCATGATGGCTTTCAAGAACCACCAGGTCACCGGCGCCAACGCAACGGTGATGCCCTTGATGATGCAAGGCTACAGTGCAACGCAGATCGAGGCGCTGGCGCAATGGTTTGCAAAGGAAACGCCATGATGCAGCGTCGCGCCTGGCTGGCTGGCTCGTTGTGCGCTGCGGCAACCATCGGAACGCCGGCACTGGCGCGGACACAGGCTGGCGCGGCGCGTGTCGTAGTGGTAGGCGGAGGCTTTGGCGGGGGTACCGCGGCACGCTACCTGCGCCAGTATGCACCAGGCATCCACGTCACCTTGGTCGAACCCGCGACGCGCTTTTACACCTGCCCCTATTCCAATCTGTTTCTTGGTGGCTTGCGGACTTGGGAGAGCCTTGGTCACGGCTACGACGGACTGCTGGTCGCAGGGGTGCAGATCGTGCATGCGACAGCGCAAGATATCGATGCCCATGCGCGTACGCTCAAGTTGTCCGATGGAAACACGCTGTCGTGGGACAAGCTCGTGCTGTCGCCCGGGGTCGATATGCGCTGGGATGCAATTCAAGGCTACGACCAGGCGGCTGCCGAAAAGGCGCCTCACGCATGGAAAGCAGGACCGCAAACGCTGCTGCTGCGCCGGCAAATGGAAGCCATGCCGGATGGCGGCACTTTCCTCATGGCAATTCCGGATACGCCCTACCGCTGCCCGCCCGGACCGTATGAGCGCGCTGCGATGGTCGCGCACTACTTCAAGCAACACAAGCCGCGCAGCAAGATTCTGCTGCTGGACGCCAAGAACAATTTTTCCAAGAAGGCACTTTTCCTGCAGGGCTGGAAGGCGCTCTATGGCGACATGATCGAATGGGTGAGCCTGGCTGAAGATGGCCAGGTCGTGCGCGTCGACCCCGCGACGCTGGAGGTGGAAACCTTTTTTGGCGAGCGCCACAAGGCCAACGTGCTCAACGTCATTCCGCCGCAGAAGGCAGGCTTCATCGCTGACCGCGCGGGCGTGACCGACCGCGGCGGCTGGGTGCCGGTCAAGGGCGAAACCTTCGAATCCACGCTAGTGCCCGGTATCCATGTCGTCGGCGATGCAAGCCTTGCCGGGCCCATGCCCAAATCCGGGTTTTCAGCCAACAACCAGGGCAAACTGGTAGCGGCCGTCGTGGCCGCTGAACTGCTGGGCAAGCCGGTGCCGACGGCGTGGTTTGCCAATACCTGCTACAGCCTGATCGGCCCGGGTTACGGGATTGCGGTCTCAGGCATCTATGAGGCCAAGGAGGGGCGCGTGGTCGACATTCACGGCTCAAACGCCACCAGCCCGCTGAATGCAGATTTGGCGTTCAGAGCGGCGGAGGCACGCTATGGTGCCTCCTGGTATGCATCCATCAGCAAGGACATCTGGGATCGCTGAGCATTCTGCCCAGCGTCCAGTGTTCTGCCACTTCCCGTACTACCTCCACTCGTAGCGCAGACCGACCATGATGCTGCGACCCGCTCCTGGGGCGAGGAAGCGGGCAGAAGACATGTCCTCTCCCGGGCTCACCATGACGCCACCGGGGAAAGCGTCTTCGCTGCCCACCACGTAGGTTGCATAGCGCTTGTTGAGCAGGTTGTTCACGCGCACGTAAGCCTTCCAGCGCTCATTGAACTGCCAGCTGGCGCGGGCATTGAGCAAGCTGAAACCGGCCACGTTGCCCAGCTTGGGACGCGTGCCGCTTTCGTTACCCGCAGCCACCGACGAGCCCACCACGAGCCAATCGCCACCGACGACGACACGCGGCGCGACGCGCCAGTCTGCAGAGAGCTTGAACACATGGCGCGGCAACGCAGCCATGCGCGTGCCCGGATGGAAAGCGTTCGGGTTCTTCGTGGTGCTGAGCGGCCCGAACAGCACGCCACTGCTTTGGTACGTGGCATCGAGGTAACCGTAGCTCGCGCGCCAATCCCAGTCGCCGCGGCGCACGCGAGCGCTCAGCTCGAAGCCCTGGCGCCGTGTCTTGCCGATGTTGTCAAAGAAGCCGGCTTGCGAAATTCCCGAGCGCATGAAGGCGATATCGTCGTAGTTGACCGAGCGGAAAAATGCGCCCGAAACCTCGACCCCTTCCATCGGACGAGCCCGCGCTCCGATCTCCAACGTGCGTGTCACCACCTGCTTGAGATACGGGTCGGCCTGGAGACCCACCGGCAACGTGCATGGGTTGTCCGGATCGGCGCAACCCAGTTCCAGTGCCGACGGCATGCGCGTGCCCTGCGACAGGTTGGCAAAACCGATCAGCGACTTGCTGAAGGCGTGCGTGATGCCGATCGCAGGGTTCAACTTGCTATAGCTGAAACTCTCGCGTTCATAGTCGTCCGGGTGCCCCAGATCATTGCGCACGCGGCTGCGATTCCAGCGCGCTGAAATGTCAAGGCGTGTTTGATCAGACAACTTGATGGTATCTGCAGCAAACAAGCTGAATCTGCTGCTGCGTCCGCGCAAAGAGACTTCATGCTCCAGGTCTTCATCCGCCAATGGCTGAGTGATGCGATTGGCGTCAAAAACCGCTTCCTGCTCGAACTGGTCGTAGCGCGACGAGCTGCGTGCAATTTCGGCACCCAAGGCAAACTTGTGCGCCCCCGCTTGGTGGGTCCATTGGACGGTCGCGCCGACCTCCGAGTATTTGGCTCTGCTGTCATTGAAGACGGCATTGTTGTGAATGTACCCAGGATCACTCGGATTCACGCATTCGGGCGCATCAGAATCTTCACAATCCTCGATCCATTCGTCCCAGTCCTCGCTGACGTCGCCATTGCTTCCGTGCCGCTTGGACGAGCGGTACCAGACCACGGCAGCAATCTGATCATTGGGAGAAAGCGAATGGTTCAACTGAAAATTGAGCAAATCACCGCGATTCCATGTCTGGTCGTAGAAGGTATACCCCGCGCGTGGATTGACGTCATACAGGCTTTGGTTCAGCAGGCCATTGCCGATCAGATTGCTGCGCCCATAGGTATAGCTCAACGACCAGGCGGTATCGCCCATGTCGCGCCCCAATTTCAGGAACAAATTGCCCAGATTGCCGGGTGAGCGCTCGCGCCAGCCGTTTTCATCAAACCAGGTCCCCGCCATATATCCGTGCCAGCCGTCAGACCAACGGGCACCGTGGCCGAACTCGATGCGCTTGCGCCCAAAGCTGCCAATGGAGGCGTCGATTTCCGTGCCTGGATGGGTCAGACCGGACTTGGTGCCCAACACCAAGGCGCCACCCAGCGTGTTCAGGCCATAGAGCGGGTTGGAGCCGGGAATCAGAGACATATCTGCGATGGCCATTTCCGGGACCAGGTCCCAGTCCATCACATCGCCCAGCGGCTGATTCACGCGCACGCCATCAATGTAAACCGAGAGACCCTGGGGCGAACCCAACAGCGGCGATAGACGATGACCACGGTAACTCAGGTCAATCTGGTAGGGGCTGCCCTGCACATCCGCCGTCGAGACGCCGGGTATGCGGCGATTGAGGAAATCCGCCAGGTTGCTGGCACCAGAGCTCTCGATATCGGCGTCGGTTGCCGTTTGAACATTGCCAGGATATTCGTCAGCTGGCACATCCAGACCCGGCAGCGGCGTCTGCTGGATGACGTTGACCTGCGGCAGCGCCCGCACCTTGTCCATGTCCACCTGCTGGGCCAGCGCCAACATCGGCAATGCCGATGCGAGTACCAGCCAGCTTTTTGCCGGTTTCAAACAGTATTTCGCCATTGGTTGCTCCTCATCATTTGGCGTAGTTGGAAATCAGGAAACACTGCCATCAACCACCAAGGTCAATCACCAGCGCTTGCCAGGCTTCAGGGCTTGGCAGCAAGAATCCACTGCGCCAGAGTCTTCAAGTCATCGGCACTCAGGCTGGGGTGCGCCGGCATGGGTATGCGCCCCCACTTCCCCTTGGACCCGTATTGGATGGACTGCGCAATGGATGCCACTGCATCACTTTCACCTGCGTATTTTTCCGCCACCTTCACGTAGGCCGGTCCCACGACTTTTTCCGTGGTCGCATGACAACTCAAGCAGCCATTGGCCTTGGCCAGTTCCTGCGCTGCAGCTGCGTCCGCAGCCCATGCGGCGGGCGCAACAGCACTTGCAGCCACCATTACCATTACAAACAGACTACGCATGTTCCACCTCGATACATAGCTATCAAAAAAAGAGCGATGCAGGTTTGCTGCATCGCTCGCTCCCACCAGAAAGAATTACTTCATGACCTTGAAGGTCCAGACCGTGCCACCCTGCTCGAGGAAGTTGACCTTCTTGGCCACTTCACCGCCCCACAGAGGAACCGCGCCGCCCCAGCCGGACACCACGCTCAGGTACTGCTCACCATCCTGCGTCCAGGTGACGGGAGGTGCAACGACGCCAGAGCCGGTCTGGAACTTCCAGACTTCCTTGCCGGTCTTGGCGTCAGCCGCCTTCAGGTAGCCCTCGGGCGTACCCCAGAACACCAGATCACCGGCCACCAGCACGCCACCCCAGAGCGGGGCTTCGTTCTTGATTTCCCAGGCGATTTTGCCCGTTTTGGGGTCAATTGCGCGCAACGAGCCGATATAGTCGTCATACAACGGCTTGATCGTGAAACCGGCGCCCAGGAAGGCAGCGCCCTTCTTGTAGGTGATCGGTTCATTCCAAATCTCCATGCCCCATTCGTTCGAAGGCACATAGAACAGGCCTGTCTTGGGGCTGTAGGCCATCGGCATCTGGTTTTTGCCGCCCAAGAAGCCCGGCGCAGCAAACACGGCTTTGCCCTTCTTGCCGTCGGCGTCAGGTGCCGTCGGGTCGCCCGGGCGGTTGTCCGGCACAAAATTGGGACGCCCCGTCTTGAGGTCAATGCCGGTTGCCCATGTCGTCTTGGTCACGAACGGGAAGGCATTCTCGAGCTTGCCGGATTTCGCGTCGATCACGTAGAAGTAGCCATTGCGGTCTGCTTTGGCGCCCATGCGCTTGCCGTTCATGTCGAAGGTGATGAATTCATTCACACCGTCGAAATCCCAGCCGTCGTTGGGCGTGCCCTGGTAGTGCCAGGCGATCTTGCCATCCTTGACGTTGATGGCCACGGTCGACGCAGTGAACAGGTTGTCGCCTTGACGCACATGGCTGTTCCAAGGGCCAGGATTACTGGTACCGAAATAGGCCAGGCCCGTAGTTGGGTCGTAGCTGCCACCCAGCCAGGTGGAACCGCCACCGGTTTTCCAGGTTTCGCCCGGCCAGGTCGCATTCAACGTACCCGAAATACCATTTTCCTTGCCATTGAGATACCCCATGTGGCCCTCGACCGTCGGACGCGTCCAGACGATCTTGCCAGTCTTGGCATCGCGCGCCTGCACTTCGCCGACCACGCCAAACTCACCACCGGAATTGCCGGTAATCACCAAGCCATCGACCACCAGTGGTGCAGCCGTATAGCTGTAGCCCGCTTGGTAATCGGCGATCTTGTCCTTCCAGACGATCTTGCCGGTGTCTTGGTCCAGGGCAATGATCTGCGCATCCAGCGTACCAAAAATCACGAGGTTGTCGTACAGCGCCGCACCGCGGTTGACCACGTCACAGCAGGGCATGATGCCCTCAGGCAGGCGGTGCTCATACTTCCAGAGCTTTTTGCCGGTCTTGGCATCGAGCGCGAAGATGCGCGAGTACGAAGCCGTGACAAACATCTTGCCGTTGTAGATCAGCGGCTGGCTTTCCTGGCCACGCTGCTTTTCACCGCCGAAGGACATGGCCCAGACCGGGGTCAGGCGGTTGATGTCCTTTTCGTTGATGCCCGTCAGCGGCGAATAGCGCTGACCCTGGGTGCCAATACCCCAAGTCAGCACATCACCCGGAGTCGTGGCGTCGTCGGCCAGCATCTTGTCAGTCACACCGGCCGTGGCCACCTGCGCAGCAGCCATCATCACCAGCAGACTCAATAACTTGCGTTTCATATATGTCTCCTGCAAACATGAGAACAAATTCGCCGATGCACCATGCATCAGCCCCGTGACGCTGCCTTCATGGCAGCACAAACCACGCGCTACCAGTTGACGCAAAAGGCGTGCCAATCCATTTTTGCCAACAGGGGGATTCTTCTTCGGGCCGCAGGCAAGCATTTGGAGCAATCCCCGCATGCCCAGCGTTGCAGGATGTTCTGTTGCGGAACAAATCCTGCAAAACCGCATCTAGCGCACGCTACTTGCCTGGCGATTCCAGGGCGGCGCGCTCATAGCGGGGGTACCACTGAACCAGGGTTCGGTCCAATTCCGCTGGCTGCGCGGCCCATTTGGCAAAGCGCTCCGGAACCGGTTGGCGCAGCAACTCGCTCAGGTCCACGCCGTTCGCCGCATTGGTTTGCAAGGTGGTGGTGACCCATTTCAACCAGTCCTGGGTCTGCGCAATACCGTCCAGCCCGCGCTGGACCGGGCCATGGCTGGGTACCAATTGCGTGAATTCGCCCGCCGTGCGCCACTGCTCCAGGGTGGCAAGGCTTTCTTGCCATGCAACGGGGTCGGCGTGCGGCGTGGTCGGAACACGATCGGCAAAAACCAACCCGCCCGCAAACAGCACGCCGGTGGTCTTGTCCAGCACCACCAAGTCGTTGGCGGTATGGCCCTTGAGCTGGCGTAGCACCATCTGGTGCTTGCCCAGCGTGATCGTCTGTGGCTCTATTGCTTCGCGCGCCGGGGTGGATTCGGTGCCTTTCATCCAGTCGCCGCAGAGACGATAGAGGTTGTCGGCGAAGGCACCGCCTTCGGCACGCATGCCGTTGATCGTTCCTTGCAGTGCCTGGGTAGGCACATCGCTCCACGCCTGGTTGCCAAAGAAATAGTCCGGGTGCAGGTTCAGGTTCAGCACCCGGCGTACCGGCTCCGAGGTGACCTTGGCGATCGCCTTGCGCTGCTGCTCGCCATATAGGCTCGAAGTGCCTGTGTTGATGACCACCACACCATCGCCAGTGGCAATGAAAGCGGTATTGATGATGTTGCAGCCGTTGGCGGGCAAGAAATCTGCCACAGCCCCTTCAATCACCCAAGTGCCTGCGGCGATCTGGCGTGGGTGAAGGTCGTAATTGAGCGTCTTCATGTCAAGCACGGACTGCGCCAGGGCACCAGCGGCGCACAGCAGACCCAGCCCGCACAACGTGGCTGACTTCATGCTCTGACCTCCGCCTCAATACGGTTGCCGCCGTTGTCGCGCCCCTTCAAGGTGAAATCCTTCGGACCTTCCTTGGGCATCTCAAAGGTGATCAAGGGGTTTTCAGAGATGGGTTCGTGCAGCTCCATGCGCCACCACGCCTGCCCCGTGCCGTCGAGAAGTTCCAGGTGTTCGATATGGAAAGCGGGGATACCAGCCACCAGCCCGGTATCCATGGGATGCATGATCTGCACGCGCAAGCGCCGGTTGTTCGGCCCATCCAGTACGTTGGAAAAGAACTTGGCATGCACCTGATTGAGCGTCTTGCTCCAGGAGCCATCGGCACGGGTCAGGCCCGGCACCGTGCAGCCACCGCCTGCCGCCTGCGCAAACGAGCCGCCCACATGCCACTGTCCATCCTTGGTCTGCACCAAGGCCCGTATCGGCGAGCCTTGTTCCAGCTTGATGCGAAAGGCCAGCACCGGCGCTGACCGCAGCGGCTCAAACGTCAAAATTTCATGAATCGGATTGCGATCCGCCATCACCAGAATGCTCTTGATGCCACCGCCCACATTGCCCAGAGCACGCGCATCCACCTGCAGCGGCACGTTCATCGCGTCATCGGCAAACGCCGGAGTGCGCACGATCACCTTGTCGGTGAACTGCATGGGCGCATTGCCCACGTATTTCTTGCGCAGTTCCGGCCATTGCATTGAGCCGAGCGGATCACCGCCGGTATGGTCCTGTTCAGCGGCCCACGCTGAAACACCCATGCCGGCGAGCGCGCCTGCGCCAAGAATTTGCCTGCGCCCGAGCATGATCAACCGCCCCCTTTTTGCCGAATGAAGCCGCGCTGCGGGTCGTAGCCCCAAAGCGCCAGCATGAAAAACACCACGCCACAAACCGCCACCACCGCCCAGGCAAGCGGATTGGCCTGGCCATTCATCGCAAAGCGTATGGCTTCGACGGCGTAGGTGAACGGGTTCACCTGCGCCACGTTGAAAAGCCACAGCGCGCCCGATTCCTCCAGCTTCCACAAGGGATAGAGGGCCGAACTGATGAAAAACATCGGGAAAATGACGAAATTCATGGCACCCGCAAAATTCTCCAGCTGCTTGACATAGACCGACAACATCAACCCCAACGCCGCCAGCATGGCCGCGCCCAGCACCATGGCCGCGAGCGCCGCCGGCAGATAGGTGAGCGGCACTTCCACTCCGAAGGCCAGCGCGATCAGCAAGAACACCAGCATCTGCAGGATAGAAAGCACGGTGCTTGCCAGCAGTTTGAACCCCAGCAGCCAGCTGCGCGCCAGCGGCGCAGTGAGCAGCAGTCGCATCACCCCCATTTCACGGTCATACACCATGGACAGCGAGCTTTGCATGCCATTGAACAATGCCACCATGCCCAGCAACCCGGGGACCATGTAGACCTTGTACTCGATGTAGGTCTCGTAGGGCGGAACAATGGCGACGCCAAAAACGTTGTGAAAGCCTGCGGAAAATACCAAAAACCATAGCAACGGGCGCACGAGCGCAGAGATCAAGCGCGTAGGTTGACGCAAGAATCGCCAGATCTCGCGCCCCACCACGGCACGCAAGGCGCGCAGAAGGTGCACGGGAAGGGAGACCGAAACACCCGTCGTCATGGCCGCTGCTTGCATTGGCTCTCCTGGACATCCACACCCAAGGTATCGAGCACGTCCTTGGGATGCAGTACGCCATCCACCGGCGCGGTCGCAATGACGCCATCGCCATCACTCAGCAGGATGGGCTGGCGCAACTGCCCGTCCCACGGCCGAAACGACAGCCGCTGGCCCTTGAAGCCATCGAGAAACACGGTGGCACCGCGCAGCTTGCGCAACTGCTCGGCCACACTGGCCTTGGGATCGTCTGCCAGCACGGTGGTAATCGCCTTGCCCGCCATCCAGGCGGCCCAATCCTGGCCCTGCATCAAGCGCTGGAACTGCTTGCGAAAGCGACGCGTGAGCTGCGGACCGCCATAGCGCTCCCATTGCGGATGCCAGGCCAGCGACGTGAGGCCTGACGCCCCAACCACCGGGCGCGGCCACTGGGTGGCATACGGCACGGTGCGCGCAAACTCGCCATCGCTGTCCATCACTGCCACCACGTCGTGATCCTTGTCGCTCGTGAGCAGTCGCACATTCGCGAGATCACGTTCGCGCGGGTCGCCACTGAGCTTGAAGGGTTTGGTCTGCACGATCTTGAGGCCATAGCGCTTGGCCGATCGGCCAAATGCCTGCTGCATCAGCGCATCGCCCGGGCGGGGACCCTGCAGCATCAGCACCTTGCGCCAATTGCGCGCGGCGAGATATTGGGCGATCGCATCCATCTCCATCTGGCGACTGGGGAAGGTATGCAGCAGCACCGCGGAACACGCTTCAGCGCGCAGGCTGTCTTCGGCAAGCCCGGTGTTGAAAACGATCACGTCGCCCAGCACCGCAGGCGCCGTACGTACCAGTTCGCGCAGCGCCGGCTCCGGTAAATCGGCCACCAGGTAATGCACCTCGGCCTTCTTGAGTTCGGCCAGCGCCATGGGCAGATCGGCAGCCGTCGGCAGCACCACATCTTTGACGGACAGCGCCAGCTCGGATTCGCCGAGCTCAAACTCAGCGTCCTTCGCGGCCAGCTGCATACCCTCCACGGCCCGCCCCTGCGGCTGACCGGGATAGCCCTGCTCCATGCGCCGGCTGGCATAGCGCGGATCGTCTGCTGCGGAAATGACGGCCACGCTTACCGTACGCGCCGCCCAGGCCGACAGCGGCACTCCCAGCAGCCCCCAGAGGCCGACCGCCAGAGCCAGCAGCGCACGCCTCATGGCTGAATCAGCACGCTGTGCGGTACCCGGCCGGCAGGCACGGTGCGCAGGGCCTTGGCGGTTGAGGTATCGATGAGGGTCATGTCATCGGAAAGACCGTTGGTCACGTACAAGGTCTTGCCGTCCGGATGCAAGCCCAGACCCCATGCGCGCTTGCCCACCAGCACCTGGTGCTGCACTTTTCTGCTCGCCACATCCACCTGCGCGACGCGGTTGGCACGGCCCAGCGCCACCCAGACGGTCTTGCCGTCCTGCGTGGCCACCATGCCCACGGGCGTGATATCGGACGCACGCAAGCCATCCACGGCGAACTTGATGCTGGCCTTGACGCTGTGGCTCGCGGTATCGATGACCGTCACCCCGGCATCGAGCTCATTCGTCACCCACAGCTGCGTCCCCCCAGCCACCAGCACCAAACGGCGCGGGCGCTTGCCCACCTTGATGGATTTGAGCACTTTCTTCTGTGCCAGATCGATGTAGTGAATCGAATTGGCGACCTCGGAGGTGACGTAGGCGAACTTGCCATCGGGCGTGATGAGCACGCCCTCGGGCTCACCGCCGGTCTTGACAGTGAACAGCGGCTTCTTGCTCGCCAGATCATAGGCGGCCAGCTCGTTGTCGTCCTCGATCGAAACGTAAGCCGTCTTGCCATCAGGGCTGAGGTCGAACATCTCCGGACTCTCGCCCACCGGCACGCTATCGACCAGCTTGCCACTGGCGACGTCGACAATGCCCAGCTGGTCGCTGTCACCGCAGCTCACCACGATCTTGCTGTGCTGCTCGGTGAACATCATGGCGCGCGGGCGCTTGCACACCTCAATGGCCGACAAGCGATCGCCCTTGGTGTTGAACACCTGCAAGACGTTGTCCTTCTCGCTCGACACATAGACCCGGTCAGGCACCGCGGCCGCCTGCACCGACGCCATGACTGCCATGCTTGCCAAGGCCGCACCAACGGGCCGGCACCATTGCCCGGCCCGCACGCTGTTTCGCACCATCCATACCATGTCTTGTGTCTCCTTGTTGCCCAAAGATACCAAACTCGAAAACCTTCGTCGCACAATCAAGCAATAACGATGCCGCAAGATGCAGGAATGGAATTTGCCTGCATCGTTTGCTCAAACGCTGCCAAAGACAGACGATTGCGTTGATTTCACAGGATTTTTCATGCCAGTCCCAGTTTCCGATCGAGGTTGTGCCAGTTTCACCTGCTCCAGCAAAGAACAGATCAACCCCGGACGACGCCAATGGCTGCGCAGTGCAGCGGCTGCATCGATCACGGCGGCAGTGCCGCTGGCGGCGCGGGCACAAGCCCCCTCCGACTGGCCTGCCAAGCCGTTGCAGCTCATCGTTCCATGGCCCGCCGGCGGGGCCACCGATCTGACGCTGCGCGTGCTGTGCGAAGAGGCCAAGCCCCTGCTGAGAGAGCCCATCGTCATCATCAACAAGCCAGGCGCCGCCGGCACGCAGGTGGCCAACCTGCTCAAGCAGGCCGAACCCGATGGCTACACCATCGGCCAGATGCCGATCACCGTGTACCGCTACGCGTTGATGAACAAGGTGGCGTGGAATCCGCTCAAGGATTTCAGCCCCATCTTGCAGGTGGCTGGAACAACTTTCGGCTTGCTGGTGCCAGCCGACAGTGCCTGGAAAACGTTTGACGACATGCTGCAATGGGCCAAGGCGCACCAAGGCGAGCTGCTGCTGGGCTCCACCGGCATAGGCACTACCGCGCACCTGGCAATGGAAGAAATTTTGCTCAAGAACCAGGTCAAATACGTGCATGTGCCCTACAAAGGCACGACCGATCAAATGCTGGCGATTGCCACCAAGCAGATCATGGCCGGCGTGAATTCCACCGGCTTCGCGCCCTGGCTGGAGCAAGGCAAGATGCGCCTGTTGGCCGTCTTCAGCGCCGCACGCAATCCGCGCTGGCCCCAGGTACCCACGATGCGCGAACTCGGCTACCCGGATGCCGTGTACACCTCCCCCTGGGGCATTGCCGCGCCGGCCGGCACGCCTGCCGCAATCATCCGGAAGCTGGAGTCCGCACTCGCGCGCGCGGTGCACACGCCGCGCCACTTGCAGGAGCTGGCCCGGTTCGAACAGGACTTGGAGTATCTTGACACCGCTGACTATGCCAAGGCGCTGCGCGCCAGCGTGGCGCATGAATGCAAGCTCCTCGATCGCATGCACCTGCTGAGCCAAACCTGCCCGGTACCGACGACATGACCACCGAACACCCCCTGTTGCTGCAGGCACGCGGACTGAAGAAATCCTATGGCAGCAAGCCGGCCCTCAAAGGCGTTGACCTGCAATTGCGCGCTGGCGAAATGCTGGCGCTGCTCGGCCCCAACGGGGCGGGCAAATCCACCTTGCTGCAACTTTTGACTGGCTTGTTCACACCCGACGAGGGCGAGATCGAGGTACTTGGCCAGGACATGCGCCGCCACCCGGCGCAGGCTCTGGCCGGCCTGGGCGTGGTGTTCCAGCAAAGCGCGCTGGACATGGACCTGAGCGTCATCTCCAACCTCCTGTTCCACACCGATCTGCATGGCCTGCCGCGCGCCGTTGCGCGCGAGCGCATTGCCCGCCATCTGCCGGCGCTGGGTCTTTCAGGCCAGGAGAAAGCCCAGGTGCGCAGCCTGTCCGGCGGCAATCGGCGCAAGGTGGAGCTGGTGCGTGCCCTGTTGCACGCGCCGCGTGTGCTGCTGATGGACGAAGCCACCGTAGGCCTGGACCCGGCTTCGCGCCAGCAACTGCTTTCGCATGTGAACCACCTGTGCCACAGCGAAGGCATAGGCGTGCTCTGGACCACGCACCTGATCGAAGAAGT
This sequence comes from Comamonas sp. SCN 65-56, assembly GCF_001724135.1. Lineage (GTDB taxonomy): Bacteria > Pseudomonadota > Gammaproteobacteria > Burkholderiales > Burkholderiaceae_C > Comamonas_C. The sequence continues at coordinate 138,196 of NZ_MEDS01000001.1, read as the reverse complement.
GCAAAACGCGGACCGGTTAATGCTGCTGCACCAGGGCAAGGTGCACTTTGACGGTTCGATTGCGCAATTCATGGCCAAGGCGGACGAAGGCAGCGATTTCAAGACCGAGATCCTGCGCCAGTTGAGCGGCCCGGCCTCGGCCAACGGCTGAGCCTGCCGCTCAGTCCCCCGCCAGGGTTGCTAGCGCGCCAGGCGCAAACGCCTGCTCGATATCGACGGCAAGCTGCTCGAACACGGCATCCAGCAGCGGACCGGTCACGCCAAACAGGGCACCCAGCGCGGCGCCATCTTCGAACAGCCCGTGCAGATACAGGCCCAGCACGTTGCCTGCGGCGTTCTGCCACGCCAATCCCGGGATGGCAACCGACGCCACATCCCCCTTGGCCGCCATGGCCGGGTGCTGCACCGTGCGGCCGCTGTGAATTTCATAACCGCTGACCTGCACGCCCGACAAGGCAGTCCAAGCCCCGTGCAGCACACCGAATCGCCAGGCACCGTGGCACACGGTCTTGCGCTGTGCAAACCGGGTCACCAGTGGCAGCAAGCCGAGCCCCGGGCCACTGCCGGCCGGCTCCATGCCATCCAGATCGATCACGGCCTCGCCGAGCATCTGCAGCCCGCCGCAGATGCCCAGCACCCGGCCACCCCGGGCGGCATGGCGGGCAATCCCTGCGGCCAGGCCCCGGGCGCGCAGCCACGCCAAATCGGAGGCCGTGGCCTTGCTGCCAGGCAGGACGATCCAGTCGACGCCTTCCAGCTGGGCCGCGTTGCGCGCCCAGACAAGCCGTACGCCCGGCACCGCGCGCAAGGCCTGGAACTCGTCCAGGTTGCTGATGCGCGGGTAGGCGACGATGGCGATGCGCGTGATGCGCTCGCCCGGCGACTCGGCAGCGCTTGCGGCGCCGTCGTCAAACCAGCCATCTTCCTCGGGCAAGCCATGACCACGGCGCATGGGCACCGCAGCCACGGTGGGTATGCCGGTCAACGCGCGCAACTGTTCGGGCGCGGGAGCGAGCAGCGCCGGATCACCCCGAAACTTGTTCAACACGAAACCCCGAATGCGCGCACGGTCCGGCTCCGGCAGCAAGGCCCAGGTGCCATACAGATGTGCAAAGGCTCCGCCCCGATCAATATCCGTTACCAGCAGACAGCGCGCCTCGGCGTGGCGCGCCACGCGCAGGTTCACCAAATCGGTGGCCATCAGATTGATTTCCGCAGGTGAACCGGCGCCCTCGATGACAACCACATCGTTCTCAGCGCGCAACGCGTCCAGCGCCGCCGCGATCTGCGGCCATACCGTTGCGCTGCGCCCATGCCACGGCAGGCGCGACAGCGCCTCATCGGCCTGCCCCATCAGCACTACCTGGCTGCGCGTATCGGTCTCAGGCTTGAGCAGCAGCGGGTTCATGCGCACGTCGGGCTGTACCCGCGCGGCGAGTGCCTGGAAATACTGCGCGCTGCCCATCTCGCCCTGTGCGCCGCCGAGTGCGGGCACCACACGGGCGTTGTTGCTCATGTTCTGCGCCTTGAACGGCGCGACTTTGAGCCCCTGGTTGGCGTAATGGCGACACAAGGCGGTGGCAAGCCAGCTTTTGCCGGCACCGCTGCTGGTGCCCAGCACCATGACGCAGCGGGCCGTCATGCGGACTGCCCCGCCAGCACCTGCTGGATGACAACTTGGTTCATGGACAACACAGAAAACGAGAACAGACCTTGCGAACCGCAGCGTAACCGCCCCTCCGCGACAAAAGCCTGAAACGTCGCGGCGCGTGGCTGCATCCAATGGTGCAGCTCGGGTAGTTTCCTGAAAAGACGAGTGGCCGGGGTGAGTGGTTCACCTCGACGTCATCAACGATTTGGAGAGTTCGTCATGAAGATGAAATTGCAAGCATTGTCGATCGCCTGTGCGGCTTTGATGGGCTTGGGCTTTACGGTTTCCACGCCTGCGCTGGCGCAAGGCCACGCGCATGCTGCCACCGCAGCAGCGCAGACGGCGCCCAATTTGCACAAAGCCATGCGCGCGCTGTGGCATGGGCATGTCGTGACCACACGCGACTATGCGATTGCCGTGTTTGCCGGTGACCAGGCCGCCACCGCCAAGGCGGCTGACGCCGTCGTCGCCAATGCCAAGGAGATCACCGGCGCAGTGGCCAGTTTCTACGGTCAGCCAGCCGGCGACGCGCTGCTCAAGCTGCTCGCGGGACACTGGGGCGCCGTCAAGGCATTGACCGACAGTGCCCACGCAGGCAATGCAGCGGCGGAAGAAAAGGCGCTGAATGACGCTGTCGCCAACGCCGGGCAGATCGCCAAGTTCCTGGCCGGTGCCAATCCCAACTGGAAAGAGGCCGATCTCAATGCCGGCCTGATCGCCCACGGCGGGCACCACAAGAAACAGGTGGACATGATGGCGGCCAAGGCGCCCAAGGCCGATCAGGATGCCGAGTGGCAAGCCATGCAAGACCACATGAACGCGATTGCGGACGTGCTGGCAGACGGCATCGCCAAACAGTTCCCTGCCAAGACGAACTGAGCTCGCAACACCGCACAAGCCGCACCGCCCCGCACGGGCGGATGCGCGGCCAAGGGTCTGACGGTCACCGAGCCGCCAGGCCCTTGTGCTTTCTACGCGCTGCGTTCCAGCGCCAGCAGCCACTCTTTGCGCGGCACGCCGCCGCCATAACCGGTGAGGCTGCCATCGCTGCCAATCACGCGATGACAGGGCACGATCACCGCAATCTTGTTGGCGCCGTTGGCCGCCGCGACGGCACGTGTGGCAGTGGGTTTGCCAATCTGGCGCGCCTGCTCGCCATAGCTGCGCGTCTGGCCGTGGGGAATCGCAAGCAGCGCCCGCCAGACGGACTGCTGAAAGGCCGTGCCTACCAGGTCCAGCGGGATGTCAAACTGGCGGCGTTTGCCAGCGAAATACTCTGCCAGTTCCTTTCCGAGTTGGCGTGTCAAGGCGTTTTCTCCAGGTACGGGCGGGCCACCGCGGGCCGCCTCCACCTGGGCGATTTCGCGCGCAAGTCCCTTGGTGCGTTCGCTGAACTCCAGAAGGCACAGACCCTTGGCCGAGAGCAAGGCCGTCATTTCACCCAAAGGGGTCGGGTAGGTGTGGGATATCAGGCTCATCTCGTCCTCGTGTGCGGCTGTGGTGCTGATGCTACGCCAACCATTTCACCATGGTGGAGCCATCATCGGGCTCCCGTGGCAGTGCAATCCATTGCCCTTGTACCGGGTGGATGGCGATGCGCTGATCGAACGCGGCCATCAGCGCCTGGTGCGTCACGGCATCACTGCTGGCGCCAAAATGCCGCAAACGCCCGTTGCACACAATCGCAACATCATCCGCCTGCAGCGCCATGTTGAGCTCATGCAGCACGCTCACGACCGCGGCACCGCCTGCCACCAGGGCACGCACCGCAGCGAGCCAGTCGGACTGGTGCGGCGGATCGAGGTGGGCCAGCGGCTCATCCATCAGCAGCACCTGCGCCTGCACCGCCAGCAGGCGCGCCAGCAACACCCGCTGACGCTCGCCCCCCGAGAGCTCTCCAAGGCGCCGGCCGCGCAGCTCCCAGCACTGCATGCGGCACAGCGCCGTGCGCACCGCGGCAAAGTCATCGTCGCCTGGCGCTGCCAGCCACGCACGGTGCGGCAAGCGCCCGAGCATCACCGCATCCCACACCAGCAAATCTTCGCCTCCGCCTTCCTGCTGGCCCATCCACGCCAGAGTACGCGCACGCTCACGCGTGGGCCAATCGGCCAGCGACCGCCCCAGCAGGCGCACAACGCCGTCACACGGCAGCAGGCCCGCCAGCACGCGCAGCAGCGTCGATTTGCCGGCGCCGTTGGGGCCGGCGATCGCACACCAGCGCCCGGGGGCAAGGTCCAACTGCACGCCATGCAAGGTGAATCCAGCGCCCAGGCGCGCCCGTGCAATCCGCGCCTGCAATGCCAGGCTGCTCACGCTGCGCCTCCTGCGCCCGGGCGTCGCCCCATCAGCCAAAACAGATAGGCACCGCCCAGCACTGCCGTCAACACCCCCACTGGAAGCTCCTGCGGCGCCACCAGCAGGCGCGCGACGATATCCGCCAGCACCAGCAGCAGCCCGCCCGCGAGGGTGGAGAGCAGCAACAGCGGCCCATGCGTGCAACGCACCATGGAACGCGCCAGGTGCGGCGCCACCAGCCCGACAAAGCCGATCAACCCGGTTTGCGCCACCGCAGCGCCGGTCGCCAGCGCCAGCACGCCGACGAGCAAAGCACGCAGGGATGCCAGCGGCAAGCCCAGGCTGAGCGCGGTGCTCTCCCCCAAAGTCAGGGCATCGAGCACGCGCGCCAACGCCCAGGACAGCAACAGCAGGGGCGCCAGCACCGCGGCCATGACGGCGCAGCCGTCCCAGCCAACGAACCCGGTCATCCCGAGCGTGAAACCCTGCATGGCCTGCAACACATCGGGCTGCGCCAACTGCACCAGATCACGCACGGCACCCAGCACAAAACCCACCACCACCCCGGCCAGCAGCAGGCGCAAGGTCTGTTGCACACCGCGTGCCAGTGCCAGCGCCAGCAGCACGCCACCCAGCGCGCCAAGGAACGCAGCCCCGGTCAAGCCCATCCGCGCCAGCCAGGGCGTGGCGGCTTGCAGCAACAGAACGCTGCCGCCACCCGCCGCCAACCCGCCCGCCCCCAGTGCCGCATAAGCCAAGGCCAAGGCCACCGCCAGCGCAGCACCGGAAGCGCTGCCCAGCAAAAAAGGATCGGCCAGCGGATTGCGAAACAAGCCTTGTGCCACCGCTCCCGCCAAGGCCAGCAGCGCGCCGGCCAGCCACGCGCCCAAGGTGCGCGGCAGGCGGATGTTCCAGACGATCTGCGCCGCCGCAGCATCATCGCGCACGCGCAGCACGCTGTCGAAGCCCGTGCTGCCGACGCTCGCCCCCCAGGCCAGCGCCAGCAGCGAGAGCACCAGCAGCAGCGCGGCGAGCCAGCGTACGCGCGACGCCGCCGGCAAAGGGGGTTCGGCTGCGCTGCCTGCCAAGGTATTCATGCCAATCACTTGAAGAGAACCAGGCGCTTGCCTGCACCGCTGGACTCGCCTTGATTTAAAGACAAATTCCACTGTAGCGCACGCCACATATGCGCATACAGCTCACTTTTTAGAATGCAACTCGCGTGCAGCACACTCTGCCATCAGGTGCGCCGCCTGCGCCATGCGCGGGCCGGGGCGCACCAGAATATCGCGTTCGGCACTGTTGAACTCACACACCCTGCCCAGCCGCAGCGCTCGCAAGCCCGTCCAGCCCGGGCGGCGCGCCATGTCGGCGGCGCTTTGCTGGCTTGCCATGATCAGGTCAGGGTTCAGACGCACCACCAGCTCGGGGTTGATGCGCGGGTACAGCCCCAGGTCCGCATCGATCGCGTTCACCAGCCCCAGCGCCTGCATCAACTCATCAATGAAAGTGCCACGCCCCGCTGCACGCGGCTCGGGCGTGATTTCGTAATAGACACGCTGGCCGCGCGCTGCCGCCGGCATGCTGCGCGCGGCCTGCTGCACACCGGCATCAATGGCCTGCAGCAGGCTATCAGCACCATCCACCTGCAGCAGCTCGCCCAGCTGCCGGGTGGTGCGGCGCATGGCTGCACGCGTCTTGGGCTCCAGCGCAAGCACCTTCAGCCCGAGTTCGCGCAGACGCACGCTGGCTCGCGAGGAGGAGGCGAGCAGCACCACATCGGGTTTGAGCGCGACCACCGCCTCAATGCTCGGGTCCAGTCCGCCGCCCACCTGAGGCAACGCATGCACAGCGTCGGGCCAGTTGGAGTAGCGATCGACACCGACCAAGCGGTCGCAGGCCTTGAGCGCGCACACGGTTTCCGTCAGGGAAGGCAGCAGGCTGACGATGCGCATCGGCGGGCGCTCGAAATGCGTGGTACTGCCTGCGTCGTCCGTGATCTCGTAGGCATGTGCCGCCGCACCGGCGAGCAGCAGGCCGGCAAGCGCAGCCCGGCACCAGCACTTCCAGGCTCTCATTCCAACACCTTCGCCCGCATGCGGCCGTGCCGCGATCCGGTCAGCGCCCCGTCCAGCGCAGGCCGACAAAGAAGCTGCGCGGCAGCGCCGGATAGCCCTGCGCCAGCTGATAGCTTCTATCGCCGACGTTGTCCACGCGCACCAACACAGCCCACTGGCGGGCAATCGTGGTGCTGGCGTAGAGGTTGACCAAGCCATAGCCACTCAAGCGACTGGTGTTGGCAGCGTCTTCCCACCGGTGGCTGGCCAGCTGCCACTCCGCCCCCAGCTTCCACTGGGCAACCCGGGTATCGGCGGCGACCTTGAGCAAGCGCTGGGCGCGGCGCGCCAACAGCGTGCCGGTCGCCAGATTCTTCGGCTGCTGCAGGTCCAGCGATGCGCTCAGGTTCACACCGGCCACCTGGTGAGCGGCTGTCAATGTCATGCCCTGCAGGCGCGCCTTGCCCGCATTTTCATAGCAGCCAAATGGGCTCAGACATGCGCCAGGAGCTCCAAAATTGATCAAATTGCTGACGCGAGTGCGGTACAGGGTGACGCCCAGACGGCTGGCCGCCTGCGCCCAGTGCAGCCCGACCTCCACGTTGCGTCCCTTCTCCGGCAGCAGTGCCGGCTGGCCGTATTCCGAAAAGCGCTGGTACAGCGTGGGCACCCGAAACGCCGTGCCAGCGGCCGCCGTGGCGCGCCAGCCCGGCGCAAACGCAAAACCGTAGGCCACGCCGCCCGTGGTCTGCCCGCCGAATTCGCTGTCACTATCGTGGCGCAGGTTGAGCTGAACGGTGTGCGCGCCCGCCACGTAGCCGTAGCCCAGCGCCAGACCGTCCTGGTGACGGCTCTGGTCTATGGGCGCATTGGCGAGATGGTCCTCGCGGCGCTCCAGCGTACCGGTGAGGGTGTGAGCCCCCTCCTTCCACTGGTTTTGCAGCAGGTAGTTGCGCAGCCGGGTCCGGGACAGATAGGGCGTGGGCACCATCTCGTAGCGCTGCTGCGATTCGCTCACGCTCAGGCGCGTGCTGTAGGCCTGGCTCCACTGCGCCGACCAGCTCGCACCCAGCGTCGCCAGGCGGTTCAGTCCGTGGTCATCCAGCCCCGGCAGGAAGCCGTCGTATTGCGCATCCATGGCAGCATAGGTGCTGGTCAGATCCACCCGATGGACATCGCTCAGCTGCAGGCCGAGGCGGCCGTTCGCCGATGTCTGGCGGTAGCCATCGCGGTCAGGGTTGGAGCCGGGGTGCGAGTCATAGCCCCGGCTGACGTCGCGCTGCAGACCCAGGGAATAGTCCAGCGCACCGTGCTTGCCCGAAAACCCGGCCTCCAGCTTGCCCGTTCGGCGGTTGCCTGCGCCAATGCCGACGTAGGGTGCGAAAGGCCCTTCGCCCTGGCGCGTGAAAATCTGCACCACGCCAGCCACGGCATCCGAGCCATAAACCGCAGCCGCCGGGCCGCGCACAATTTCGATGCGCTCCACCTGCCCCAGCGCAATCGCTTCCCAGGGAGCCCCCCCGGTTGATTGCGAGTCAACGCGTACACCGTCGATGTAGACCGCGGTAAAGCGTGTCTCCGCGCCGCGCAGGAACAGGCCCGTTGCCGTGCCCGGCCCGCCGCTGCGGGAGAGCTCGATCCCAGGCTGGCGCGCCAACAGATCGGTGATCGTCACTGCACCACTTTGCGCAATCTGGTCCCGATCGATCAGCGTCACGTCCGCCAACACATCCGTGAGGGGCTGCGCCGTCCGCGCGGCGGTAACGAGCACCTCGGAGAGTTGCGGCGCGGTGGCCGCCAGTGCCAACTGCTCGGCGCCAGGCTGGGCCCACGCCGCAGACAACACCATCGCCGCCAGAGATAGAGACAGACCTGCACGCGCCGGTGCGCGCCCGAGGCGGATATTCAAACGATTCATGATGGAGAACTCAAGGACAAGCTCCGCCAGCTTCCCCGCCGGCTCTGAGCGATCACGACGCGCGCGCCACAAGCGCGCGAGCCACCTCGTTGGCCGGTATCCGGGCTGGCGGAGTTCAAGGCGCCCAGTGGCTGTATTGCTGCAAGAGTGAATCGATTCGATTCGTCCGCTGACCGTTGCGGGGGCAGCGCAGGCTGGGCAAGCCCTTCATGGCGAAGAGCCCCTCCCTGCTTCCCGTTGAACTGCGGCGTGCGAACCACGACCGCGAGCACCAACAGCGTCGATTTTAACGGAGCCGGGCCACGGTCTTTACAATCTGCGGCCCATGGGCAACCCTTCCATTTCCCAGATCGCCGAGCGCGTTGATCGGCTGCTGCTGCGCCATGCCGAACTTCAGCGCACCAATGCACTGCTGAAGCAGCAGGTGCAGGAGCTGACACAGGAGCGCGATTCACTGCGCTCACGGCTGCAGGCGGCACGTGCGCGCATCGAATCGCTGCTGGATCGCCTGCCAGCTTCCGCCAAGAACAAGGAACAGCCGTGAGCAGCAAGCAGCTGGAAGTGCAAATCATGCAGCAGACCTACCTGCTGGCCTGCCCCGAAGGGCAGGAAGCGCGGCTGCTGGAAGCGGTGGAGCGTGTGGATACCGCCATGACACGCATCCGTGACGCAGGCAAGGTGCGCGCCCGCGAGCGTATCGCGGTACTGGCGGCGCTCAACCTCGCGTTCGAGCTGGGCGATCAGATCACCGGCTACGCAGCGCCGGTGCCACCGGCTGCCGAAGCGGCGGAAACCACCGATGCGGCGCAATGGCAGGAGCTCGCCGCCCGGCTGGACGACGCGCTGGGCAGCGACGGACAATTGCTCTGAAAATCGGCTGGACAAGCGCCGCCGCGCGCCTACAATGGGCAGCGTCTGCGGTGCTGTCGAGCTTTATATTGCCTTGAACCAATGCTCGTAGAGCACGGACTAGGTACATCACCCGGCAGGCGTGATCATCTCGCGTCAGATGAACCCAATGCCTGGTTGCCCTGGCCCACCTGAACCCCGGTTCAGGATGACGGCTCGGCAGCGTGCCGCAGACACCTTCACCCATCTCCCCGCACCGTCACTCGCGCACCACGTGCCTGAGCGTTGCCAGTGTGCGAAATTCGTCCACCGGGAGTGCCGGAGAACATAAAAACCCCTGGTAATAGGCGCAAGCCATTTGCCGCAAGGCTTGGCGCTGCGCCTCGGTCTCGACGCCCTCGGCCAGCACCTTGATCTGCAGGGCGCTGCCCATGCTCGTGATCGCCTGGACGATCGTCCGGTCACCCTCATCCTGCGGCAAGCCGCGCACAAAGGACTGGTCAATCTTGAGCTTGTGGATCTTCAGACGCTTGAGGTAGGCCAGGCTGGAATATCCAGTGCCGAAATCATCGATGGCCAGCGACACGCCCATCGCAGCCAGCGTGGCAATGCGTGCCTCCATTTCTTCGACGTCGTTGAGCAACACGCTTTCCGTCAGTTCCAGTTCCAGCAGGTGCGGTGCCAGTCCGTGGCGCGCCAGCAGCGACGTGACGCGCTCGATGAAACCCGTTTGCCGAAACTCGATGGCCGAAACATTCACCGCCACGCTGAGCTGCTCGCCCGCCGCCGCCCACTGCGCTGCGTCATGGATCGCCTTGTCCATGACCCAGGCGCCGAGCGTGGTGATATAGCCCGTTTCTTCCGCCAGCGGAATGAACTGGGATGGGGCCACCGCTCCGAGCTCCGGATCGGTCCAACGCACCAGCGCCTCGGCTCCCACGATGGCGCCGCTTTCCAGGTCAACCTGCGGCTGGTAATGCACCGCCATGTGTCCTTGCTGCAAGGCCTGGCGCAACGCATGCTCGAGCTTCATGCGCGGCAGCAGATCGGCATTCATGCGTGGCTGGTAGAAACCAAAGCTGCCGCGGCCGCGTTCCTTGACGCGATTCATCGCGGCATCCGCCTGACTGATGAGTTCGTCCACCGTATCCGCATCCTGCGGAAACAGCGTCAGACCAATGCTGCATTGCAGCGACAGCGTCAGGTCATCGACCACACACGGGCGCGAAACCGCCTCTATCACGCGCCGCGCCACCGCCTCCGCACCACCCGCGTTGGCCGCATGCAGATAAACGACGAACTCATCACCGCCGATGCGGCAGAGCATGTCCGAATGGTGCAGACAATCCTGCAGCCGGTGCGCCACCAGCCGCAAGGCCCGATCGCCGAACGGATGGCCGAGGGAATCGTTGATGTTCTTGAACCGATCCAGATCGAGCAGCATGATGGCAAAACCCGTGCCGCTGCCCTGGGCTTCGACAATCGCCTGCGACACCCGCTGCCCGAATGAAAGCCGGTTGGGCAAACCCGTCAACACATCGCGATAGGCAAGCTCCTCGGCGCGCCTTTCCGCCGCGTGCTGCGGCGTCAGGTCCTGCATGAAGCCAATCGATTGCGAGAGCCCGCCCGCGGCATCCCGCAAGGCCACCCACGACAATCGCACCACCGTGGTGCTGATACCCGGGCGTGGCAGGAAAAGCTCGCCTTCCCAGACATTGCCCTGGCTCCAGGCTTGACGCACCTGCTTCATCAGCCTCCCGTGCTCGAGCGATGGGCTGAGAAACTGCAGCGCAGGAACACCCACCACGGCAGCGCTGTCCGTCAGCCACAGCTGCTCACAGCTGGGATTGACACGCACCACCACGCCGGCGGGATCGGCGACAAAAATCGCGTCCAGACTGGATTCGAAGGCTTGCGCCGCCAATCGCAGCTCGGCTTGCTGGCGCACCTGCAGCGTGATGTCCCGGAACGTGAACACCCGCCCGCTCGGATGACCGTTGGTCCATTGCGGCACCGCGCGCCGCTCCAGTACCGTGCCATCGGTCAGATGCAGCACATCGCGTGCCTCGTGCATGGGGTCCCGCGCGAGCGCGCCCAGGCGCTCGCCGTAGGCTGCCGGGTCTTGTACCAGCGATTGCATGTGTGCGGCGATCGCGGCGTCGTTGCGTTGAATCAGCAAGCCCTGGGGCAACTGCCAGATTCTGGCCCAGGCGTGGTTGAACGCACGAATGCCGCCTTGCAGGTCGCAGCTCAGCATTCCATCAGCTGCCGCATCCAGCGTCGAGCCCAATTGCGCAATCTGTCCCAGCAATGCGCGCTCTGCCGCTTCCTCGCGCGAACAATCGCGCATCGTCATGAGCAGCAGATCCTGCGCCCCTTCGCCACGCAGCGCCGTGACACGGCGATCCACCACGATCAGTTCGTCGCGGCCGGCACGCTGAACGCTGGAGCGCGACGCGATTCCGAGCGCGAGATCCTGCGGGCTCTGACCCCAGAAAATCTGGTCTTCCGGCGTACATGCAAGCTCCAGCACCAGAGTGCCGATCATGGCCTCGGGCTCGCGCCCCACCAGCCGGCCTGCAGCTGCATTGGCATGGGCGATGCGCAGCGTCGGGCCATGCACCAACCATGCCGCCAAGTCCAGGGCATCCGCCACGGACCTCCAGCGGACCTGGTCAAGCTGCGCGATCATGCCACGCCCTCCTGCGCCGCGTCGGCGGGCTGCACGCGGTCGAAGAAATAGCACAGCTGCTGCCCCGGCAGGAAGAATTCCAGCGCCTCATCCGACAGGATATCGAACTTCACGCTGCGGCGTATCCCCTGTTCCTGATTGCTGCCGAGATCGATGACCTGCGCATCACACCGAGCCACGCCAGCCACGAAGGGCAGCACGAGGGGCCGCAGCGGAGACTGCGAATTGCTGGCTACCACGCGCGCATAACGCCCGTCGTTGAGTTGCACCAGTGAGCCCGGCGGATACACCCCCATCAGCCGAATGAAGGCGGCCAGTACCGTGGTGGCATCAAAGCGCTTGCGTTCCTGCGCAAACAGCCGCGCCAAGGCTTCATGCGGCGTGTGCGACGATTCACCATGCAAAGGGTTGCAGAGCCGGTCATACCGATTGACCAGGGCCAGGACCTTGCCGAACTGACTCATCTGCGCTGCCTCGACCCGCCGCGGATAGCCGCTGCCATCGGCCATCTCGTGGTGCTGCCCTATCGCCAGCAGAACTTCGGCTCCAAACCCCATGCGCTGGGCCAGTGCAACCGAGCGAATCACATGCTCTTCATAGACCCGCCTGTCGCTTGCCGACAATGGGGCCCCTGGTTGCGCAATGTGCGCCGGAAGGTGAATCTTGCCGATGTCGTGCAGCAGCCCGGCCACCGCCAGATGCTCCAGAGCCTGCGCCCCCAGGCCGAGGGCTCGCCCCAGAAGCAGGGACAGTACCATCACATTGACGCAATGGTTACCCTGGCGCTGACCGGTAATGCCCGTCAGCAAATGCACAGAGTAGTTTTCCGATTGCAGCAATTCAGCCACATCCGCCCGAGCCAGCGCTTCAACCTGAGCCCGCGCGGCGACGGGAGCGGAATCCACCGTCTGCGCCACCTCCGCATAAAGCGACGCTGCCTGATTGAAACGCGCCCGGCACCTGGCCTGCACTACTTCGTGGTGGTCGGCAAAACTGAGTGCCACCCCCGGCGCTTCAGCTTCAACATCCCGCTGTACGCTCGTAGGCTGGGACGGTTCATCCACCACAGGCAGGGGCGCATCCCCAGATGCCAAGGGCGCTCCCTCATCCACCACCAGACTCTTTGACGGTACATAACGCAGTTGGGACACACCCAAGTCACGCAGCACCTGTATCTGCTCTGCAGAGGAAATGCGAAAGTTGCTCGTCGGGAACGGATGGTTCATCCAGCCCATTTCGAGCTGAATGAACATGCCCACGCGGAGCCTTTCGATATCGACCAGAACAGAAGGTGGAGGCACAGTCTGCGGCGCACCCAAAAGTGATGCGAATGAATGATGGTTTACGTTGAATTATCGGCAGCTGCAGCTACCAGTTAACTGTCGAATTGACGGGTAAACAACGGTGAAACCATATGAAATCAGAAAATGCGATCGAAAAAATCTACCGGGAAAACCCTGCCCAGACCAGTGGGCCTGGCCTGCAGCACAGTACGTTCAACGAACCGCCGCGCCTGTCCGCGACTACTGCGCGGTACAACTGCTGGTAGTCGGTGCTGATCACGGTGTAGCGCTGCTGGGGATCGATGCGCTCGAAGCGGTACGTGCCGTCAGCCTGAGACCACGTGCTCGCCACCAGGGCGTGGGTGTTCTCGCTGTAGAGCAGCACTTCGCGCACCAACGGCTGGTCGGGCTGGCCCTTTTCCTTGACGGTACCGGTGATTTAGCCATTGCCGCCGAAATGGATATTCCGGCGCGCGCTGGCCACCCCTCGATACCGGCGCGGATGACCCAGCAGCGATTGCGGCGATCGCAGAACGCATGGGCCGCACTTCAGACGCCAAGCATTGGCTGACGCTGGCTGCCAAGAGAGGAGATACGGACGCCATGCTCCAGCTCATTGAGGAACACGATCAGGGTGACCTACAGCGATGCTGGACGTGGGTGTATTTCTCGCAGTTGGTCAGAACGGATCTGACCCAGGACGCACACTACGCCATCAACGAGGACGGTTCGGACTACGACGATGACGTCGAGGGTCCAGCCTACGTCGCAGGTCGTGACGGGATAGATCTTGAACCGCTTGCTCCGGCGCAAGACGCCGCTGCCACCAGGGCGTCGCGCCCGAGTCGCTGCTGGTCGTCACCTTCACCGACAAGGCCGCGCGCGAGCTGACCACCCGCATCTCCAACCGGCTGAGTTTTCTCACCAGCGTGGACTGGCAGAACGCGCGGCCGCCGACGTTGTAGGAGAAGCTCACCAGCGCGTCGTACTCGTGCTGAGCCAGCGGCACGGTAACGCATTGCTTGAGCGCGCCCTCGAATTGCTGCACGTCGGTGAGCGCCCGAGCCAGCGCCTTCGGCGGCGTGGTGGTGTCGCCCAGCTTCACCCCGGTGGTGGTGCCGAAACCTATGGTCGGCACGTCACCCTTGACCGGGATCACCGCGCGGTCGGTGTAGCCCTCGTGCAGCACGATGCCGACCAGGGCGGCGGCGGACAGCGTCAGCGCGGCCACGGTGCGTCTTTGCGGCGGCCGGATCATCGGTGCATCTCCGGCTGCGCCACGATGCGGGCCACGGTCGCGCCGATGCTGGCGGCGAAGGCCAGTAGCACGAATGCGCCACGCGGCAGCACGTCGCCAAACAGCGGCACCACCACTTCCGCCGCCGTGAAGGCCGCCGCCAGCAGCGAGAAGCGAATGCTCCAGGCACGCCGCAACACACGCCGCCAGTCGTCGAGCAGGCAGAGCTTGGGTTTCATTGCGCGCCTCCCATCAGCTTCAACTTGATGGCGGCACCGACCAGAAGCGCGGCTAGGATGCCGGTGGTCACGACCTTGACCGTGGTCTGCCACGCTGTGCGACGGGCATCGCGCCACGCTTCCAGCAGATCGCGCAGTTCGCGGATGTCGCGGGCTGCGTGGCCGTTTTCCAGCCCGAGGTGCGCGAGTACACGTTCTGCTCCGCGTTCAGCGGCGTGGGCCAGCAGTTCGTCGAAGTCCTCGCGGCGCAGCAGGAGCATGTTTTCCACGAGCGCGGCGGGTTGTTGTTCGGGTTCGGTCATTGCAGGTCTCCAGAAATGCGAAACCCGCCTCGTGGGCGGGTTCAGGGGTGAACAAATGGGAATGGACTTCAGATCTCGATGATCTCCAGGGGCAGTGAGGGCGCGATACCCTCGATCACCTCGTCGCGCACGAACACGGTCTGGCCGACGGTGGCGTTGCCACGCGCACGAATCAGGCCGCCACCGGGCAGAACGACCAGTGCGACGCCCGTGCCGACTTCGAGCACGGTGCCTGCCTGTAGCGGTGCATCAGGTAGCAACTGCCGGAACTGCTGGTAAAGGTTATGCATAGCTCTGCACTCCCAGGGTCTGCCAGACTTCCGGCAATCCCGCGTCAATGCGCGTCGAGCGCACGATGCCCAGCCGCGCCACGCCGCCATCCTGATAGGCGACAAACGCGCCCGGTTCGATGATTCCGGTTTCCTGCAGCACCGGCAGGCGCAGCGTGACCTCGATCTGGCGACCTGTGTCAGCCAGCACCGCAATGCCGCGCTGGCGTGCCGCCGCCGCTTGGGTGATGAGCGCATCGACCACCATCGGCGCGAGCACATCGCCCGCCGTGCCGGTGCGCGTGACCTGTCCAAGCACACCGGCCTCCTGGCCTGCCACGAACACGCGGTTGTAGGCGGGCTTGTCGATCCAGCGCAGCGATTCGCGCCCCACGGTGTCCACTGGCAGCACGAAGTCCGGCGTCACGTCCGTCCACCAGTCCCACGGAACCACCGGGTAGCGATGGCGCACGCGCAGAGTCTTTTCGGACGGATGCGGCAGCAGGTAGCCGCCCGCCGCACCGACGATGGTGATCAGTGCTTCGATCCACGTCCCTTGCTTGGCGAACACGCCGGTGGGCACCAGCCAGTCGGTCAGCGCCCAATCTACCGTCCAGCCCAGCGGGATGCCGTTGAAGGTGAGCACGTCCTCCATCAACTGCTGCGCGCTGCGCGGCTCGGTGTTGGCGAAGGCGATCACCGGCGAGTAGGGAGCGGCCAGCGCCGCGCTGCGCCCGCGCCCGGAAATGCGAATGCTGGCGTCGCCGAACACGCGCTCGCGGCTCAGGTTTTCGGCCAGCACGTGGAAGGCGGTGCCGTTGACCGTAGCGATCAGCTCCACCGGCGACGCGCCCTCGTCAGGCACCACCAGCGCTTCGGCGATCAGCGGCAGCGTGGCTTCGAAGCCCCACGCCCAAGAATCGGCGTCCAGCGACAGCGACAGGCCCAGCACCGGCACCGGCGTCCCTTCGGGCCAACGCGTCAGCGTCACCTCGTTGATCACGAAATACACCCTCCGATTGGGAATGAGCACCGACCCGTCGCTCGACGTGGCGCTTGGCTCGCAGACAAACAACAGGTCGCCGTCTTGCGCGGCGTCCTCGGTGAACAGCAGGTGCGCGCTTGGCACGTAGCAGGCCGGAGCCACCGGCGGCACGAACGGCACCGACGGATGACGGCCCGGCAGTGGACGCATCGCTGCCTGAAACAACGAACGCCACCAGCGACGCAGATACACCGCGCTCTGGATTTCCTCGGCGTGGAAGCGCCCCGCGTGCCGCAGCGATGCATCAAAGCGCGAAGTGGCCGTGTGTCGGCGGTCGCGCCAGCCGTCCTGATGCCCGATGGCCCAGCGCAGCCACCCGGCACGGACGGCCTCCTCGAAGGCCGATCCGCGCGCCGTGCGCAACCGGATCGCGTCGGCGTGGCCCACACCTGCGCGGATTTGCACCGGCGCGGCCTCCTGGTACCAAGTTTGTCTGGACAGGGGCGCGCGCACGCGGGTGCTGGTACGGCGGCTCTCCACACCGACCACCCACGATGCAGAACCCTGCCAGCGTGCGTGTATGGGCGCGTGTTCGTGTACGGTGGCCTCGCGCCGATCTTCGGCTCCCGTGCTGTGCCCGGTGGCGTGCTGCCAGCAGGTGGCGCACTGACCGGTGACCGGGCGCACCGCGTAGGACTGGTACCGTGCCTCACCCAGCATCGACAGCGGCGGGAAGTTGCCCACCAGTGCCACATCCGTGCGTGTCACCGCCTGCGCCGTGAACGTCAGTGCGGTTAGCGGCGACTGCAAAGCGGCGTTGGCGTTTGGAATCGCGGTCGCAGTGAAGCTCAGTTCGGGCAGCGTGGCGGCTAGTATCAAGTCGCCGGGATTGCTCATCGACTACCCCGGCAGGCCGGACACGATGCGGGTGTAGCCCCCGGCGTAAAGCGTGGTCGACGGGAGGCGTAGTTCAGCAGTTCAACACCACCACCTCGATGGGGCGGCTGATGCTCAACGTCCTGCTGTCCTTTGCCCAGTTTGAGCGCGAGGTCACCGGCGAGCGCATCCGCGACAAGATCGCCGCCGCCAAGCGCAAGGGGATGTGGATGGGCGGTGTCCCGCCCCTGGGCTACGACGTCGACAACCGCCTCCTGGTCATCAACGAAACCGAGGCGGCTGTGGTGCGCCGTATCTTCGAGGAGATGCTGACCATCGGCTCTCCGACCCAGATCGCCGTCAATCTCACCGCCGACGGCATCACGACCAAGGCCTGGACGACGCAGGAGGGCCAGACCCGCAACGGCACGCGCATCGACAAAAAGTACCTGCACAAGCTGCTGCGCAACCGCATCTACCTGGGCGAGTTGTCGCACAAGGGGAACTGGTACCCCGGCGCTCACCTGCCAATCATCGACCGGGAACTATGGGACAAGGTTCACGCGGTGCTGGCCAGGGATGGGCACGCCCGGTCGGTGGAAACCAAGATCCGGTCGCGCACCGACGCCTTGCTGCGCGGCCTGCTGTACGCCCCCTCGGGCGAACGGATGTACCCGACCTACTCACGCAAGAACGGGCGCAAGTACCACTACTACGTGTCCAAGTCGGAAAGCCGGTTCGGGGCGCCGGGCAAGAGCTACGAACGCCTGCCTGCACCGGAGATCGAGGCGGCAGTGGTGGCCCAAATCCGCACCGTGCTGACCAGCCCCGAATCCATCGCATCGGTGGTGCGCCACATCCAGCGCGACGGAGGACAGGTCGATGAAGCCACCACGGTGATGGCGATGGGACGGCTCAACGACGTGTGGGATCAGTTGTTCCCGGTCGAGCGCCATCGCATCGCCAACCTGATGATCGAGCGCATCGACCTCGTCCACGTCGGCGAGGTGCAGGGTATCAAGGTGAAGTGGCGGGAACTGGGGTGGGACGCCCTGATCGGTGAGTTCGCTCCGAGAGGGATCGGCGCAGAACTGGTGGAGGTCGAGGCCTGATGGACGACTCACTGGAAACCTTCGTGCCACTGACATTCCGCCGCCGGGGCGCGCGGCGCGTGGCCGCCGATGACCGCCACGTCCACGATGTGACGCTGCTGGAGGGGGTGGCACGCGGTTTCTACTGGCAGCACCTCGTGGACACCGGCGAGATGAAGAGTGGTTCGGAGATCGCCCGGGCCGAAGGCTTACACCCCTCGGTCACCAACGAACTGATGCGCCTGAGCCTGCTCGCGCCCGACATCCTCGAACTGCTGATGACCGGACGGCAGCCGCGCCGGATGAACCTGATCTGGTTCCAGCGCAACCCGCTGCCCGTCGATTGGGAGGCGCAACGCCAGATCGTTAAGCGCTTTGAGGAGGAGGCATGAGCAAGAAGCACCGGGGTCGGTTCAAGGGTGATCCGGTCACTTATCAACTGCCGAGCCCGGCTGGCGGCGTACAACTGGAAACCTTCGTGCCCTGGACACTGGTGAAGCGGGGCTTGAAGAAGCAGGTCATCACGCCGTTCGACCCGCCGCGGGAGTTCCTGGACGAGGCCCGCCGCGAAAAGTTGATCAAGGCTGCCGCACAGGACACCGCGTTGATGCGTGCGCTCGGTCTGGCACATCACTGGCAGCGGCTGATGGACGAGGGGCGGTTTACTTCGATCACCGAGATCGCCGAGGCAGAGGGACTCGATCTCGGTCGAGCCAGCCGGATCGCACGATTGGCGCAATTGGCTCCAGACATTGTGGAAGCCTGCATCACTGGCGTGGCAGCGCACTTGACGTTTGAAAGCGTCGGGCGACGCGCCAACCCCCTGCGATGGGACGAGCAGCGCGAACGTCTGCGGTTCCGGTGATCAACCGGCGCAGCAACTCCCCTTACCGCGCTCCTGAATCGGCGGGCACGGCACGGTGCCGTAGGAGCAGTACACGCAGCAGTCTCCCTGCTTGGGCTTGAGTACGGCGTGACACTGCTCGCACTCGTAGAACCACTGGCAGGCGTCTGTGGGCATCGTCTCGGTCTTGGCGTGGCCGCACTCGGGGCAAGTCAACGTCGACTCCAAGATCACGGCAGTCACTTTGCACTCCCCACCACGGTCGACGGATAACCAGCATCCTTGGTGGCGCGCTTGAGGGCTTCGGCGTTGGTCTTCGCATCATCGAATGTCACCTTGGCTTCGCGGCTGTCCAGATTCACGTCGGTCTTGCTGACGCCCGATACCTTGGTCAGCGCCTTCTTGACCGTGATCGGGCAGGTGGCGCAGTTCATGCCGGGCACGGACAGAGTGACGGTCTGGGTCGCTGCCCACAAGGGCGAGGCGAAGGCGGCAAATGTGGCCAGCGTAATGAGCTTCTTCATGACAACTTCCTTTCAGTAGAACCAGGGCGCGATAAGCGGGAACCCGAGCGCGAGAATCACCAACGCCACTACGGTCCAGAACAGCACCCTGTAGCTGCGGTTGACCGATGGAAGCGCGCAGACCTGCCCCGGTGCGCAATCCGTGGCCGGTCGCCAGATGCGGCGGTAAGCGAAGAAGAGCGCCACCACCGCCGCGCCGATGAACAGAGGCTGGTAGGGTTCGAGCAGCGTCAAGTTGCTGATCCACGCGCCGGAAACGCCGAGCGTGATCAACACCAACGGGCCGAGGCAGCAGGTGGAGGCGAGGATGGCGGCAAGCCCGCCAGTCAACAGCGCGCCGCGTCCGCCGCCTTGAGTTTCTGTTGGTCGATCTGTTTTCATAGGTTAAGCTTACTTCCGTACTTAAGTACGGAGTCAAGTGCCATGAGCGAACCACCTGAAACACTGACCATCGGCGTCCTGGCCGATGCCGCCGGGGTCAACGTCGAGACGATCCGCTTCTATCAGCGCAAGGGCCTGATGCAGGAGCCTGACCGGCCTCTAGGCGGCATCCGTCGTTACGGGGGGCCGGATCTGGCACGCGTGCGCTTCATCAAATCGGCCCAGCGACTGGGCTTCAGCCTGGACGAGATCGCGGACTTGCTGAAGTTGGAGGATGGATCGCATTGCACCGAGGCCCGCGAGCAGGCCGAGCGCAAGCTGGCCGATGTGCGTGACCGGCTTGCCGACCTGCGTCGAATCGAAGTCGCGCTGCAAGGGCTCGTCGTGCGTTGCTGCGCCACGAGCGGACAGGTGCAGTGTCCGTTAATCGCCGCTTTGCAGGCGGCGTGAGGCGTCCAAACTGGCCCGTCTCCGCTCTCGGTCGCCGACGCCTGAGCAGACGAAAACCGCAACCGATAGCCCTCACCTCCCCGAAAACAGCCGACGTCGGCACTTGGACGGTCAAGAGGCCAGCAGAGAGCGGAGAGAGAAAAACCGCTACGTCGAGGCTGCGGGTCGGCGGTTCGGCAAGGGTGCGGTCAAGAGGCAGGTGCCCGAAACCGCGCCAACACTGGCGTTCCGGGCAGAAAAAAGCCCAACCGATAAGGGTAATGGTGGAGCTGGCGGGAATTGAACCCGCGTCCGCAAGCCTTGTTCGGGCAGATCTACATGTTTAGCGTTCTGTTTTGATTCTCACCCGGCACATCGCGCAGACGCACGCTATGGACAAGGCCAGCACCCTTTTTTCTTACCCCTTGCCAAGGTACCCGGCAAGCAGCCAGCTGACGTGAATTCCCTTGCAGCCTGGAGGTATTGCTACCCCCTTGCCCAGCCCGCCAGCGTGCTGTTGCAAGGCTCACCGGTTTTAGGCGGCGAGTGCGAAACGTTCGTCGTTTGCAGTTACTTTTGTGAATGGAGATTTACGAGCGTCACTCAAGCTCGACATGCACCACACCGCGTCCGAACCCACGTCGAAACCGGTACAGCCCCTAGGGTTCCGATTTTAGGGCAATCCTGGCGAATTCAATGGCTGACGGATCAACTCACCCAGCGCCGGGCGTTGCGCCACAGGCGCATCCAGGAGCTGAAGGTTGACGGATCGCCTGGCGTCCAGCTCATCTGGATGGCGCGAAACACCCGCTCGGGGTGCGGCATCATCGCGGTGAAGCGCCCGTCCGTCGTGGTCACCGCCGTCAGGCCCTCGGGACTGCCGTTGGGGTTGGCCGGGTAGGCGTCGGTGACCTGGCCGTGGTTGTCGACGAAACGCAGCGCGCGCACGACGTGGGCGGCGTCGCCACGGCGCGCGAAGTTGGCGTAACCCTCGCCGTGCGAGACGACGATGGGCAGGCGGCTACCCGCCATGCCGGCGAAGAAGATGCTGGGCGATTCGAGCACCTCGACCATGGACAAGCGCGCCTCGAAACGGTGGCTCTGGTTGGTGGTAAAGCGCGGCCAGGCGTTGGCGCCGGGGATGATCTCGGCCAGCTCGGCAAACATCTGGCAGCCGTTGCACACGCCGAGCGCGAAGGTGTCGCTGCGGTCAAAAAACTGCTGAAACTGCTCGGACAAGCGCGGGTTGAAGGTGATGGAGCGTGCCCAGCCCACGCCCGCGCCCAAGGTGTCGCCATAGCTGAAGCCGCCGCAGGCGACGACGCCCTTCATGTCTTGCAGGCTCACGCGGCCGACCTGCAAGTCGCTCATGTGCACGTCCACCGCGTCGAACCCCGCCTCGGTGAAGGCCCAGGCCATCTCGACGTGTGAATTCACGCCCTGTTCGCGCAGCACGGCGACGCGCGGCCGGGCCAGATTCAGGAAAGGCGCGGAGACGTCTTCCTGTGCGTCAAACGTCAGGTGCTGATGCAGGCCGGGATTTGCCGGGTCGCCCGCCGCCGCATGCTCGGCGTCGGCGCAGGCGGGGTTGTCGCGGCCCTGGGCGATTTTCCAGCTCACGGTGTCCCACACCTGGTGCAGGTTTTCCAGTGTCGCACCAAAGACTTTCTTCGCATCGCGCCAGACCTGCAGCTCGCCCTTGCCCGCGTTCATGGGCGAGGACTCGGGCCGGGTCTTGCCGATGATGTGGCTGCAGGCAATCAGGCCGTGCTCGCGCAGCACCTGCATCACGGCGGCGCGCTCGGAGGTAGCGATTTGCAGCACCACGCCCAGCTCCTCGTTGAACAGCGCGCGCAGCGTCAGCACATCGCGGCGGCCGCTGATCTGCTTGGTCCAGTCCTTGGCTTCGTAGCTCTCCAGGCGGCCGTCGGTGATGCCATCGCCCTGATCCACCAGCATGTCCACGTTCAACGCCACGCCCACCTGCCCGGCAAACGCCATCTCGGCGACAGTAGCGATCAGACCGCCGTCGCTCCTGTCGTGGTAGGCGAGGATCAGGCCCTGCGCGCGCAAGGCGTTGATGGCGGCGACCAGGCGCTTGAGGTCTTGCGCATCGTCCAGGTCGGGCACCTCGGTGCCGCTGGCGCCCAACACTTCGCCGAGGATGGAGCCGCCCATGCGCATCCTGCCGTGGCCCAGGTCGATCAGGATGAGCGAGCTGTCTTCGATGTCCGCATTCAGCTGCGGCGTCAGCGTGCCGCGCACATCCGCCAGCGTGGCAAACGCCGTGACGATCAGGCTGACGGGCGAGACCACCTTCTTTTGCACCCCGTCCTCGCTCCACTGCGTGCGCATCGACAAGCTGTCCTTGCCCACCGGGATGGAAATGCCGAGCTGCGGGCACAGTTCCATGCCGACGGCGCGCACGGTGTCATACAGCGCGGCGTCTTCACCCGGCTCACCGCAAGCGGCCATCCAGTTGGCGCTGAGTTTGACGCGCGCGAGCTCGATCGGCGCCGCCAGCAGATTGGTTATGGCTTCGGCCACCGCCACGCGCCCGGAGGCCGGGGCATTCAGGCTGGCCAGCGGCGTGCGCTCACCCATCGCCATCGCTTCGCCGGCAAAGCCGCAGTAATCGGCGAGGGTGACGGCGACGTCGGCCACCGGCACCTGCCAGGGGCCAACCATCTGGTCGCGGTGCGTGAGACCGCCGACGCTGCGATCGCCGATGGTGACGAGAAAGCGCTTGCTGGCGACCGTGGGGTGCGCCAGGACTTCGATGACGGCCTTTTCCAGCGGCAGATCATCGAGCGGCAATGTCGCGCCCTGGCGAGCGACGCGGGTGACGTCGCGCTGCATCTTGGGCGGCTTGCCCAGCAGCACGTCCATGGGCATGTCGACGGCAGGTTGAGCGTTGAGCGTTGAGCGTTGAGCGTGGGAAGGCAAGTCCAGCTCGCCGACGACAAGCTGGCGCTCTTCGGTGGCAACGCCGACGACGGCAAAGGGGCAGCGCTCGCGCGCGCACAAGGCTTCAAACTGCGCCAGAGATTTGGGCGCGATCGCCAGCACGTAGCGCTCCTGGCTTTCGTTGCTCCATATTTCGCGCGGCGAGAGGCCCGATTCCTCAAGCGGCACGGCGCGCAGGTCAAAGCGCGCGCCGCGACCGGCGTCGTTCACCAGCTCGGGGAAGGCGTTGGAGAGCCCCCCCGCGCCCACGTCATGGATCGCCAGGATGGGATTGGCCTCGCCCTGCGCCGCGCACTGGTTGATGACCTCTTGCGCACGCCGTTCGATCTCGGGGTTGCCGCGCTGCACCGAATCAAAGTCCAGCTCGGCCGCGTTGGCGCCGCTGGCCATGGAACTGGCCGCGCCACCGCCCATGCCGATGCGCATGCCCGGGCCGCCGAGTTGCACCAAGAGCGTGCCCGCCGGGAAGGCGATCTTTTTCGTCAGGCGTGCGTCGATGCTGCCCAGGCCGCCAGCGATCATGATGGGCTTGTGGTAGCCGCGCTGCACGCCATCGACCACCATCTCGTACTCGCGAAAGTAGCCTGCGAGGTTGGGGCGGCCGAACTCGTTGTTGAAGGCTGCACCGCCCAGCGGGCCCTCGGTCATGATCTGCAAGGGGCTGGCGATGTGCTCGGGCTTGCCCAGCTCGCTGCCCCAGAGTTTGGAGACCGTGAAGCCCGTGAGGCCCGCCTTGGGGCGCGAGCCGCGCCCCGTCGCGCCTTCGTCGCGGATTTCGCCACCCGCGCCGGTCGATGCGCCGGGGAAGGGCGAGATCGCGGTGGGATGGTTGTGCGTTTCCACCTTCATCAAAACGTGGCGCAGAGATTCTTGTTTTTGATAGCTGCTCGCGCTTGCCCCACCTGCGCTGGATGCCGATTTGGCTTCAAACTGTTCTACAACCGTGCCCTGCATGACCGAGGCGTTGTCGGCGTAGGCGATGATGGTGTGCTGCCCCGACGTGGCCTCGGTGTGGCGGATCATGCCGAAGAGGGTGTGCGCCTGCGCCGCGCCGTCGATGGTGAATTGCGCGTTGAAAATCTTGTGGCGGCAATGCTCGCTGTTGGCCTGCGCGAACATCATCAGCTCCACGTCCGTGGGGTTGCGCCCGATCTGCGTGAAGGCTGAGACCAGGTAGTCGATCTCGTCCTCGGCCAAGGCCAGGCCCCAGGCGGTGTTGGCCACCACCAGCGCCGCACGGCCTTGCGCGAGCACGTCCACGCTCGCCATCGGCTCGGCCTGCAATTCGGTGAAGAGCCGCTCAGCCTCGCCCCGCGAGCCAACGACCGATTCGGTCATACGGTCGTGCAGCAGCGCGGCGATCTGCGTGCGCTGCTCGCTCTTCAGTTCGGTCTTTCCTCCCAGCAGCCCGCCCTTGAGCGCGATGCGGTACTCGGTCACGCGCTCGACGCGCTGCACTGCCAGGCCGCAGTTGCGCGCGATGTCGGTGGCCTTGGACGCCCAAGGCGAAATCGTGCCCAGGCGCGGCGTGACGATGAGCGTCTCGCCCTCGTCGCTACCCTGATACGGCTCGCCATAGGTGAGCAGCGACGCCAGCCGCTCGCGCGTGGTGCCGTCCAGCGGCTCGCGCGCTGCCACCAGATGCAGATGGCGAGCGGCCACGCCCGTAACCTTGGCACAAATGGGCTGCAGTTGCGCCACGAGCTGCTGCGCGCGAAAGGAACCGAGGGCATGGCCGCCCTCGAAAGTGCAAATGTGTAGGGTCACAGTGGCGGCCTTATGAGACAAGGCGAATTTTACTTGGGGGCCCATATCACCTTTCTCGTGTTGATATAACACGACAACAAACCCGTGTCATAAAATCGTGTCACATCGACACGGAGATGACCATGGCCCGCAACATCACCTTCACCGCCGACGAGGCCTTGATCGAGGCTGCCCGCGAAGCCGCCCGGGCGGAGAACACCACGCTCAACGAGCAATTCCGCCTGTGGCTGGAAACCTATGCACGCAAGCGGCAGGCGGACAAGGCCATGGAAACCCTGGCGCGCATTCGCGGCTACGCCAGCTCCGGCGGCCAGAAATTCACCCGCGAGGCCATGAATGAGCGCCGCTGACTTCATCGACAGCAACGTCGTGGTCTATGCCTTCGACTCGACGGGTGGCGAGAAAAGCACCATTGCCAGCCACATCCTCAACACCGCACTGCGCCAAGGCAACGCCATCATCAGCTTCCAGGTCGTGCAGGAAACCTTGCATGTCATCGGTCGCAAGTTCAACCGCGTGGCCACGCTTGAGGACCGCCAGAGCGCACTGGCACAAATCCTTGTCCCACTGTGGCGAATCCACCCCAGCCCCGCCCTTTACACGCGCGGCCTGGACATCCAGGAGCGCTATGGTTTCAGCTTTTGCGACAGCCTGATCGTTGCCGCCGCACTGGAAGGCCACTGCACGCGACTGCTCAGCGAGGACATGCAGCACGGGCAGCAGATCCAGGGGCTGCGGGTGGAAAATCCTTTCCTCGACGTTCAGCACTGAGACACAGCCGTTCAACCCTGCTCCGGATGCCATGTCCATGGCGCATCAGTCGCGTCTCGTGCAGCCGCAGTAGCGCGATGGGATAATTTCGCAATGACCATAGAAATCAAGGACGCAGCGGGTATCGCCGGCATGCGCGAGGCCTGCCGCCTGGCGGCCGAGGTGCTCGACTACATAGCGCCACACATCGTGCCGGGCCTGCCCACCATCGAAATCGACCGCCTGGGCGCGGAGTGCATGAAGCGGCAGGGCACGGTCTCCGCCACCATCGGCTACCAGCCACCAGGCTACCCGCCCTACCCGGGCTACCTGTGCACCTCGGTGAACCATGTGGTCTGCCACGGCATTCCGAACGAAAAGCCGCTGAAGAAGGGGGATATCGTCAACGTCGACGTGACGGTGATTACCAAGGATGGCTGGTTCGGCGACACCAGCCGCACCTACCTGGTGGGCGAATGCTCGATCGCCGCCAGGCGCCTGGTGAAGCTCACCTACGAATCCATGTGGCTGGGCATCCAGCAGGTGCGGCCCGGCGCTCACCTGGGCGACATCGGCCACGCGATCCAGACCTTTGCCGAAGACCAGGGCCTTTCGGTGGTGCGCGAGTTCTGCGGTCACGGCATCGGACGCAAATTCCACGACGAACCGCAGGTGCTGCACTACGGCCGCCCGGGCACCGGCGTCGAGCTCATGCCCGGCATGACCTTCACGATAGAGCCCATGCTCAACCTGGGCAAGCGCGACATCAAGGAGCTGGGCAAGGACGGCTGGACCATCATCACCAAGGACCACAGCCTCTCGGCGCAGTGGGAGCACACCATCCTCGTGACCGAAACCGGTTTTGACGTGCTCACGCTCTCCGCGGGCTACCCGCCGCTGCCCGATTTCGTGACCGCTACGGCGACCTGACACAGGCGCTTCTTGCGCACAGGGCCATGCACGCCCACACCACTCCCGAGCAGGCCATCTACCAGGCACGCCGCGGCACGTTGCTGCAGGCCCTGCTGGGTCGGGCGCTGCACCCGCGCGGCGTGCATCGCCTGCTGCGCGGCTTCTCGGATGCCACGGACACCCTGCTGCGCAGCCTCTGGCAGTCGCTGCACCCCGACCCTGGCGCGGCGCTCGTCGCCGTCGGCGGCTATGGGCGCAGGCAGCTGTTTCCGCATTCGGATGTGGATGTGCTGGTGCTGGTGCCCGATGGCGCCGCAACCGCGGCGGTCGAGACCTTCATCGCCCGCTGCTGGGATGCGGGGCTGCCGATAGGCTCCAGCGTGCGCACGCACACCGAATGCCTGGCCGCCTGCGCCGAGGACATCACGCTGCAGACCGCGCTGCTCGAATCGCGCCGGCTGTGCGGCAGCGCACAAGCGTTCGAGGCGCTGCGGCAAGCCCACGCGCGCCAACTCGATGCACGGGCATTCGTGCAAGCCAAGCTGCTGGAACTGCACCAGCGCCACACCCGGTATGAACATACGCCGTACGCGCTGGAGCCGGATTGCAAGGAATCACCCGGCGGCCTGCGCGATCTGCAGCTTGTGCTCTGGCTGGCGCGCGCCGCCGGCGTCGGCGCGAGCTGGAAGGCGCTGGCGCAGCACGGCCTGGCAACCCCGTATGAAGTGCGTCAGCTGGCGCTCAACGAGGCGCTGCTGTGCTTGATCCGCGCGCGCCTGCATGTGCTGGCCGGGCGGCGTGAGGACCGGCTGGCCTTTGACCTGCAGGCCAGCGTGGCCCAGAGCTTCGGCTTGACGGACGCCACGGGCCCGGGCGGGCGCCGGCAGCGCGCCAGCGAACAGCTGATGCGTCGCTACTACTGGGCCGCCAAGGCGGTCACGCAGCTCACGCAGATCCTGCGCCTGGAAATCGAGGAGCGGCTGCGGCCATCGACGGCGCCGCTGATCCTGATAGACACCGAGTTCCTCGACAAGAACGGCCTGCTGGAGATTGCGCGCGACGACCTGTACCAGCGCAAACCCCAGGCCATCGTGCGCACCTTCTTGCGCTACCAGGCCACGCCGGGCATCAAAGGGCTTTCCGTACGCACCCTGCGCGCGCTCTACAACGCCCGCCCGCTGATGGACCAGGCCTTTCGCCAGGACGAGGCCAACCGCGCCTGCTTCCTGCAGATCCTGCGCCAGCCCAGTGGCGTGACGCATGCCCTGCGGCTGATGAACCAGACCTCGGTGCTGGGCCGCCTGCTGTGGCCGTTTCGGCGCATCGTCGGGCAGATGCAGCACGACCTGTTCCACGCCTATACGGTGGACCAGCACATCCTGATGGTGGTGCGCAATCTGCGGCGCTTCTTCATGGCCGAGCACGCACACGAATTCCCGCTGTGCTCGCAATTGGCCGCGGGCTGGGACAAGCCCTGGATCCTGACCATCGCCGCGCTGTTTCACGACATCGGCAAGGGGCGCGGCGGCAACCATTCGGAGATCGGCGCGCGCGAGGTGCAGCGCTTTTGCCGCCAGTTCGCCGCACATGGCATTTCGGCGCAGGACGCCCGGCTGATCGAGTTTCTCGTCGCCGAGCACCTCCTGATGAGCCAGGTGGCACAAAAGCAAGATCTGAGCGATCCGGCGGTGATTGCCGCGTTCGCGCAGCGCTTGGGCAACGAGCGCACGCTCACCGGCCTGTACCTGCTCACCGTGGCCGACATCCGCGGCACCGGCCCGCGCGTGTGGACCGCCTGGAAAGGCAAGCTGCTCGAAGACCTCTACCACGCCACGCTCGCGGTGCTGGGCGGGCGCGTACCCGATGCCGCCACCGAAGTCGAAGAGCGCAAGCGCGATGCGCGCGTGCTGCTGGCGCTGCATGCCCTGCCACGCGGCGCGAATGAAGCGCTGTGGCGCACGTTGAATGTGGGCTACTTCATGCAGCACGACGCGGCCGACATCGCCTGGCACACGCGCCAATTGCATGAAGTCATCGGCAGCACCCGGCCGGTGGTGCGCGCCCGACCTTCGCTGGCCGGCGACGGCCTGCAGGTGCTGGTCTACACGCCCGACCAGGCGGAGCTTTTTCTGCGCATCTGCGGCTACTTTGACCGCACCG
Source organism: Comamonas sp. SCN 65-56 (assembly GCF_001724135.1). GTDB lineage: Bacteria > Pseudomonadota > Gammaproteobacteria > Burkholderiales > Burkholderiaceae_C > Comamonas_C. The sequence goes on along the minus strand of NZ_MEDS01000001.1, from coordinate 109,718 downwards.
GGTTTTCCATCCTCGCCGCGCGCATCCACACCACGCTCGACGGTCACGCGCTCGACACCTTCCAAGTGACTGCCCGGCATGCGGAGAGCGGCGCGCGCGAACTGATTGCATTGATCGAGAACGGCCTGCCGATGGCGATCGATCTGCGTACGCCGCTGCCGCCGCCCAGCCACCGGCGGCTGTCGCGCCGTGCACGCAGCTTCCCGGTGGCACCGCGCGTATCGCTGCGGCCCGATGAGCAGCACGAGCGCTGGATTCTGGAAATTTCGGCCACCGACCGCGCCGGGCTGCTGTACCTCATCGCCGGCGTGCTGGCACGCCACGGGCTCAGTGTGCAGCTGGCCAAGGTTGGCACGCTGGGGGAGCGTGCAGAAGATACGTTTCTGATAGCAGGCGAAGCACTGGGCAACAGCGCGCGCCAGCTGCGCATCGAAGCCGAGCTGCTCGATGCGCTGGCAGACGCGGACGATCAGTCCAGCTCGGGCGCGATGCCCTCGGCCCAGTCGTAGATCGCTTCCAGGATCGCCTGCCCACGCTCGTCGGCCTGCTCTCCGAGCGTATCGAGTTGGGCGAACAGCGCATCAAAGGTGCGCGCGCCGCCCTCGCCTTCCATCAGCGCGGCGATGCGGTGCTGCTGCCAGCGCTCCTGCTCCTCGGGAGCAAGCGTCTCGGGAAAATTGCGCGCGCGGTAGCGAAACAGCAGCTCGGCAAGGCGCGCATCATCAAAGCCCGCACGCGCCTGCGCAAGTTCGGCAGGCGGCAAGGCGCGCAGACGCGTGAGGCGCTTGCGGTCTTCGTTGCTCAAGAAGCCACCGTACAAATCCTGATCCACGTCGGGCGCGCTCTCTTGCGCTCGGGCATACACCGCAGGCCAGATCGCGCTCATGTCGGGCAGATCGCGGGCGATGGCGGCGTGGCGCTCGGCGGCGGCAAGGTCAATGCCCCAGCGTTCAGCCAGCTGGGTCGTGAGCGTTTTCATGTTACCCACCACCATCGGCGACTTGTTCAGGTGCACGCCCTTGATCGGCAGGCGCGTGATGCCCTCAGGCAGGTCTTGCGTGCGCGTGAACAGGCGCTGGCGCAACGTGTCGACCGAGAGCAGTGCAAGCTCGGACGGGTCGTGCGCCAGGTCCCAGGCGAGCAGCTCGTTCTTGTTCGTGGGGTGCATCGCGAGCGGCCACATCAGCGCGAGGCACCCCTGCTCCGCCGGGAACATGCCGGAGATGTGCAGAAAGGGTTTTGCAGTGCTTTGTGCCGTTGGAAGGCGCAGTTCTTGCGCGACACGCTCTTTTTTATGGAGCGCAAAGGCAAACTCGAACAAACGCGGCTGGTGCGTGCGCAAAAGCCGCGCGAGCGCAATGGTGGCGCGCACGTCCGATAGCGCATCGTGCGCCGCTTCGTGCGCCAGGCCGTTGGCCTTGGTTAGCAGCTCCAGGCGAAAGCTCGCCCTGCCATCAAGCTCGGGCCAGTTGATGCCTTCGGGGCGCAGCGCGCGCGTCATCCGCACCACGTCCAGCAGATCCCAGCGCCCGCAGCCGTTTTGCCACTCGCGCGCATAGGGGTCGATCAGGTTGCGCCAGAACAGGAAGCGCGTGATCTCGTCGTCAAACCGGATGGTGTTGTAGCCCACGCCCACGGTGCCGGGCTGGGCGAATTCGGCCTCGATGCGCGCGGCGAATGCGTGCTCGGGCAGGCCTTTTTGCAAACACTCTTGCGGCGTGATGCCGGTGATGAGACACGCGCCGGGGTCGGGCAGATAGTCGTCCCCGGGGCGGCAATAGAGCATCAGCGGCTGGCCGATTTCGTTCAGATCCGCATCGGTGCGAATCGCCGCGAACTGCGCCGGGCGATCGCGGCGCGTGTCGGTGCCAAAGGTTTCGTAGTCGTGCCAGAGGAAGGTGTGCATCGCAGCGATATCAAGGGTGCGGGCGAGCCGCAAGTATGCCCGTGCAGGCGTATCACGTCAGCGCTGCGCGGCTTCCAACTTGGGCACAATCCGGGCATGCGCTCAACATCCGTTTCCTCCGCGCGCGCTCCCGCCTTCATCCTCGCTCTGGCCACTCTGCTGGGTACGGCCAGTTGCACCACGCTGGCCGCACCACCGGGCCCTGCCGCCGCATCGCCCGCATCCACCACCGCAACGCCCCCTGACACGAGCGACCCGGTCGACGGTTTTCGCGCCTGGATCGCCGGTTTCTCGCAAGACGCGCTCAAGGCCGGCATCAGCCGTGCCACCATTGCCGCCACGCTGGGCAAGGCGCGCTGGCTGCCGCAAGTGATCGAGCTCGACCGCGCGCAGCCCGAATTCGTGCGTCCCGTCTGGCAGTACCTGGACGGCGCCGTCTCGCTCCAGCGCATCCTGGCGGGCAAGGCGCAGCACCAGATTTACGCCAAGGCCATCGACGACGCAGCCCAGCGATACGGCGTGCCCGCCAGCATCCTGATTGCGATCTGGGGCGTGGAAAGCAGCTATGGCGCGCATTTCGGGAGCTTTCGCACCGTCGATGCACTGGCCACGCTGGCGTACGACGGGCGCAGACGCGATTGGGCCAAGAGCGAGCTGCTGGCCGCGCTGACCATCGTCGACAAGGGGCTGATGAGCGCCGACCGCCTGATCGGTTCCTGGGCCGGTGCGATGGGCCACACGCAGTTTCTGCCGTCGGTTTACCTCAAGTACGCGGTCGATGTCACCGGAGATGGCAAGCCCGACATCTGGGCCAGCGTGCCCGACGTGATGGCCTCGACCGCCAACTTCCTCGCGCAATCGGGCTGGCGCCCGAGCGAGCCCTGGGGCGTGGAAGTGCGCCTGCCCGCCGCATTCGACTACAGCCGCGCCGAGCTCAACGTACGCCAGGACAGCGACGCCTGGGCCGTGCAGGGCGTGCGTGCGATGAACGGCCAGCCGCTGCCGCTGATGCAGAGCGCCTCCATCCTCACGCCCGCCGGCGCAAATGGCCCTGCGGTGATGGTGGGCAACAATTTCCGCGTGCTGCTGCTCTACAACAGCTCGACCAACTACGCGCTGGCGGTCTCGCTGCTGGCGCGCCAGATCGACGGCGACCCGGGCCTGCTGGCGCCGTGGCCACGCCAGCTCAAGACGCTGAGTCGCAGCGATATCGAAGCCCTGCAGTCGGCGCTCAACCGGCTCGGGATGGACGCGGGGGAAGTCGACGGCGTGGTCGGCCCCGCCACCCGCGCCGGACTGCGCCGTTACCAAGCGAGCCAGGGCCTCATCGCCGATGGCTACCCCACCCAAGCCCTGCTCCAGCGCCTGCTGCAGCAAGCAAAAGCGGCCACCTCATGAACGCTGCATCCCCGCCCCTGCTCAGCCGCCAGCTGCGCGCCATCCTCGCGCGCTGCCGCACCATCGCCGTCGTCGGCCTGTCGCCGCAGTGGCACCGGCCCAGCCACTTCGCCGCGCAGTACATGCAGGCGCACGGCTACCACATCGTGCCGGTGAACCCGCTGGTCGCCAGGGACGGCGGCGCCATCCTGGGCGAGACGGCCTACGCCAGCGTGAGCGAGGCCGCGCAAGCGCTGGCGGCGCAGGGCCGCACGATCGACATGGTCGACTGCTTTCGCCGCAGCGAGGACATTCCGCCGCTGGCCGAAGAGGCGGTCGCGATAGGCGCCTCCTGCCTGTGGCTGCAACTGGGCGTGGTCAATGAAGAAGCCGCCGCCAAGGCGCGCGCCGCCGGGCTGGATGTCGTGCAAGACCGCTGCGTGAAGATCGAGCATGCGCGCCTGTTTGGCGGCCTGGGCTGGGTGGGGGTGAACACCAAGGTCATCACGGCCAAGCGGGCAAGGCAGCTGCCTTACTGAAAACCATAGCTTCTGACGCTTGCTGCACAAGCGTTACAGCCCTATTCCATTCAATACCATGACCACACCCCAGGGCGACCACGTTTTCGGCTTCGGCACCCGCGCGATCCACTCCGGGGCGCAGCCCGACCCCGTGACCGGCGCGCGCGCCACGCCTATCCACCAGACGACGAGCTTCGTCTTCGACGACGCCGAGCACGCGAGCCAGCTCTTCAACCTGGAGACCTTCGGCAACGTCTACAGCCGCATCAGCAACCCGACGGTGGCGGTGTTCGAGGAACGCATGGCGAGCCTGGAAAACGGCCGCGCGGCGCTGGCCTGCGCCAGCGGCATGGCGGCGCAGATGACGGCGCTGTTCGCGCTGCTGAAGACCGGCGACCACGTGGTGGCCGCAAGCACGCTCTATGGCGGCAGCGTCGGGCAACTCGGCATAGCTTTTGAGCGCCTGGGGATAGAGACCACCTTCGTCGATCCCGCCGATCCGCAGAATTTCGAGCGCGCGATGCGAGCCGAAACCCGCGTGGTCTTCGGCGAAACGCTGGGCAACCCGCTGGTGAACGTGCTCGACATCGCCGCCATTGCCGAGGTGGCGCACGCGCACGGCGTGCCGCTCATCATCGACAACACCGTCGCCAGCCCATACCTGTGCAATCCGCTCGACCTGGGCGCCGACATCGTGGTGCACAGCGCCACCAAATACATCGGCGGCCACGGCACGACGATGGGCGGCGTGCTGGTGGAAAGCGGGCGCTTTCCCTGGGACAACGGCAAATTCCCCGACATGATCGAGCCCAGTCGGGCGTACCACGGCGTGAAGTTCTACGAGACCTTTGGCGACTTCGGCTACACGATGAAGGCGCGCATGGAGGTCAACCGCACCTACGGCGGCGTGCTCTCGCCGATGAGCGCCTGGCTGCTGCTGCAGGGCGCGGAGACGCTGCATTTGCGCATGCAGGCGCATTGCCGCAATGCCTTGGCGGTGGCCAAGCACCTGAAAGAACACCCCAAGGTCGCCTGGGTCAACTACCCCGGCCTGCCCGAGTCGCCCTATCACCAGCTTGCGAAAAAGCAGTTTCGCGCGGTGGATGGCGCACCGGGCGCGTCGGGGCTGCTGACCTTCGGCATCAAAGGCGGGGCAGCGGCGGGCGAGAAGTTCATCGATGCCTGCGAGTTCTTGAGTCACCTGGCCAACATCGGCGACGCCAAGACGCTGGTGATCCACCCGGCCTCGACCACGCACCGGCAGCTCAACGACGAAGAACTCGCCCGCGCCGGGGTCAGCAGCGACATGGTGCGCCTGTCGGTGGGCATCGAGGACGTGGACGACATCCTCTGGGATATCGATCAGGCGCTGGATCGGGCCTGCGCTTGAAGGCATGGCACCATCAGTCATTTGAGCGCGACAGAGGCTGGGCTTCAAATGCCTTTTCAAAGAAAGCAACGGCAGCCTCGCCGATGGTCTGGTGCAGATCGGCGCGGTTCACGCCAGGCGCATCCACACAGGACTCGGCGTAATTGTCGCGGCCATCTGCGTCGCATTCATTGGTAAAGATTTCGTGTCCCACCGGCCCGGGCAAGAGCTGCAGCTGCGCCTGGGGAATATGCAAGGCCGCGAACGCGGCGTTTTCATCGGCAGGTGTGGCCCGGTCTGCCGCGCCGACGATCAAATGGACCGGCACCCGAGTCTGGCGCAAACCCTCGGCATCCATGCCAAACGCCTGAATCACACCGGGCGCCATGGCAAAAACCGCTTTCACCCGGTCATCGCGCAGGTGCTGCGCAGGCGCTGCGTCCACCTGCATGCGCTCGCGGATGTGGGCGGGCACCAGGGGGTTGTTCTTCCAGCCACGCTGATAGCGCATGAACGCCTCTGGATTGATCTGGGCGCCGCCCAGCCACAGCGCGGCAAATCCACCCTGCGAATGTCCCGCTACGCCAATGCGGCCGGGATCGATGCGAGGCCCCCAGACCTTGTCCTGCAACAGGTGCGAGATGTCCAGGCTGATGTCGCGCGGGCGCTGCCAAAGCCGGCTGCGCACGTACAAGGCGCTGCGGTCGTAGGTGTTGGCACGATAGTGGTGCACCAGCGCCACGATGTAGCCGCGGGCCGCCAGGTACTGCCCCAGCCACGCATAGTTGGAGCCATTGCCCCCTGCGCCATGCGACAGCACGACCAGCGGATGGCGAGCACCATCGGGCGAGGCCGGCGCGTCCTGATACAACCGCAGGCCCTGGGTCATCGGCATCCTGAATGGCACTGCACCGTCCGCTGCCGCAGCCGGGTAGATCAACATGTAACTCAGCGTGCGCCCGCTGGCAGCATCGACGTATTCCACTTGCGTCATGCCAGCGTCATAGGCGCCAGCCCATGCCGTCTGGGCCAAGACACCCATCAGGGCCGTCAAGACCATGCAAAACAAGGTCTTCAGGCAGCTTGACAGGGCATGCCAGCACATGGGCTTGCCGTGCGTGGAGAAAAGCTGGCGTGGGGCCAATGGCATGACGGGCGACTCCCTGCGCGATAGGTGCGCGCCTATTCTGGGTTCAATGCGCGTCACCAACAAGCCGCACAACCCTAAGAACGTGTTCCAGGGCGCTGCGACAGCAAACGCTGAACCAATCCTGCAAAAGTGAGCAACCAGGCCAACAGTCCGGCGCAGAGGAATACCCACGCCACCCCATCCAGCACGTGGATGGCGAGCGCCCTGTCCATTTGCCAGGTGCATGCGGCGTACATGCCCAGCGGAAACACCAGCCCCCAGTACAGCGGCTCATAGCGCAGCGGATAGCGGCGCACGCCGTGGCGCCAAACACCCAGCAGCACCAGCACCGGTATCCACCAGCTGCCGGCCGCCCAGTACAGCAGCGTCACGCCCTTGACAAAGGGCAGTATCTGCTCCAGCCATGGCACCGCCGGTGCCTGCTGGATGAGCAACGCCCCCGCCAGCGTGGAGATGGCCAGTGCCCCCATGTTGATCCAGTACGAAGGCACCAGCTCTTGCGGCGCGAGGCGCAGGAACATGAAACGGTAGAAGATCAAGGCCATGATCCAGAGGTAGAGCACGCCCGACCAGAGCCACATCGCCAGTGCCAGGAGATTCAGCAGCGGGCGCAGGTCCGCCGCCAGATGCGGCGAGAGCAGCGCGCTTGCCACCGCCACCGATTGCGTTGCCACCACCGCCAGCAGCCAGGAGCCGCTAATGCCCTGCGCAAGCGCCGGCTTGTCGCTTTTGACGATGAAGGCGAAAAAAATCGCATAAGTGAACAGTACCCACAGCACCAGCGTCACTGCCCCCAACACCAGCCCGGCAGTGACCTCATGGCCCTGGAGCAGCACTTGGGAGGCCAGCACCCCGGAGGCCGCCACCACCGTGAAGTAGCCCGGGCCGGTGGCGTGGTCCGTCAGATCCTCAAAACAGCGGCGCGGATGCAGGGCCAGTCGCAGCAGGTAAAGCACCCAGAGCACGGCGTAGAGCGCCAGATTGAGCAGGAACATTGCGCCGGCGACGAAGGTCAGCCCGGTCATGTCGGCCGCCAGCGCCACGATGCCCGTCGCCATCACCAGGCCGAAGTTGGCGGGCGAGAGGTCCGCCAGCCCTGCGCGCCAGGTGGAGAGTGCCGTCATGACCAAAATTTTAGTAGCTGCCAGCGCTTTACCAGCATGCGCCGGCGCCACTTTTCATGAAAAAACCCGCCGAGTGGGCGGGTTGGAATGATGTACAAGTGCCGTCAATCGGCTGCGGCTTCTTCCTCATGTTCCGCAGCCTCCTTGCTCCTGGAGCGGTCCTTTTTGGGCAGCGGCTGGATGTCGAGCTTGATCTCGTCGCTCTCCACGCCCTTGTCGTCTTTCTTGTGCTCCACGTCCACGGTGACGCGCCCGCCATCGGCCAGCTTGCCGAACAGCAACTCGTCGGCCAGCGCCTTGCGTATCGTGTCCTGGATCAGGCGTTGCATCGGCCGCGCGCCCATCAGCGGGTCGAACCCCTTCTTGGCCAGGTGCTTGCGCAGCTCGTCGGTGAAGGTCACGTCCACCTTCTTCTCGCCAAGCTGCTGCTCCAGTTGCAGCAGGAATTTGTCCACCACGCGCAGGATGACCTGCTCATCGAGCGCCTTGAAGCTGACGATGGCATCGAGCCGGTTTCGGAATTCGGGCGTGAACAGGCGCTTGATGTCGGCCATCTCGTCGCCCGCCTGGCGCTGCGTGGTGAAGCCGATGGTGGACTTGTTCATGGTCTCGGCGCCGGCGTTCGTCGTCATCACGATGATGACGTTGCGGAAATCGGCCTTGCGCCCGTTGTTGTCGGTCAGCGTGCCGTGGTCCATCACCTGCAAGAGCACGTTGAAGATGTCCGGGTGCGCCTTCTCGATCTCGTCGAGCAGCAGCACCGCGTGCGGCTTTTTGGCGATGGCCTCGGTGAGCAAGCCCCCCTGGTCAAAACCCACATAGCCCGGTGGCGCACCGATCAGGCGGCTCACGGCATGGCGCTCCATGTACTCGGACATGTCGAAACGAATCAGCTCGATCCCCATCACGTAGGCGAGCTGGCGCGCCGCCTCGGTCTTGCCCACGCCGGTGGGGCCGGAAAAGAGGAAGGCGCCGATGGGCTTGTCGCCCTTGCCCAGGCCTGAGCGCGCCATCTTCACGCTGGACGCCAGCACCTCCAGCGCCTTGTCCTGGCCGAAGACCACACTCTTCAAATCGCGCTCCAGCGTTTGCAGCTTGCCGCGATCGTCGTTGCTGACATTGGCCGGCGGAATGCGCGCGATCTTGGCGACGATTTCCTCGATCTCGGTCTTGCCTATGGTCTTCTTGCGCTTGCTCGGCACCAGAATGCGCTGCGCCGCGCCCGCCTCGTCGATCACGTCGATCGCCTTGTCGGGTAGGTGCCGGTCGTTGATGTACTTGGCCGACAGCTCGGCCGCGGCTTGCAGGGCAGCGGCAGCGTATTTGACCGCGTGGTGCTCCTCGAAGCGGCTCTTGAGACCTTTCAGGATTTCCACCGTCTCGGCCACCGTCGGCTCGATCACGTCCACCTTCTGGAAGCGCCGCGACAGCGCCGCGTCCTTCTCGAAGATGCCACGGTACTCGGTGTAGGTCGTCGCACCTATGCACTTGAGCGCGCCCGAGCTGAGCGCGGGCTTGAGCAGGTTGGAGGCATCCAGCGTGCCGCCCGAAGCTGCGCCCGCGCCGATCAGCGTGTGGATCTCATCGATGAACAGGATGGCGCTGGGCTTGTCCTTGAGGTTCTTCAGCACGCCCTTGAGGCGCTGCTCGAAGTCGCCGCGGTACTTGGTGCCCGCCAGCAGCGCGCCCATGTCCAGCGCGTAAACGGTGGAATCCTTGAGGATCTCGGGCACATCACCCTGCGTGATGCGCCAGGCCAGGCCTTCGGCAATCGCGGTCTTGCCCACGCCCGCCTCGCCCACCAGGAGCGGGTTGTTCTTGCGCCTGCGGCACAGGATCTGCACCGTGCGCTCGACCTCGTAGTTGCGCCCGATCAAGGGATCGATCTTGCCGTCCTTGGCCGCCTGGTTCAGGTTTTGCGTGTACTGCTCCAAGGGCGACGCCTTTTCGCTGCGTTCGCCGCCCTGGGCCGCGCCCTCTTCACTCTCGCTCTGCGGCGCCTCGGGTTTGGCCTGCTCGGCGGCCTCGCCCTTCTTGATGCCGTGGGCAATGTAGTTCACCACATCCAGGCGCGTCACGCCCTGCTGGTGCAGGTAGTACACGGCGTGCGAATCCTTCTCGCCATAGATGGCGACGAGTACGTTGGCACCGGTCACTTCCTTCTTGCCGTTGCCAGTGGACTGCACATGCATGATGGCGCGCTGGATCACGCGCTGAAACCCGAGCGTGGGCTGGGTATCGACCTCTTCGGTACCGGCCACCTGCGGCGTGTTGTCCTTGATGAAATTGCTGAGCGCCGCGCGCAGGTCATCGATATTGGCGGCGCACGCCTTGAGCACCTCGGTGGCGCTCGGGTTGTCCAGCAGCGCGAGCAGCAGGTGCTCCACGGTAATGAACTCGTGGCGTTGCTGGCGGGCCTCTACGAAGGCCATGTGCAAGCTGACTTCCAGTTCCTGGGCAATCATGTGAGAACTCCTTTGGCTTGCGGTTGGGACTAACTGTAGATCAGGGCGGGGTGGCTGTCATTCAACAGGCTCGGAAACACACTGCAGCGGATGGCCGGCCTTGTGCGCCGCATCCATCACCTGCGCCACCTTGGTGTCGGCGATGTCGCGCGAATACACGCCGCACACGCCTTTGCCATCGAGGTGAATCTTGAGCATGATCTGCGTGGCGGCTTCGCGGTCCTTGTTGAAGAACTCCTGGAGCACGACGACGACGAACTCCATCGGCGTGAAATCGTCGTTGAGCATCACCACCTGGTACATGTGCGGCGGCTGCAGCTTCTGCGTGCGCCGCTCGGCCACCACCGAGCCGCCGTCATCCCAGGACGGCTCGCGGGGTGGCGGCACGGGCGCTTTGGTAACCATGAAATCCATTCTAGCGATCCGCCGCAAAGCGTGATCGTTGTGGATTTGGTGCCACAACCGGGCTTTTCAAGCGTTCGCCCGGCCCGCGCCGCTCAATCGCCGCGCATCCCCTTGCCAGCCGTGCGCCTGCTGCTATTAAGAAACGCCGTAGACCACGCTGACACCCTCGGCCTGCGCCTGCGCGCCCCATGCCGCGAGCGCCCCATCGGACGGGAAAAAGCGGCTGGCTTCCCCCAGCTGCAACTCGGCCAGCGCCGCCTGCCCGTCCACCTCGCAGCGCAGCGCCAGGCGCACGCACAGGCCGAGCGCCAGGGAGTGGCCATCCTCCGTCTGCTCGATCCTGGGCGGAAAGCGCCGCACGAAGGCCGCGACATCCGGCACGCCAGCGCCCGCCGGCACGCGCAGATACCTGCCAAAGCGGGCCCGGGCCTCGGCCAGCCCCCAGACCTGCTGGGCTTTCAAGCGCAGGCCGCCGTTGAAATGGTCGGGCTGCAATCGGCCATTGATGATGATGGCCTCATCGTCGCGCAGCACCTCGGCGCACGACGCCACCACCCCCTCGTCGGCCGAGACCTCGATCACCGCGCTCTTGTCGTCCAGCTTGAACAGCGTGAGCCTGCCGCGCTGTCCGTTGATGACGCGCAAGTCCGCCACGATGCCCGCGACCACCACGGTTTCGCGCGTATCGGCCAGCCGGGCGATCGGCGTCGCGGCAAAGCGCCGCACCTCGCCCTCCACCGCATCAAACAAATGCCCGGAGAGGTGAAAGCCAATCGCCGTCTTCTCCTGTGCCAGGCGCTCGCGCACATCCCAGGGCAGCACGCTGGCCAGCGGCGGCTCTTCGTTGCTGGCGCCCACGGCACCATCGCCCATCATGTCAAACAGCCCGCCCTGGTTGGCATTGGCGAGCTGCGCCTGGGCGTAGTCAAACGCTATATCTATGGAAGCCGTCAGCGCAGCCCTGTCAAGGCTAAGTCCATCAAAAGCCCCGGCTTTTATGAGTGCCTCAACCGTACGCTTGTTGATGCGCGTGCGGTCCACCCGCACGCAGAAATCAAACAGGCTGGCAAACGGCCCGCGCGTGCCGCCCTGCGGCCCCGCACCCCTGCCTTCACGCGCCGCAACGATGGCCTCTATCGCCTGCTGGCCCGTGCCCTTCACGGCCCCCAGGCCGTAGCGGATGACCTTGTCCGTGACTGGCTCAAACCGGTACACCCCGCGGTTGATGTCCGGCGGCTCGAACGACAGGCCCTCGCGGATGGCATCCTCAAACAACACCTTGAGCTTGTCGGTGTCGTCCATCTCTATGGTCATGTTGGCGCAGAAGAACTCCGCCGTGTAGTGCACCTTGAGCCAGCCGGTGTGGTACGCCAAGAGCGAATACGCGGCCGCGTGCGACTTGTTGAAGCCGTAGCCGGCAAATTTTTCCATCAGGTCGAACACTTCGTCGGCCGTGGATTCGCCAATGCCCTTCTTTGCGGCGCCCTCGCGGAAGATCTGGCGGTGCTTGGCCATCTCTTCCGCCTTTTTCTTGCCCATGGCGCGGCGCAGCAAGTCGGCGCCACCGAGCGAATAACCGCCCAGCACCTGCGCGGTCTGCATCACCTGCTCCTGGTAGACCATGATGCCGTAGGTCTCGGAGAGCACAGGCTCCACCAGCGGGTGCGGGTAAATCACCTCTTCCTTGCCGTGCTTGCGGTTGATGTAGCTTGGAATCAGGTCCATCGGGCCCGGGCGGTACAGGGCGTTGAGCGCGATCAGGTCTTCCAGGCGCCCGGGTTTGGCCTCCTTGAGCATGCCCTGCATGCCGCGGCTTTCAAACTGGAACACCGCCTCGGTGCGCCCTTGCTGGAACAGCTGGTAGGTGGGCGCGTCGTCCAGCGGAATGTTTTCGAACGCAAAACCTTCCTGCCCCGGGTGGCGGTTGATGATGAACTCGCGCGCCAGCTCCAGGATGGTGAGCGTGGCGAGACCCAGAAAGTCGAACTTCACCAGGCCGATCGCCTCGACGTCGTCCTTGTCGAACTGGCTCACCGCCGACGTACTGCCCGGTTGCTGGTAGAGCGGGCAAAAATCGGTGAGCTTGCCCGGCGCGATCAACACGCCGCCCGCGTGCATGCCGATGTTGCGCGTCAAACCTTCGAGCTTTTGCGCCATCTCCACCACCATGCGCACTTCTTCTTCGCCCTGCACGCGCGCCATGAGCTGGGGTTCGAGCTCCAGCGCGTAGTTGTGCTTGTCGCCCTCCTTCCTGGGCTCGGGAGGGTAGGCCAGGGTGTAGGTCTGCCCCGGCTTGGCCGGCACCAGCTTGGAGATGCCGTCGCAAAACGTATAGCTCATGTCCATGACGCGTCCAGCATCGCGGATCGCCGCCTTGGCGGCCATGGTGCCGAAGGTGGCGATCTGACTCACCGCCTCCTTGCCGTACTTGTCCTTGACGTAATCGATCACCCGGTCCCGGTTGGCCTGGCAGAAGTCGATATCGAAGTCGGGCATGGACACCCGCTCGGGATTCAGGAAGCGCTCGAACAGCAGGTTGTACTGCAGCGGGTCCAGGTCGGTGATCTTGAGTGCATAGGCCACCAGCGAGCCCGCGCCCGAACCGCGCCCGGGCCCCACCGGGCAGGCATGCGTCTTGGCCCACTGGATGAAATCGCCCACGATGAGGAAATAGCCCGGAAAGCCCATCTCGATGATGATGCCGAGCTCGAAATCCAGCCGCTCCTGGTAATGCGGGTGCTGCTGCTCGCGCTCGGCGGCATCGGGATAGAGGTGCTGCAGGCGCTCTTCCAGCCCTCGCTGCGAGACTTGGCGGAAGTAGTCTTGCATCGTCATCCCGGCGGGAATCGGAAAATCAGGCAACTGCGGCTTGCCCAGCACCAGCGACAAGCTGCAGCGGCGTGCGATCTCCACCGTGTTCGCCAGCGCCGAGGGCACGTCGGCAAACAGCTCGCGCATCTGCGCACCACTCTTGAAATACTGCTCGCGCGTGAAACGCCGCACGCGCCTGCGATCGCCCAGCGTGCTGCCTTCGGCAATGCAGGTGCGCGCCTCGTGCGCCTCATAGTCATCGGCGGCCAGAAACTGCACCGGGTGCGTGGCCACCACCGGCAGCTTCAGGCGCGCCGCCAGTTGCACCGTGGCCACCACATGCGCCTCGTCATCGTCGCGGCCGGCGCGCTGCAGCTCCAGGTAGAAGCGGTGCGGAAACAGTGCCGCCAACTCCAGCGCCTGTTCGGCAGCCAGCGCTTCGCTGCCCGCCATCAGCGCACGCCCAACGGGGCCCGCCTGCGCACCCGACAGCACAATCAGTCCCTCGTTCAGATCGTGCAGCCACTGCCAGCGGCAGACCGCCGTTTCACGCACCACGCCCTGCATCCAGGCACGCGTGAGCAACTCGCACAGGTTCAAATAGCCTTGGCGGTTTTGCACCAGCAGCAGCAGGCGTGAGGGTTCCGCACCCGCAGCATCCTCCAGAAAGATCTCGGCGCCGATCACCGGCTTGACACCCTTGGCGCGCGCCGCCTTGTAGAACTTGAGCGCGCCAAAGAGATTGTTCAGATCGGCAATGGCCAGCGCTCCCTGGCCATCCGCGGCGGCACTGGCCACCGCCTCATCGATGCGCGTGGTGCCGTCGACCACGGAAAACTCGGAATGCAGGCGCAGATGGACAAACATCCGACGATTGTAGAAAGCGGCCGCGCGGCCCTACCAAGCGACCCAGCCGCGCCGTATCAAAGGGGCAAAAATCCGTCGATAGACGGCATTGAGCATCGGCAGCAGCAGGCTGACCAACCCGGGCAGCACCAGATGCAGCACGGCAGCGCAGGCGGCCGCCACCAGCGCGGCGCCGACCATATCCAACGGGAAATGGATGCCCAGGTAGATGCGCGCCCAGGCTACCGGCAGACCCAGCAGCGCCAGCCAGAAGCCGGCGCTGCGCTGCTTGCGGTGCCACAGCAGGCTGAAAGCCACGCTCCAGATGCCGGTCAGGTGGTTGCTGGGAAACGATGGCGTGGCGGCATGCGGCATCAGCGCATGGCCCAGCGGCAGCATGAACGGGCGCGGATGCGGCCAGAGCGCCCCGAGTGCCGCCGACACCGCAAACCCCAGCGCACAGGCGAGCGCCGCCTCCAGCAGCGGCCCGCGCCGCCCCTCCCCGCCGCGCAGCCAGGCCAGGGTCAGGTACAGCGGTACCGCCAGCACCAGCAGCGCGGCGCAGCCGCGCGCCAGAAGCAGCATCGCCGCCCCCGGCTCGGCCGGGCCGTTGATCAACAGGAACAGCGAGCGATTGAAATCATCCAACATCATCATCCGGCAGCCCCCCGGTGCAGGAGGCAGGTGTGGCGGGGCTGCAATTTTCAACCAATTGCCGGTAGTCCCCGCAGTCGCTGTTTCATACAATGGCTGAATTTTTCCGTTCTGGTTGAATCCACGCTCCATGCTGCGCCCACCTGCACTTCTGCCCGCCGTCCTGCTGCTCCTCGCGGTTCTGTCCGGCTGCTCCAGCACACCGACGGACCCCACGGCCCACTGGAGCGTGCAAAAAATCCATTCCGAGGCGCAGGACGAGATGAAGGGCGGCGCCTGGGACAAGGCCATTCCGCTGCTTGAAAAGCTGGAGGGGCGCGCCGCTGGCACGCCACTGGCGCAACAGGCGCAGCTGGACAAGGCCTATGCCGAATACAAGAACGGAGACCGCGGCATGGCCATCGCCACGCTGGACCGCTTCATGAAGCTGCACCCGGCCAGCCCGGCGTACGACTACGCGCTCTACCTCAAGGGGCTGGTCAATTTCAACGACGACCTGGGCATGTTCTCCTGGCTCTCGCGCCAGGATTTGTCCGAGCGCGACCAGAAGGCCGCCAAGGAATCGTTCGAGGCCTTCAAGGAGCTGACCGAGCGCTTTCCCGATTCGCGCTACACACCCGATGCACGTCAGCGCATGACCTATGTCGTCAACGCCCTCGCGATGTACGAGGTGCATGTGGCGCGCTACTACTTTGACCGCGGCGCCTACGTCGCCGCCGTCAGTCGCGCGCAGTCCGCCATTGCCGATTACCGCGACGTGCCGGCCAACGAGGAGGCGCTCTACATTCTGGTGCGCTCCTACGAGGCTCTGGGTCTGACGCAGCTGAGCGAGGACGCGCAGCGCGTGCTCGACGCGTCCTACCCGCAAAGCGATTACACCAAGTCCGGCTTCAAGGGCAAGGACAACCCGTGGTGGAAACTCTGGTAATGGAGCGGCATGAGCAAATCGTTTCGGATCATTGCCTCCACGGGCACCGACAAGGGTGACCGGGACTACCAGCAGGACCGGGTCGAGCTGCTGACGCACCCACGCGTCAATGGGTGCGTGCTCGCCATCGTCGCCGACGGCATGGGCGGGCGCAGCGGCGGGCGCAAGGCGTCCGACCAGGTCATCATGACAGCAGGCCAGGTGTTTGAGCGCTACGACCCGGCCACCGACGATGCCGCCTCGTTTCTGGAAAACATGGTGCAGGAGGCGCACCTCGTCATCCGCCTCACCGCCATCTCCGCCGAGCAGGAGCCGCACAGCACCATCGCCGCCTTCCTGGTCAACCCGGGGGGCGATTGCCACTGGGTGCACGCCGGGGATTCGCGCATCTACCATTTCCGGAGCGCCAAGATGGCGCATCGCACGCGCGACCACTCCTACGTCCAGGCGCTGGTCGACCGTGGCGACCTGACCGAAGCGCAGGCGCGCGACCATCCGCATTCCAACATCCTGCTCGGGTGCCTGGGCATGGACAACACGCCGCCGACCAGCGGCTATGCGATTGCCGAGCTGAAAACGGACGACGTGCTGCTGGCCTGCAGCGACGGCGTCTGGCACTACTTCACGGCCGACGAACTGGCCGAAGCGGTCAGCACGCGCACGCCGCGCGAGGCCACCGAATTTCTCATCGCGCAGGCGCGCGAACGTGCCGCCGGCGGTGGCGACAATCTGTCGCTGGTGATCGTGAAAATCGAGGCCCCGGTTGAAGTCAAGAAATCCCGGCGCTTCCAAGGCTTCGAGGCCAAGTCCTGACGCAATCCGGGCTCAGGTCAGGCGCGTATCCACCACGCGACGCTCCAGCTGCAAATATTCCCGCGTCTGCATTTCATTGAGGCGCGAGACGGTGCGCGGAAATTCATGCACCAGCGGCCCTTCGGTGTAGAGCTGCTCGGGCGGCAAGGCGGCTGAAATGATGAGCTTGACGCGTCTGTCGTACAGCACATCCACCAGCCAGGTAAAGCGCCGCGCGGCCGAGGCCATGTTCACCGGCATGTAAGGCACGTTGGAGAGCAGCACGGTGTGAAACTGGCTGGCGATTTCCAGATAGTCGTTTTGCGAGCGCGGGCCCATGCAGAGCTCGCGAAAATCAAACCACACCACGCCGCCCGCGCGGCGCAGCGCATGGATCTCGCGCGCCTCGATGCGCAGCAGCGGATCTTCGTCGCGCGCTTCGGCCAGGCGATCGAACATGGCCGCCATCGCCGCCTCGGCCTCGGGCCCCAGCGGATGGTGGTAAATGGTCGCATCCTCCAGCGTCTGGCTGCGGTAGTCCACGCCGTTGTCCACGTTGATGATCTCCATGCGCTCCTTGAGCAGCGCAATCGCCGGCAGGATGCGGTCGCGGTGCAGGCCATCGGGGTACAGGCCGTCCGGCTCGAAGTTGGAGGTCGTGATGAAGCCCACGCCATTGGCAAACAACGATTCGAGCAAGCGATAGAGAATCATCGCGTCCGTGATGTCGGCGATGTGGAATTCGTCAAAGCAGATCAGTTTGTAGCGCTTGGCGATGTTCGCGCCCAGCGCATCAAGCGGGTTCTGCGTGCCCTGCAGCTCCGTCAACTGGCGCTGCACCTCGCGCATGAACTCATGAAAGTGCAGCCGCACCTTGCGCTTGATCGGCACGGCCTCGAAAAAGCAGTCCATCAGAAAGCTCTTGCCGCGCCCCACGCCGCCGTACATGTACACGCCGCGCGGAATCTCGGGGTGATTCAGCAGTTTTTTGAGCGCGTTGGAGCGCCGCTGCTTGTACGCACCCCACTCGCTGGCGCAGCGCTCCAGCGCGTCGATCGCGCGCAGTTGCGCCGGATCGCTGTGGTAGCCCTTGACCGTCAGGGCCTGGTCATAAATCTGCCGAACCGACACACCCTCTCCAGATTGACGAAAACAATAGCTGCTGACGCTTGCCCAGCAAACGCCAGAGGCCTATTTCGCTTGAAACTCAGAAATTGAGCGTGCGCTTGTCCACGGCCAGCGCCGCTTCCTTCATCGATTCACCCAGCGTCGGATGCGCATGGCAGATGCGGGCGATGTCTTCGCTGCTGGCCTTGAACTCCATCGCCACCGCCGCCTCGGCCACGAGTTCGCTGGCCAGCGGCCCGACGATGTGCACACCGAGGATTTCATCGGTCGCCGCATCCGCCAGCATCTTCACGAAGCCGGTGGTGTCGCCCAGCGCACGCGCGCGGCCATTGGCCATGAAGGGGAAGCTGCCTGCCTTGTACTTCACGCCCTCGGCCTTGAGTTGCTGCTCGGTCTTGCCGACCCAGGCGATCTCCGGGCTGGTATAGATCACCCAGGGGATGGTATTGAAATTCACGTGCCCGTGCTGGCCCGCCATGCGCTCGGCCACGGCCACGCCTTCTTCCTCAGCCTTGTGCGCCAGCATCGGGCCGCGCACCACGTCGCCCACGGCCCAGACGCCGGGCAAGTTGGTGCGGCACAGCTCATCCACTTCCACCATGCCACGATCAGTCAGCTTCAGGCCCACGACCTCGGCGTTCAGGCCGGTGGTATTGGGCACGCGGCCGATCGAGACGATGACCTTGTCCACGTCGAGCTTCTGCGCCTCGCCCTTGGCATTGGTGTAGGCAATGGCGACGCCCTTCTTGCCGCTCTTGACCTCAGCGATCTTCACCCCGAGTTCGATCTTCAGGCCCTGCTTGTCAAAGGCCTTCTTGGCCTCCTTGGCGACTTGTTCGTCCACCGCGCCGAGGAAGGTCGGCAGCGCTTCGAGCACCGTGACTTCAGCGCCGACACGCCGCCAGACGCTGCCCATCTCCAGGCCGATCACGCCCGAACCGATCAGCGCCAGGCGCTTGGGAACGGAGGGGATCCGCAGCGCGCCGTCGTTGGAGAGGATGGTTTCCTCGTCGAACGGCGCGCCCGGCAACTCGCGCGGGCTGGAGCCGGTGGCGACGATGACCTGCTTGGCCACCAGGGTGTCGGGCTTGTCGCCGGCGACGGCTATCTCGTAGCCACCCTCGGCCGATTTCACGAACGAACCGCGGCCATGAAAGAACGTGACCTTGTTTTTCTTGAACAGGTAGAGGATGCCGTCGTTGTTCTGCTTCACCACGGCGGCCTTGCGGCCCACCATCGTGGCGACGTCCATCTTCACGTCCTTCGCCGTGATGCCGTGCTCGGCAAAGTGCAGGCGCGCCTGCTCGTAATGCTCGCTCGACTGCAGCAGCGCCTTCGACGGAATGCAGCCCACGTTGGTGCAGGTACCGCCGGGCGCGGGGCCGCCCTTGTCGTTCTTCCACTCGTCGATGCAGGCGACATTCATGCCCAGTTGCGCCGCGCGGATCGCGGCGATATAGCCGCCGGGGCCGGCACCGATCACGACCACGTCAAATGACTTGCTCATCTCTATCCTTCAGTCAATGGTGAAAACCCACCGCGAGGGTGGGTTGGATGTTCTGGCTGCAGCGCTCAGATGTCGAACAGCAGGCGCGAGGGATCTTCCAATGCATCCTTCATCGCCACCAGGCTGAGCACCGCCTCGCGGCCGTCGATGATGCGGTGGTCATAGCTCAGCGCCAGGTAGTTCATCGGCCGGATCACGATCTGGCCGTTTTCCACCACCGCGCGGTCCTTGGTGGCGTGCACGCCCAGGATGGCCGATTGCGGCGGGTTGATGATGGGCGTGGAGAGCATGGAGCCGAAGGTGCCGCCATTGCTGATCGAGAAGGTGCCGCCGGTCAGTTCCTCCAGCGTGAGTTTGCCGTCGGCCGCCTTCTTGCCGAATTCGGCGATCTTCTTTTCGATATCGGCAAAGCTCATCTGATCGGCGTTGCGCAGGATGGGCACGACCAGGCCGCGTGGCGAGCCGACCGCGATGCCGATGTCAAAGTAGCCGTGGTAGACGATGTCGGTGCCATCGACACTGGCGTTCACGGCCGGGAATTTCTTCAGCGCATGCACCGCCGCCTTGACGAAGAAGCTCATGAAGCCGAGCTTGACGCCATGCTCCTTGGTGAACTGGTCCTGGAACTTCTTGCGCAGCTCCATGACCGGCGCCATGTTCACCTCGTTGAACGTGGTCAGGATGGCGTTGGTGGCCTGCGACTGCAGCAGACGCTCGGCCACGCGCGCGCGCAGGCGGCTCATGGCCACGCGCTGCTCGGGGCGGTTGCCCAGATCGGGCGCGGCCGGGCCCGCCACCTGCGGCAGCGCCTTGGTCGGCACGCCCGTGGGGATGGCGGCTGCGGCCTTCACGCCACCGGCTACCGCTGCCAGCGCATCGCCCTTGGTCACGCGGCCGTCGCGCCCGGTGCCGGGCACGCTGGCGGCCGACAGGTTGTTCTCGGCGAGGATCTTAGCGGCCGCGGGCATCGCGATACCAGCCTTGGCGGCGCTTGCCGAAGCAGCGGCCTGTGCGGCTGCGGGCGCGGGCGCTGCTGCAGTGGCGACAGGCGCAGCCGCGGGCGCGGCGGCACCGGCCACGGCTTCGGTGTCTATCCTGGCGATCACCTGGCTCGCGACCACGGTCGCGCCGTCGCCCTGCAACACCTCGCTGAGCACGCCGGCCGCGGGCGCGGGCACTTCAAGGACGACCTTATCGGTTTCGATTTCGATCAGGATTTCATCGGCAGCGACCGCTTCGCCGGCCTTCTTCTTCCAGGTGAGCAGCGTGGCCTCTTCAATGGACTCCGACAGCTCGGGGACTTTGACTTCAACGATGGACATGTTCAATTCCGTTTGCGTAATGCGTGATGCGTGGTGCGTGAGACATCGCGCGGCGCGTTGGACACAACGCCAGCCGCACGATGAACCAATCGCTTATTTCGTGAGCACAAAGCCCTTGAGCTTGGCGAAAGCGGCTTCCACCAGGTTCTTCTGCTGCTCGGCGTGCAGATGCGCGTAGCCGACAGCCGGCGAGGCCGAGGCGGCGCGTCCGGCGTAGCCGAGCTTCTGGCCCGCGAGCATGTTCTCGTGGATGTTGTGCTGGATGAAGAACCACGCACCCTGGTTCTGTGGTTCATCCTGGCACCAGACGATGTCGGCGGCCTTGCCAAAACGCTTGAGCTCGGCGGCAAACGCCTTGTGCGGGAAGGGGTAGAGCTGCTCGACGCGGATGATGGCCACGTCGTCCACGCCCTTTTCCTCGCGCTTCTTCACCAGGTCGTAGTAGACCTTGCCCGAGCAGGCAATGATGCGCTTGACCTTGGCCGCGTTCTTCACCACCGCCTCATTGCGCTCGGCGATCAAGGGCTGAAACCCCCCGCTGGTGAACTCCGAAATCGGCGACGCCGCGTCCTTGGCGCGCAGCAGGCTCTTGGGCGTGAAGATGACCAGCGGCTTTCGGATCGGACGCACCATCTGGCGCCGCAGCACGTGAAAAATCTGGCTCGCAGTGGTCGGTTGCACGATCTGGATGTTGGTGTCGGCGGCCAGCTGCATGAAGCGCTCGACGCGCGCCGAGCTGTGCTCCGGCCCCTGGCCTTCATAGCCGTGCGGCAGCATCAGCGCCATGCCGTTCACGCGCCCCCACTTCACCTCGCCCGAGGCGATGAACTGATCGATCACCACCTGCGCGCCATTGGCGAAGTCGCCGAACTGCGCCTCCCAGATCACCAGCGATCCCGGGTCGTTGGAGGCGTAGCCGTACTCGAACGCCAGCACCGCCTCTTCGGACAGGATGGAGTCAATGACGGTGAACGGCGCCTGGCCCTCGCCCACGTTTTGCAGCGGCACGTAGGAGCCCTCATCCCACTTTTCGCGCTTCTGGTCGTGAATCACCGCATGGCGGTGGCTGAAGGTGCCGCGCCCGCTGTCTTCGCCCGACAAACGGATGGGGTAGCCCGAGGCCACCAGCGAGGCAAACGCCATGTGCTCGCCCATGCCCCAATCCACCGGGTGTTCGCCGCGGCCCATGGCCGCGCGGTCGGCATACACCTTCTTGACCAGCATGTGCGGCGTGACGCTCTCCGGGATGGTGGTGATGCGCTCGGCCAGGCGCTTCCATTCCGCCAGCGGAATCGCGGTATCGGCCGCATCGCTCCAGCTCTTACCAAGGTAGGGGCTCCAATCGACCGCGTACTTGCTCTTGAAGTTGGTCAGCACCGGATCGACCGTGTGCTTGCCATCGTCCATCGCCGTGCGATAGGCCTGCACCATGTCGTCGCCCAGCGTCGCACCCATGCCCTGCGCCGCGAGCTTGTCGGCATAGAGCTTGCGCGTGCCGGGGTGCGCCGCGATTTTCTTGTACATCAGCGGCTGGGTGAGCATGGGGGTGTCCTGCTCGTTGTGGCCCAGCTTGCGATAGCAGACGATGTCCACCGCGACGTCGCGCGAGAACTCCATGCGGTACTCCAGCGCCAGTTCCATCGCCAGGCACACCGCTTCGGGGTCATCGGCATTCACGTGCAGCACCGGCGAGTCGATCATCTTCATGATGTCGGTGCAATACATGGTGGAGCGGCTGTCACGCGGGTCGCTGGTGGTGAAACCAATCTGGTTGTTGATGACCACATGCACCGTGCCGCCGGTGCTGTAACCGCGAGTCTCGGACAGCGCCAAGGTTTCCTGGTTCACGCCCTGGCCGGCGATGGCCGCGTCACCATGCACGATAACCGGCAGCACCTGCTTGCCATGCGGGTCGCCGCGGCGGTCCATGCGCGAGCGCACCGAGCCCTCGACCACCGGATTGACGATCTCCAGGTGCGAGGGGTTGAACGCCAGAGACAGGTGCACCGGGCCGCCCGGGCTGGTCACGTCGCTGGAAAAGCCCTGATGGTATTTCACGTCACCGGCCGGCAAATCTTCGGGCGCGGTGTGGTCAAACTCGGCGAACAGATCCTTGGGCATCTTGCCCAGCGTGTTCACCAGCACGTTCAGGCGGCCGCGGTGCGCCATGCCGATGACGATCTCCTGCACGCCCTTCTGGCCCGCGGACTGGATCAGGTGGTCAATGGCCGGGATGAAGGTTTCACCGCCTTCGAGCGAAAAGCGCTTTTGCCCGACGTATTTGGTGTGCAGAAAGCGCTCCAGCCCCTCGGCGGCCGTCAGGCGCTCCAGGATGCGTTTTTTCTTGGCCGCGTCGTACTGCGGCTTGCTGCGCACGCTCTCGAGCTTTTGCTGCCACCAGCGCTTCTGGTGCTGGTCGGTCGCATACATGAACTCCGCGCCCAGCGTGCCGCAATAGGTCTCGCGCAGCGCGTTGAGCAGCTCGCGCAGCGGCATGCTCTCCTTGCCGAAGAAGGTGTTGCTGGCATTGAAGACGGTTTCCTGATCGGCATCGGTGAAGCCATAAAAGGAAGGTTCGAGTTCCGGAATCGCCGGGCGCTCCTGGCGCTTGAGCGGATCCAGATCCGCCCAGCGCGCGCCCACGTTGCGATACGCGGCGATGAGCTGCTGCACTGCGGTGCGCTTGCGGCCCATGTCCGAATCGGCGCCAAACGCAACGACCACCTGCGTGCCGCCCTGCTTGGCGCGCTCGGCAAAGGCGTTGATGACCGGTTGGTGCGGCACGTCACGGGCATCGCTGCCGTCGACGGCGGGCACGTGCTGCAGCGCGTCGAAATATTCGCGCCATGAATCCGGCACGCTGCCGGGATTGGTGAGATAGCTTTCATACATCTCCTCGACATACGGCGCGTTGCCGCCGAAGAGATAGGTATTGCCCTGAAAGGCTTGGTAGACGGATGTCGGTTCGCTCATGTCCCGCTGACCTTTGTCTCCCTGAAGGAAACGTGAGTTGGTTGGAAAACCTTCCGCGACACGGCTGTACCGGATGGCGGATGCGACTGTGGCTGGGGAAGGGGCCTGATGTGCGAAGGCTATTGTGCCACCGATCACCGGGCGCCCGCTGGCGGCATGGCACCAGCGGTGCTTTGCGTAACTGTTTGCCGATTCTTGTGTGAACAGTGCGGTCCAACACTGCGTTGCATGGTGCGAAAGGAAGGTCTGCGTCATGAAAACATTCACGCTTCTCTCCATGGCGGCCAGCCTGGCTCTGCTGTCCGGTTGCGCAGTTGCGCCCGCGGCCACCACCACTACCGTGACCGAAACCGCGTCCGGTACGACGACGATAACCACCAGCATCGCGCCACCCGCACTGCCCGTCTATGAGCAGCCCGTGGCGCCCGGGCCCGGCTACCTCTGGACGCCAGGCTACTGGGCCTGGGGCGATGCGGCCTACTACTGGGTACCCGGAGTCTGGGTGCTGCCGCAGCGCGTGGGCGTCCTGTGGACCCCCGGCTGGTGGGGCTGGTCAGGCGGCGTCTACCGCTGGCATGCGGGTTACTGGGGACCGACGATAGGTTTTTACGGCGGCATCAACTACGGCTTTGGCTACTTTGGCACCGGCTACGTCGGCGGCTACTGGCACGGCGACCAGTTCTATTACAACCGCACCGTCAACAACATCCACAACACCCACATCACCAACGTGTATGTGGACAACAGCGTCACGCACAACAACACGACGGTCAACCGCGTGAGCTACAACGGCGGCAGCGGCGGAACCATGGTGCAGCCCAATGCGATGGAAAAGACCGCGCTGCACCAGCCACATACCGCTCCTACGGCAGCCCAGGTGCAACAGCACACCATGGCCGTGCAGGAGCGCAGCCAGCGCTACAACCCGTCAGGCACCGGGCCAGCCGTGTACGGAACATCACGCGTGAGCGAGCATTTTGCCGATCCTGCGGCAGCAGTACGCACCCCTGCCGAGCCGCACCCGGCAGCGACCGTGCGCCAGGAAACAGCGCCAGTGCACACACCAGCCGAACATGCGCCAGAACGTGCAGAACGGATGCCCGAGCGTGCTGCCCTCGGGGAGCGCGAGATCGCGCCAATGGAACGCGAGCGCACGCAGCCGCGTCCGGCCGCACACGCGCCGCAACACGCGCGGCCTGAGCACCACGCCCCTCAGCCACATCCGCGCCATGAGCGCGAACACGAACACGAAGAGCGATAGCAAACCGCTGCTGTCTTGCAACCGCCGGGGCAACGGTGTTGAACGGCACGCCGTTGCCGTAAATCGGACCGCACCTTCGATGCGCCAAGCCCAACCGGTACGCATGCCGTACAGTCCGTGTCATCACGCAGCCGCAACGCCCAACACCCATGCACCAGCCGACACTTACCCACCGTGCCCTGCTGCTTCTGCTGGTCGCTGTCACGCTCGCGTTTGGCGCCATCCTGCTGCCGCTGCACGGTGCGATTTTCTGGGGCATGGTGCTCGCCATCCTGTTCGCACCGCTGCACCGGCGGCTGCTGCTGCGCATGCGCCGCACGCCCAATCTGGCGGCGCTGCTGACGCTTGCGATCTGCCTGCTGATCGTCATCCTGCCCATCCTTGCCATCGCGGCGTCGATGGCGCAGGAAGCCGGCGTCGTCTACCAGCGAGTGCGCGCCGGCCAGATCAACTTCGGGGCCTATGCGCAGCAGATCTGGGCGGCGCTGCCCGCATGGGTACTCAAGTTGCTCGAGAGCCTGCATCTGGGCACCTTTGCCGAACTGCAGACCAAACTCGCGAGCTTTGGCGCCCAGGCCAGCCAATTCCTGGCCAACCAGGCAGTGAACGTGGGCTCCAACACGCTGCAGTTCATCGTCAACTTCGGCGTGATGCTCTACCTGTTGTTCTTCCTGCTGCGCGACGGAACGCAGTTGGGCACGCGCATCCGCAACGCGATTCCCCTGGATGAGGAGCACAAGCGCGAACTCAGCGCCAAGTTCATCACCGTGATCCGCGCCACGGTCAAGGGCAACATCGCGGTGGCAGCGACGCAAGGGGCGCTGGGCGGCCTGATTTTCTGGGCGCTGGGCATCCAGGGGCCGGTGCTCTGGGGCGTAATCATGGCCTTCCTCTCGCTGCTGCCGGCCATCGGCGCCAGCCTGATCTGGGGGCCGGTGGCGCTGTATTTCCTGGCGACCGGCGCCACCTGGCAAGGCGTCACGCTGGCGCTGTACGGCATCGGCGTGATTGGCCTGGTGGACAACGTGCTGCGCCCGCTGCTGGTGGGCAAGGACACCAAGATGCCCGACTACGTGGTGCTGATCTCCACGCTGGGCGGCATGGCGCTGTTTGGCTTGACCGGCTTCGTCATCGGGCCGGTGATCGCAGCGCTGTTCATCGCGACGTGGGATTTGTATTCGCCGCCACCAGCAAGCAGCGGTACCGAATAAAAACCACAGAACAAGCAAAAACCCGGGGGCACCCCCGGCGGTTCGTGCTGGACGAAACAAGGCTACCCGCGCAAGCTGCCGCAACATGTGCACGGATTCCCTTCGCCACCGTAGCGCAGGGCCAATTCCCATCGTGTAGCGCATGTGACTAAAACGCCACGCTCACACCAGCGGCTTTGCTGGCGGCACATTTTGTCGCACGCAACCAGAGAATGACCTTCATCTCGCGGGCCAACAGCCACGGCCCCGGAAGCCAACATTCAGGAGAGCACACATGCCCATCGCCAACGTCATCCAGCGCGGACCCGTCATCTATGTTTACAACGAAAAGAACCAGACGCTCTTTACCAAAATCGTTGGGCGCGAGCCGACCGACGGTGTGAAGGGTTACACCAGCAGCTTCGTCAACATTCAGATGGGACGGGTCATCTACACCTACAACGAAAAGGGGGCGACCACAGGCACCAAAATCGTCTGATGAAAGGACCTTCATGCAAGCCCAAGCCAATACCGCACATGACCATGACCCGCTTTTGCCGCTGATCCAGCGCCTGGAGCACCTGCTGCATGACCTCGACCCCATGGGAACCTGTTGCCGCCTGAACCTGGACATGGAGGACGAGTACGAATGTGAAGCACCGCACATCGCCCGCCTGCTGAGCACCGGTGTGCCACTGCGCGATGCCGTCTGCCAAGTGTTTGATGCATGGTTCTGGGAGGACTGCCTGCAGACAAAGTGGGGTGAAGAAGGACTAAGCGCGCTCATCGCCAACCTTGATGACAGCCTGCAGCGCCCGAGCAGTGCGCAAAATCAAATGCTTGCCCTGCACGAGATGCTGTTTCAGAACATCCTGCCTGACCTGTTCACCGAAGAATCGGGTTGGACGTATGCCAGCTTCATGCAAACCGCACCCGAGCTGCTCAACCCTGCCGCCTATGAAGGATTCATCATGATCCGGGTGGGTGTACCGATCATTAATCTGGACGATGCGGAAGAAGAAACCAGCGACGAAGACGAACAGGACAGCACCGAGCCCCCACAGATGCCCCGCCCCGGAGAGCCAGACACCGACAACCTCCTGCCGTGGTTGCATGCCCTGCTGTTTGAAAAAACCCGCCGACGCACCCCGCCGGAGCAGCTACTGACTTATGAGCAATTTCTTCAGCAGGTTCGAGCCCGCATCGGAGCCTGAAAGCAAAAGCTTCATCCCCACGTCCATCCCGTTACCCACACGCAAGGTGCCTGATCATGCCTGCCACCACTCACCTGCTCTACCTTCACGGTTTTCGATCCTCGCCCCAATCCGCCAAAGCGCAGCTATTGCAGCACCACGTTTCCGAGCATGACCCCCAGGTCCTGTTCGCCGCGCCGCAGTTGCCCCCATCGCCCAAGCAAGCAGCGGCGCTGCTGCTCCAGACAACCCATGCCTGGGACGACGTGCCGCGAGATCGGATGGCTGTCATCGGCTCATCCTTGGGGGGCTTCTACGCCACCTGGCTGGCGCAGCAACTGGCCTGCAAAAGCGTGCTCATCAATCCCTCCATCGCCCCATGGGTCACGTTGCAGCGCTACCTGGGTGTGCTGAGCCCCTGGGACAAGCCCAATGAAACGTTTGACTTTCGCCCCGAACACCTGGACGAACTGGAAGCCCTGGACGTGGCGCACCAGCCCCCTGCCGCGCCCCAGTTGCTGATCGTGGCCACGGGCGACGAGGTGCTGGACTGGCGCGACACGGTGAGGCGCTACCCGCAGGCCACGACGCTGGTACACGAAGGTGGCGACCACGGGCTGCCGAACTTTGCGGACTATCTGCCGGAGATTGAAAAATTCCTGCACTGGCGGCCCCGGCACGAATGACCGATGCCCCAGCCATTCTTCCGCAAGGCGTTTGAACGCTGGCTGGCCAACAACCGCCCTCGCTTGAAGTACGAGCTACTTGGTGCCTGCATTGCAGTCGGTTACATGGCAACGGGCGTCAGTAGATCCCTTACTCTTGAACGTCGGGTGCCGACTCGGCCAAGCGATCCTGACTCGCACGTTTCTTGGCACCGCCGCCCCAAAGCTCATGCGCGACCGTTTTCGGTGCCACTTCTGCAGCGACGGGGCGCGACCACACCAGTGCCGCGGCGGCATACAGTGCATCACTGCGCTCACCAATGGCCTTGTCATCCCATTTTTCCGGGTATTTGCCGTTGAAATACGTGTTGATGAGCAACGCGCTCTGGCCCAACTTCGCGCGCTTGCCTTCCACCATCTCGCCTTTCGTATTCTTCCAGTCGTCGAACGGCCCGTTACTGACTGAACTATTGAGCGGCTGGGTCAGCAATGTGAGGTTGCCGAAACGGTGGATGGCGATGTCGCGCGCGGGATGCTGTCCATCCGACATGCTGTCCTCTTGGTAGTAGGCCACGGTCGCCCAGCTTTGCGGCATCACATGCTCGACAGTCAGTGCTGCTTGGACGGGTACCTCGTTGCTCCCCTGCGCCGGGCCACGGGCGCCATATTCGAGTGCGCGCAGGATGCCGCACACTCGCGCTGGCTTCATTTCCCAGTACACCGGCCGATTAGTCCAACGCTCGCGGAATATTTCGTCACTCGGCCAACGCTCACTGTCTGCGGTGGCTGCCAGCAGGGCCGTCCGCAACGCAGCCTGCGGCGCATCCGGTGCGGCGGTAACCGCCTGCAACAGACGCATAAAGAAGCGGTTGTAACCTTTGGTAGTCATCCCACATACGGCGCGGCGCGTGAGGTGGGAGGCAAGGTCGCCCAGCGCCTGCCGCAGTTCCGGGCTATCGGCAGCCAGCCGCTCGCGTAGCGCCAGATACACCGGCGTGATGATGCTCACGTCCAACGCTTGCATGAGGCGCGCGAATTCGGCCAGCCACCCGGTGCCCTGCGGAGACACTAATTCCTTGAAGTAACCGCTGGCGGTGACGATGCGCTCAAGCTCCTGCTCCAGCTCGCGGTGCTCGGTTTGCCACCACGCCTTGAATGCCTCGAATACATGGCCGACCAGCGTGGTTTCACGGCTGCGCAGCACCGTGTAACTGTAAAAGAACAGGTCAATGCGCGGATAAGTCAAGCGACCTTGCCGCTCCTTCTCCACCCAGTAGCGATTGCTAGTGACACCCTTGCCATCGGCTGCCAAATCGAACTGACTCCAGAACTTTGTGTACAGCGCACTGACCGGCTTGCCATCACGCGCGGCCTGCAAAAACACGAAGTTTCGGATCAGGTCGGAAGCGAGGAGCGGTTCACCGCGCGCGTTGAGTGTCTCGAAAATCACCTGAGGGTCGTCTTCGGCCTCCAGTTGCAGTGTCATGATCTGCACGTTTTCCGCCAGCGCCATGTACAAAGCCTGGGCACGTTGCGCGTCAAACGTGCCAGCGGACTCCAGCGGCACCACGGCATTGCCCCCACGAATGCGCTTAACCAGTTCGTCACTGGGTGTGTGCTCGTCGAAATCGGCAGCACCCGCGAGATCGACGCCTTGCAGATAGGCAAGACAGGCGAAATAAAAGTACAGGAAGGTCTGCACCATGAGCGGGCGTTCGACCTTGCGGCGACCATCACGCGCAGGGTACGCACTGCAAACTGACGCCACATCCGCAGCCGAGTACAGCAACTGCATTTCATCCTGTCCAGCCTGGGTGGGCCAAATCTTGTGGTAATCCGTATCCACCGTGTACGGGCCGGGATTGCGCACGAGGGCATCCAGCATCTTGAACAACTGTTCGTCACCCAGGTTCTGCACCGCTTGGCGGAAGGCTAACAACAACAGCTGCAACGTCGTGGAGCGCTGCTGGCCGTCGATCACCTCGTAAGCAGGTACCCGCCCGAAAGGCGGCGTTACCGGGGTCAGTACTAGAGAACCCAGGAAGTGCTTTTGCAACGGCTTGAGTGCCCCAGCACTCACGCTTTGTTGGGCCGCGTCACGTTCGAGTCGCGCATCTGCACGATTCTGTATGTCAACCCACAACGGCACCACTTGCTTCTCCAGCGTCCAAACGTAGCCACGCTGGAATATTGGAATTTGGTACTGATATGGCGCATTGAACAGCCCGGTGACGGTGGTCTTGTTCGGTTGCATACGTGATTTCCCCTTATTTGAACTTTACGAGTGATCTCTACAGTGCTGCTTACAGGCAGCCCCTACCAAGTTTCCAAGCGCATCATGGCTGTCATCAGCGAGAAAGACTCGACTACGACCCATTGATTTTCAACTACTGGTGTTGCACTTCGGAGTTGAGATCGTCAAATCTCACTTTACCCGCACCGCACAGCCCCACCCGCCACCGCCAGCCACAGCCACTGCTCCAGCACAGGGTGGCCGGTTGCCCGTTCAATGGCGTCCGCATAGGCCGCCAATTGCCCCTGGTAGCGGCCTGCCAGCTCGCCCCACTGCCTGCTTTCGTGCGGCGATGACTTGTGGTCGATCAGGATGAATCCCTGCGGCGTGTCCAGCAGCAGGTCGATGCGGCCATTGAGGATCTGGCCGTTGGGCAGCAGGGCCTTGACGGGGACTTCGGCGCGGGCGGTGCAGCCGGGCCAGCACTGGGCCATCCAGGCATGGAAGGCGCGGATTTGCTGCAGGACAGCCGCAGCTTCAACCTGGGCGCCGACCTGAAAGCCACCAAGCACCCGCGCCACCGATGGCTCGGACAGCCATGCGCCCGCCTTATCGGTAAAGCTGGCCGCCAGGCAGGCGTGGATCGCACTGCCGAGCACGCCCCAGTCCACGCCCTGCGTGGCCACGGTGATGCGCTCGCCCACCTGCACCTGCTCCAGCATGCGGCCTTCACTGGGTGCCACGCCCGATGGGTTGAAGAACAAAGGCAGATGCTCACGGGCTGGCAGCTCGGACGGCGAATGCAGCGGGTGGGTGCCGTCGTCCGGCTGCGCCACTTGGGTTGCTGGCCCCTCCAGTTGCCAGGTCTGGCAGGGCACCGAGCTGCCCGCAGGCAGGGGCAGCGCGGTGGCGGCCTCATCGCCTTCCAGCAGCCAGGGCGCGCCCAGGCCATCGAGCCAGGCCTGGGTTTTGGCCTTGTCTTTCAGCGCCAGCACCAGGATTTCGCGCGGGCGCGTCATGCTGACGTAGAGCAGGCGCTGTTCTTCGGCCAAGGCAGCGTTGGCAAACGCGCGCGCCAGGTCGGATGCGTCCACCGCGTCCTTTACGGCGATGCCGCTGGCCTGCTTGCCAAAAGGCCAGGGCCAGTAGCGGATGAAGCGCCCGCGCAGCGGGCTGGCCGCATCCACCCCTTGTGGTGACAGGGTAGAGATGCCCCACAGGCGGCTGCGCGGCTCCTTGTCCAGGTCAGTGAGGATGACCACGGGCCACTCCAGGCCTTTGGCACCGTGGTGGGTCAGCACGCGCACGGCGTCCACGCCCGGCTGGGCCAGGGCGTCCTCGTCGGTCTCGGCCTGGGCGCGCAGCCAAAGCAGCAGCCCCGAGATGGTGGCGGCCTGCCGGGTGCCACGACAGCTGTCCTCGTACTGCGCGGCCATGCCAAGCAAGGCGTCCAGATTGGCCAGGCGCGTGCGGGCCACGGCTTGATCCTGTTGCCAGCGCAGCACCCGCTTGGGCAGGTCGCAGGCGGCCATGACCCTTCGCAGGGCTTCGTGCGGGGTCAGCAGCGGCAGCTCGCTTCGCAGCGCGGCCAGCAGGGCAACCAGGGGGTGGGCCTGCTCGCCGCTTTCGCACCATGCCGATCGGCGGCCGCCCTGCTGCAGGTAGGCCAGCCGGTCGGCCAGCCAATCCTCGGGCTCCAGGCCATCGGCCAGCGACAGGATTTCGGCCGTGGCCACGGTGTCGGCCGGGTCGTTCAGGCGGCGCAGGCAGGCCAGGGCCAGTGTGGCCTCGGGTGTCGCCAGCAGGCCAGGCTGCGCGGTGGCAGCAGCCACGCCAGCGCGCCGCAGGCTGACTGCAACACGGGTCACCGCATCGTTGGAGCGGCACAAAATCGCCACGTCGCTGGCTTTCAGTGGGCCCAGCGTTTCCGTTCCCTTGGCGGGTATTTGCAGGCCGCTGGCCAGCAGGCGCTGCACGCCACCCGCCAGTGATTCGGAGATTTCATCGACGTTCTGGCCGCCCAGCTTCCAGCGGCACAGGGCGGGGTTGGCCGTGGTTTCGGGCCGCCGGGGCTCCAGCGCCACCTGCTCAGCGGCCAGCATGGGGGCGAAGGCCGGCACGAAGATCTGGTTGGCCAGATCAACCAGCGCCGGGCGCGAGCGCCAGGAGCCGTTCAGGATGCGGCTGGTGCCGCCCATGCCGGGCAAGGCGGCCACGATGGCCTGCATCAGCTCGGTGTCGCTGCCCCGAAAGCCGTAGATCGCCTGCTTGATGTCGCCCACCCAATAGGTGTGCCGGGCCAGGCTGGAGAGCTTGAGGAACAGCGCGAGCTGGATCGGGCTGGTGTCCTGGAACTCGTCCACCAGCAGCAGATCAAGCTCGTCGCGCAGCACGGCGGCCACGTCGGGGTCGTCCAGCAGCTTGAGCAGCAGGTGTTCCTGGTCGGTGAAGTCCACCACGCCCAGGGCCAGCTTGCGCGCCCGGTAATGCTCCAGGGCCTCGGCGCAGATGCCGAACATGCGTTGCAGGTAGTCCCGGATGTCGGCATGCAGCTGCGGGTGCGCGTCGCAGGCGCGGGCCAACATCTGGATGGGCTCGCTCAAGGGCAGCAAACCTTTCTCGGGTGCCTGTTTGGACAGCGCCACCCACTTCGACCACGGGGCGACACCCTGGCCAAGGGTGTGCGCGAACTGCTCCAGTTGCGTGACGTATTCCTGGGTCTTTTTGACTGTAGATTTGCCGGCGGCGGCGCGCAGCTCGGGCAGCGTGCGCCGCATCTGCGTGGCGAGGTCGTCCGTCAGTGTTGTCCGCAGCGGCGCCGGGAAGTGCGCCAGCAGGTCATCGGCATTGCGCCGGGCGAATTCGGGCAAGCTGGCCGGATCGATGTCGTTGCCACGCGCCTGCGCGACCAATGCCTCGATGTCTTTGGACCACTCCTGAATGCCAAGGCGGTCGGCCAGGTCGGACACAGCCTGCGCCTGCTCGCTGCTCGTCGCCATCTCGATGGCTTCGCGCACCAGTTGCGCGGTCTGCGCTTCGTCCAGCACCTGCTGGCGCGTGGCCATGCCGGCTTCAAAGGCAAAGCGCTGCAACAGGCTGCCGCAAACGCTGTTGACGGTGCCTATGCGCGCCTGCCCCATGGCGTTGGCCAGATCGACACGCCCCGCGCCCAGCAGGTGCTGGCGCACGCGCTCGCGCAGCTCGGTGGCGGCCTTCTTGGTGAAGGTGGTGGCAATCACGCCGCTGGCGCGAATTTCGGCGCTTTCAAGCAGCCCACCCAGGGTCTGCATCAGCGTGTGGGTCTTGCCGCTGCCCGCGCCGGCACTGATGAAAGTCAGGCTCATTGGTCTTGCTCCCAGCCGGCCAGCGTCAGGTAATCGTTGTAGGCCGGGTTCAGCGCCTCGGGCGCCAGGCCATCCTCGGGCGGATCGGCGTCGGCCGCATCGTCCAGCACGACCTCGATCTGGCCCCCGTCGAGCTGCTGGCGGCGCCGCTGCCAACTGACCAGAAAGCGCTGCCACAACTGGGCCGGCCCTTCGTCCTGCATGTCGGCCTGTCGGCGCACCACCCTGGCTTCAGGGAAGAAGTGCGGGTCAGTCGCCAGCAGCTCGCCCTTGCTGAGCGAGAAATAGGCCAACTGGGGCCAGCGCCCGGTCTGCTGGCGCAGCAGCTCGCCGTAGATGGCCAGTTGCAGGTGGCGATTGCCGGCCAGCTTGTCAACATAGCTTTTGGCACCCCACTTCATGTCGATGATGGCCTGCGCGCCGTCCTGGCGCGTGACCAGCAGGTCGCCGAAGCCGGTGATCTCGCCGCCGACGAAGTGGCCCTGAAGTTTTTCTTCAGCCACCACGGACACCACCTGCGCCGAGCGCCACTGGCTGCGCAGGCGCGTCAGCGCGAATTTGAGCTTGCGCCGCAGCGCGGCCAGTTCTTCCTGGCGGCCCGGCATCTGCAGCACAGCGCCTTCCTGGGTCACCAGTTCGTCGAATGCGGCGCTGAACCACGTCTCGAATGCCGCGTCGGCCTGCGTGAGGGCCATGGGCTGCTGCACGTAGCGCTCAACCAGATGGTGCGAGAGGTTGCCGTACAGCAGGACGCCGTCGCTGACATCCAGAACGCTGCTGGGGTTGAGCGCGGCCGGGTACTTGAGCACCCACTGAAACGGGTTGAACAGCAGGGATTCCAGGCTGGAAAACGATTCGGTCTCGCGTGGCGGCACCAAAATACCTGCTGGCAACTGCCACCAGCGCCGCCGCTGCGGCAGCGGCTGGTGGGCCAGCACAGGCAGCCGCTCATCGCGCAGGCTGTCTTCCAGTGCCTCAACGCGGGGCGCGTGGCCGCCTTCAAACAGGGACTCCAGCAGCAGCCAAACCGGGTGTACCTCGGCACCGGGCGGGGGCAGCACCAGCACCAGCCGCTCGCGCGCGGCCAACAGCGGCTGCAGCCAGCTTCGCGCCTCGCGCGCGAGCAGGAGTTCCATATCCGGCAGGACGATACCGGCCTGGCTCAGCGCCGCGATTTCGGCACGAGACCACGGGTAAGGCGCTGTATCACCCGGTGCCTGCAACTGCCACCAGATCACCTGCTGCGCCGCATCGACGGCTGCAGCCGGGTGCGTAATGGCACGGCACGCGCCCGCCTGGGCGGCAAGCAAGGGGTTGGGACTGCCTTGCGCCGTGGCCTGCGCCAGCAGGGTCTGCAGGGGCTGCGCGCCGATGCGCGTGTCGCCCTGCAAGGCCAGCGCCCGCAAGGCGCGCTGCAAGGTCAGCACCTGCGCCAGGCCGCTGTTGAAGGCCAACTGGCGTGCCGGGTCGGCGTCGCGCAGCCGCCCCTGGAAATGCTGGGCCAGGGCCTGCAGCCGCTCGCCCAGCACCGCCAGCGGGACGCCCTGCACCGGGTCATGGCGCTCGGGCTCCACCCACAGGCGGATGCGCTCGCGCACCTGCGGCCAGTCGGCGCCGCTGGCCGGGCAATCGGCCTCGATGTCGGCCAGGGCGCGCTCCCACGCCGGGCCGTGGCCGATGCCTGGAGACTGCGCCAGCATGCGGGCCAGCCGAACGCGGGCCGCGCGTGGCACGGGGCAGATGGGATGCGTCAAAAATTGCAGCAGGCCATACAGATCCAGCGGCCGCCACAACTGCCCCAGCACCAGCGGCAATACCTGCAGCGCGGGGCGGAAGGCGCTGGGCTCCTTGAATCCCTGGCGCGCCAGGGTGGCCGCCGCCAGCACCTCGTCAAGCACCCCGACGCTGGGCGCGCACAGCACGGTGTCCATAGGCTCGGCGTGCAGCCACTGGGCCAGGTGCCGGGCGGCCAGCCATCCGGTTTCGGCCTGCAACACACGCACGCTGCCATCGTCACGCCAGCGCAGGCGTCGGCCCGCACCGCTGCCGGCGGGCGCGAGCACCGCCCGCTGGAGATCGGCCAGCAAGCTGGCACCCGGCACGGGCTCGAAGGCGTTTTGCCGGGACTCGATCGGGCGCAGCCGGGCCAGCACACGCTGCCAGGCCAGTGGCCAATCCGCCAGTGGTTCGCACAGCGCCAGCCTGCCAATGCGTGGCGCCATGGTCTGCATGGCCAGCACGACCTGCGCCAGTCGCTCGCCGATACCCAGGGCGAGCTGGCCGGCCACCTCGGCTTCGACGGCCGCCATATCGCGCAAGCGCCGCGATGGCGCTGCGGCAAGCGCCGGCGGAGTGGCGTCGCCCCAGCCATGCAGATGCCACAGGTCGCGCCACGCCAGCAGGGTGGCCGCAGTGCCCAGTTCATCGACTGCGAAACTGCGGTGATAAAAGCGCGCAGGGCCATCGAGGCGCTTGAGCGCCTCGCGGTACTGCAAGACCCGGTCCGAGGCGCTGGGCTCCTGGCGCAGCAGGCCCAACTGTGTTTCCAGCACATTGAGCAGGCCCAGCGGCCCCGTCGTCTGTGCGTCCAGCTCGGGCACGACGGCATCGCCGCGCTGCCCATCGAGGTGCAATCCCACACGCAGTTGCATGGTTCCATCCATTGTTGTGATGTA
Source organism: Comamonas sp. SCN 65-56 (assembly GCF_001724135.1). Classification (GTDB taxonomy): domain Bacteria; phylum Pseudomonadota; class Gammaproteobacteria; order Burkholderiales; family Burkholderiaceae_C; genus Comamonas_C. The sequence goes on along the minus strand of NZ_MEDS01000001.1, from coordinate 73,879 downwards.
TCGCCGGGTCGGCTCTGTCCCTGTCCTCGGTGCAGTCTAACGAGCGGCGTGGGGCTGCTGTGCGTCGTCGCTCATGCCTGACCTTGATCGTCCGCTGGCGAGAAAATTTGCACATCCTTGCCCACGTCTCCGTTGGCCCAGAGCAGCACCACCTCCTTGATCCCGCCTTTGCCCCCCAGGTACTGCAGCTTCAGATGGGTGTGCTGCGGCGAGCGAATGCGCACTTGCATGCCGAGGACGTAATCGAGGTCTAAATAGTCGTCGTATTCATCGACCTTCACCGCGGCACCGTCAGGCACATCGCGGTAGGTGATCTCTCCGCCCTGGACGGTTGAAACTTCTTCGTCGCAGGTGATAAACCCGACGGGTGATGCATGCACTTCCTCCAGGCGCTCGCCACTCGTGTTGACCAAGAACAGCTCGCCGCCTTGGTTGCGGGTCAACCACAGGGCAGGCGTTCTGAGTTCGGGTTTTCTGGGCGGCATCGGGCCAAAGCGGCCAAGGCGTCGCTCGGGCGGTACCCAGGGAAATTCATTCAGCAAGACCTTGGGCTCAAACATCGTCACTCCTTCGCTTGATCTTCAAATAATGACTGAATCCATAGGCATGAACACAACCAGAGGGAGGAAACAACCAGAACACTTCCCATTGTGGTGGGGCTGGCGTCAAAATACGTCGCAACATCTGCACGACTGCTATTTCATGCCCGCCACGACTACACGCCGCACCCTCGCCCGCCAATGGGAACTGCTCAAGCTGCTGCCTTCCCGAGGTACGGGGAAGACCGCCGCCGAACTGACGCAGGATCTGAATGCCGTGGGGTTCAAGGTCAGCAAGCGGCAAGTGGAGCGGGATTTGTGGGAGCTGTACGAGGCCTTTCACCTGGAGTGCAACGAAACCAGTCTGCCCTACGGCTGGAAATGGCCGCAGGGAGCCAGCGTCGATCTACCCGCCGTGACCCTGGCCGAGGCGCTTTCCCTGACCCTAGTGCACGACACCTTGAAGCCTTTGCTGCCGCCTTCCCTGCTCGCTGCGCTGCAGCCGCGCTTTGATCTGGCGCGCAAGAAGCTGGACAGCCTGAGCCCGGGCAATGCCCGTGCGAGTTGGCTCAAGAAAGTGGCGACGGTGCTGCCTAGCCTGCCCCTGCAACCCGCCCAGCTGGCGGACGAGGTAGTGGAAGCCGTGCACGAGGGTTTGCTGCGAGAGCGCCAGCTTGAGGTGAGCTACCTGGGGCAAGATGCCAAAGCGCCGACGCCCATGCGGCTGCACCCGCTGGGCCTGGTCAACCGGGGAGCGGTGAGCTACCTCGTTGCCACGGCCTGGGATTACGAAGACGTGCGGCTGTACGCCATGCACCGTATCCGCGAGGCGACCCTGACCGAGGAGCCCGCGCGCCAGCCTGCGGGTTTTGAGTTTCAAGCCTATATCCGCCAGGGCGCATTGCAGTTTGGCGGTGAGCGCACGATCCGCCTGAAGGCACGGGCCAGCGATGAATTGCTGCGCATCCTGGCGGAAACACCCTTGTCGCAAGACCAGGCGTTGAAGGGCCACACGCTGAGCGCGACCGTGCGCGACACTTGGCAGCTGACGTGGTGGATTCTCAGCCAGGGAGCAGGTATCGAGGTGCTGAAGCCTCTGACTTTGCGCAAGCAGATTGCCGGGAAAATTGCCGAGGCGCATGCGTGCTATCAGGCACCAGCCTGAAAACTGCCATGCCGCACGGAAAGCGCTGGCCATCTGCGCATGGCTGCGCTACGGGAAGACTACCTGCCATGGTGCTTTGAAACAATACGGCAGGGATACCCCGCTTGCGTCTCGCGCAGAGGCTGCGACACTAGGAGGCGTCTCTTCCAGCCAAGCACAAGCCGCCATGCCTGCCACTCCCGATACCGTCTATGCCTGCCTCGATGGCTTGAACACCACCCCTGCCGTGGTCGATGGCGCCTGCTGGGCTGCGCAGCGCCTGGGCGCGCCGCTCACGCTCTTGCACACGCTGGAGCGGCCCGAACCCGCCGCGGCGGTGGGCGACTACAGCGGCGTGCTGGGCATGGGTGCGCAAGACTTGCTGCTGCAGCGCCTTTCCGATCTGGATGAAGAGCGCGCCAAGGTGGCGCAGGAGGCTGCGCAGTGCATGCTCGACGAGGCGCGCTCGCGCGTCTGCCAGGAATCCGTGCCGCAGATGCAGACGCTGCTGCGCCAGGGTGACCTGATCGACGTGCTGCTGACGCAGGAGCCGAGCGCACGTCTTTTTGTGCTGGGCAGCAACCGCCGCCCCGCCACGGCGCGCAAGCTGCGGCTGGACCATCGCATCGAGGCCGCCGTACGCAACCTGCGCCAGCCGGTGATGGTGATGGACGCCGTGCCGTTTACCGCGCCCGAACACTTCGTCGTGGCCTACGACGGCAGCCCGACGGCTGACCGCGCGGTCGCTGCCGTCGCACGCAGCCCGCTTTTGAAAGGCATGCCCGCGCAGCTCGTGATGGCAGGCGATTGCCCCGCGCGACTGCAAGAGCGCTTGCGCGCCGCACAGACACAGCTGGCCGATGCCGGGTTTGCAGTGACCAGCCGCATGTTGCAGGGTTTGCCCGAAGAGGTGATTCCGCCGCTGATGGACAGCCTGGGCAATGCGCTGCTGGTGCTCGGCGCCTACGGTCACTCGCGAATCCGCCAGCTCATCGTGGGCAGTACCACGACTGCGCTGCTGCGGCTGTGCAGCGTGCCGGTAGTGGTGTTGCGCTGACGCACCAACAACCGTAACCCGGCACTGCTGGGCGATCTGAAGGCGGGCGCCAAGGTGCGTTTTCACACCGAGAAGATCAATGGCGCGCTCATCGTGACCGAGATCGCACCGGCGCACTGACGCCGGAATTCACGCCGCCGCGGCCTCCACCAGGCGCCGGGTGTAGGGGTTGCGCGGCTGGCCAAGCACCTCATTGCATCCGCCCGATTCGAGCACCTCGCCATCCTTCATGACGATGACCTCATGCGCCATCGCGCGCACCACGGCGACATCGTGCGTGATGAGTAAATAGGCCAGCCCCCGCTCCTTCTGCAGGCGCTGCAGCAGTTGCAGCACCTGCTGCTGGATGGTCACGTCCAGCGCACTCGTCGGCTCGTCCAGCACCAGCAGCTCGGGCTCGACGATGAGCGCGCGCGCCACCGCAATGCGCTGGCGCTGGCCGCCGGAAAACTCGTGCGGATAGCGCGCGAGCAACCCGGGAAACTGCGCCTCTGCCAGGCCGACGTCGGCGAGCATCGCCAGCGCGCGGGTGCGGCGCTCGGCTTCAGAAAGTTCAGGCACATGCACCTTGAGCCCCTCGCCGACGATTTCCTCCACCGTCAGACGGGGCGAGAGCGACGAAAACGGATCCTGGAACACCACCTGCACGCGCCGGCGCAAGGCCTGGTTGTGCGCACTGTTGTGCTGCGCGGGCGGGTGCCATTGATCGCCTGCCACCTGCAGGGTGCCGGTGCTGGGCAGCAGCCCCAGCAGCGCCTGCGCGAGCGTGGACTTGCCCGAGCCGGATTCGCCCACGATACCGAGCGTGCGCCCCACCGGAATCTGGAAATCCGCCCCCTTGACCGCAACGAACTCCCCTTTGCGAAACCAGCCGCGCACGCCCGGCAAGGGCACCGGGTACGCCACCCTCAGCCCCCGGGCCTGCACCGCGATCTCGCCACCCAGCGCCCCTTCCACCACGTCGCGCTGCGGTGTGCTGGCGATGAGCCGGCGGGTATAGAGATGCTCCGGCGCATCAAAAATCTGCGCCGTACTGCCCCCCTCCACCAGATGCCCCTGCTCCATCACCGCAACGCGATCGGCAAAGCGGCGCACCATGAGCAGGTCGTGCGTGATGAGCAGCACCGCCATGCCGGTCTGGCGCTGCAGATCAGACAGCAGCTCAAGAATCTGGCCGCGCAGCGTCACGTCCAGCGCCGTCGTCGGCTCGTCGGCCAGCAGCAGCTTGGGACGGCTGGCCAGCGCCATGGCAATCATGGCGCGCTGGCGCTGTCCGCCAGACATCTGGTGCGGAAAGCTGGCAGCGCGCCGCGCAGGCTCGGGGATGCCTGTGCTTGCCAGCAATTCGATAGCTGTCTGCGCTGATTGGGCGCGCGTCAGAGCCTGTTTCAGCATCAAGACTTCAGCCACCTGCGCGCCCACCGTCATCAAGGGGTTGAGCGCCGTCATGGGCTCCTGGAAAATCATGGCCACGCTACTCCCGCGCACGCCGCGCAATTCGCGCTCAGAGAGTTGCAGCAGGTCTCGCCCATTCAGCAGCGCCTGGCCGGAGATGTGCGCCTCACCCGCCAGGCGCAGCAGCGAGAGCGCGCTCACCGTCTTGCCCGATCCTGATTCGCCCACCAGTGCAAACTTTTCGCCCGCACGGATCTCGAAATCCACGCCGTGCACGACCTCTTTGTCGCCAAAGCGCACACGCAGGCCGGACACCTGCAGCAGTACGGGCGCGCTCATTGGTCGGCCTTTCGCGGGTCGAGCGCATCGCGCAGCGCATCACCCATGAAGGTGAGCAGCAGAAGCGTGACCACCAGCACCGCAAAGGTGAAGATGGAAATCCACCAGGCATCGATGTTGTTTTTGCCCTGGCTCAACAACTCGCCCAGGCTGGGCGTGCCAGGGGGCACGCCGAGACCGAGAAAATCGAGCGAGGTCAGCGCCAGAATCGCCCCGCTCATGCGAAACGGCAGGAAGGTGACGACCGGCACCATGGAATTGGGCAGGATGTGGCGCCACATGATCGCGCCGCTTTTCACCCCCAGCGCGCGCGCCGCCTTGACGTAGTCGAGCTGGCGGTTGCGCAGGAACTCGGCGCGCACGTAATCCGACAGGCCCATCCAGCCAAACAGCGACAGCAGCAGCAGCAGCAGCGTGATGCTGGGCGCGAAGATGGCGCTGAAGATGATGAGCAGGTACAGCTCGGGCATCGAGCCCCAGATTTCGATGAAACGCTGGAACGCGAGATCGATCTTGCCGCCGAAAAAGCCCTGGACCGCCCCGGCGATGATGCCCAGCACCACGCCGACTGCCGTCAGCGCCAGGCCGAACAGCACGCTGACGCGAAAGCCGTAGATCAGCTGCGCCAGCAGGTCGCGCCCGCGGTCGTCCGTGCCCAGCCAGTTGTCGCGCGAGGGGCCGGACGGATTGGGCGATTGGGCAAAGTAGTTCAGCGTGTTGGCGCCGTAGGGGTTCACGGTGTACAGCGCCCAGTTGCCGCCCTCGGTGATGCGCTGGCGCACATAGGGGTCAAGATAATCCGCCGGCGTCGAAAAATCCCCACCGAATGTGGTCTCGGGGTAGTCGTGCAGCATCGGAAAGTAGTTTTGTCCGTGGTAGTGCACGATCAGCGGGCGATCGTTGCTCACCAGCTCCGCGCCCAGGCTGACGAGCGTGAGCACGCAAAAGACAATCAGGCTCCAGTAGCCCAGCCGGTTGCGCTTGAAGCGCTGCCAGGCGCGGCGGGTGGGTGAGAGACTCACCGCCGGTGCTTCAGGCATCCACGTCTCCCGCCAACAAGTTCTGAAACGGCGCGTGGTTCTTGAACCGATAGGCGCCAAAGTCGCGCTCATCGGTCGTCAGGATGCGCCCATGCCCCAGATGCTCGGCCAGCAGCACCAGCGAGCCATCGGCCAGGTCCATGGGCAGGCTGGCGTAGCGCTGCATCAAGTGCGCCAGCCGCTCGGTTTGCGGCGCGTCCCACTGCCAGACGGCGATGCCGCCTGCGGCCACGTCACGCACCAGGGCATGCGCGGCATCAACGCCTATCCAGCGCGCAATCAAATGCGTGGCCTCGGTCAGCACCGGCCAGGTGGTGATCCAGCCCTCTTCCTGCGTGTGCAGCGCCTGCACGGCGCGCGCGTGCCAAGCGTCATCGGCATCGGCCAGTGCGTAGAAAAAACCGGCGTCGGCAAGGATCACGCGCCGCCCTTGTCGGATTCAGCGCCGGCGTATGGCGGCGTGGGCTCATGCACTGCTGGCGTGCGGCCCTGGTGCTTGGCCGCCCAACCCTCGGCCAGGCGTGCCTTGTAGCTGCCCGCCACATCGCTGCGGCCGCTGCGGCCCTTGCCGATGAAGGCTGTGAAATGCGTGAGGCCGCTGCGGCGCGCGCGCCACTGGTCGTAGTAATGCTGCACGCTGGTGCGCAGCACCTCGCTCACGCCCAAACCGGTGGCCTCGGCCAAATAGTTGAGCTGCTGTTCGGCGTCACCCTCGAAACGTGCGTTGACGCGCATGGTGAGGCTCCTTGAAATAAATGTCATGCATTGTATGACAAACCATCTGTTTGCTGGGTTCCATCTCGCGCATTCAGTCAATCAAACTTCACCCGTGGATCAACCCAGACGTAGCACAGGTCGGAAATCAGCTTGGTGAAGAGCCCGATCAGCGTGAAAAGATAGAGCGTGCCCAGCACCACCGGGTAATCGCGCCGGATCACGCTCTCATAGCTCAGCAGACCCAGCCCGTCGAGCGAGAACAGCGTCTCGATCAGGAGCGAGCCGGTGAAGAACGCGCCGATGAAGGCCGAGGGAAAGCCGGTGACGATGGGAATCAGGGCATTGCGAAACACGTGCTTGTAGAGCACCTGGCGCTCACTCAAACCCTTGGCGCGCGCGGTGAGCACATACTGCTTGCGGATTTCCTCCAGGAACGCGTTCTTGGTCAGCATCGCGGTGACGGCAAAGCTGCCCGCCACCATCGCAATCACCGGCAGCGTGATGTGCCAGAGGTAATCGACGATGCGCGCACCCCAGCCCAAGGACTCCCAGTTGCTGGACGTGAGCCCGCGCAGCGGAAACCACTGCAACTGCCCGCCAAAGACGACAAGCAGCGCCAGACCCAGCACAAAACCCGGAATCGCGTAGCCGATGAGGATCAGCACGGTGGTCGCCAGATCGAAGCGCGAGCCCGCGCGCACCGCCTTGGCCACGCCCAGCGGCACGGCGACGAGGTAGCTGATGAAAAACGTCCACAGCCCCAGGCTGATCGAGACCGGCATCTTCTCCTTGATGAGCTGCCACACGTCCTTGTTCTGGAAAAAACTGCGCCCAAGATCGAAGCGCGCGAACTGGCCCAGCATCTTGAAAAACCGCACGTGCGCCGGCTCGTCAAAGCCGTAGAGCTTCTTGATCTGCGCCAGGCGCTGCGAGTCCACCCCCTGCGCGCCGCGATACGCCATGCCCGCGCCCTCTCCGCCGCCGCCATGGCCCGCCATCCCGGCCTTGGCTTCCGCCAGATATTGCTCCACCGGGCCGCCGGGCACGAACTGGATCACCACGAAGGTGAGCAGCAGCACGCCCAGCAGCGTCGGCAGCATGAGCAGGATGCGCTTGAGGATGTAGGCGGTCATGGCATCAAGGCATTGAATTTGAATCAAATCAGGTTGTAACGCTTATCCAAAATACGCAAACAGCTATGGTTTTTTTGACCACCAGGTATCCACCACCCACATCTCTCCGGGTGAATACGGCGGCACCACATCGGGTTTGGCCAGGCGCCAGCCGTCATACACCATGCGGTGCGTGCTGGCCGACCATTGCGGGATCAGGTAGTACTCGGCGGCCATGATGCGATCGAGCGCATGGCAGGCAGGCAGCATCTGCTGCAGCGACTTGGCCGAGACCATGGCCTGGATCATCGCGTCCACCGCCGGGTTCTTGACGCCGGCGAAGTTGCCCGAGTCCTCCTGGTCGGCCGCCTTGCTGCCAAACAGGTCGGCAAACTCCTGCCCCGGATTGTTCGTGCCCTGAAAAGCGATGGTGGTGATGTCGAAATCAAACTTCTGCAGCCGCTGCTGGTAGAGCGCGAAATCGACCGAGCGGAACTTGAGCACGATACCCAGTTTGGCCAGGTTGCGCTGCCACGCGAAGATGGTGCGCACGCCGCCTTCGCTGCTGTCCATGTATTCGAGCACGAAGGGCTCGCCCTGCGCGTTCTTGAGCACGCCGTCCTGCACCGCCCAGCCCGCTTGCTTCAAGAGTTGCTGGGCGCGCCGCAAATGCTCGCGCAGCACCATCGGGCTTTCGGTCACCGGCGGCAGCACCATGGGGCCAAAAGCGGCCTTGGGCAGCTCGGCGCGCCAGGGATCGAGCAAGGCCAGTTCGGCCGCCGTTGGTTCACCGTTGGTTTCGCAGCGGGTATTGCCAAACAGGCCGTGCACGCGCTGATAGGCCCCGTAGAACAGTTGGCGGTTCATCCATTCATAGTCAAAGGCCAGGCCCAGCGCCTCGCGCACGCGCCGGTCTTGCAACAGCGGGCGGCGGGTGTTGAGGACATAACTCTGAAAGCCGGTGGGGAGCTTGTGCCTGAACTCGGCCTTGACAAGCTCGCCGGTATCGAAGCGCTTGCCATTGACGCGCCGCGCCCAGTCGCCGGCGCTGAAAAAGCGCATCAGATCGAACTCGCCTGCCTTCAGCGCCTCCAGGCGCGCGGTGTTGTCCTTGTAGATCTTGACTTCGATGCGGCCGAAATTGGCCGTGCCCTTTCGCACCGGCAGGTCGCGCGCCCAATAGTGAGGGTCGAGCACATAGGTGATGTCCTTGCCGAAATTGACCGGGCCGATCTTGTACGGGCCGCTGCCGATGGGCGTGTCCATCACCACCTGGTCAAAGGGCTTGCCCGCACCCCAATCGCGGCTGAAGATGGGCAGGCCGCCCACGGTCAGCGGCAACTCGCGATTGGGCGCCTTGAAGCGAAAGCGCACGGTGCGCGCGTCGATCACGTCACAGCCGGCCACCTCGTAGAGCATGGTCTTGTAGCCGGGCGAGACGTAGGGGCCGACGAGCGTGTCGTAGCTGTGCTTCACATCCTCGGCGGTGACCGGCTTGCCGTCGTGAAAACGCGCCCCGCTACGCAAGCGAAAGGTGGCCGACAGCCCATCCGGCGCCACGCTCACGTCCTCGGCCAGCAGGCCGTAGCCGGTGGCGGTTTCATCGAGCGAGCCGGTCAGCAGCGTGTCGAACATCAGCGCCGACAAATAGGCCGGCGCGCTACCGCGGATGGTGAACGGGTTGTATTTGTCGAAGGTGGAGGCGCGCGAATTGCTCACCAGGCGCAGCAGGCCGCCCTTGGGCGCATCCGGGTTCACATAGGGGAAATGGGTGAAATCGGCGGGCTCCTTCACGTCGCCCCAGAGCGCATAGGCGTAGTCGGCACGCGCGGGCAGCGCCAGTGCCAGCGCCGCCAAAAGAAGGAACAGCCGCAAACCTTGCATGCGACAATTCTGCATTACCTTCGGTTCGATTCAGGAGAACAACAATGGGTTTTCTCGCAGGCAAGAAACTGCTCATCACCGGCGTGCTGTCCAACCGCTCGATCGCCTACGGCATCGCCCGCGCCTGCCACCAGCAGGGGGCAGAACTGGCGTTCAGCTACGTCGGCGAGCGCTTCAAGGATCGCATCACCGAATTTGCCGCGGAATTTGATTCCAAGCTGGTGTTCGACTGCGACGTCGGCGACGATGCGCAGATCGACCAGCTGTTCACCGATCTGCACGCCGCCTGGGGCCAGTTTGACGGCCTGGTGCATTCGATCGGTTTCGCGCCGCGCGAAGCGATTGCCGGCAACTTCTTTGACGGCCTCTCGCGCGAGAACTTCCGCATCGCGCACGACATCAGCGCCTACAGCTTTGCCGCCCTGGCCAAGGGGGCACTGCCCTACCTGAACGACCAGTCGGCGCTGCTCACGCTGACCTACCTGGGCGCGCTGCGCAGCATTCCCAACTACAACACCATGGGCCTGGCCAAGGCCAGCCTGGAGGCCAGCGTGCGCTACCTGGCCGAAGCCATGGGCCGGACACCGGATGGCCGCGCGATTCGCGTGAACGGCATTTCCGCCGGCCCGATCAAGACGCTGGCGGCCAGCGGCATCAAGGATTTCGGCAAACTGCTGGGCCGCGTAGCCGATGCCGCGCCGCTGCGGCGCAACGTCACCATTGAAGACGTGGGCAACGTCGCGGCCTTTTTGCTGAGCAACCTGGCCAGTGGCGTGACGGCCGAAATCACCTACGTGGATGCCGGCTTCAGCCAGACGGCCGGGCTCTCGGCCGACCAGGTGTAGGCCCCGGTCAGGCAGGCGCCGTGCTGGCCACCGCGCCGCGAATGGCGTTGGCCAGCTCGGTGGCCTCGAACTTGGCCACATAGCCGTTCGCCCCCACCTTGCGCACCAGGTCCTCGTTGGTCGTGCCCGAGAGCGAGGAGTGGATCAGCACCGGCAGCCGCGCAAAGCGCGGATCCTGCTTGATGTTGCGCGTGAGCGTAAAGCCGTCCATCTCCGGCATTTCCAGGTCGGTCAGCACCAGGCCAACCTTGTCAAAAATGCTCTTGCCCTCTTCCTCGGCCACCTCGAACAGCGCATTGAGCCGCTCCCAGGCTTCCTTGCCGGATTTCACGATTTCGTAGGATGCCGACAGCGCCTTGAGCTCCTGCTCCAGCAGCGAGCGCGCCACAAACGAATCATCGGCCGCCAGCACGATGGCATCGCCGCGCATCTGCAGCTTGGAGCCGAGCTTCTTGCCCTCCACCTTGTGCCGGTCGCTTTCCGGCGTGACCATCTGGACAATCGCCTCCACATCCAGCACCTGCGCCAGCTGCTGCTTGCCATTGGCATCCGGATCAAGCCGCGCAAAACTCGTCACCATCGACTTGGCGTTGCCGCTGGCCTCGGCCGGAATCACCTGGCTCCAGTTCAGGCGCGCAATGTCTTCGACGGACTCCACAGCAAAGGCCTGCACCGAGCGCGCGTACTCCGTCACCAGCAGGATGTTGAGCCCGGTCTCGGGCTTGCAGCCGACGATGGTGGGCAAGTCAAACACCGGAATCACCTGCCCGCGCAGGTTCACCACACCCAGCGAAAGCTTGTCCGCCCCCACCACCGGCGTGATTTGCGGCATGGCCATGATCTCGCGGATCTTGAACACGTTGATGCCGAACAGCTCGGACTGACCCAGGGCGTTGTCCTTGCCTAGGCGAAACATGAGCATCTCGAACTTGTTCGAGCCGACGAGGTTGGTGCGTTCATCGACTTCGGATTGTGGTTTCGCCATGGTGAAGGTCCTCCGGCGCCGGGTGCAGCGCGGTATTCGGTCATTCTATAAGCTGGCGCGGCCTGGTTGGAACGTGTTTCAGCCACACAACGCCCGCGCGATCAACCCGCAGCCGAGCGCAACCAGCGCCCCGCGCCGCGCCCCGCGGCCAGCCCGGTCGCCAAGCTGGCCGTCAGCAGATAGCCGCCGGTGGGCGCTTCCCAATCGAGCATCTCGCCGGCGCAAAACACCCCCGGCAGCGCGCGCAGCATCAGGTGTTCATCCAGTGCCTCGAACGCCACGCCGCCCGCCGTGCTGATTGCCTCCTCCACCGGGCGCGGTGCCGCGAGCACGATGGGTACCGCCTTGATGGTGCGCGCCAGCAGCTCCACGTCGTGCACGCCATCGCGGCCCAGACATTCGTGCAACAGCGCCATCTTGATGCCGTGCAGCCCCAGCTGCCCCTTGAGGTGGCTCGCCAGGCTGCGCGCGCCGCGCGGGCGCAGCACGGCGGCGCGCACCTGCTCGCTCGTGTGGTCCGGCAACAGATCAACATGCATGGCCGCGCTGCCCTGCGCCGAAATCGCATCGCGCAGCGGCGCCGAGGCGGCGTAAATCAGGCTGCCCTCGATGCCCGTCTCGGTCACGACGAACTCGCCGCGCCGCTCAAAATCGGCAAAGCGCAGCGCCACCGTCTTGAACGGCTGCCCGGCAAAGTGCTCGATGAAGTATGGCGACCACCCGATCGCGCCATCCGGGCGGCGCACGTCAAAGCCGCAGTTCGCGCTCTTGAGCGGCGCCACTTCCACGCCCTGCCCCGCCAGCAGCGACGCCCAGCCCCCGTCCGAACCCAGGCGCGGCCAGCTTGCCCCGCCCAGCGCCAGCACCACCGCGCGCGCCGCTACCTGCTGTTCGCCCTCGGGCGTGGCAAAGCGCAGCGCGCCGCCCTCATCCCACCCCAGCCAGCGCCAGCGCATCCGCCACTGCACGCCCAGGCCATGCAACTGGCGCAGCCAGGCGCGCAACAGCGGGGCGGCCTTCATGCTCTTGGGAAACACCCGGCCCGAGCTGCCGACAAAGGTCTGCGCCCCCAGGCCATCGGCCCAGGCGCGCACCTCGCCCGCGCCAAAGTCCTTGAGCAGCGGCGTCAGCACCGCCTCGCGCCCGCCGAAGCGCGCCAGGAAACGCGGCTCGGACTCGGAATGCGTGAGATTGAGCCCGCCGCGCCCGGCGAGCAGAAATTTGCGCCCGGCGGAGGGCATTGCGTCGAACACGCGCACCGGAACACCCGCCTGCGCCGCCGCCTGCGCGGCCATCAGGCCGGCGGGGCCGGCGCCGATGACGGCGATGGGGTCAGGAGTGGATGGAAACATCAGGCGGCGACCAATGAGCGAAACGCTTGATTGTGGTGGAAATATTCATGCTCAAAGGGTTCTGACCGTTGAGCCAATGCACGCCAAAAGGTAACATATACGATACTTATTGCCATGCTGGACCTGCGCGAGTATCTGGAAGAAGACGGCACCAGTCCCTTCGCGGATTGGTTTGCCACCCTGGACGCGACGGCGGCAGCCAGGATCACGGTTGCGCTGGCGCGCATCGAGCAAGGCAACCTGTCCAACGTCAAAGGTGTCGGCGAGAGCGTTCTGGAGTACCGGCTCGATTTCGGGCCGGGCTTGCGCGTGTATTTCGGCCGCGATGGTGATGTGCTCATCATCCTGCTGGCCGGTGGAACGAAGAAGCGCCAGCAGCGCGACATTGAGGCAGCGCAGGCGCGTTGGGCAGCGTACAAGCGGCGCAAACGATTGACGAGGTGAACGAACCATGGCTCTGACACGAAACTTCAAGGAAACGGTGCTGGCGCGCGTTCAGGCTGATCCGCAATTTCGCGATGCCCTGCTCAAGGAAGGCATCGAAACCCTGCTGGCCGGTGACGTGGACAGCGGCAAGACGATCCTGCGCGACTACATCAAGGCAACGGTCGGCTTTGAGCAACTCGGCGCCGAGACCGGCTCATCGCCCAAGAGCCTGATCCGCATGTTCGGCCCGACCGGCAACCCTCAGGCGCGCAATCTGTTCAGCGTCATCAGCCACCTGCAGCGCCATGCCGGGCTGACACTACGCGTGACAGCGCAGCCGCAATAGGCAGGACGTCGGCAAGCAAGGTACCGCTCAGCCCAAACGCCTGCGTATCAATGGCATCGACGAACAGCCCCTTGCCGCCCGCTTGGATTTTCATTGCTGAGGCTCGTGTCCATCGTCGGAAATCAACCGGTCACCGCTCGCTACAAGCACCGCCCCGTTCCCGCTGACGAACGCCATGTGCACCACCTCTCCCGGATGCCGACTTTCCACGGCGACACGATAGCGCGCCAACTGCGCTTGCAAGCTCTCATCGCGCTCCGGGTGCGCAGCGCTCTTGTAATCCAGCACCCACCACGCCTCTGGACCATGCGCGCCGGCGCGCCGGCGCACCAGCCGATCGATGCGCAGGCGCTCACCCTCGTGCACCACTTCCACCTCGTTGAAAGCCTGAAGCACTTCATCCGCCGACCACGCCCATGCGGCTTCGCCGGTGAAGATGCGCCGCGCCAGCGCCTCGGCCTGCGCGGTCTGCGCGGCGTCGAGGGCGAAGCGTTTGCGCGCGTGCGCCAGGCGTTCTGGCAGCCAGCCGCTCGCGATCTCGCCCGCATGCTCCAGCAGCCAGTGCATGGCCTGGCCGATGCGCGAAGTGTCGCTGTCTGGCGATGCTTCTGATTGGATAGCTGGTAGCGCTTGTGTGGCGGGCGCTACTGGTCGGTTTTGCTCATGAAAAAAGCCCTCACCCCTGCCCTCTCCCAAGGGGAGAGGGGGCAAGACCAGAAGCGTGAGGGTCGGGGCCGACGATGATGCGGGCCCCACCTCTGGCTGTGCGGGCAAGGCCTGAGCCAGCGGTTGCAGGCGTTGCCACCAGGTACCGCTGGGGCGGGTGTGCGGCTCCACACCCGAGAGCACCAGCGCCGAGCGCGCGCGGGTCATGGCGACGTAGAGGGCGTTGAGTTCCTCGCGCGCCTGGGCGGTGGCTTCGGCGGCGTGCACATCCTGCGCGCTGGCCGGTGGGGCCGAGCTTTTGGCGAGGAAGACAAACTGTTCGGGTGCGGGCGCGTCGCCCGGCCAGGCGAGCAGCACCTCGGGCTCGCCGCGCGTGGAAAGACCCGAGGCACTGTCGAGCAGCAGAACCTCGTCGGCCTCCAGCCCCTTGGCGCCGTGCACGGTGAGCAGGCGCACCGCCTCGGGCGCGGCGTGGCGCGGCACGGGCAGGCGCTCGCGGCGCATGGCGTGCAGCCACTGGTAGGCGGTGAGAAAGCGACCGCCCTGCACGCTGAGCGCAGCCGAGAGCAGCGCGCGCAGATGCGCCACGGTGCGCGCGCGTTCGGGCGGCGGGGCGGCAGCGGCAAAGCGCGCGGGGGCGTCTCGCTCGGCAAAGATGGCTTGCAGCGCGTCGTGCGGCGGCAGCGTGAAGAGCCACTGGCAGTATCGCATCAAATCGGCATGCAGCGCTTTTCCATTCAGCGTTTGCAGCTCTACATTCGAGAGCACATCCAGCCACGCCGGGCGCGGCTCGCCCGCCGCGCGCACCGCAAGGGCGATGCGCTTGAGGTCTTCGTCCTGCAGGCCAAACAGCGGCGACTTGAGCGCGCGCGCCAGCATCAAATCGTGCCCCGGCGAAAGCAGCGCATCGACCAGCGCAAGCACGTCCAGCACCGCGGGCTGGTCCGCGAGCCAGCTCTTGTCGGGCTGCTCGCAGGCGATGCCGAGCAGGCGCAGCTCGGTTTGCAGCACCGTGAGCGGCTCGCGCTTGCGCGCCAGCACCATGATTTCTTTCGATGGCACGCCCGCCGCGATGCGCCCGGCAATCCATCGCGCGGCCTGGCGGCATTCGAGCGTGCGCAGGGTGTCTTCCAGCTCGGTGCGCTGGGTGGTGAGGCTGTCGCGCCAGGTGCCGGGCTCGGCGGCGTCGCCAGCACCCGCCTTGGGGGGGCGGGCGATCAGGGGCAGCGCCAGCACCCGGCCGGGCTCGGCGCTTTCGGTGGTGTGCGCGCGGTAGTCGCTGAATTCGCCCGCGTCCTGCGCCGCGCCCATCACGGTGTTGACGGCTGCGAGCACGCCGGGGGCGTTGCGCCGCGTGTGGTCGGTGGCAAGGCGTTCGCCGCCCAGCGCCTGCACGACGAAGTCGCGCGCGGCGGCGAACACGCGCGGGTCGGCACGGCGAAAGCGGTAGATGCTTTGCTTGGGATCGCCGACGATGAACACACCGGGCGCGCCCTGCCCGCCGCCCGCACCCGCGTAGCCCGCCAGCCAGGCCTTGAGCGCCTGCCACTGCAGCGGGTTGGTGTCCTGGAACTCGTCGACCAGCAGGTGGCGGATGCGCGCGTCCAGCCGCTCCTGCACCCAAGCGGAGAGTTCGTGGCGATCGAGCAGCGTAAAGGCGGCGCGCTCCAGGTCGTTCATGTCCACCCAGCCGCGCTCGCGCTTGAGCTGCGCAAAGCACGCGAGCAGCACCCGCGTGAGGCGGGCCATGCGCTGCTGGTGCTGGTGCGCCTGCTGCTGCTCGCACGCGGCGCGCACGAGCGCGACTTCGTCCTGCGCGCTGCGCACGATGGGCGGCGTCTTGTCCTTGGCGAACGCGCGCGGCTCGCCCTTGAGCGTGAACAGCGCGGCGACCACCGCATCCCAATCCCCGGCCTGCAGCGCGCTTTTGAGCTCCACGCCTTTTTCCGCGTAGGTCTTGGCCAAGGGCGCAAGTGCCTCGGCGGCTTCCAGCAGCAGGGCGCGGCCCGGCGCGCGCGCCAGCAGCCAATCGCTGGGCTCCTCCACGCCCGCCAGGCGCGGATAGAGCACGTCGAATGCCGCTACCGCGCCTTCGACGCAGCCGGCTTCGTCAGCCAACGCAAATTCGGTGCGCCGCGCCAGCGCCGATTCCAGCGCCTTGCGCGCGTTGTGGCGGCCAAGCTGGGCGACCAGCGCGCGATAGTCCAGCGCCAGCGCTTCGTCTGCCGCCACGGCGCGCAGGAAGGGGCGCCAGACCTCGGCCACCGCATCTTCGTCGCTCTCCAGCAGCTCGTAGCTGGTGGGCAGGCCCAGGTCTTGCAACACCGAGATCGGCGCGGCCTTCAAGAGCGCGGCGAACCAGCCATGGAAGGTGCGGATCTGTACCAGGCGGCCATGGCCAAGCAGGCTAGCATGCAAATTCCGTAGCTGCTCACGATTGTCCAGCGCGGCCTGAGGGTCGATTCCTCTTGAAATTAGTTCCTTTTGCAGGCGCAAGGCCCAGGCTTCGGGTGTTTCCTCAGCATGGGCGTGGGCGAAGTCCGTGAGCCATTGCAGCAGCCGCGCGCGCATCTCGCCCGCGGCTTTTTTGGTGAAGGTAATGGCCAGGATCTCGTGCGGTGCACTACCACCCAGCAGCGCGCGCAGGATGCGCGAGACCAGCATCCAGGTCTTGCCCGCGCCGGCGCAGGCCTCGACCACGATGCTGCGCGCCGGATCGCAAGCGACAGCGTAAAAGTGTTCGCGCGTGCAGGGCGCGCCGTTGTGCTGATAGGCGGCGGCCATGGTCATGCGCTCCAGGAATCCTTGCGACACAGGCCGCGCACCTCGCACCAGTCGCAGACGCTGCCCTCGCCCAGTGCGGGCAGCGGCGCGCCCTCGGCGATGCGGCGCAGGTCCTTGGCCATGCCGGCATGCAGATCGGCGGCGCGTTGCTCGATGTCGGCCAGCTCGAACAGCGTGGGCTGCTCGCGCTCGGTCAGGTTGAGGTAGGCGGCGCGTGGCGCTTCATCGCCCGAGAGCAGAGCGTAGAACGGCAGTTGCACGTCTTCGCTGCCGGGCTTGGTGCGCGCCTTGGTCTTGTCTTGTGATTCGGTCTTGTAGTCGATGAGCAGCGTGGTGCCTGCACCCGCATGGTCGATGCGGTCGATGCGCCCGCGCAGCCGCACCGGGCCGCGCTGTTCGTTGAAATCCACTTCGCCGCGATCGAAGGTGTAGCCCTGCTGCTCGTGTCCTTCGAGCCAGCGCAGATAACGATCGCGAAGCTCGGGCCACGCGGCTTCGAAGGGCAAAAACTCGCCGTCGTCTTGCACCAGGCCCAGCGATTGCGTGACCTCTGTTGCGGCTTGCTCGATCAGTGCATGGCGGTCGGCGTCGGGGCGCTGCTGCAGCGCCTCATGAAAGGCGCGCAGCGTGGCGTGCAGCCAGGTGCCCCAATCGCTCTTGTCCAGATCGACGTCCAGCTCGCCCTCGTCTTGCAGCCCGAGCTGGCGCAGCGCGTAAAAACGATAGGGGCAATCGCGCAACTGCGCGTAGCTGCTGGCCGAGAGCGGCTGCGCGGGCAGTTGCGCACCCACCGGCAGCGGGCGCGGCGTGGGCGCGGCGGCGACGGTCTGCGGTACGCGCGCATCCTGCCCCGCGTGCAGCGCCGCGGGTACGGCCAAACGCAGCGCCCCCACCAGGGGTGAGGCGAGCACCGGCTCGCCGCTGTCGTCGGCCTGGCGCCAGAGCACGTCCACCTCGGGCACCGCGATGGCCAGCGCCCAGGCTGCGGCCTGCGCCTGCTGCAGCGCCTCGCGCGTGGGCAGACCGAGCGCGCGGCGCTGCGCCGCCGTCCACACGCCGGCGGGCTCGGGCGCAGCGGGCAGGTGCTGTTCATCGGCACCAGGCAGCACCAGCGCGGCAAACGAGCGACCGAGCAACTGCGCCAGCGGCAGCACCACAACCTGCGCCTGCCCGCTGTGGTGCTGGCGAAAGCTCGCACCCTCCAGCGCCTCGCGCAGCCAGTGGGTGAACTCGGCGAGCGTCATGCGCCGCGCGGACTGGGGCCAGGCGCGCCAGTCGGCGAAGGTTTCGTCGGAAAGGCCAAGCGCGGCGATCAGCTCGCCACCGGCTTCATCAGCGGCGAGCTGATTCCACAGGCCGCAGTCTTCGAGCAGTACGCGCGTAGCCTGCAGCCAATCGGCCAACGTGCGGCTGGCCGCCATGCGCTCGCGCAGCAGCTGCACCTGTTCAACGAGCGCATCGCCTTGCGCCAAGAGCGCCGCCCTGCGCCAGCCACGCACCGCGCCCTTGCGCAGGCGGCGCTCCAGCGCACGGTGGTCGATGGCAGCCCACGCCGGGGCGCGCTTGATCGCATCGAGCACCGCATCGGTCGATGCCTGCGGCGCGCAGGCGCGCAGCAGCGCCATCAGCGCGGCGGCGGCGTGCGTGGTCGAGAGCTTCCAGCCGGTTTCATCGGCCAGCAGCTCGCCTGCACGCACGCCGCGCGTGGCCAGCAGCGCGTTGATGCGCCGCTGCAGCAGGCGGTCCGTCGCCACCAACGCCACCGGCGTGCGGCCCGCGGTCAGATGGCGCAGCACGCAGGCGCAGGCACGCTCGGCTTCGTCTTCGGCATCCTGCGCGGCGTGCAGCGCGACCCGGCCTTGCGGCGGTGCGGCCAGCGGCGCGAGCACCTGCGTCTTGGCGGCCCAATGCCCCGCCAGCGCGTCAGCCAGCGCATCGGCTTGCAGGCCGGGCACGATGAAGAGCGCATCCAGACTGCGGCCAGTGCGCTCGTCAAACAGCACATCGGTGGCATAGCCCGAGGTGCCCACCCAGGCCGCTGCGGTGCGCGCCAGCGCCGCTTCCAGCGCGAGCGCCCCGTCATTCGCGCCCGGCAGCACGGCATGCGCCTGCGCCAGCCACTCGCCGCGGCGCGCGGGGGGGCAGGCGGCCGCCAGGGGGACGAGTTGCTGCGCCTGCTCCAGCAGCACCCCGGCCAGGCGTGCCGCTTCGCCGCGCAGCCCGGCGCGCTCCAGCAGCGTCTGCGCCGTGAGCCAATCGCGCCCGTGCTGGCCGCACAGATCGTCCGCCCCCGGCGTGAACAGGGTGAGCTCAGCCGCCCAATTGCGCGTGGTTTCAAAACGCGGCGCAAAGCCCGAGGGAAACTTCGAGGCCCACATCTGCCGCGCGGGGGCCAGCAGATTGGCGTATGGCAGCAACACCACGGTGCGCGCCAAATGCGCGCCGCGCTCGATCGCAAGCGTCTGGACCTGATCCATCCAACCCATTGAAATCCGAGGTTTCAAAGCGCTTTCAGCTTCAACTTCAATAGCAACCATGCAGACACGAGCCTCATGCTTTTCTGTCACAATCCGCCGAATCTACCCCCTTGTTCACGCCATTGAGGAATGCCATGGCCAGCGATTTGATCAAACATGTCTCCGACGCAAGCTTTGACGCCGACGTCCTGAAATCCACCGAGCCCGTGCTGGTCGACTATTGGGCGGCCTGGTGCGGCCCCTGCAAGATGATTGCCCCCGTTCTGGATGAAGTGGCCGGCACCTACCAGGGCAAGCTCACGATCGCCAAGATGAACGTGGACGAAAACCGCGAGGTGCCGGCCAAATTCGGCATCCGCGGCATTCCCACGCTGATGCTGTTCAAGAACGGGGAGTTGGCCGCCACCAAGGTGGGTGCGATGAGCAAGGGCCAGCTCACCGAATTCCTCGACCAGAACCTCGGCTGATCGGCCATCGCGTGGCGGCGCCCCGCCGCCGCTGACAGCACCTCGCCCATGCGCCCGTCCTCGCGACGGGCGTTTGCTGTCATAATCCCCCCTGATCACCGCCACGCACCATCTGACGCGCGGCAGGCATGCAGATCACCGGCTAGCCAGAACATCCCGACCGACGGATGCTCCTCTGGCAAAACAGCCACCCTCCCACCTTTGCCCGACATTGCCACTCCCTGACCGGAGTCTCTTCATGCACCTGAACGAATTGAAGGCCCTGCACGTTTCCGAAGTGCTCAAGCAGGCCGAAGCCCTGGACATCGAAAACGGCGGCCGCATGCGCAAGCAGGAGCTGATGTTCGCCATCATCAAGAAGCGCGCCAAGACCGGCGAACAGATCTTTGCCGATGGCGTGCTCGAAATCCTGCCCGACGGTTTCGGCTTTCTGCGCAGCCCCGACACCAGCTACACCGCCAGCACCGACGACATCTACATCAGCCCCAGCCAGGTGCGCCGCTTCAATCTGCACACCGGCGACATGATCGAGGGCGAGGTACGCACACCCAAGGACGGCGAGCGCTATTTCGCATTGAACAAGCTGGAGAAGGTCAACGGCGACGCGCCCGAGAAGAACAAGCACAAGGTGATGTTCGAGAACCTCACGCCGCTGTTCCCCAAGGAACACATGAAGCTTGAGCGCGACATCAAGGGCGAGGAAAACATCACCGGCCGCATCATCGACATCATCGCGCCCATAGGCCGCGGGCAGCGCGCGCTGATCGTTGCACCGCCCAAGAGCGGCAAGACGGTGATGATGCAAAGCATCGCACACGCGATCACCGCCAACTATCCGGACGTGACGCTGATGGTGCTGCTGGTCGACGAGCGCCCCGAGGAAGTAACCGAGATGCAGCGCTCGGTCAAGGGCGAAATCATCGCCTCGACCTTCGACGAACCCGCCACACGCCACGTGCACGTGGCCGAGATGGTGATCGAGCGCGCCAAGCGCCTCGTGGAGCTGGGCAAGGACGTGGTCATCCTGCTCGATTCCATCACCCGCCTGGCGCGGGCCTACAACAACGTCGTGCCGTCTTCCGGCAAGGTGCTTACCGGCGGCGTCGATTCCAACGCACTGCAGCGCCCCAAGCGCTTCTTCGGCGCGGCGCGCAACATCGAGGAAGGCGGCTCGCTCACCATCATCGCCACGGCGCTGGTCGATACCGGCAGCCGCATGGACGAGGTGATCTTCGAGGAGTTCAAGGGCACCGGCAACAGCGAACTGCACCTGAACCGGCGCCTGTACGAAAAGCGCGTGTTCCCCGCGATCGAGCTCAACAAGAGCGGCACGCGCCGCGAAGAGCTGCTGCTGTCGCCAGAGGTGCTGCAAAAGACCCGCATCCTGCGCCAGTTCATGTACAACATGGACGAGATCGAGAGCATGGAGCTCATGATCAAGAAGATGCGCGAGACCAAGAGCAACGTCGACTTCTTCGAGGCCATGCGCCGAGGCGGTTGATTTTTCGATTTTCTATATAATGCGCAGTTTCCCGGAAAGTACGCTGCACGGTGCAGCACGGCTCCCGAACCACACCACCCAAGGAATCCATCATGCGTGAAGGCATTCACCCCGACTACCGCGAAGTGCTGTTCGTGGACCTCTCCAACGGCTTCAAGTTCGTCACCCGCTCGTGCGTGAACACGCGCGAGACCGACACCTTCGAGGGCAAGGAATACCCGCTGTACAAGCTCGATACCTCCAGCGAATCGCATCCGTTTTACACCGGCACGCAAAAGTCGGTGGACAACATGGGGGGCCGCGTGGAGAAATTCCGCAATCGCTTCGGCCGTACCGCGGCCAAGTAAGCACCCCTCGGCAAACGCGTTCAGCGGGCAGCCCGCCCCGGCGCAACAAGGCAGCCCGGCACGCCGCGCTGCCTTTTTTGTCGGCTACTCTGCCGGCTTGCAAGCCGTGATACGCCCCACCCCCGCCATCGTCGCCCAAGCTGCCGTGCGGTCACTGCCGCGCTGGGTGCTGCTGTTGCTGTGCAGCGCCTACGTACTCGCCGGCTTCTTCGGCCGCGATCCCTGGCGCGGCGACGACATGCAGGCCTTCGGCTTCATGCGCGCCATGGCGCTGGGCCAGACTGACTGGACCGCCCCGCTGCTGGCCGGCCAGCCGCCGGAAACCAGCGGCCTGCTGCCACTGTGGCTGGGCGCCGGCGCGATGCGCCTGCTGGGCGATGGGCTGCCGCTTGAAGTCGCCAGCCGCATCCCCTTCATCGCACTGCTGGCGCTCACCCTTGTCGTCGCCTGGCATGCGATCCATCATCTGGCGCGCAGCCCGCTGGCCCAGCCGGTGGCCTTTGCCTTTGGCGGCGAGGCCGATCCGCACGGCTACGCCCGCGCCATCGCCGATGGCGGTCTGCTGGCATTGATCGCCTCGCTGGGGCTGGCGCAGTTCTCGCACGAGACCACAAGCAACCTCACGCAGCTGGTCGGCACCACGCTGCTGCTGTATGCCGCGGCGGCGCTGCGTCGCGGCCGCTGCGCCTTGCCGGGCGTGGCTGCAGCCGCAGGGCTGCTCGGCCTGACCTTCAGCGGCGCACCAAGCCTGGCGCTGCTGCTGGGCGCTGGCAGCGCCGGCGTCGCCCTCGCCAGCGATGGGCGCGATGGGCCGCAACCTGCACGCCTGCGCGGCGCAGTCCTGCTGCTTGCCTGCACCGCATTGGTCGCGGCTTGGGCCACCTGGCTCGGCCTCTGGCACTGGCGCATTGCCTTGCCCGGGAACGCACAGGAATGGCTCGCCATCCCGCGCCTGCTGCTCTGGTTCATCTGGCCAACCTGGCTGCTCACGCTGTGGACGCTGTGGCGCTGGCGCCACCTGATCGCCGCACGCGCGCACCACCTGCTGCTACCGCTGTGGTTTGGCGGCGTGGCGCTCGCCGTCACCTGCCTGGCACCGCCCGCCGATCGCGCCCTGCTGCAGGGGCTGCCCGCCTTTGCGGCCCTGGCCGCGTTCGCGCTGCCCACGCTCACGCGCAGTGTCTCGGCCATCATCGACTGGTTCACGCTGCTGTTTTTCAGCGTGGCCGCCATCACCGTCTGGGTCATCTGGCTGGCGGTTCAGACCGGCATTCCGGCCACGCCAGCGGCCAACGTGGCGCGGCTGGCGCCCGGGTTTGCAAGCCACTTCGCGCTGCTGCCGTTCGCCGTGGCGCTGGCCAGCACGATCGCCTGGTGCGCCCTGGTGCGCTGGCGCACCGCACGCCACCGCGCCGCCCTCTGGAAAAGCCTGGTTCTTCCGGCAGGCGGGGCCACGCTGGGCTGGGTGCTCCTGATGACGCTGTGGCTGCCGCTGCTCAACTACGGCCGCAGCTACGCGCCCCAGGTGGCGCTGCTGCGCCAGGCCATCACCGAAGCGCACGCCGACATCCCGCTGCAGGCCAGCGACTGCGTGGCCGGCTACGGGCTGGATCAGCCCCTGGTCGCGGCGCTAATCTACCAGGGCGGGCTGAACATCGCCGCGCCGGCGCAGGTGCACCAGTGCGATTGGGCCATCGTCGATCCGGACGCCGACGCGCAACTGCTTGAAGCGCTGGCTCCGAACGACTGGCAGCAGGTAGCCATCGTCGCGCGGCCCACCGACCGGCGCGACCAGCTCACGCTGCTGCGTCGAACACCCCACTGACCATGCGCAAGCGTTCGGGCATCGCACAGCACGCGCTCACGGTGCTTGTGGGCCAGCTGGCGGTCATGGCCTTTGGCGTGACCGACACCATCGTCACCGGGCGTTATTCGCAGGATTCACTCGCCGCGCTGTCCATAGGCTCGGCGGTGTTCGTGAGCGTCTATGTCGCCGTCATGGGGCTGTTCCAGGCGCTGCTGCCGATCTGGGCCGAGCACCACGGCGCCGGCCGCCCGCTGGTTATAGGCGCCAGCGTGCGCCAGTCGCTGTACCTGTGGCTGGCGGCATCGCTGCTGGGCATGGCCGTGCTGCTCTCGCCCGATGCCATCCTGCGCGCCACCGAAGTGCCGCCCGCGCTGCGCGGCGAAGTGCGCAGCTACCTCGCCATCCTCGCCTTCGGCCTGCCGCCGGCGCTGCTGTTTCGCATCTACAGCACCCTGAGCCAGGCGGTGGACCGGCCGCAATTCGTCACCTGGCTGCAAATGGGCTCGCTGCTGCTCAAGGTCCCGCTGTCGCTGTGGTTCACCTTCGGCGGCGCCGGCCTTGCCCCGCAGGGCGCGCCCGGCTGCGCCTGGGCCTCCTTCGTCGTCAACTACGCGCTGCTGGCCGTGGCGCTGGTGATGCTGCGCCGTCAGGACGCCTTCCGCGCCCTCGCGCTGTGGCAAGCGATCGAACACCCCGACCGCGCGCAGCAGGGCCATTTCCTGCGGCTGGGCCTGCCCGCCGCGCTCTCGGTCATGGTGGAGGTCACCTCGTTCACGCTGATGGCACTGTTCATCGCCCGCCAGGGCGTGCTGGCCGCCGCCGCGCACCAGATCGCCGCCAACGTCGCCGCCGTGCTCTACATGGTGCCGCTGTCGCTCGCCATCGCGGTCAGCGCGCATGTGAGTTTTTGCCGCGGCGCCGGCGATGAGGCTCAGGCTGCACGTCTTGCTTTCAAGGGTTCCATGGCTGCAGCGCTTATGGGTATTGCGCTGGCAGCTATTCTCGTAATAGCAAAAAAGCCCTTGAGCGCACTCTATACGACCAGTGCCGAGGTCCGCGCGCTTGCCGGCCCGCTGCTCGTCTGGGTCGCTGCCTACCACATCGCCGATGCGATGCAGACGCTGTGCATCTTCGTGCTGCGCAGCTACCGCATCACGCTCATGCCGCTGCTCGTCTATGGCGTGCTGCTCTGGGGTCTGGGCCTGGGCGGCGGCTATGCACTGGCCTACCACGGCTGGGCCGGCTTCGGGCCGTGGCACTCGCCCGCGCCCTTCTGGGGCGCCAGCGCCGCGGCGCTGCTGCTCACGGCCATCGCCTTTGGCGGGCTGCTGCTGATTGCACTGCGCTCCCACACGGGCCGTAACGAAGGCAAAAAATCGCCACCGTGAACCGCTACAATCGCCGATTCTGCGGAGAGGTGGATGAGCGGTTTAAGTCGCACGCCTGGAAAGCGTGTGTGGGTTAATAGCCCACCGCGGGTTCGAATCCCGCCCTCTCCGCCAGAAAACCGCGCTGCCGCCTCCTGTGCAGCCCTGCCATGCACCGCTCACGCGCCGTCGCCACGCAGCCGTGGCGTGAGAAAACAATCCTTCACCATCCATCGCGCCGTATCGATTTGTGCCCGCGCGTTTTCAGTTACGCTCGCATACGCGCCGCACTGCAACGGCTTGTTATCGACTGAAAGCAAATGATGAAGAAAAAACTCGTTATCCACATGCTGGCCGCGGTTGGTGCGGCCGCCGTTTCTTGCACCATCGGCGCCCAGACTGCAGCACCCCAGCCTGCGGCCGGGCCTGCCGCGCAGACACTGCCCGATGCCGTCAAGAAAGCCATCAACGTGCACCCGGAAGTGCAGGCGCGCTACCACGATTTCGTTTCCTCGGTCGAGGACAAGAACATCGCCAAGGGCGGCTGGCGCCCGCAGGTGGACGCCCAGGCGTGGATCGGGCGTGAGTGGCGCAGCAACGTGCCGGGCTCGCCCTCGTTCGACTGGACACGCCCGGGCTGGAGCCTGACGCTCAACCAGTTGCTGTACGACGGCGGCATCACCAGCAACCTGATCAACAACTACGGCTTCAAGCGGCTGTCTAAGTTCTACGACCTGCGCGCCACCAGCGAGTCGCTGGCCAACGACGTGGTCATCGCCTACCTGGACGTACAGCGCTACCGCAAGACCCGCGCGCTGGCGGAAAACAACTACCAGGTGCACAAAACCTCGCTCGATCAGATCCGTCAGCGCCAGCAGTCCGGCGTCGGGCGCGGCGTCGATCTGGAGCAGGCCAATGCGCGTCTGGCGCTGGCGCAGGTCAACCTGATGACCGAGAGCGGCAATCTCAACGACGTATCGCAGCGCTACCGCCGCGTGGTGGGCGAATACCCGGCTGCCACGCTGGATCCGGCACCCGCCGTGGACGCCGCCAAAATGCCCAGTGGCACCGCGCAGGATTTCGATCAGGCACTGCGCGTCAGCACCACGATTCTCTCCAAGCAGGCCTTGGTCCAGGCCGCCCAGGCCGTGCAGGAGATGGCCAAGGGCAACTACGCACCCAAGCTGGAGCTGCGCGCAGGCACCGGACGTGACCGCGAGATGCTCAGCGCCGCCGGCCCTGCCAGCAACATTCAAAGCTCCAGCATCCAGCTGCTGCTGACCTACAACCTGTACCGCGGCGGCGCCGACGATGCACGCAGCCGCCAGGTGGCCGCGCAGACCTACGCGGCGCAGGACGTGCGCGACTACACCTGCCGCAACGTGCAGCAAAACCTGGCCGTAGCCTGGGACAACATCGTGCGCCTGCGCCAGCAGCTGCCCTTCCTGCGCGAGCATGCGCTGGCAACCGCCAAGGTGCATGCCGCCTACATCCAGCAGTTCCAGATCGGCCAGCGCACGCTGCTCGACCTGCTGGACACGCAAAACGAGCTGTTCCAGGCACAGATTGCCCAGGTCAATGCGGAAGCGGATCTGAAAAAATACGAGTACCAGTGGCTCACCAACGCCAGCCGGATTCTTCCCGCGCTCGGTCTCACACAGCCCTATGGCGACAGCCAGCCGGAAGAACAGGCCGACCTGGTGCTGCCCGATGACGCGGTGAAAGCCTGCGAGGCCAGCGTGCCCGACACTGGCAACCTCGCTCCCGTGCAGCACTGACACAACCGGCGGATCCACTTCGGGCGCAAGCGGCACCCCTGGCGCAAGGCCCGGACCTGCCGCCCCCACCGCACCTGTCTTCATGTCCGAATCCACAGGCAAGCCCCGCGGCGCCGACGACGAGCCTGCACCCAAAGAGCGGCTGTCGGCGCTGGATGCAGACTTCATCCGGGTGCTGGAAGACCTGGTGGACGCTCTCCTCGCCAACGGCACGCTGCGACTGACCGATCTTCCGCCCGAAGCCGTGGCCAAGCTGGACCAGCGCCGGCGCGCGCGCGCCCGCCTGCGCGACAGCCTTGACCTGATCGGCGACGACGACGACGGCCTGCTCTGATCCCTGACCATCCGATCCCATGGCGCCCCCGCAAGAAACCTTGTCGACCGCACCCTCGGGCGCATGGCGCATGCCCGCGCATGTGACGCACGATGACCCGCTGCTCGCATGCCTGGTGGAAATCACGCGCCTGCACGGCCTGCCCTTCACGGCGCAGGCCCTGAGCAATGGCCTGCCGCTGGTGGACCAGCGGCTCACCCCCACCTTGCTGGGCCGCGCGGCCGCCCGCGCGCACTGCAGCACGCGCATCGTGCGCCGCACGCTGCAGGGCGTTCCAAGCGGGCTGCTGCCAGCGATTCTGATTCTGCACAACAACCGCGCCTGCGTACTGCTGGAAGACCTGGGCGAGCGCGGCTGGCTGGTGCAGTACCCGGAGTTGGCAAGCCCGGTCGAAGTGGCGCGGGACGAATTGCTGCAGACCTACGCCGGGTTGATCTGCTTCGTGCGTCCGCAGTTTCACTTCGAGCGACGCGCCACCGTGGAAGGCCAGGCACCACGCGTGGAGCACTGGTTCTGGGCCGCCATCCTTGACAACTGGCGCCTGTACCGCGACGCGATCGTGGCTGCGGTGCTGATCAACCTCTTCGCCCTCGCGCTGCCGCTGTTCAACCTCAATGTGTACGACCGCGTCGTGCCCAACAACGCCATCGACACGCTCTGGGTGCTGGCCTTCGGCATCGGCCTGGTGATCGTCTTCAACTACACGCTCACCACCCTGCGCGCCTATGTGGTCGACACCGCCAGCAAGCGCGTGGACGTGCGCCTGAGCGCGCAGATCATGGAGCGCGTACTCGACCTGCGCATGGAAAGCCGCCCCGCCTCGGTCGGCTCCTTTGCCTCCAACCTGCGCGCCTTCGAGTCCGTGCGCGACTTCATTGCCTCCGCCAGCCTCACCACGCTGGTGGATCTGCCTTTCGTGCTGCTGTTTTTGCTGGTCATGTGGTGGATCTCGCCACTGATGCTGATTCCCCCCATCGTCGCCATCATCGCGGCGCTGACCGTTTCCTTCATTGCGCAGGCGCGCATGGAGAGCCTCACGCTCAAGACCTTCCAGGCGGCATCCCAGCGCAACGCGCTGCTGGTCGAATCACTCACCAACCTGGAAGCCATCAAGACGCTCAACGCCCAGGGCAGCGTGCAGCGCCTGTGGGAAAGCTCCACCGAATACATTGCGCACATCGGCACCCAACTCAAGCTCGCCTCGGCCTTCACCGTCGGCTTCGTCGCGGCCATGCAGCAGCTGGTATCCGTGGCCGTCATCATCGTCGGCGTCTATGAAATCCAGCAGCAGCAGATGTCCATGGGCGGCATCATTGCCGCGTCGATGATCGCCGGGCGCTGTCTGGCGCCGCTGGGGCAGGTGGCGGGGCTGATGATGCAGTTCCACCATGCGCGCATCTCGCTCGAAGCCATCGACGGCTACATGAAGATGCCGGTCGAGCACCAGGCAGACCAGGATTACGTTACCCGGCCGCAGCTGCGCGGTGCCATCGAGCTGCGCGGCGTCAGCTTCAGCTACCCCGGCAGCACGCAGGCGGCCTTGCAGGACATCAACCTGCGCATCGCGGCCGGCGAGAAAGTGGGCATCATCGGGCGCATAGGTTCGGGCAAATCCACATTGGAAAAACTCATGCTAGGGCTTTACCAGCCTACGCAAGGCGCTATTCTTGTTGACGATATCGACGCCCGCCAGATCGACCCTGCCGATCTGCGCCGCGCCATCGGCCACGTGCCGCAGGACGCCCTGCTGTTCTACGGCAGCCTCAAGCAAAATCTCATCATGGGTGCGCCCTGGGCCAGCGACGAGGACATGTTGCACGCGGCGCGCATCGCTGGCGTGGACGAATTTGCCGCGCGCCACCCGCAGGGCTACGACATGGCCATCGGCGAGCGCGGCGAATCGCTCTCTGGCGGGCAGCGCCAGTCCATCGCCGTGGCGCGTGCCCTCATCAACGACCCGCCGGTGGTACTGCTGGACGAGCCCAGCAGCAATCTGGACAACCAGAGCGAGGCCCAGCTGCGCCAGCGCCTGCGCCAGGCCTGCACCCACAAAACGGTAGTGCTGGTCACCCACCGCACCGCCATGCTCGACCTCGTGGAGCGGCTCATCGTCGTCGACTCCGGCCGCATCGTCGCCGATGGACCCAAGGAGCGCGTGATCGACGCCCTCAGACAGGGGCGCATCGGCCGCGCCGGAGCCCAGGCATGAGCGAGCGCGTGCAATCCAGCGACCTGGCCGCCGATGCCCAATGGGCGGCGCGCCACACCCAGGCGCGCGGCTCGCGCCTGCTGATCTGGGTATCGCTCGCCGCCGTCCTGGCCCTGCTCATCTGGGCCAGCCTGGGCCATATCGATGAAGTCGTGCGCGGCTCGGGCAAGGTCGTCCCCTCCCGCCAGGTGCAAGTGGTGCAAAGCCTGGACGGCGGCGTCGTCAAGGAAATCCTGGTGCACCCCGGCGAGCAGGTCGAACAAGGCCAGGTGCTGCTGCGCATCGACCCCACACGCTTCAGCGCATCGCTGGGAGAAAACAAGGTGGAGCGCTTCGCCCTGCAGGCCAAGGCGGCGCGCCTGACGGCCCTGGCCTCGGGCGAAGTGTTTCATGCCCCCAGCGATCTCGTGCGCGAAGCACCGCAGGTCGTCGAGATGGAGCGGCGCCTGTGGCAATCGCGCACGCAGGAGCTGGAAAACACCATCAACATCGCGCGCGATCAGCTGCGCCAGCGCCAGCAGGAACTGCGCGCCACGCAGGCCAACCGCGACCAGGCCGAATCCAGCTGCAAGCTCACCAACGACGAGCTCACCGTCACCAAGCCCCTGCTCAGCAGCGGCGCCGTCTCCGAGGTCGATCTGCTGCGCCTGCAGCGCGACGTGGCGCGCTTTTGCGGCGAAGCCAAGGCGGCGCAGGCGCAGATCGGGCGCATCGGCGCCGCCATCCAGGAGGCCGAGGGCAAGATACGCGAATCCGAGCTCAACGTGCGCAACCAGGCGCGCGTCGAGCTCTCTGAAACCCGCGCCAAGCTCTCGTCGCTGGAGCAGGGCCAGGTCGCGCTGGCCGACCGCGTCAAGCTCTCCGAAGTGCGCTCGCCGGTGCGCGGCACCGTCAACACCCTGATGGCCAACACCGTCGGCGGCGTGGTGCAGCCGGGCAAGGAGATCCTGGAGATCGTCCCGGCGGACGACACCCTGCTGCTGGAAGTGCAGATCAGCCCGCGCGACATCGGCTTTCTGCACGATGGCCAGAAGGCCGAGGTCAAGTTCACCGCCTACGACTTCGTCATCTACGGCGGCCTGCAGGGCCGGGTCGAGCAGATCGGCGCCAATACCGTCACCGACGAGCGCGGCAACGCCCACTACGTCGTCAAGGTACGCACCGCCAGCAACCATGTGGGTGACGACAGCCGCCCCATCATTCCCGGCATGCTCGCCGAAGTCCACATCCTCACCGGCAGCCGCACGCTGCTGCACTATCTGATCAAGCCCATACTGCGCGCCAAGGCCAATGCCTTGACCGAGCGCTGATCGCCACCAACTGCCCCTACCGCGTTGAACCCATGCCCCATCCCGCAGAGCCACTCCTGATGCTGACCGCCAGCGCCGCGCTGTGGCAGCACTGGCAGCCGCTGCGCGCGCACGGCTGGCTGCCCCAGCATGGCCGCTCCCTGGCGGACTGGCAGGCCTGGCGCACGCAAGGGCGGCGCTGGGTTCTGCTCGATGCCAGCCTGCCGGACCTGCCCGACTGGTCGCGACGCGCCATCGCGGCGCAGTTCAACGGCCAGCACGTGCTGGTGCTCAGCACCCGACCCAGCGACGCGCAGGGCCAGCACGCCCTGATGCAGGGCGCCAGCGGCTATGCGCACGCGCTCACTGCACCCGACGAGTTGCAACGCATCCTGGACACCATTGCCCACGGCGCGATCTGGACCGGCCGCAGCCTGCTGCAGCGCCTGCTGTCCGACGTCGGCCAACGGCTGCCGCCCGTCACCCCGCAAACCCGGGACGATGCCGCCTGGGCCGCCGGCCTTACCCCGCGCGAGCAGGCCGTGGCTGAACTGGCCGCGCTGGGCAAGAGCAACATCGACATCGCCGCCGAGCTGGGCATCACCGAGCGCACCGTGCGCGCCCACCTCTCGGCCACCTTCGAGAAACTCGGCACCAGCGACCGCCTGCAACTGGCGCTCAAGGTGCACGGCATCTCCGGCTGAGCCTGCGCTCCCGGCATTGGCGTCGGCGCCAATGGACGCCGGCCGATGCGGCATCTACGATCCGCCCATCTTCCGCGCAAGGGCACCCCTTGCCCGCGCGGCCTTTTCACCCGCGTTGATTGAAACACCATGGCTGCTCCAACCACCGTTCTCGTCACCCATCTCACGGGCCAGGCCTGGATCAAGGGTTCCGACGGCTCCCTCACCCCCATCCGTGAAGGCATGCGCATTGCTGCCGATGCCGAAATCGTCACCGCCACTGGTGCCAGTGTGCAGGTCCAGGCCGACGGCGCCGCAGTCGTCACCATCGGCGAGGGGCAGGACGTTGCGCTCACCCCCGATCTGGTCTCCCCGCCACACGCCAGCGAAGCCGCCGTCACACCGCCCACGGACGCCGCGGTGAACGACGTCATCACCGCCATCAATGCCGGGCAAGACCCGCTGGCCCAGCTGGAACCGACGGCCGCCACCCTGGGCGGCGGCGGTGGTGGCGACCACTCCTTCGTGCGCCTGAGCAGCGTGATCGAGCTCACCTCGCCGCTCGCGCTCGGCTACCCCCTGCCTGAGCCCACCCACCAAGAGGCCATCCTGCCGACGGCATTTGCCATTACCGAGGAAGCCGCGCCACCTGTGGAGCCACCTCCTCCGCCTGTGGAACCCCCTGCCCCCCCGGTCGAGCCGCCTCCCCCGCCCGTGGAGCCACCTCCGCCCGTGGAGCCGCCTCCGCCCGTGGAGCCACCTCCGCCCGTGGAGCCACACCCGTGGAGCCACCTCCACCCGTGGAGCCACCTCCACCCGTGGAGCCACCTCCACCCGTGGAGCCACCTCCACCCGTGGAGCCGCCGCCCCCGCCGGAGCCCATTCCGCTCAACTACAACATCGCGCTGCTGGTCGATATCTCGCGCAGCATGGAAGCCACGCCCGAAGGGTTTGAACAGTCGCGCATGGACTACACCAAGGCCGCGCTGGACCAACTCGTCCAGACCCTGTCGGGCTACCAGGGCACGGTCAACATCGGTCTGGTCAGCTTCAGCACCGGGGCTGCGCTGGTGTACAGCGTCTCCGATCTGGGCGCAGACAACCTGCAAGCATTGCGCGATGCCATCGACAGCCTGACCCCAAACGGCGCCACCAATTACCAGGCAGCGTTTGAGCAGACAGCGGCATGGCTGTCCGGCCAGACTGCGCCCGCGCCCGACAACCACTACCAGAACCTCACCTACTTCATCACCGACGGCAACCCCACGGTCTACAACGGTGATACGGTGAATTTCGCCGGTTCGACCGACTACCGTGACGTGCAGAACGCGCTGGATGCGTTCGGCCCCCTCACCGCCAATGGCGGACAGGTACACGCCGTCGGCGTGGGCGATCTGGTGGACAAGCAGTACCTCGGGTTCTTCGACAACACCAACACCACCGGCACCGGCTCGCTCGACATCAACGATCGCACCAAGGACGGCAGCGGCACCACGGTTACCGTACCCGAACACATTGATGCGCCCGTGGGCCAACCCGTGTTCGTCGACGGCGCCTTCGGTCTCACCGCACCGCCTGAAACCGCAGCACCTGCACCAGCGCCCGCACCGCTGATGGCCCCCCTGAGCCTCGCCGGCTTGCTCGACGACGGCGGAGACAGCGGTCAGGCCGGGCAAGGCACCGACAGCGGCCACGGTGGCACCGGCAGCCCTGCGCCCGCTCCCGCACCCGGCATCAACGTCGGCGACCTGCTGCAGGACGAGGGACACGCAGGGGATGTTTCCAACCTGCTCGGCGGCGATGGTGGTACCGGTGGTGCTGGTGGCACCCCGTCAACCGTCTTCGGAAACGGTGGCGATGGTGGTACGGGCGGTGCTGGCGGTACCGGTGGCGCAGGCAGCACCCCTGCACCCACCATCATTGGAAACGGCGGCGATGGCGGTGCCGGCGGCATGGGCGGTGCTGGAGGCACTGCCGGCGACACCATTCAAGGTCTGATCGAGCAAGGCAAACACGGCGTGGACCCGGTCTGAAAGCCCAGACGCCGCCCGTCACGCTCGTACCGATACCGCAGGCGATGCCGGTACGGGCAGTGGCACGGCGCAGCGCGGTTCGCGCCCATCTGCGCCAGCCAGTGCCTGCCTGGGCAGCCCGTGCCAATCCAACGGGCCTCTATCCGGCTTGAGCCAGTCATGACGTCCACCCTCACAGCATGGCACGGCGCTCGTCGCCGCGCCTTGCTGCGCGCAGGTGGCGCACTGGTATTCGCGGCACTGGGGCGCCATCTGGCGCCTGCGGCCCGTGCCTTCCAGTTCGATAGCGCCAAGCTGCAAGCCAGCATGCGCGAGCGCTATGGCGCGGACGGGGTGGCAGCGCTGAACGAATGGCTTGCGCTGCTGCAGACACAGGCAGGCCGGCCGCGCCAGGCGCAACTCGCGGCCGTCAATGCCTTCTGGAACCGCATCGTGATGGGGTCCGAAGACTCGATCGTCTGGACCCAGCAGGATTACTGGGCCACGCCGCTGGAATCCCTGGGCAAGCGCGCCGGCGATTGCGAGGACTACGTGATCGGCAAGTACTTTTCGCTGCTGCACCTGGGCCTTGCGGGCGAGCAGCTGCGCTTCATCTACGTGCGTGCGCGCATCGGCGGCGCCGGCAGCACGCAAAGCGTGGCGCACATGGTGCTGGGCTACTATGAAACACCGCAAAGCGAGCCGCTGGTGCTGGACAACATGCTCAACGAGATCCTGCCGGCGCGCGAGCGGCCCGATCTCGGCCCGGTATTCAGCTTCAACGCCCAAGGCATTTATGTAACGGGCAAGCAGCCCACGTCGGCCGAGCGCATCAGCCGCTGGCCCGATCTGCTGGCACGCATGCAACAGGAAGGATTCATGCCCTGATCCCGCAGGCATGAACGAAAGGCACAACCCATGTCTCTGCTCTCACGATTGCTCATCAGCGTGACGCTGGCGCTTGCCGTCATCCTCGTCGGCACGCTCGGCTGGAGCGTCACCGCCGCGCGCCAGTATCTTGATGGCCAGCTGGAGTCCGAGGGCGACAACGCCGCTTCGGCACTGGCGCTGTCGCTGTCACAGCCGGCCAACCAGGATGCGGTGACGCGCGAGCTGCTGATGATGGCCTTGTTCGATACCGGCAAGTTCGATGCCATTGCCTTCACCGACGTCGGTGGCAAACCGGTCTTCGAGCGCGAACAGGCTCCGCAGGCGCATTACAAGGGCCAGGCTCCGGCCTGGTTTGCCCAGCTTTTGCCCCTGAGCGCACCGCGTGCGCAGCGCGAGGTCAGCGACGGCTGGAAGCAGGTCGGCCAGCTCAGCCTCACCGTCAACAACGGCTATGCCTACGATGCGCTGTGGCACTCCAGCACCCGCATGGCCCTGCTGGTGCTGGTCGCCGGCCTGGCGTGGGCGCTGTTTGTCGCCGGTCTCATCCGCTGGTTTCGCCGCCTGCTGCGCCAGCAGGTCGAGGCGCAGGTGATGGCGATCGGCAAACAGGCCGCATCCAGTGACGCGCTCGGCACCGAGCCAGACACCGGCTCCGCGCAGGTGGCCGAGCTGGCCTCCGTCGTCAGCGCCATCCACGCGACGCGCGAGCGCGTGCGCGCTACCGCGCAAGAGCAAGGCGAACGCATTGAATCGCTGCAGCTGGAGCTGCACAGCGACCCGGTCACCGGCCTCGCCAATCGCCGCTATTTCATCAACGAACTGCGCCGTATGCTCGGCGCCCCGGCCGGCAGCGGAGGCAACGGCCACCTGATGCTGTTTCGCCAGCGCGACCTGCTGGCCGTCAACGCCCAGCTCAACCATGCCGGCGCGGACGCCTGGCTGGCCACGGTCGGCCAGCAGGTGAAAGCCGTGCTGGCAGGTGAAGGCAGCGCGGACCACCCGATCCAGTTGGCGCGCCTGAACGGCTCGGATTTCATCGTGCTCATCCCCCGGGTTGACGGGCTGCATGCGCTGACGCTGGTCGAGCGCATCCGCCAGACACTGGAGGGCCTGCGCGTGATGCTTGCCGATGCGCGCCGCTGCCGCTGGGCCTATGCGCTGACAGACTACACCAGCGGCAGTGCCGTCGGCGAGGTGCTGGCGCGGCTGGACCAGGCACTCATGCGCGCCGAAAGCGCAGGCCACGACGAGGTCGAGTTCCTGACCCAGGACGACGCGCAAACCGGCAAGCCTGTCGCGGCACAGGGCCAATGGCAGCAGATGCTGGAGCAGGCGCTTTCCACGCCCGGGGCGCTGTCGCTGCGCCTGCGCCCGCTGGCCCTGGATGGTCAGCGGCAGACGCTGCAGCAGGAAGCATCCCTCGCTCTGCACGCCGGCGATGGCTCGACGCTGGGCGGCGCCTTGTTCCTGCCGGTCGCGGTCCGCCTGGGACTCTCGGGTGCCTTCGACGCAGAGGCTATCAAGCTCGGTCTGGCCTGGCTTGCCGAGCATGCCGATGACGCCCTGGTGGTGCGCATCTCGCTGCCCTCGCTGGCGCAGCCCCGGTTCCAGCCACAGGTGCAATCCATCCTGCAAGCGGCAGCACCGCAAACCACCGCCCGGCTGGTGCTGGAGCTGGATGCCTATGCCTTGCAAACCGACGCGGAAGAGGTGGCTACGTTTGCGCGCGAGGTCACCGCCTGCGGCGCCGGGATGGCTTTGCGACGCCTGGACCAATCCCCGATGGCGCTGGCGCAACTGCATGCGCTGACGCTGCGTTATGTCAAGCTGGGCGGCGACTTTGCCGAACAGGCGCTGGCCAGCCCGGGCACACGCCAGTTGTTGATTGCCATGCTTGACACCGCCCGCGGCCTGCAGGTGCCGGCGCTGGTGCCGGCGCTGGTGGCGGCGGAGGCGGCGGTGCTGCTGCGCGAGCGCGGCGCCAACCTTTTGGTGGACGCGCCATGAAAGCCCCGTGCGAACACGCAACACAATACCCGCATAATGCTGCCCTTCGATAACCGCGCGCACCGCGCGCGCACCCAAGCCTGAAAGCACACCAAGGACCACCGGGATGTCACTGTTGGGCCATCTGTCGGTTGAAGAACTGGGGCATTTGCTGCAAACCATGCAGCGCTCGCTGCAGGTAGACAGCCACTACGCCCTGTTCAACTGGCTGCACAAGGACGTGCAGCGATTGATACCGCATGAGGTGGTCATTGCGGCATGGGGAGATTTTTCGCTCGGTCTGGTCTGCCACGATGTCGTGTCATCGCTGGCGGGCATGCGCACCCGAAGCTTCACCGACACCACTTTGCAGCCCTTCACCGGCTGGCTTTTCAAGCGCTGGACGGAGCACGGCTTCAAGCCCTTCATCAACGAGGCCTTCACCGAATCGGCCTTTCAGAGCCTGGAAGACGACAGCTCGATCCACACCTTCCAGGACATGCGCATCGGCCTGGTGCACGGGATCAAGGACCAGCGCGGCCGGCACGACTGCCTCTACGTGCTGCTGAGCGACGACGAGATCGTCGACCGCCACAAGGCACTGGAATCACTGCGCTTTCTTCTGCCCTACATCGACGCCGCGTTTCGCCAGATCGCGCACCTGCCGGGCCAATACTATGAACAACCCGCAGAGCGCGCTGCGGGCGGGAGCGCGGCACCCGAAGCGCAAGAAATCGACCCCTTGGTCGAAGAACTGAGTGCACGCGAGCTGGAAATCATGGACTGGGTGCGCCAGGGCAAGACCAACGCGGAAATCGGCGTCATCCTGGACATCAGCGCCTTCACGGTGAAAAACCACATGCAGCGCATCCTCAAGAAACTGGACGTCCTCAACCGCGCTCAAGCGGTAGCCAAGATGCGCCCCCAGACGCATCCAACGCACAAATAAAAACCCCGCCGGGTTCGGCGGGGTTTTTATCGCATCAGGTCGGCCGATCAGGCGGCCAAGGCGTCCGGGTCAGCCTTGGATTTGCGACGGGCCAAGCCCCCCAGACCCAAGGCCGAGAGGAACATCAGCGCAGCGCCCGGCAGCGGTGTGGGGATGAACGTGACCAAGTCCTGCATCTTGGGATCATCAGCATAGCCCAGCGTCACGACTCGGTAACCATTCCATACGGGAGCACTGGTATTCAAGGTATTCAACCAGCCCTGAGCCGTGGTGTATGCAGCGTTGCTGGACCCGACATAGCCACCAGTAGTCATGGGCGATGCCTGAAAATTGCCATCATCCAAATTCAGCGTCGAGTCACCACCCACAACCTCCCAGATGGCCAATTGCATGGCCGCTGAAGTAACCACGTTGGTTACTTGACTGCCAAAACGCGTGAACAGCTGCTCCAACCCGCTCACCCACGATGGCGTACTCGCGCCGGTGACTTCATTCACGTTGTAGTTGGCTGTGGCGCCCTTATGCAGTGCCACTTCAATGCACCAAGTGAGAATGTTCTGCCCCGCGGTAAACAGACTTGTCCCAGTGACGCTATTCACGAGCTCGGTATAGCCTCCAACCCACATCTGCGTCTCGGTGCCGCCAGGCGTGCGCAGCACCATCTCGGGTGCAGTGCCGTTGAAGACAGCGCCATTGTTGGTGAGGTTGACCGATGCCGCAAACACCTGCGGCGCAGCCATCGTGAAGGCTGCGGCAAAAAGCGAAGCAGCGATGGTCTTTTTGAACAATTGCATGATCCAACTCCCAACGGGGGTAAAGAAAAACTATGGCGTTATGCTAACCGAAAGCGTTTGACTACTGCAATGATCCTATTGGACTAAGCGCAAACCCTGATATTCCGCTTCCATCAGCGCGCAAAACGCTCAGGCCGCAGCCGGCATCTGCACCGACGACTTGCGACGGGCCAAGCCGCCCAAACCCAAGGCCGAGAGGAACATCAGCGCGGCGCCAGGCAGCGGCACTTCGGAAACGCTCACGAACGCCACCTGGTCTTGCGCCGTCTTGCTTTCCAGCTTGATCGCGCGGTAACCCGAATCCACCGTCGGCACCATTTTGTTCAGATTGTCCAGCCACGTTTGTGCTTGCGTGTAGGCACCGGTATTCGTACCACTGGTATTCGCAGTGAAAGAACCGGTCGCCAAACTGAAACCACCGCCTTTGGAACCCTGTGCCTCGTGCGTCACTTCCCACACTGCCAACTGCATCGCCGTCGAGGTGGTGTTGGTGATCGGACCGGTGATGAACTGGTTGAACAGTTTCTCGAGGTTGCTGAACCACGATGTTTCACCCGGGCCGTTCAGCGTATAGGTGTAGGTATTGCCGAAACTGATGCCTTGAGCCAACTCCACGCACCACGTGATGATGTCGCCACCCACCTTATAGGCAGACGCAACGAAACCTGCATCACTGCCTGCCTTGGCCGTGGCGTCGAACGCGCCGCCGTTGCCACTGTAGTGCTTGTCCGGGCTGGGCGTCGTGTCCGTCACGTTGACGGCCTTGCCCGCCGAACCGCCGCCGTAGTTCTCGAAACCGTTGAATTGCAAGGTCACGGTCGCTGCAGATGCCAGCGGCGCGGCAAGGGAGAAGGCGGCAACGCACAGGGTTGCGGCAAGGGTTTTGGCGGCCTGGTTCATCATTTGCTTCGCGCTCCTTGGGCGTGTTCGAGATTCAAAGTAAGTAAATGCTATCGATCTGAACAATTCTCCACAATGATCCTATCGGACTATCAGCATCGCAACAGCCCGGAGCGCGGGTGATTCCGGGTTTCAGCCGGCCGAATCCGTCGCTCCCAGCACCCCGAAATCCCTGCGATCGGCCAGCACCTCGCCCACCAGCATGGCATCGATCACGGGTACCTCGCCGCCAAAGCCGTAGACCAGTGCCATGTCGCACAGGATGTTGATGGAGCGCGGAACGCCGCCCGTGGCCTTGGCGATCAGGGCGATGGCGGCCTCGGTGAACAGGGGCTCATCGCGCCCGGCCACATGCAGGCGGTGCTGCACGTAGCGTGCCACTTCCTGCACCGTCAGCGGGGGAATGAAGAAATCCACCGCGATGCGCTGGGCAAACTGGTGCAACTCGGGGCGACGCAGCAGGTCGCGCAGCTGCGGCTGGCCTACCAGGATGACCTGCAGCAGCTGGTCCTTGTCGGCGTTGATGTTGGAGAGCATGCGCAGCGATTCGAGCGCACCGGCCGAGAGGTTCTGCGCTTCGTCCACGATCAGCACCGCGCGCCGGCCGGCGGCGTATTCGCTGATGAGAAAGCGCTGGAAGGCGTCGTAGCGCGCCACCGCCGACATGCCTTCGTAGGGCTGCCCAAACGCCAGCATGATCCATTCCAGCAGATCGGCAATCTCCTGGTGGGTGTTGTAGACCAGCCCTACCGTGAGCTCCTCGCCCAGGGTGTTGAGCAGATGGCGGATCAGCGTCGTCTTGCCGCAGCCGATCTCGCCACAGATGACGGAAAAGCCCGCGCGGTTCTGGATGCCGTACTGCAGCATGGTGAACGCCAGCGCGTGGCGCTTGCTGAAATACAGAAACTCCGGATCGGGCTGGATGGAGAAGGGTTTCTCGCGCAGCCCGTAGTACGCCTCATACATGGATGGTCAGATTCCGGCCAGCGCCTTCTTGGCGGCATCGGCCTCGGCAAACGGCGCACCCTTGGCCGCCAGGTCCAGCGCCTGCTGCAAGGCCTGGCGCGCGCCTTCCTTGTTGCCCTGCGCCAGCAGATTCATGCCCAGGTGGTAATGCAGCACCGGCAGGCCAGGCATGGCCTTGGCGGCATCGCGCAAGGGGCCGGCGGCCTCGGCATAGCGCTTCATGCGGTAGGCCGTCCAGCCCACCGTATCCTTGAACTGCGGCACGCTGCTGGCGCGCAGGCCCTGCGCCAGCTCGTAGGCGCGCTTGTAATCGGCCTCGGTGCTGCGCGCATCCGCCAGCAGACCGGCGAGGTTGTTGATCACCACCTCGGCGTTCGGGCGGTCCTTGTGCAGCTGCTCGTACAGGGTGATGGCCTGCTCCGGCTGGTGGCGCTGCTCCATCAGGCTGGCGCGCGCCAGGCGCAGGCTGAAATCGCCGGGTATCTGCTGCAGGCCTTTTTGCAGCAAGGCGTCGGCCTCATCCAGCTTTTGCGCGCTTGTCAAGAGGCCAAGCTGGCCCAGATAGGCCTGCGCGTTCTTGGGATCGCGCTGCAGCACGGCGTCAAAACCCGCCTGCGCGGCCTCGGCGTCACCCGCCTGCGCCGCCAGGCGTGCCTGCAGCAGGCGAGCGCCCAGATTGTCGGGCGAGGCGGCCAACACCGATTGCAGAAAGGCCTGGGCTTCCTTGAGCTTGCCGGCGCGCAGGTAGCTGCCCACCAGCGCCACCATGGGCTGCGTCTCTTCGGGCGAGAGCTCGTAGGCCTTTTTGTAGGCGGCAATGCTGCTGTCGAACTGGTTGCGCGCCATGTCCACCGCGCCCTGCAACTGGTTGGCCGCAACGGCCTGGTTGCCCAGCTTGGCCACCACGTCCGCCACCTTCTGCGCCGCCACCAGGTCGCCGCTGTTCAGGTAAGACTGCGCCAGCAGCTGGTAGGCCGGCAGATAGGTGGGGTCGGCCTGCAGCGTCTCGCGCAGCGCCGGCTCCACCAGCCGCGCCTTGCCCGCGCGCATGAGGAATTCCGCATACGGCATGGCGAATATCGGCGCGAACTTGCCCTCTTGCGCGGCACGCGCATATTCCTCTTGCGCCAGGTCCTTGGAGCCCTGCATTTCCAGCGCCCGGCCCAGCATGGCGTGCGCCTGCGCCGACGAGGGCGTATCGCGCAAAATGGTGCGCAAGTCAGCCACGGCGTCGTCCAGCCGGCGCTCATCCAGCGCCACGCCGGCGCGCAGCAGCAGGCCTTGCTCATTGCGCGCGTCGGCCTCCAGAATTTCGGCGATCAGGGCATTGGCCTCAGGCTTCTTGCCACTGCCGAGCAAGTCCGCCGCCAGCGCGGCACGCGCGCGCAGGCCAGCCGGCTCCTTGCCCGCCTCGTCCGCCACCTCTTTCCACAGTGCACGCGCCGCATCCATCTGCTTTTGCTGCTGGCGCAGACCGGCCAGCATCAGCTTGAGGTCCCAGGCCTTGGGGTCGGCCTTGATGAAGGCTTGCAGCTCTGTGGCGGCGGCACCCGGGCCCTTGAGCTGGCCGATGAAGCGCACCAGATCGAGTTTGGCCTCGGCATCGCTCGGCTGGGCCTTGACGGTGTCGCGGTAGGTCGCCTCGGCCTGCTCGGGCTTGCCGTGCTTCATGAAGAACTGCGCCAGCATATGCCGCAGCACCTTGTTGTCGGGGTAGAACCCGATGAGCTTGCGGAAGATGGCCTCGGCATTATCGAGCTTGGAGAGCTTCTCCAGCGCCTGGATCTTGATGAGCTGCAGCGCCACGTCCTTTTCGTTCTTCTCCAGCGCCCGGTCCAGGTATTTGAGCGTGTCTTCGCCGTGCCCGTCGAGCAGGCTTTGCGAAGCCAGCACCACCAGCGCATCCACCTGCCCGGGCTCGCGCTTGAGCGCCTGGTTGGCCAGATCGACCGCCGCCTTGTGGTCGCCCAGCTTGAACATCACCGCCGCGCGCAAGGCCAGGGTGTCGGCGCTCTCGGGCTCAAGCTTGCTGGCGGCATCGCTCACCGCCAGCGCCTTGTCCACCTGCCCCGCTGCCAGCAGCAGTTTGGCCAGCTTGAGCTGCGCCGGCAGATTCTTGGGATCAAGCTCCACCACCTTGCTCAGCAGGCCGTAGGCGCGATTCCAGTCGCTGCCACGCTCGGCGATCAGCGCCATGCCATACAGCGATGGCACGTTGTTCGGCGCAATCTGCAGCGCGTTCTGGAATTCCAGCCGCGCCTTCACCAGATCGGATTGCTCCAGGTACGACTGGCCCTTCTTGGCGAACGAGGCGACTTTCTCTTCCGGCGACGAACAGGCTGCCAGCCCCAGGCTGAGCGCCAGCACCAGCGCAGTGGCGGCGGTTCTGGGCCAGGCAGCCCTCGGCGATGGATTGGATTGCTGCATCGTGCTTCCCCTCAGCCCGGTTGGATAGGGCTCAAAATTCATCAAATTCATAGCTGCTCGCGCACGCCAGTCATGCGTCAAAGGCCAATTTGACCCAAAAATCACTTCGGCACATAAGGCCCAAGCAACGGCACCGCCAGCCGGGCAAAGGCCGTCAGCCGGGCATCGGCCGCGCCGGCAGGCTCGCCCGGGCGCATCGGCGTCACCATGCGGACCAGCGCGCCATCGGTGCGATTGCGCAAGATGGCGTCTTCCAGCAGATACCACTTCATCAGGTACTCGTTGGAGATGCGCCGTCCACGCTGCTCGAACCAGTAATACACCAGCTGGTGCATATTGTCCTTGGAGATCACCACCCGCACCACCTCCAGCGGCGTGCCGTCGTTCAAGCCCACCTTGTGATCACTGATGCCCGAAATCACCCAGCCACCGCCTGGTATGCATACCTGCGGCGAATGCGGCGACACGCCCTTGCGCTGCGAGGCGTAATAGGCGGTGTAGAAATTGACCACGTCACCGGCCTCGTCGCGGTAATCGGCCAGCACGTAGTCGCTGAAACCCAGCGCCTGCTCCACCTCGATGGACAGCGAGGATTCCGTCGCACGCCAGTTGCCCAGCTCCAGCGGGAAGGTGGCCAGGTTGGCGCGCAGCGGCCGCACCTCCTCGCGCCCGCCCACGGCCAGTGCCGCAGCCCAGCCCGCCACCAGCAGCACCAGCGCCGCCACCAGCGGGCGCGACCAACGCGCGCTGAACACCCCGCTGGGCGTGGCCACCGGCGGCAGCGGAATCTGTTGCTGCACCTCCATGAAGCTGCGCTTGAGCGTGAAGCGCTCGATCACCCAGATCTCTGCCATCAGCACCAGCTGGCAGACCAGGAAGATCACCCAGCCCTCGAAGTAATGCAGAAAACCATCCGCCATGCCGTTGCCCCAGCGCGCCACCAGCACGCCCACCATGGCAATGCGTGCACTGTTGGTGAGCACCGTGATCGGAATCGCCGAGAGAAACACCAGCACCCGCCAGACCATTTTGGCCGGGTAGATGTAGGCCATCAGAAAGCTCAGGGAGAGCAGCGGGTACAGGTAGCGCAGCCCGCTGCAAGCCTCCACCACTTGCAGCTTGTAGTTGCCCAGGTCGATGACGTTGCCTTCCAGGTACACCGCGTAACCCAGCGCGCGCAGCAGCCCCACGCCCATGCTGGACGACAGCAGCTGCAGCCGCC
Source organism: Comamonas sp. SCN 65-56 (assembly GCF_001724135.1). Classification (GTDB taxonomy): domain Bacteria; phylum Pseudomonadota; class Gammaproteobacteria; order Burkholderiales; family Burkholderiaceae_C; genus Comamonas_C. The sequence continues at coordinate 30,842 of NZ_MEDS01000001.1, read as the reverse complement.
AGGAAATCTGCGAATCGATGAAATACGGCAGCGGAATGGCAAACAGCAGAAAGGCGATCGGCAGCCAGCTCACGCGCAGCAGCGACACCCCGCCATAGCACAGCACCAGCCCCACCAGCGCCAGCAAAAAGCCGAACTGCACCGCCAGAAACAGCGCCGTCACCTCCCCCAGCACCAGCAGCAGCGCCGCCACCAAGAGCAGCACCAGCCCCCAGGCCGAAGGCGCGCCGCGGCTCTTCTTGAGCACATCACGTCGATACCACAGCAGAAAAAGCGAAATCAGCGGCAGGAAGAAGCCATGGCTGTACTCCTCCTGCTTGTACCAGCGCCCCACCAGCTCAGACAAGCCGCCCCAGAACGCAACAATGGCCAGCAGCACGCCCAGCAGCAGCAATTGCTCGTTGCGGGCCAGTCGGAAGGTGAAGCGCACGGGAAGGGGCTCCTCAAAAAAGTGGGACGATGCTATCAGCCCTGTCAGCCATGCACCGCATCAGCCGCCGGGCGTGGTGCGGCCATAGCTGTCCTCGAAGCGCACGATGTCGTCCTCGCCCAGGTAGCTGCCGGACTGCACCTCGATCATCTCCAGCGCCAGTTTGCCCGGGTTGGTCAGCCGGTGCGTGCGCCCGACGGGGATGAAGGTGGATTCGTTCTCGTTGAGCAAAAAGGTTTCATCGCCGCGCGTCACCTGCGCCACGCCGCGCACCACCACCCAATGCTCGGCCCGGTGGTGGTGCATCTGCAGGCTCAGGCTCGCGCCCGGACGCACTACGATGCGCTTGACCTGAAAGCGCTCTCCGGCATCGATGCTGTCGTACCAGCCCCAGGGCCGGTGCACCTTGCGGTGGCTGCCTGCCTCGCCGCGCCCCTGCGTCCTGAGCAGCTCCACCACCTTTTTCACGTCCTGCGTGCAGCGCTTGTCGGCCACCAGCACGGCGTCGGGCGTCTCCACCACCACCAGATCCTGCACACCCACCGTCGCCACCAGGCGCGACTGGGAAAACAGCAAACTGGCACGCGTATCCACCGCCAGCGTTTGCCCGGCCGCCGCATTGCCCTCAGCATCGTGGGGCAGCACCTCCCACAGCGCATCCCACGAGCCCAGATCCGACCAGCGCGCATCCAGCGGCACCACGCAGGCCGGCATCCCCAGGTCTGCACGGCCTGGCAGATGCTCCATCACCGCATAGTCGATCGAATCCGCTGGGCAGGCGGCAAAGGCGGCCTCTGCCGGGCGGATGAAATCCAGATCCCGGCTCGCGCCCTGCACCGCCGCCTGGCAGGCCGCCAGCATCGCCGGCTGCAACAGCCCCAGCGCCTTGAGCCACAGGTCCGCACGCACCATGAACATGCCGCTGTTCCACAAATGCTCGCCCCCGGCCAGATACGCCTGCGCGCGCTCCAGGCCGGGCTTCTCGGCAAAGCTGTCGATCGCATACCCGCCGCCCCCGGCCAGCGCGGCGCCCTTGCGGATATAGCCATAGCCCGTCTCGGGCCGGTCCGGCACCACGCCAAAGGTCACCATCGCACCCTCGCAGGCCAGCGGCCATGCCGCCGCCAGCGCCGCATGCAGGCGCTGCACATCGCCCACCACATGGTCCGCCGGCATCGCCAGCAGCACGCCATCCGCGGGCGCCGCCAGCGCCGCCAGCGTCAGCGCCGGCGCGGTATTGCGGCCCACCGGCTCCAGCACCAGCTGCGCCGCGGCAAAACCGGCGTCCTGCAATTGCTGCGCGGCCAGAAAACGGTGGGCGTTGTTGCACACCACCAACGGCTGCCCCCGGGCAATCTGCGCCGACAGCCCATCGAGCCGCCGCGCCGTCTCCTGCAGCATCGAGCCGCCATCGCCCTGCAGCGCCAGAAACTGCTTGGGATAGGCCTCGCGCGAAAGCGGCACAAGCGCGTGCCCGAGCCTCCGCAGAGGATCACAGGCGTCAGAACAAGGGAAGAAGTCATGGATCAGCAAGAGCACCGGGGCGGCAGCATGCACGCCTTGCCCGGCAAACCGTGGTTTTTATCACGCTTGCAGCGCGCTATCGATAGTCCGAATGGCGTTGCACGCGCCAAATGGCGCCGCGGTCAGCGTGACGGTGCAGCAAACCACCAGCCCATTCCCCTTCTCCGCAGCCACTGCGCCAGCCACAACGGCGCCAGCAGCCCTACCAGACAGCCAGCCATCAAATGCGACGCAAGATCCTGTACACCCAAGCCAAATTGCAACGCTATGCGCACACCGCTGCCAGCGAGCACGTGCATCAGATAGATCGGCAACGAATACTCCCCAAGTTGCTGGAGCAAGCGCAGCCGACGTCCCGCCTCTGGCCTGCGCCCTTGCAGCCATTTCGCCCCCCACATCACCGTCGCCGATCCGGCCACTGCCGCCAGCCAGACCACCCAGCGCTCATCGGCCAGCAAACCGGCATCGCGAGCCAATTGCAAAGCGACCATCGATCCAACCGCCAGGCCGAGCCAACGCAGTGTCCGCGCTCCATCGCGCACCGCGACCGACCACAACGCTCCCAACGCGAAAAAGCCGAAATACCCAGCCACATAACGCGTCGCGGCCGTGCCGCCCATCCAAGATGAAAGCGACAGCACCAAGAGCCCCACGCCGACCAGCACCACCGCCCGTCCCCGCCTGCTCCCCCCCCGGAGCGACATCCACAGTAACGCCGCGCACACGCTGCAAAAAAACAGTGCATACAAAAACCAGAACTGCGCACGCGGCGCCCACAACAGTGCCAACACTTCAGACCAGGTCGCCTTCGAGTTCGTATATGCAGACAGCAGCACCTCAATTCCACCCTGAAGCAGCGACCACAGCACATAGGGATACACCAACGTACTCACTTTGCCTTCCACATAGCGCAAAGCACCGCGTTTCTCAATGGATTCGAAAAAGAAAAGACCCGCCAGCAGAAAGAACAACGGCATGTGAAAGCCGTAAATCACCCCATCCAACCACACAAGAAAAGATGGATCGGAAACCAACCCCGCATTGACGAGCCCGCGCGCCACGTGCCCGTAAACCACCAGAATGATCCCGATGCCCTTGGCGTAATCCACCCACTGCAAGCGCTGCTCCATCGCCATCCCCAGTTATTTCCCGCGCCCGCGCCGCCCCAGCGCGTGCAGCGCCAGCCCCAGCAGCGCCCAGCCGTCGCCCCAATAGCGCTTGAAAAGCGCCGGCTCCTGCCGGATGCGCCACAACCACTCCAGCCCCCAGCGCTGCCAGGCCAGCGGCGCGCGCTGCACCGTGCCGGCAACAAAATTCACCACCGCGCCCAGGTGGCTGAGCACCGGCACCGTCAGCTGCGCCCGGTTGTGCATGATCCAGGCCTGCCCTTTCTTGGCACCCAGGGCGACCACCAACAAATCCGCCCCGCTGGCATTGATGGCGGCAATCACCTCGGGCGTGGACATTTCCTCGATCGTGCCAAACCCCGGCCCATGCGCGCCCACGCCCTGCATGAAACCCGCCTCAGCATTGAGCACCGCGCAAGCCGCCTCGGCCACGCCCGGCGGGCCGCCAAAAAAATACACCTTGATCGGCCGCCCGAGCAGCGCCTGCCCCGCGCCCGCGCGTAGGCGCTCGAACAGCGTCGAGCCCGCCACCCGCTCGGGCAGCGGCGTGCCCTGCAGGCGCGCCAGCCACAGCACCGGCATGCCATCGGCCACGCTCAGGTCGCTCTCAAGCACCGATTGGCGAAAGGCGCCATCGCGCTGCGCCGCGACAAGGAAATTGAGATTGGGCGTGGACAAGAACAAGCGTTGACCATCGCGCATCGCCGCGCACAGCCGTTCGACGGCGCCTGCGGTATCGACCACGTCGAAGGGCAGCCCCGCCACCGTGACGCAATGCCGCGCGCGCGGCGCCTCAGAGTGCGGGGAAGCCGGGGGGATGAATGGGGCAGCCATCATTGCGTCAGAAGATCCACGTAGGTTTGGTAGCTGTAGTTGCGATTTTTTTCTGCCCCGTGACCTCCAGCACGATGCCCAGCTGCTCCAGCACCCGCACCGCCGCGTTGGCGGTCGGGAACGTGGTGTGCAACTGCTGGCGCGCACGCTCCACGGTGAAGTGCGGCATCAGCGGCAGCAACTCGAACAGCCGGTAGCTGGCCGGGTTGGCTTTGGGCGATTGCAGCAGCCTACGGCGATCGGCAGCGATCAGGCTGGCAATGGCGATGATGCTTTTTTCCGCCTCTGCCGCAGCAACGGCCACGCCCTCCAGAAAAAACGCCACCCATGATTCCCAATCGCCCTCGGCGCGAATCGCCGACAGGCGGCGGTAGTACTCCGCCTGGTGTTGTTTGAGATACCCGCTGACGTACAGCAGCGGCTGTTCCAGCAAGCCCCAATGCTCCAGCAACGCCGCAATCAGCAGGCGCCCGATGCGTCCGTTGCCATCCAGAAACGGATGGATGGTTTCGAATTGCGCGTGAATCAGCGCGGTCTTGACCAAAGGCGGAAGCTCATTCGCTTGCGTATGGACGAATTGCTCCAAATCCGATAGCAGCTGCGGCACACGCTCCGGCGGTGGCGGCACGAAAGCGGCATTGCCCGGCCGCGTGCCGCCAATCCAGTTCTGCGAGCGCCTTAATTCACCAGGCTGCTTGCCCACGCCACGCGCACCATCTAGGAGGCTATCGGACTTGGAAATCGTCGGCTGCAAATCGGCCGCATCGGCCCATTTTTCACCGTCTTTTTACCCAATAGCTCGGCTATTGGGCTGCAAATCCGGCGAAAACTGTGCTCGCTGGGGTCGATTCTCGCTTTCGACGCTCCAAGTCCGACAGCCTCCTAGCAACAACCGATGCGCACCGCACAGCAGGCGAACGCTGATCGGCAGCCCTTGGGGGTCATGCAGCTGCTCGCGCACCAGCCGCAGCGCACGCAGATAGTTGACCACCTCGGCCACGTCGTCGGTGTTGCTGACTTTGAGGCCCGCCTCCTCGTCGAACAGGTCGGTCAGCGTGGCTTGCGTGCCTTCGATCTGGGAGGTCAGCAAGGCCTCCTTGCGCACGGCGCTGTAGAGCAGCCAATCGACCGATGGCACCAAACCCGACACGCCGGACAAACGGGCCAACGCCAGCTCCGCCTGCTGATTCAGAAGGGCGAACGACGCCGTTGCCAACGCAGGAACCACAGGCGGCAGTGGATGCGGCACAAAGGCGCGCACTGCTTCGCCCAAGGTCGTGGAGGTCACGTAGACGCCGGTGCTGCGGTTCATTGAAAGTACATTTTCATTGCGAGTCGTCAAATTAAAACATGTTTTAATTTGATTCGGTTAGGGCAACTTGTTGGTCACCTGTTCGAAGCCACACCCAATAACGCACCCATTTGCACCCATTCACCACAGCGGCAGAAACAGCTTGAGCGGTTGGTCAGCGCCGGGGATAAACCCATAGCGTTGGTAAAAACGCGCAACCGCTTCGTTCTTGGCATCCACAAACAAACCCGCACTGCCGACGGCCTGCGCCGCTGTGCGGGCACGGTTCACGGCATCGGCCAGCAGCAACTGGCCCAGCCCCTGTCCCTGCGTGTCGGCTCGCGTAGCCAAACAGCCCAGGCGCGTGACCGGAATTTGGCGCGGGTAGCGTTTGGCCTGCTTCGCGGGTAGATCGTCGGTCAGCACGAAAGCCGAGCTCAGCGCGTAAAAGCCCAGGATGCTGCTGGCATCAAGCATGAAACCGGACTGCGCCCACGACTGCAGCTCCGCCTCATCGGCAGGCACGGCAACGAAGCTGCGGGAAATTCCCTTGACCTGATGCTGCAGCGCGGTCTGCTGCAACCAGGTGTTGAGCACCTCGACGCCGCAATCAAACCCGCTTCGGTCGTGGTGCCCAGTCAATGGTTCCAGTCTGATCATTGCGTCGCGCGGCGAAGTTTTCGAGGGCCGCTTTCAGCGCGGCATTGGGCGGCAGCGGCTTGTCCAGCGCCGCCAGAAACGCCGCCATGTCACGGGCGGAAAGGCGAATGACGCGCTCTTGCTCGATGATGCGTTCAGCCTCGCGCAAGGCCGTCTGCACGACAAATTGGTTCAGGGTCGCCCCGGTCAGACTGGCGGCCGTCTCCAGGGTCTTCTGCACCGCCATCGGTACACGGGCCGTGATGCGGCCACGGTCAAGCGTTGAAGTGGTCATGTTCAGGCTCCATCCATTCAACGGCACAAGTTTAGCGTGATGGTGGCAAATTGTCACCAACCCCGCTCCATCCAGCCATCATTGCGTCAACATGCCCCCCAACGGAATGCGCCCCACCTGGCATCAAGCAAGATTGACTCATCAGACGTTGATAGACAGTCTGCGTCACTTGTACTAACATCAAGCCCTTGTATGTGCAGAGGTGCTTGCCATGTCCGTTGTCACAACCGCTCGCTCGTCCCGGCTTGGACTGCGGGCAACCCCTCAGCAGGAGGCAGTCCTGCGCCGCGCCGCCGATGTTGCACACAAATCGCTCACCGATTTCATCCTGGATGCCGCTTGCCGCGCCGCCGAACAGGCGCTGCTCGACCAGCGGCTGCTCATGGTGTCTGGCAGCCAGTACCAGGCGCTGCTGGAAATGCTGGATCGGCCGGAATCTGACAATCCCGGCTTGACCGATCTGTTCTCCCGCAGTCCGGTCTGGGTCAAGAAGTGACTCTGTCGGAGCCGCAACCGCTTGAAGCGAGTCATCGGCTGGAAGAGTTCGACTGCGGGAAACCGGCCCTCACCGAATGGTTGCTGCGCCACGCGCGCCAAGCGCAAGGGAGCGGTTCTGCGAGAACCTTTGTGTCCTGTGATGGCGAGCGTGTCGCAGGCTACTACAGCTTGACTGTTGGCCAGATCGACACACTGGAGGTTCCCGAGCGGGTTCGCCGTGGCATGGGCCAGTATCCAATCCCGCTGATCATCCTGGCTCGATTGGCCATTGACCTCAACTACCAAAAGCGTGGGCTGGGTTTCAGCCTTTTGCAGAATGCCATCCAGCGCGCCATCGCCGTCGCCAGGAATGCTGGTATCCGGGCGCTGCTCACCCACCCCCTCGATGCAGAGGCGCAGGCGTTCTACCAGCGTTTCGGTTTTGAGCCGACCCCAGAGAACGAGCAGCAGATGATTCTTCTGCTCAAGGACGCGCGGCGTCTCATTGGAATGTCGCATTGAGCCAAGCAACACCGACCACCATGGCCGACACGCTGGCACGCATCATCAGCCGGGAAGCCACGCACCAAACCTGACATCCCCCGCCCCCCGGGTTGGCAGTGGCAGCTCACTCCCTATCCGTGCGCACCCACTCCTTTTGCCTTTTCCCCTTGAACAGATAGCCCGCATACAGCGGCAACTTGCCCAGCACATACAAAGGCACGCACAGCAGATCGCGCGCCGACACCACGGCGCGCCCCCAGCCCCACCAGGCCATGGCCATGGCCAGCGCAAACAGCGCCGCGCACGCCAGCGCAGCCCACGGCGGCGCCCAGCCCAACCCCAGCAGCGCCGCCACCAGCGCCAGCGCATTCACCGCCAGCAGCAGCAACACCAGCAGCGCCAGCGGCGGCACCGCCAAATCCAGCGCCAGTGCCAGCAAGCGTCCGTCGCGCCGCGCGATGGCCTGCCCCAGCAGGCGCGGCACGTGGCGCACGATCATGCCCAGATGGCCATGTTCCCAGCGGCGGCGCTGGCTTTGCACGGCCGACGCCGCATCGGGGAACTCGCTGCTGACCAGCACCTGCGGGCAAAACAGCGGCGGCGTGCCCGTCAGGGCCAGCGCCATGCCCAGCTGCATGTCCTCCACCAGCTCGCCACTGGCCAAGGGCATCTGCCGTGCCATGGCCCAGGGAAAGGCCATGCCCGTTCCCATCAACTGGCATGGCCAGCCCATGGCCAACGCGCCCAGCGGCCGCGCCCAGTTCTTCACCCGCCAGGCAAACGCCGCCACACGCAGCTTCAGCCCCGCCCCCCCGGGTGCATGCATCAGGTCCAGCGCCTGCACCGGCCTGCCCTGCGCCAGCGCCAGCCGCGCCAGGCCGTGCAGGCCGCCGACGGTGGCCACCGTGCAGTCGGCATCAATGATCAAGAGCGCATCGGGCGCCTGCTCCAGTGCCGCCAGATGGCGCACCCCATGATCGAGCGCATAACCCTTGCCACGGCGCTGCGCGTCAAAACGCTCGACCACCTGCGCACCCGCCTCGCGCGCGAGGCGCGCGGTGTCGTCGCTGCAGTTGTCGGCAACGACGCAAAGCACGTCGTGCGGCGTCAGCGCAGCGCGCAGCCGCTGCACCGTCCGGGCGATCACCACCGCCTCGTCATGCGCGGGCACCAGCACCGCGATGCGGGGCGCCTGACCCTCGGGCGCACTTGGCATCTGCAGCGGCAGGCCATCAGAGCGCCGGGGCCAGGCCGCGCCCACCTGCAACGCCAGCACCAGCACGGGCAGCGCCACCAGTGCAAGCAGCAGCCAGAGCAGCACGGAGAGCACCCCGGTCACCACCGCACCGCCACTGGCCAGCACAGCGGCATTTCACCCGCACCTTGGCAGGCGACAACACTCCCGACCCTTGCGGAGTGATCAAAAAAACAGGGTGTTTTCATCCAACCATTCCCGCCCGCAGCAACCGCCATAGGATAGCGGAGCACGGAGATTTTTCAGTGCTGGAGCACGCCGCGATGAACGATCTACAAGGGCTTCCCCACGTTAGCTGCTACAGGCTGCACTTGCACATTCGTACGAAATAACGTACGCTACGCGCTCCCAGCACCTTGGAGCACCGCCATGGCCACACTCACTGCAAGCGAAGCTCGCGCTAATCTGTACCGCCTTATAGATCAGACGGCACAGTCACATCGCCCGATCCTTATCTCTGGCAAACGCAGCAATGCCGTGCTGGTCGCTGAGGAGGATTGGACTGCCATTCAAGAGACACTCTTCTTGCTCTCTGTTCCCGGCATGCGTGACTCCATCAAGGCTGGAATGGTGGAGCCTGTTGACTCCTGCACAACGGAGCTTGACTGGTGATTTGGCGTGTCGTCTTCACCAAGCAGGCTCAGAAAGACGCACGCAACCTTGCTTCTTCGGGGCTCAAGGACAAGGCTCAGACACTGCTCAACATCGTTACAGAAAATCCTTTCCAGAATCCACCACCTTACGAAAAGCTTGTGGGTGATTTAGCTGGTGCCTACTCCAGGCGCATCAATATCCAACATCGACTCATTTATGAGGTGCTGCAATCAGAACACGTTGTCAAAGTGCTGCGCATGTGGACACACTACGAGTAGCAGCCAACAATTCATTCAAACCGACGCCGCTTCACGGCACGGCTTGGCTCAAGCAAAGCGCTTCACCGCATCTGCCCGGGCTGGTGCGCGCGAAACAAGGTCAGCAGCTTGGCAGCCTCGGTATCCACATCATGGCGCTGCAACACGCGCTCGCGCGCTGCATCGCCCATGGCTTGCAGCTCATCCGGGGGCGCCGCCAGGCAGGCCTGCATGGCATCGGCCAGCGCATCCACATCACCGGCCGGGAACAGCCAGCCCGTGCGCCCCGGTTGCACCAGTTCGGGAATGCCAGCCACATAGGTGCTGAGCACCGGGCGGCGCAGTGCCATCGCCTCCATGATCACCACGGGAAGCCCCTCAGCAAAACTGGGCAGCACCAGCGCGCGGGCATTGAGCAACTCGTCGCGCACCTGACCTGACGCGATCCAGCCGGTGATGCGCACCTGCGCCTGCAGGCCGTGGCGCGCCATCTCGGCCTCCACCTGCGGGCGCATTTCGCCGTCGCCCGCCAGCACCAGCTCGCAAACCACGCCGCGTTGTTTCAGCAGCGCCAGCGCCTGCACCAGCAGCAGCTGGCCTTTTTGCTCGCATAACCGCCCGACGCATACCAGGCGCGGCGCCTGCGGCACGGGCTGCGCAGGCACGCTGTGAAACGCCTGATCCAGCCCGCAATGCACGACCTGCACCTTGCCCCATTGATCGACCGGCAGCCAGCGGTAGAGCTGGCTGCGTCCATACGAGCTGATGGCCACGACAAAGCGCGCCGCCTGCATCTTGGCGGCCAGGTGCAGCGCCTGGGGTTTGTCGAACTCCTCCGGCCCATGCACGGTAAAGCTGTAGCCCGGCCCGCCCAGCGCATGCGCCAGCATCACCACCTCGGCGGAATTGGTGCCAAAGTGCGCGTGTACGTGCTGCGCGCCCGCATCAACCAGCCACAGGTAAAGCTGGCAGGCCTCTGCCAGGTACACCAGATGCAAGGGCAAAGGCCGATCCGCACGACGGCCCATGCGCAGTGCCAGCATGAAGGCACGGCCCAAGCAGCGCGGACGCGCGATCGCCGCCCGCAAGCTGGCCCGCACCAAACCCATCAAACCGCCACGCAAGAGGTAGCGCGTGCGCGGCAGCTCAGCCGCATCTTCCGGGTCGGCCACGGCATCGGCCCAGCCGCGCAACGCAAAACGCTTCACCTGCACGCCCTGGCGCTCAAGCGCCAGGATTTCACGGCGGATGAAGCTGTGGCTGACCTTGGGGTATTGGTTGATGAAGTAGGCGATGCGCAACTTGCGCGCAGCCAAAATACCTTGCTGGTCAAGGGGTGGCGCAAGGTCAGGGCGGGTCTGCTGGAGCATATTTCAATAACGCGTTTGATGTCTTGAGTTTAACGTCTGACGTTATAAAATGGCGCCATGATTCAAAGCTTCAGATGCGCGGATACCGAAGCTCTTTTCGCGGGCGCATCAGTAGCCCGGTTTGCCAATTTGCGCACCGTTGCGGAGCGTAAGCTGCAGATGCTGCACCGCGCAACGCAACTGCAAGACCTGCGCATCCCGCCCAACAACCAGCTGGAGGCTTTGAAAGGCGACCGCAAGGGGCAGCACAGCATTCGCATCAACGCCCAATGGCGCCTGTGCTTTGTCTTGACAGGCAGCCATGCCGAACAGGTCGAAATCATCGATTACCACTGAAGGAGCAAGAACATGACGCCCAACGGAATGCGCCCCATCCACCCCGGTGAAGTGCTGCGCGAGGAGTTTCTCGCCCCCATGGGGATCAGCGCACACGCACTTGCCATCGCGCTGCAAGTGCCCGCGCCGCGCATCAACGACATTGTGCGCGAGCGTCGCGCCGTCACGGTGGACACCGCCCTGCGCCTGGCCAAATACTTTGGCGTCAGCGCCGAATTCTGGATGGGGCTGCAAACCGACTTCGACATGGCCACGGCGCGCGCCACCATGGCCGACGCGCTGGCACGCATCACCAGCAGGGAAGCTGCGCATCAGGCCTGACAGCATCACCCGAATCTCCTCGGATGGGCGAGGGTGACCTCGACAGGAGTGCGCCATTGATTTGCACAACGGAATGCATGCACGCTGGATTCAACGAGCCTCGCAAACTGAGCTGGCAAGCCTCGGCCAGCGACACCAGATGCAAGGGCAAGGGCCGCTCGGCGCGCAAGGATATGGCAACTATCGTGAAAGGTTCAACACATGGCGCTCGATGAACGCATCAACAAGCCCGGCCCAGTGCTGCCGGTCATGAATGGCCTGTTCGGCCGATTTCTGCGATTGCGCGACGGCGCGCAGGCTGGCTGCTTCTTCATACATGCGCCGCGCCAAATCGGCGAATCCCGCCACATCACCAGGCTCGCACTCCAACACGGCGGCTCGCCCCTCGACATATTCACGCGTGGCGTGGGCACGCGTCGTGGCCAGCGGCAGCCCGAGCAGCTTGGCGCTCACCAGCGTGATCTGGCCGCAGCAGGTTTCCCGGCTGAGCAGTGGCACCAGCACGCCGCAACTGTCACGCGCGATCGCCCAGGTCTGTGCCAGCGGAATATTGGTCAGCACCGTGACGTTATCGGGCACCTGCAAGCCCGCCAGGCTTTGCGGGCGCGCCACCACCACCACCCTCATCGCCGGGCCCAGCCTGCGCGCCACCTGCATCAGCAAGGCGAAGTCCCGCCCCTCGCCGCCTATGGCGCACAGATAGGGGCTGACTTCATTCAAGCCCGTTTCGGCCTGCACCGGCGGCGGCCCTTGCGTCCAGATCACCGACTGAAAGCGCTCGCGCTCGATTCCGAAGTGCTCGGCATACAGTCCCTGTTCGTAACGCGAGAACACCACCATTTGGTCCACGTGCCGCAACGCGCCTCGCAGATACTGCAGGCGTCTGCCCATCGGCAACCGCGTGAAATTGAAGGCAAAACCCAGGTGCGGTACATCCCCGCGCAGACGCAGCAAATGCGCTACCGCCGCAGTCATCAAGGGCAGATGCGAAATGACAAAGCTGCCCGGCCCAGCGCGCAGCGCGGCCTGCGCCGCAGCGCGGTAACGCGACAGCCGCACGCCCCGAATGCCGCGCTCCAGCGCATTGGCGGGTTGCCCGCTCAAACCGACCCAGCGCAGCGCATGGCGCGTTCGCAACTGCGTGAACGCGTCATCGGCCGGACTCAGGTCGGGCACGTTAATGGCGGTCAACCCCTGCGACACGCTAGTCATGGTTTTACTTCCAACAGCGCGAGGCATTGGGTCATTTGTATTCAATGATGTGCTGGCGCCGGTGCATCAACCGGTTCCAGGCAAATTGCACGATACCCGCCGCCTCGGCAAATTTGCCGGCGACCAGGAAAAAAGCGCGCTCTGCCCCGCCCCCTCTTCGCATCAGCCGCAACACCTGCGCCGGGTAAAGCAGCAGCAGCCACATCGCCCCCGCCCCCACCCACCCTGCCGCCAGCACGATGGCAATCGGCAGAGCCAGACCCCAGGCCAGGGCGCGCCGCGTCTCCTGCACCCAATGGCGCTCGGGCGGGCCGCCGTGCAGCCAAGAGCCTTGCGCAAACGCATAGCCGCCGCGCACGCTGCGCCGCCACCACTGGCGCCAATGCAGCATGGCGGCGTCGTGCAGCGCCATTTCAGCATCCAGTCGGTGAATCTTCCAGCCCGCTGCGCGCAGGCGCACGCACAGTTCGGGCTCTTCGCCAGCGATCAGATCGTCGCGAAAGCCGCCCACCGTGGCCAAGGCGGAGACGCGCATCATGGCGTCACCTCCGCAGGCTTTGGCATCGCCTATCGGGGTATTCCATTCGATATCACACAACCGGTTGTAAACCGACTTTTCAGGAAAGCGCTCACGCCGACGGCCACAAACCACTGCATAGCGCGCATGCCCTGGCGATGTCAAAAAATCGAGTGCGGCGTGCAGCCAACCCGCTGCCATCTCGCAGTCGCCATCGACAAACTGCACGAACTGCACACCATGGCTGAGCGCACGCAAGGCCTCAAAACCCGCATTGCGCGCCCGCGCAGCGGTGAACGGAACCGCCATGTCCAGCGCCACCACCGTCGCCCCCAGGCTGCGCGCCAGCGCCACGGAACCATCGATGGAGCCGGAATCGACATACACCACGGCGCGCCCAGCGCCCAGCACGGACCGCAGGCATACGCGCAGGCGCTCGCCCTCGTTGCGGCCAATCACTACGATACCGATAGCTGGTTGCTCTTTATTCATGGGCGTTAGAGCCTGAAATAGCTGCTTGAATTTTTATTGTACTCGCCACGGCGACGCATCCGCCGACACCGCAGCATTGCCACCAATCACCGCATAACCAAGCGAGCGCTTGGTCACTCACACCGCTCATCAGTGCCCCCATCACAAAATCCTGTACGAGGTTTGATGACTGCAGGTACACCATAGGCCACATGGTTATCCGGCACATCGCGCAGCACAACGGCATTGGCGCCAATCACCACATTGTTGCCAATGCGGATATTGCCGAGCACCTTGGCGCCAGCCCCGATATCCACGTTATTGCCGATTTGCGGTGCACAAGGCTCGTCAACCCGACGCAGCCCCACCACCACCCCGTTGCGAATGCGGCAATCATCACCAAAACTGGCATAGCCGCTGATGACAATGCCGCCGAAGTGATCGATGACGAAATTTTTCCCAACCACCACTTCGCATGGCAACTCAATGCCAGTGAGAATTTGAACGCCTTTGAACAGTATTTTGTAAATCAGCGAAAACAATTTGCGCAACAGCGCAGGTTTGACCTGATACCGCCAGCGGCCAAAGCGATATACCAGCATCACCCAAAATCCTTGGGCGCTAAGTCGTCTCTGATATGATAAATAATCAGCCTTTATATAGTCAAACACTTTGCATATACCCTTGGGTGCAATTTATTAAAATGAAAATTTTACACATAATCAAGTTACATACCATAAATCAACATCACATTCAAAATATTTTAACTTGATATTTCAAACATTCAAAGTGCGTTTTATAAAATACTCGCGATCTCTATGCATTCCCGCATGGGTTTTATTTTTTACAGATTCAAGCGCAGCAAGCCCCATAACACTCTTCAATTTCGGATTTTCCAAAGCGAACAACAACACGCGAACAAGATCCCGAGGATCATTTTTTCTAAAAATTAATGAATTATTTTCGTCAACAACATCCAAGACCCCTGATGCATCAGAACCGATAACAGGAACTCCTTGGCTGAACGCATCAAATATTACTCTAGGTTGTTCGTCGCTTATGATCGGCACCAAGAGATAGTCGTACTCTCTTATTAAATCATAAAATTCTCGCCCATAATCAACTGGATGTCTAAAATCCAAATCAATACCCCCGGCATAAGAATCAACAAAATCACTGCAATGACGAGATAATGGCCCATCCCCCATTATTGTCAAATGTATTTTGTTTTTTTCAATATCGATCATCGATACCGCATCCAACAAATTAAATACGCCTTTGGATTCAACCATTCGCGAAGGGAAAATGATTTTTATTGCATTGGCATATGTATTTGTATTATGTTTATTTTCCAAAACACTCAACGGAATAGTTAAATCATCATCCACCCAACAAGCCGGATTGATCATGACACCATCTTTTGGAGATTTTTTAAAAAAATAGTCCCTGTAATATGTTTGCGTGAAAATTCTCGCATCAGCAAGACGCAAACATAAGCCAAGAAGAATTTTGTGCGAATAATGTTCAACCAATCGCCTCGCAGTTTTCTTTTCCCACGATCCCAACATCCAAAAAGATGATTCAATAACAATCACCCATTTGAATTTTAAAAACAGTTTCAAAGGTAATATGTAAAAAGACAAAGGAAAAACCCATCCAGCACCACCGGAATGCACTATACATGCCACTCGAACCGCTTTAAAAACACTCAGAAAATTAGGAAAAAAATTACTCAATACCGATCTCAACCCACGATCTAATTCAAGTTTATAAATTCTATCAATTTTCAAAAAATCAACCAACTCAAGATCATCCACTTTATTTGACGAAACGATAGGGCAGCATATATTGAAATTTGAAATATAATCCAAATGTAATCTCAGGTCTTTCACCCAAAGTTTTCCGCCGAAAATTTCTCCTTTTTCATTTATCGTTAGCGGGATCCTGGAAAATAACATATAAGTCTTATCTATCATGAATTTGCAACCCCGATTTCGAATTACAGTATCCACTGACTTGGCAAGTTGACCGATCGCCTACAAGACACAACCGATTGCAGGTCGAACAGCGCATGACATTACTTAGGTGTCGCATCCCGGGCGATCATATGGTCGTCAATGGAATAAGTGCGGATAGGTTTTGTACCACTGTTTCATGGCTTGCAGTGGTGTGAAGCTCTTGATGGTCGACTGGTGAGTTGATGGTTGTACAGCGCCGCACTACCGCACCCAAGCTGCGCGCCAATAGCAATAGAACTGAATCATCTGCCGAGCCCGAATCGACATACACCACGGCGCGCCCAGCACTCAGCACCGATTGCAGGCATGTGCGCAGGCGCTCGCCCTCGTTGCGGCCGATGACGACCAGGCCGATGGGCTGGAGGTGTGTAGATTCAGTCACTATTTCAATGATAGCTTTTAGCGCTGGATGGTACTGCGTTGAAGCCACTTTTGGCTATGAATTTCATGGTATCGGGTACGCTGCCGACCCTCACCCCAACCCCAGAGGGAGAGGGAGCAAACCGGACTTGCCCCTCGCCCTTTTGGGGAGAGGCTGAAGTATGCTTGCTTCATGAACGCATCGACCGTCAATTACCGCTCGTTGCCCCTATCCGAGCGTATCGAGCTGGTTGAGGACATCTGGGACAGCATCGCAGCAGAGACTGCGACTCCAGTCCGGCTGTCTCCCGAGCAGCGCGCAGAGCTTCACCGCAGGCTGGCCGCACATCGCGCAGACCCTTCAAGCAGCCTTCCTTGGGAGCAGGTTCGTGCAACCCTGTTCAAGGGGCAGCCCTGATGCGGTTATGGGTCAGGCCAGAAGCTCAAGGTGAGCTTCTGGAGGCCCAGGCTTGGTATGAGCAACGCTCCACTGGTTTGGGCTTCGAATTCGCCCGGTCCGCAGATGCCGCGATAGCTCGCGCGCTCCGCATGCCGTTTGCTTTTCCTCAGATTGAGGCGGAGTTCCGGCATGTCATCCTCCGCAAGTTTCCTTACTCGGTCATTTACCATCCGTCGGAGTCCGAGCTTGTTGTGGTGTCGTTTTTCCATCATCGACGCAAACCAGGGTCTTGGATGCATGGCGCCGACAGCTAACCACCGTCGATGCGCTGGACGCCCTCACCCCAACCCCCAGAGGGAGAGGAAGCACCGGAGCCACCGGATTTGCCCCTCGCCCCTTTGGGGAGAGGCTGGGTGAGGGGCAAGACAGCGCTCCATCGATGAAGCAGGCCGCAATGCTGGCCACCCATGCCGATCACACGGTATGGCAGGACGTGTACCGTCCAAGCACACACGCGGGAGACATCTATCTGAAGCTGACGGTCATCGACGACGTTTTGATCGTTTCTTTCAAGGAGTGATGAATATGAAATGCCCTGTCTGCGGCGCAGCGCGGCTGATCCACGACACCCGCGACCTGCCTTACACCTACAAAGGCGAAACAACGGTGATCCCCGCAGTCACGGCCGATTTCTGCCCCGCGTGCGGCGAATCCATTACCGACATGGCTGAAACCGAGCGCGTCATGCGTGAAATCCAGGCGTTCAACAAGCAGGTGAACGCAGCCATCGTAGACCCCGCCTTCATCGTCAGCGTACGCAAAAAACTCGCCCTGGGGCAACGCGAGGCCGCCGAAATTTTTGGCGGCGGCGTCAACGCCTTCTCGCGCTACGAGAACGGGAAGACCAAACCGCCCTTGGCCTTGGTCAAACTGTTCAAGCTGCTGGACCGCCACCCCGATTTGCTCAACGAAGTCAGAACCACCTGACGTTACTGACGCGATGGGTTGCCGCCCGCCAGCACCCGCGCCGGAATGCCCACCGCCACCGCCCCCGGCGGCACATCGGCCAGCACTACCGCATTGGCGCCGATCACCGCATGCGCGCCGATGGTGACGCCGCCCAGCACCTTGGCACCCGCGCCGATATCCACATGCCCCACCAGCACCGGCGCGCGGCCGTCACTGTGCGTGCCCAGGGTGACCTGCTGAAACAGCAGGCAGTTGGGCCCGATGCGCGCCGCCGGGTGCACCACCACGCCATTGGGATGCGGCAGCAACAGGCCGCCGCCCACCTGCGAATTCAAGGGAATATCAGCGCCACTGACCGCACTCCAGAAACGGTGGCGCAGCACCGCCCACTTCTTGCGCAGCGCCGCCACGGGCCCGGGCATGGCCGCCAACCGCTGGTAGTCGCGCAGGCTGGCCAGCAGGCGCTTGCCCGGGTTCCATTCGCCGGGGCGTAGCGCCTCGCGCGACCAATCGGGCGCCTCACTGCTGACTTGGTTTTGCATCACGCCTGCCTCATCGCGTCGGCACCACCCCCCAGCGCGTGCGCCCGCACAGCGCCCGCACAGCGCGGCTGTTGTTCCAGACGCTGCACGCCTGCGCCCAGCCGCGCCCCTTGAGCACATCCTTGCCCATCAGCAGCGCATCACCCAGATGCACCAGCGCCACATGCGCCAGCAGCCCCGCCAGGCCATAGTGCTTGCGGTAATACAGCAATTCACTTTCCACCTGCAGCGCCGATATCTGGCGCCCGCCTTGCGTGAGGGTGCCGGCAGACTTCGCGCTCTCACCGCCCAAATGCACGACGGAGGTGGCGCCGGTGTACACCACGCTCCAGCCCGCGGCCTTGATGCGCTTGCACAAATCCACCTCTTCGCAATAGAGGAAATAGCGCGGATCAAACAACCCCACCTGGTCCACCACCGTCTTGCGCAGCAGCAAGAAGCAGCCAGGCACCCAATCGCATTCGCGCTCGCCCCGGTGGTCCCAATCCATGTCGTCCACCAGCCGCACCCAAGGCAGCAGCCGCGCCAGGCCGGTACGGTTCAAAAACACATTGAGCGGCGTGGGGAAGTAGCGGCAACTGGGCTGCAGGGCGCCATCCTCTCCCATCAGCCGCACGCCCACCACGCCGCAGCGCGGATTTTTCTGCATCACCGCCAGCGCCACGCGCAGCGCATCGGGCGCGACAAAGGCATCGGTATTGAGCAGCAACACATATTCGCCCGACAAATGCGGCAGCATCTGGTTGTTGGCACGGCCAAAGCCGACGTTCTCGGTATTGGCCTGCACAAACACCCCAGGGTGCTCGCGCTGCAGCACTGCCAGCGATTCATCCTTGGACGCGTTGTCCACCACCCAGTAGCGCAGCGCCAGCCCTTCGCCCGCCACATCGCAGGCGGCAAACATGCGCGCCAACAGATGGGCAGTGTTGTAGTTGACGATGATGACGTCGATCATACGAAGCGCTTTTTACTCACGATTGCGTAGCTGCTTGCGCTTGCCCAGCAAGCGCTAAGGCATGATTTTGCTTGATGCTTTCTGATGCAGTCTCACGGATCAGCCCGCCTTCCAGGTGGTAGATGCGGTGGCAGCGCTCCAGCGTGGAAACCCGGTGCGCAATCATCAGGATGATGATGCCCGGGTTGAGTTGGTAAATCGCATCCATCACCTTGGCCTCGGTCTCGCCATCGAGCGCGCTGGTGGCTTCGTCGAGCACCAGCACATCCGCCTGCTTGTACAGCGCGCGGGCGATGCCGATGCGCTGGCGCTGCCCGCCCGAAAGCTGCACGCCGCGCTCGCCCACGCCAGTTTCTACACCGTGGGGCAATTGGCGAATGAACTCCGAGAGTTGCGCCGCTTCCAGCGCCTGTGTCAAACGGGTATGGTCAATCGCCGAAGGGGCGACGCCCAGCGCAACATTTTCCGCAATCGACTTGTCGCACAGAAAGATGGCTTGCGGTACGTGCGCAATGCGATGGTGCCACCAGGGCAGATTGGCCTGCGTGAGCGGCTCGCCATTGACAACCACGACCCCCGACGTGGGGAAAAGCAAGCCCATGCAGATATCGAGCAGCGTGCTTTTGCCGCCGCCCGTCACGCCGACGAAACCGACGCGCTCGCCGGCCTTGATGCGCAAGTTCACGCCGTTGAGCACCTGCCGTTGTTCGGCACCGTAGGCAAAGCGAACGTCGCGCAACTCGATGGCGGTGACAGATGTTTGCCCGAAATTACCAGCAGATTGCACCGTGGTGCCCGCTTGAGGCATAGGCAAATCCAGCAAGGCAAGGGTTTCTTGTGCGGTGGCCAGCGTGCCGCGATAGCTGGCATAGCCGTTATAAATGGTTTGTACATGCGGTAGCAGCCGCTGCCCGCCCAGGGCCAAGGCACCCAGCACCGGCAAGGCATCCACCACACCACCAGGGCCACGCACCAGCCAGTTGGCCAGCACGATCACGAGGATGATAGCGACACTTTCGATGGCGTACTTAGGGGCACCGCCCAGCGTGAGATTGGCCGCCTGCGCGCTGCGCACTGCCTTGTCGGCCCGCACAAACTGCGCCACATAGACGTCCTGGTTGTGCTCCAGCGTGATGTCGCGAATCGCACCGATACCCTCTTGCAGGTACTGGAAGCGAAGTACACCATCTCGGGCAATCGTCTGGCTGTTGCGCTGCAAGCGCCGTTTGGTCCACAAGCTGATGCCGACATACATCCCGCCGATCAAGACACCAGTCACCAGCGCCACCAACGCATCCACCCACAACAGGGCCGCAAGAATGGAGAACGCCATCATGGCCGCCACCACCATGAGCATCATTGGCGCAAGCGCTCCCGCAATCAGATATCCCACTTTTTCTATGGCCGATAGCGTCTCGCTGCTGTTTTTGGACAGGTGGTAGGCATACGGTTGGTGCAACACCCTGCCAAACACGACTGCGCCGAGGTCTGTGCCAACCGCAAAGATGATCTTGTTGCTCACCCAAGTCAACAACAAGCGCAGCGCGCCTGCCACCAATGCCACGCAGGCAAACGCCACAGAGGCCGCCTGCAGCCGAGTGACGCCCAGCACTCCGACAATCGCATCCAGACCATGCGCAAGCCAACCCGCTTTGTCCACAAATTCAGGGCTGGCCAGTAGCCCAAGAAACGGCACCACCGCCCCAAGAGTGCTAACTTCAGCCAAGGCACCCAATACCATCAGCACTGCTACCGCCATCAGTTGCCACCGCCTGGCGGAACTGAGATGATGCAAAATAACCTTGGTGAAAGTTAACATGATGAGTATAAAACGTTGGCACGAAGCCCCATATTGGGCAACATCGTACTTCAGAAACAAAATTGTCTCAACAAATAGATGAGAATTTTTTAAAATGAATCAAGATATAAATACGGATATTTCTTCTCTGTCGAAAGATTTGAGCCCACAAACTGCACCCGGAGTCTGGGAGTCTGTTTTAAAACAACTCCCATTTAGCAGTGGAAAAATCCTCAACGCAGGCGCAGGTCGCGGTGGCCTAACCAAATTACTTTCTAAGCGTGGATTTGATGTGGTGAGTTTAGATTTGCATCCTGAACACTTCAAAATTCCAGGAATGACATGCAGTTATGCAGATTTCAACGAACCAATTAATCTCGACTCAGAGCAATTTGACGCAGTTATCGCAGTAGAAGTCATAGAACATCTTGAGTCTCCATGGAAATTTATGCGAGAAGCATTGCGCTTGACCCGAACTGGTGGCTCTCTGATCGTCACCACACCTAATGTAATAAATTTTCCGGCACGGCTTTCTTTTCTCAGAACTGCTCAGCTTCCATATTTTAGATATGAATCATTTGCAGGTTGCTATCATGTAACCCCTATTTTCCCCTGGGCAGTCGAACGCTGGGCTGAAACAACGGGAGCTAAAATCGAAAAAATAACTTATTCAAGGGCAAACTGGCCAAATAGGCATGATATTCCACGCTATTGGGAACGCCGATGGATAACCGTGATAAAGCAGATGCTACCGATAAATATGTGGTTCGGCGAAATATCATGCTTCCACATCATTAAAAATTCCGCAAAAATCTTAGTAAATCCGGGCGTTCACTATCGTTAATCACAATTTCACACCCCTGTGTCAAATAGGCCTTGACGCCGGACGTATCGGGCAATTGCATCAGCCATTCCGCCGCTTCCCACCATGTGGCGATGATGACACCGGAGACAGGAACGTCCTTGGCCGTGGGCGGGCGGTAGGTATCCAGGGCGGCTGTTGTAGCCCCAAGCCATCCAAGTCGCTGGGCACGATGCGTGACCAAGCGGACCAGCCTTGCCCTTTGAGCCAGGACTTGATCGCTCTTTTCAGTGGTGGGCGCGGGTGCGGCAGAGAGACCAAAGTGACTTCGTGGCCAAGGTGGCGCCAGACGGTGGAAATCAGTTGAATCATCAAACGATGAGGTGTCAAACACCGGCCAAATCATCGGTATTCGTCGAGCCCAAACCGGCATCACTCACGGCCCGGCTCAACGCCGCCTCGAACAATCGAGAAGACGCGTCCCAAGTGGCATGCTCCACCGTTGCAAACGCGTTGGAAGACATCTGTGCCCACTGTGCAGCATCCATTTCCACGATCCGACAAACTGCTTGCACCACAGCACCAACATCGTCGACTTCGCACAAAAAACCGTTCATACCGTCAACCACTGCCTCGGCGGGCCAACCGGTGCGCGTGGAAATGACGGGCGTGCGGCACGCCATGGCCTCCATGGCCATCAGATTGAAGCCCTCCGTGCGGCTGGTGGTGAGCCAGGCATCACAGCGCGCGTAAAGCGCGCGCAAGGTGTCTTGCGGCGGAGCAACGCACAGCTCCACCCAATCCGGCAACGCATTTGCCCCTGTTGGCGGGCTACTGCCAAAAGCCAGTATTACCACTTCCGGATGGCGCTGCTTGACCTTGGCGAGGGCAGCCAGCGCCACATCCAAACCTTTGAAGGACGCTTCGTGGTACAGCGTGCCGATGGTGACCGGTGAATTTTTTACCCGCACAGGAGCATGAAATATCTCATGATCGACCGCGTTGGGCACCAGTTCTACCTTTTTTGCGTCGTACGTCCGGGTCATCACTTCGGCCAGCCAACGGGCGATCACGATTTTTCGCCAAGGCAAACGATAGACAGCTTCACACCGCTCACGCGGCAAGTAGTCAAACACTTCATGATGCTGCACAAAATGCACGGGCACACCCCGGTCAGGCGGCAGACCATTGGCCCACTCCACCGTCTCCCACCAGGTGCAGACCAGCACATCCGCCGACGGTACGTCGTCGGGAGTCAAACGCCGCCCCATCGGCACCACACGGTGCTCCACGTTCAGATCGTCCATGTAAGACGCTGGCACTGGATGGTGCCTGGGCCAGCCGCGCCCACGCATCAAGCTTTTCATTCTGCGAAAGAGCGTAGGGGCAGTTGCTGAGCGAGACACCAAAACCACGGTATGCCCCTGCTCTGCCAGCCATTGCGCGTAAATCGCCACGACGCGGTTGCCCCCCGACCAACCCAATACGGGCAACAAAAATGTAATTCTCAACTTCATCAAGTGACGCTTCAACGACAGATAAGACGAGCCTCACTCCAGTTGTGAGGGCGCTGCATCTTAGAATGAAATTGCAGGTCTGCCACCACCCCAACACTGTTGACAGGCCGCCGGTGCCAAGATCACACAAGTGGTCTCGAACCGCTCTAAATACTTTTTTCCTTATACGCCCACATGCCAGAACACCTGCGCGCCCTCGTCGTCGTACTCGGCTTGTGCAGCGCTGCATGGTGGTTCATGCAACCAGCAATAGCACAAGCAAGCGCGGCACAAACTGCGCGCCAATGGCGCAATCTGTGGTTCGGGCTCACCGTCGCTGCATTTGCGCTTGGCAGTTTTTGGATCTATGCGGGGTTGGCTGTTGTCCTGCTTCTGGCACAGCGGTTCACGCCGGTGCGCGCATTGACCGCGTATTGTTTGCTGCTGATCGTCGTGCCTGCGGCCAGCATAGACGTACCCGGCCTTGGGCTGATCAACTATTTTTTTACGCTTGATCAGCCACGCCTGCTCGCGCTGGTACTGCTGACGCCAGCGGCGCTGACGCTCTGGCGCCAGTCGGACAGTTTGCGGTTGGGCTCCACATGGGCAGACAAGTGCCTGATGGGTTATCTGTTGCTGACGGCGGTGCTGCAATTGCGTGAGAGCAATGTCACCAGCACGCTGCGCGGCTGCTTTTACCTGATGACGGACATGTTTTTGCCCTACTACGTTGCAAGCAGGGCGGTGCGCAGGTTGCAAGATTTCAAGCTGGTGATGGCGGCCTATGTGATGGCAGTATCACTGCTGGGCCTTGTCGCCGTGTTTGAGCTCTTGCGGCACTGGAAGCTGTATACGGTCATGACCAGTGCCCTCGGGCTGAGCTGGGGTTATGGCAACTACTTGGGGCGCGATGGTCTGCTCAGGGCCGCTGCGAGCGCCGGTCACCCCATTGTGCTTGGATACATGATGACCGTGGGCTTGGGGTTTTGGCTTTATTTGCGTGGCGAAAAAAAACCCAACCTGCGCAGCTCCGCACCCATGCTGCTGATGATGGCCGGTCTACTTGCCACCCTCTCACGCGGCCCTTGGGTGGGGGCGGTGGCCATGGTGCTGACCTTTGTGTTTACGGGACGTGGCGGCATGCGCAAGGCGCTGCAACTGGTAGTGGCCGGGGCCGCAACTCTGGCCGCCATGGCGACACTGGGTATAGGCCAGCGCGTGCTGAACCTTTTGCCCTTCATTGGCCAAACAGAGGCGGGTAACGTCGAATACCGCCAGCGCCTGATAGACAACGCGCTCATCGTGATCGAGCGCAACTTGTGGCTGGGCTCCACCAACTACCTGCAAACACCCGAGATGCAAGCGATGATTCAAGGCGAGGGCATTATCGATATCGTGAATAGCTACATCGGCGTGGCCTTGAATTACGGCGTCGTCGGTCTGGCGCTTTTTGCGAGCTTCTTCGCCAGCATACTTTGGAGCCTTTGGCGCACGCAGGCGCGCCTGCCAATGAACGATGAGCGGCGCACGCTGGGGCGCAGCCTGCTGGCCACGCTGGTGGGTATCGCTGTCATCATCACCACTGTTGGAAGCACGATCGTTGTGCCGCACATTTACTGGCTGACAGGCGGCTTGGGCGTGGCGTGGTTGACCATGCTTAGGCGCGGCGTGGATGCGCGAGCCCTCTGATTGCGTACGGTGTCACTCCGTGTCGCAGCAGATTTACGCCACGTCCGCGTAAATAGCATCCAGCGACAACGAGGTGTCCAGGCATTCAATCGGGAGCGTATTTGGCAGCGCGCCATCGCCGTAGTGCTCTGCCTGCCAGCCAGTGCTGCGGCGATAAAGCTCGACATGGCGCCGTTCCTGCTCTATCAGCAGGTAACTTTGCAGGCTGGGGATGGTCTGGTAGGCCAGCAGCTTTTCGCGCCGGTCAATGCGGGCCGTGGACTCAGAGAGGATTTCGATGAGGAGGCAGGGGGCGCTGCGAAAGAACTTTTCTCTGTCCTGGGCGTGGCAGGACGCGAGCAGGTCCGGGTAATAAAAGATGGTTTCGTCGCCAATTTGCAGGCGCAGCTTCATGTCTGCGATGAATAGCTGGCATTGCTTGCGGCGCACAGCCGGAGTCAAGGCAAAGGCGACCGCGTTGGCGATCAAGCCGTGACGATCGCTGGCCCCGGTCATGGCATACACCTGGCCGCCGATGTATTCATGCCTCACCTCGCTCGCGGCCTCTGCGGCAAGGTATTCGTCTTCAGAAACGCTGAGGGTTGCGGCGGTCCGTGCGGGCATGGCTGCCTCCGGTACAAAGTGCTGCCTTCAGTGTACGGTTTCCGGTTCACGACAGCCCACTGGTAGCGGGACCAGCGCGGAGCATCCGACGCAGCGGCGGCACGGGTCCATCCGGGCCATTGCCACCGCGCTGCGCCCTCGTAAACTCTTGGATTCCCTTCAGGCCTTTCGCCGCCCTTGGATGCAGCCCATGCAAACCCTGACCCTCCCCATCGAAGACAACCTCACACTCTCCGCCGAAGAAGCCCGGGGCATGGGCGCCTTGCTGGCGGAGGACTTCAACCAGGCAGCGCCCTTCCCCCACATCGTTCTGGATGAATTCTTGCCACCGGCGGTGCTGCAGCGCGCGGTGCGGGGCTTTCCGGCACAAGCGCTGACGCATGACCGCATGTTCAAGATGGGCTATGCCGGGCAGAACAAGCGCCAGATCCTGCCCGAAGATTGCGACGCGCCTACGCGCGAGCTGTTCTGGTTCATGAATTCGCGCCCGATGCTGCAGTTTCTGGAGGGGCTGACGGGCATCGACGGGCTGCTGCCCGACCCGTACTTCATGGGCGGCGGCTTTCACGAGACAACCAAAGGCGGTCTGCTGGGCGTGCATGCGGATTTCCGCGTACACGAAGAGCTGCGCCTGCAGCGGCGGCTGAACCTGATCGTCTACCTGAATGAGCACTGGGAAGAGGACTGGAAGGGCCAGCTGGAACTGTGGAACCGCGACATGTCCGTCTGCGTGCAGCGCGTGGCGCCCATCCTCAATCGCTGCGTGGTCTTTCGCACCGATGCAGACACATGGCATGGCCACCCCGATCCGCTGAATACGCCCGAGGGCGTGGCGCGCCGATCGATGGCGCTGTATTACTACACGGCATCGGCCGCCATCCATGAAGAGGTGCCGCCGCACGGCACGGTGTATGTGCCGCGCGGCAGCGATGCGCCTGAGGTGCAGCGCGAGGCACGCAAGATGCACAACTGGGAGCGCGCCCGCGACTGGCTGCCGCCGGTGGTGTACCGCCGCCTGTCGCGCTGGCGGTATCGGTGAGGGCGACGTTGCCGCTGGCGCTGCTGTCCCTTGGCGTGCGCACCAGCCGTTTCTGCAATATTCATAGCTGGTTACGCTTGTCCATCAAGTGCTGGAGGCCTATATGACGCAAATATTTGTGAGGATGGGGGCTTGCCTGGCGTTTGCCGTTTTCGGCATCGCGGCGCAGGCCGCACCCGCCTGGCAAGTGCAGATCAGCGAGCAGCACGGCCTGCCGAGCGCCAGCCTGGGCGGGCAGCCCGGCTTCAGCGCGGATTGGGCCTTCTGGGGCGCCAAATGGAAATGGGCCGGGGTGCAAAGCGCGCTGGCGGGCAATGGCGCGGGTGCTTACCGGCTGGTGGGCGAGGTGAAAGACCTGGGCGTTGCCTGGATGGGCCAGACGGCCACGCCGCAGGCGCAAACGCTGACGTATGAGCTGCGCGTGGCAGCGCGCAGCACGCAGCCCGACGTGATTGGCGGCGGCGCGGTGTTCAAGTTTGACCTGGGAACCTTTGGCGCGTTGATGGGCAAGCCCGTGCTGCTGCCGGGCAATACCGGCTGGCAATGGGGCCAGGCCGGGGCGGCGCAGTTCACCATGCGCTTTGATCCGCCCCTGCCCAAGGTGTTTTTTGAGCGCAACAACCCGACGGAGGTGCGCGCCTATTTCTACGACGGCTCTATCGCCGCGGGCGAGCAGCGCTACGCCGTGACGCTGAGCTGGACGGGCAACGCCGCCTGGCTGGCGCCGCTGGCCGAGCGCCTGGGCGGCCCACCGGCGGCCAGCTGGCCGCGCGACGCGATCGACACGCGCACCGCGCCGCAAGGCCTGCTGGACCAGGCGCTGAAGAACGACCCGGCCAGCGCCGACGTGCTGACGGGCAGCGGAACGCCCGCGCGCTACTGGGGCACGAACGTGACGGCCTACGCCCTCTTCAGCACCCCGCGCGAGGTGGTGCAGCAGCAGGCCAAACGGCTGGCGCAGCTGGGCTACAACCTGGTGCGCCTACACCACCATGATTCCCCCTGGGTCACGCCGAACATTTTTGGCAACCCCAAGACCATCACCCAAACCAACACGCTGGACCCTGCGGCGCTGGACCAGCTCGATTGGTGGATCAAGTGCCTGAAGGATGAGGGCATCGCGGTGTGGCTGGATTTGCACGTGGGCCGGCAGTTCAAGCGCGGCGACGACATCTACGGCTTTGACGAGCTGGCCAAGGGCAAGGATGCGGTGGAACCCAAGGGTTTCAACTACGTGAACGTCACCATGCAGGCGGCGATGCGCCGCTTCAACGAGCAGTACGTAACGCACCGCAACGCCTACACCCACCTGGCGTACAAGGACGACCCGGCCATCGTGGCGATGCTCATCACCAACGAGAACGACGTGACGCACCACTTCGGCAACGCCATGCTGCCCGACAAGGGCGTGCCGCTGCACAACAAACTCTACATGAACGCCGCCGAGACCTTTGCCAAAAAGACCGGGCTGCCACCCAACAAGACCTGGCGCAGCTGGGAGCCGGGGCCGAGCAAGATCTTTCTGAACGATCTGGAACACAACTTTGATGAGGACATGGTGGCGCAGCTGCGCGGCCTGGGCGTGAAGCAGCCGCTGGCCACCACCAACACCTGGGGCAACAACCCGCTGTTCTCCTTGCCTGCGCTTACCACCGGCGATCTGATCGACGTGCACGCCTACGGCGGCCCCGGCCAGCTGCAGAAAGACCCGGCCTGGGCGGCCCACCTGGGCGATTGGCTGGCGGCGGCGCAGGTGGTGGACATGCCGCTGGCGGTGAGCGAATGGAATGCCGAGCCCTTCCCCGGCTACGACCGGCACACGCTGCCGCTGTGGATGGCGGCCATGGCATCGCACCAAGGCTGGCGCGCGCTGATGCACTACGCCTACACGCAGGAGCCACCGCGTGAGGGCGGCAGCGCCGGGAACTGGCATTCGTACAACGACCCATCGCTGCTGCCGATGCTGAGCGCGGCCGCGCTGATGTACCGCCGTGGCGACGTGCAAGCGGCCAAAACTACCTATGTCTATGACCCGGGCACCGATGCGTTCTTCGGCCAAGCCACTTCGGCGGGCAATGCGCCGGCGCTGCGCAGCGCCGCGGAGTTGGGGCGCCTGCTGATCGCCATGCCCGCTACGCCGCAACTGCCCTGGCTCACGCGTCGCGCGCCGCCCGCTGGCGCCATCGTCATCAAGGACCCTGCCAAATCCCTGCTGCCCGAGGGCACACAGGAAGTGACCAGCGACACCGGCGAGCTGACGCGCAACTGGGCCAGGGGCACCTACACCATCAACACCGCCCGTACTCAGGCGGCGATGGGCTGGATTGGCGGCGCCCCCGTCGATCTGCCAGCCGTGCGGCTGAACCTGCAAACCCGCAATGCCTCAGTGGCGGTGCAAAGCCTGGACGACGCGGCGCTGGGCGCATCGGGCAATGTGTTGGTCTCCATAGGCACGCGCTCCCTGCCCCAGCAAGGCAACCGCGCACCCTTCGCAGTAGAGCCGCTGGCCGGCAGCATCGCGGTGAAGGCCCCGGCGGGCCTGAAGACCTGGCGCAACGGGCCGTTCAACCAGTGGATTGAACTGCCTGCGCAGTACCGGGACGGCAGCTACCAGATCGAGCTGGACGGCAAGCTGCCGATGCAGTGGATTGCGCTGCGCAAGGGTTAGTGCACCCAGGGGACGGAGAGGCTTCGTTTTATAGTATTTTCTGGCCCTCGCGCTTGCTGGACAAGCGTCAACAGCTAGCATTTGTGACAGTTCGAGTCATCGCTGGTTGGGGTGCGCTTACCAAGGTCTGAGCCGATATGCCCAAAGGCGCTGATCACTTTCAGCGCAACGTACACGCATCCAGCCCGCGCAAAGCCTGCCAGCTGTGGCCTTCAAACGTGGGGTTGGCACTGCCGGGCCAACCTGGCTGCTGCAACACCGCGCCATAGCCAACGGCACGGATGACCCCCTCGGCCACCAGCGCATTGCTGTGCCCGCCCGGTGGCAGCAAGGCAGGCAAAAGCGCTCGCGCACCCGCATTGGCCCATGCCAGAAACGGCACCAGGCTCGCCAGGCTGCGGCCATGGCGATAGTCGCTGCTGCACGGCGGCATGATCAGCCCGTGGTCACTGGTGTAGAGCAGCACCGAGCGGCGCGCGCCGGAGGCGTCGAGCATGCCTGTCCACTGCTTGAGCAGCGTGCTGGTATAGAGGATGGAGTTGTCGTAAGGGTCGGCAAACCGCGCCAGCTCGGGCGGATACCTGTCTTGCACGATTTCATGGCTGCCAAAGGTATGCAGCACGATCAGCTTGCGCGGGGCCGGGTCGGCCAGCGCCTGCTCGTAGGCTGGCGTGAGGATGCCGTCATGCGGCCCGCCATCGCCCAGCTTGCGATACACGGCCGTGGAACGGCTCAGCACCTGATCGAAAAAATCCGCGACCGGTGCATTGCGTGAATTGCTGAGAACAAAGACCTTGTAGCCCGCCTGGTGCGCCAGATCGAGAAACGACGGCGCCCGGTGGCGGACGCTGTCCGCGCTAGCTTGGCCCGTCAGCACAAAAGGCAGTGCACCGGCAGTGTTCAGCCCGCGCGCGAGCACGGTGCTCACGCCAAGCCCGTCAAGGCCCCGCAACGGCGCATTGGTGTCGTCGCCCTGGTAGCCCAGCAAGGACCAGCGCTGTGCGGAGGCGCTTTCGCCGAGGACGACGACGACGGTATCCGCCTGCGCGGGCGCTGCGGCTGCTACGGGCAGCAGCGGCGGGTCCATCACCGCCGTGCCCATCAAGTGGTACTTCCACGCTGCCCACGCCAGGTGCGTCGGATAGATCTTGTATGTCTTGTCGTGAATCTGCCAGCGAAGTGCATCGCTACCCCAAGCATTCGCCAACACCAACGCAAGCCAGGCCAGCACCGGGGCCGACCATGTCCATCGCAAAAAACGGTGGCCGCGAAGCACACCAGGCGCCACACGGGCCAGCCACCGCCCCGACAGCACACACCAGACCAGCCACAGCGCACTGAGCAGCAGCGGCCGCAGCGGCAACATCGAAAAGAAATCGGCCACCTCCGCCGGGGTGGTGCGCAGCGCCGTGGCAAGCAGGTATTCGTCCGTCAGCTTGCCGAAGAAATAGACATGAAAGATGTCCAGCACCCCGGCCAGCGCCAGCACGACCACGGCCAGCCACAGCGACCAGCGCCGAAACGCGAGCAGCCAGAACAGGAAAGCCGAGATGGCGACCCAGGCAAGCGATTTGATAGTGATGCCGGGCAGCAGGCGCGGGCTGAACAGCAGCAGCCATGCCAAAAGCACGCCGATCAACGGCCCGTATCGTTTCAGTCTCTTCATGCGTACCTGGTGAACGGGTCAGGCTTGGTATTTGGCGGTGCTGAACTGCTCCACTACCGCGTGCGTCTCACTTGGCTGCGAAAACCAGGTCACGCGGCCAAGCCTCCGCGCCGGTCTTCAGCCGAATGCGCACGATCGAGATGCCCTCGGGCAAGCTCACTTCGACGGCGCTTGAAGCAACAGCCGAGCCCGCATCCGCCGTGGGCTGCGTCACCACACCGACTGAGTGACCGTTGACCAGCATTTCAAGTGTGGGTTGCTCCTTCTTCGCCATGGTCACCACCGACAAGGCGTACTGCCCGGCCTGTGCGGCACGTACCGGCACCAGGATGAACTCATTGTGCGCCGTTGTGCCGTTCTCGCGCAGCAGCCATGCGCCGTTG